>CAYPRX010000001.1:0-4750 GCA_964413265.1 uncultured Brevinematales bacterium
TGAAAGCAGTGATCCGGGGAGGACCCCGTATTCAACATGGAAAAATGAAAAAAACATTATAAGAGTCGATGAAAAAATAATTGCAATGTTTAACGGTCTGGCAGAACCATTTATCACATCAGTACCTCTTAAGGGTATTTCAAAAATGCCATTTATTTATGAGATTTTAACCTAAAATAAACTAAATTGAAATTCACAGGATAGAGAAGTGTCATGCCGGGCAATCCGATATCCGTAGATAAGCACTTATATTGCCCCGCCTTTTTTTCGACGAATTCTCTTACAGCCCTGTAAGGTCCTATATTATAGCCTGATTCAGCGGTTTGAAAAAAGGTATCGTGAATCAGATAGACTGCATTCTGAATTTTGCAGTCTATTCCGTTCAATTCGCACTTAACGGATTCATAGCTATGGTCTCCATCAAGAAAAAATAAAACGGATTTTCCCTGCCCGCATTCATTATATAATGATATGGACTTTTTAAGACCGTCACCCTGGTACATCTTTATTGATTTGATTTTTCTTATTAACAGTCCTCTTTTATTATGCGGATGCTCAATATGATCGACATTATCAGGGAGATCGATTGTATGGATCTGCGAAGGAATATTGAAATACCTGCATATTTCGTAAAATATCCTCGCAGACTTACCTATATTTGTTCCCCATTCAAAAATGATGTCCGGTCTAAAACGTACTACAGTCGCCGCCAGAAGGTTCAATTCGCTTAAAGGGAAAGGGATGCAGCCCACAACAGGATATAATTTCCGAACGATAAATTCGGATAATATCCAATTATTGACTTCAAAAATTTCTGATTCTATATTGGGTATCAAACCTTCACTGACATTTTTCTTTCTATAGAATAAAGTTATTACCTTTTTCATAATTTTCTTAATAATTTTCATATTGCCTATATTATGAATTATAAGTTGTAATTTCTCAGTCAGCTCCCTGATTGATCCCAAAAAAACTGCATTTAAACCCAGTTGCTATAATTTTAATGCTTCCTTTTATTATTGGCAATAAATATTCTCTGTCTCTGGGAAATGCGGACTAAAATATCTGTCAAGTAGTATTAATTAGAATTTATTAAAATTACCATCCCGTAAGCTTTTTAATGAGGCTCTTGAATGCAAGGAAAAAGTCTTTCGGAGTCTTGAACCTGAAGATGTTTTTCAATATGAAGCGGGGATTGAGAAAAAACCTGAAATTTGCCTTCCTGACGAGCCTTTCAATCTGACCCTTTTTAAGATGCGGGTATTCTATGATCGACTTTTTCTGTACATCAACAGGGACATAATCTTTGTATACAAGCCATCCGTTTTCTCTAGCTTTCTGGTAGAATTCCGTGCCTGGAAAGGGATTGCATATCGAGAACATGACCATATCAGGCTCAAGCCTGATTGATTCTCTTATTGTTTTCTTTATCGTTTCAGCAGTTTCAAGCGAAGACGCCGCAATAAGTATATTAAGCTTCGGTGCGATCCCGTTCATTTTAAGTATCTTCATCGCTTCATAAAAAGTTTCAAGCTTTATCCCCTTTTTCACGTCATCAAGAATATCCTGGCTGAAAGATTCTATTCCTATGTCTGTATAAACGCATCCAGAGTAAGCCATGGCGCGAACTACCTCGTCATCAACAAGGGAATCTGCCCTCGCAAGGCATCCCCATCGCATTTTAAGCGATTTAATCCCCTCGCAGATCTCGACAGTCCGCTTCTTATCCAGGACGAATTCATCATCAATAATACTGACAGTTCTGTAACCCTGTTCTGAAAGCGCCCTGAATTCCTCTATCACCTTTCCGGCAGAACGGAAACGCACCTTTGGAACGCTGTTGACCGTCTTTTTATGCCTGTTGTACTCCAGTTTCGTTGCGAAAGAGAGGGAACAGGGGACGCAATAGGTGCATTGAAAAGGGCATCCGCGGGTCGTGAGCATCGCTGTGAAGGGGCGTTCCTTAAGTTTTGGATTGTAATACAGATCGCGTCTTATCAGGTCTCTTGCAGGAACTGGAAGGACATCCAGATCTTCGATAAGTTCGCGGTAATGGGTATGAATGATCCTTCCTTGATGATCCCTGAATGTTATTCCGGTGATATTCTCAAGTGACCCTTTCAGCCTGCCATCGAAATAGTCTACAAGATCCCGGATGGTAAAATCCCCCTCGCCGCGGACAGTAAAGCATCTATCGTCAAATAGAAAGTATTCCGGGTCCCAGGCCGGGGCTGGCCCGCAGAAAATGACGAACTTATTCCTACTTGAAGTGCGGATATTTTCCACGGCCAGCCTGTCCTGTTCTTTTGAAAGATTGACACTGTAAAAAATATATATATCGCTGTCATCATTTTCAAGATAGGGCAGGAAATCTTTAACTTTCATACCCTCAACCGGCGCATCCCTGACTTTAACAAGATGCCCCGCTTCCCGCAAAATGGCGGCATAGGTTAGAATAAATATATTTGGTATTGCATAAAGACCGTACGTGCATCCGAAAACCCTTTCAGGGATCCTTCCCCCATTTATCGCCGGCGGAGTCAAAAAACTCACTTTCTGCATTATTTTTTCCTCATAAAATTATGGTAATAAAAAGAAATTGCTGCAACTGTATGCTCCTTCATACGGAGGCTTATCTTGGCGCTGGATCTTTGATATTCGTGGTAAACCTGGGCATAGGGATAATAGACCGTTTTAAATCCCATGTTTCTGGCCCTCCAGCAGAAGTCAACGTCCTCGAATCCAAAAGATGTTATCTCCTGGAAATATCCGATCTTTTCAAGAGCCTCTTTCCGTATCATTAAACAGGCCCCCACTACCCAGTCTACTTCTCTGGAAGAGGCATGATCCCAATCAAGCATCAGGTGGCGTCTCAGAGCCCCGTTTTTAAAGATCTTTCCCAGGAAAGCTCTTCGGAGAAGGATTGTCCACAGGGTATAAAAACTTCGGCAGGAATACTGCAGCGTATTGTCTTTATTTAATAGTTTCATACCCATGACAGCGGCTTCACTGTGATTGTCCATATAGGAAAGCGCATCGTCGAACCTGTCTTCTTTTATCCATGCATCAGCGTCGAACATGAGAACATATCGCCCCGTTGAATTCCTGATTCCCACATTGCGCATTTCTCCCACGCCGAACCGATCATATGGGATTACCCTTATAAATGGAAACTCTTTTAATACTTCGTCCCCCGGCTCTTCAGAGGCTTTATGGACAACCAGGATCTCATATTTTTTGTCCCATCCGTTCGCCATCATCGATTCAAGGCAAACTGTAAGCTTTTCACCCATACGGAAATGTATAATGATGACACTTAAATCCATTCATTGTCCCTGCATGACTTTTTTAAATACTGAATATTTTATTTCAGGGGTCGATATATTGCAAACCCATTGATCACTTACTTTTCATTAGAAATCTGAACCTGACAAAATGGGTCATAAAAGGTAACTGAGACAATAATGGGTATATTTTATGGCTGAATTTATTCTTGTTATCAAGAAGCTAATATATTTTTTAACTCTGCAACGGAAACATTCAAGCTGTTTACAGGAAAATTATCAAAAATAATATTATTTTTGGAATACAATGTTATTTTAAATTTATAGATTCCTTCTCCAGGAAATGAAAAATTATTATTTACCATTGTTATAGTTATTAATGTTGTAGGATTGTTATTAACCAAAATATTTCCTTTAGAATTAAAACATTCTTTATCATTGAATAATACTGAAATTGAGAAGCTATCCGGATTAATTTCTTCTTGTTCCTTTTTTAAACGAATAAACAAACCAAGTCTCGCCGCTAATGGCCATTTCATTTTATTTTTATCCGGGATTTGAAATAATAAATTTTCACCCCATATTCCTACCACAGTTTGTTTATTCCACATTTCCTGTCGTACATCATCACAAAAAATAAATTCTTGAATTATCATATAGATCCCTCATTTAAATACTTGCAAATGCTATTGGTTTATTTTCGACCATTATTGTTGTGTTTTTTGTATAAAATGAAAATATAGAATTCTCGTCTTCAATTGTAAATCCTCCGCCTCCACATAACATAGCTTCCGTAAAAAGATTATATTTATCAATGGAATGCACTAGTATTTTACAAAAATTTTCTTCATACTTTTCATCTGCAGCATATATGAGCCATGGAAATGCATTTATTATTCTAATCAAAGCATGACCTGCTGCAGTGGGCTTTGATAAACCATTTTTCCATTTTGTCAGAGTTCTTTGAGGCAGTTCAAGTGATCTTTCAATTCCTGCAAAGCTTAATTTAGACTTTTCAATTTTTTTAATTAAATACTGAGTTTCTTTTGTTTTTAATTCATATCCGGCTTTTGTAAGAAGAAGTATGTTTTCATTATTAAAATCCCCAGTTTCTCCACAATTATTACATTTATATTCAATTATATTCCGTGTAACAGTTATGTCATTGTAATTTGATTTTAATACTCTGATGTTTTTCTTTTTTGTAATATTTTCAGACCCGCAAACCGGGCAAATAATCTTCCGATCCATTTTCAACCTCCTTTTTTGTCAGAGATTCCCAAGCAATTCTTTATACTTTGCGTTAGTAATGCATCGGATTTTACATACCAGTTCTTTTTAAAGGATTTTATTGTCCATTCCTTTCTATCGGTATTATAATAAAAGGCCAAATACCCACTTTTCCCGCAAGTTTCAAAAAAATATGAATCAACAATATATTTTTTGTTTAAATGAAATTCTTCTGT
>CAYPRX010000002.1:0-139898 GCA_964413265.1 uncultured Brevinematales bacterium
ATATTTTCGCCGGCTTTATTGAATCCAGGATCATTGAAAAGTAAAATTCCAGGAATTTTTCCCCATTCACGCCGAATAGTTCAGATTCAGGCCTGTTGACTGAGAACATTTCAAGAATACTTACAATGCTTTCCGCTAAATAATAGGCTGTCATTAATGGATCAATATCCTTTCTGACACTGCCCTCGGATTGTCCCTGTTTGATAACACCTGCTAAAAATTCAAATATTTTTTCCGATTCTTTTACCATTTCAGCATGATGCGGACTTTCTTTTTCAAAATTATGGATCGTTCTTGCAAATGAGATTATTTTGAAGCCTCCAGGATCATTCTGAAAAAACATAAAATAAGACTTTCCGGCTTTTTCTATCTTTTCAGCACAGCTCTTTATCGCCCCTGATTCCCGGAGCATAACCGATACATAATATCTTGTTATTCTCAACGCTACGGCAAAATAAAGGTCTTCCTTATTAATAAAATAGCTGTAAACAGTTCTTTTTGTAAACTCTGCAGCGTCTGCAATTTCATCCATTGTTGAATTATCAAAACCTTTCTCCCTGAAAAGTTTTTCGGCTGCATCTATAATTCCTTCTTTGCGGGTTTGCCTTTCTCGTTCTTCCCTTGTCATAATGGTTTTTTAAATGTTATGCAATAAATTGTACCGTCAAACAGGATATCACATTTGATATCCTGCATTTGCCTGGGAATCAGATCAGTCGGTACATTAATTTTATCATATCCCTTATTTGAATAAATTCCTTCAAGTCCGGGTATTCCTTTTGAAGCCTCGGCTACCTGTTCTGTTTCGTCGGCTACAAGCAGTCTGGCGCCTGGTTTTGCAACACGGATCATTTCGTCGATCGCCTTTTTTTTATCATTGAAGAAATTGATACCCCCATAATGAATCACTGCATCAAATGACGCATCATTATATGGCAGGTTCTCAGCTTCTCCCTGGACAAGAAATGCTTTTTTACCCCAGCGTCTCAGATTTCTCAGGCAGACAGAGAGCATTCCTTTTGAAATATCGAGGCCAAAGTATGCAGCGTTTTTCGGAAGATAGTGAAGATTTCCCCCGGTGCCGCATGACGTTTCAAGAACCGTATCACCGGCCTTAATCTCCAGTTTAGTGAGGAATTCCATTCTTTTCCTTTTTTCACCGCCGTAAAAAACAGAATAGATCATCTTTTGTGAAATATCATAGAATACCGCGAATTTATCATAAAAGGCTGAATATTTCTTATTCAATCCGTTTAATTTAGATTCATCCATCATTACAGGGATATTATTCATGATCCTGTAAAGAGCCCCATTATTATGATTGATAATTTCCATATTCTCTTCATTAAATTCAAGGCTTTCTTTTGTAAACGGATCCCTGATTATATTCATAACATCGGCTGTAGGATAATTTCTGTCTGGAGGATAAAAAGCTGTGACAGAAAGAAAACCGACCATCCATAATGGTATGGCGTATAATATTATTGTCAGGGGCATAATATTGAAATAACTGATAGATATAAACGCGGCAGTGATAATAAATAAGAGAATAATTTTTAAAAGGCCTTTCCCCCGCTTTGGAAAAATATCGGCCAGAAAAAGGAGGAAAAGAAAGAAAAGACTGAAAAAACGGCCTTCCCAGAATCCAAGCAAACCTCCAAATCCAAGGTAGCCAAGATAGCTTAACTTCATAAATTCTCCTATATACTACTGTTATATTAAATATACTATTAGTATATTATAAAATTATTGTTTTGTCAATAACATCAGCTTGGGTCATTGACGGATCATCAGCTCTCTTGCGAGACCTAGATTGGATTTCAGCAGGTTTTCGTCAGACGACTCTCCGATAATGCGGAATACAGGTTCGGTGTTAGAAGGCCTGATATGAATCCAGATCCTGGCTCCTTTTTCATCCCAGTCAAGCCTTATTCCGTCCGTATCGTCTATCACGGCGTTTGGAAACTCTTTTTTTATCCTGCCGAAAATAATTTCCGCCGTGAGCGGGGTTTCTATTTTTTCCTTCAGCATAAAATAATGCGGCAGTTCATAGGTCAGTTCAGATAAATGTTTATTTCTCTTTGCCATCATCTCGAGGATCAGCGCCATTCCTGCAAGACTGTCCCTCGCTGGATTTATTGCGGGATATATAATACCACCGTTGCCCTCTCCGCCTATTACAGCCTTATGATTGAAGATTCCCGCAGTAACGTTCGCTTCACCAACTTTTGTCCTGTAGCAGTGCACGCCGTATTTACCTGCAATCCAGTCACTTAACATGGAAGTGGAATAATTGGTGACGATATCGCCCCTCTTTAACGAAAGAACATGATCCGCACAGAGTGCAAAGGTCATTTCTTCGCTCAAGACAGCCCCTTTTTCATCTACCAGTACAAGCCGGTCTGCATCCGGATCCATTGCGAAACCGGCATCTGCATTGAATTCCCTGACTTCCGGAGTCATGTGTACAAGGTTGGAAGGGATTGGCTCCGGGCCCCTGCCAAAACTGCCGTTTATTTCACCATTAACAAGCCTGACTTCACATCCCAGTTTTTCAAGCAGTTTTTGTCCGATCCGGCATCCAGCGCTGTTTACAGGATCGAGCACGATCCTGAAATGCATATCCTTTATAGCAGACACTGAGATATTATTGAGGATCGCATTGATATGCATTTCCTCAACAGTTTTGTTTTTTTTGTTTCTTCCTATCCTGTCGTACGGGCTCTCTCTGATATCCATGCCGATATATGAATTTATCAATTTGATCTCCTCTTCTCCTGGAAAAATACCGTCCCTGATCACGAATTTCAGTGCGTTCCACTCAATAGGATTATGAGAAGCGCTTATGATTATTCCACCGCCGAGCATCAGTTTTCTGACTCCGAATAGAACCGTCGGCGTCGGGATAATTCCACAATCCAACACGTCTATACCGAATGCGTTCATAATACCGACCACAAGGGAGCTTATCACAGCACCGGTCGGCCGTGCATCCCTGCCGATGAGAATCCCGCTGCAATTCCTGTTTTTTAAAAAGATAACGAATGCTTTTATGAAACCCGATAGGGATTCTATATTGAGGCTTTCACCCCAGATTCCACGTATACCAGATACGCTGATTTTCAAGCCGGTCATACAAATCTCCCGATGGATTTAAGTCTAATTGATGCAGTGTTAATTTTAAAATAACAATTAAATAATTGATATAATCACGCCTGTTTTTTATAATTATAGGTCGTTTATTAAAGGAGTTTAGGCATGCCGAAAAAATATCTCTTTACTTCCGAATCTGTAAGCGAAGGGCATCCAGATAAGCTGGCGGACCAGATTTCGGATGGTGTTCTCGACGCCTGCATGGAACAGGATCCGTATTCCAGGGTCGCCTGCGAAACTTTTACAACGACGGGGATGGTCCTGGTGGGCGGAGAAATAACCAGTAAAGCCACTCTGGATTTTCAGCAGATTGCTAGGGATACTGCAAATAAAATAGGTTATAATAATCCTGAATTCGGGCTTGACTGCCATTCAATGGCTGTTCTCTGCACCGTTCATTCTCAATCACCTGATATATCTCAGGGAGTATCCGGTTCAGGTCTTAATGAGTTCAAGGGACAGCAGGGGGCTGGAGACCAGGGAATGATGTTCGGGTTCGCTTGCAAAGAAACTCCTGAATTAATGCCGGCGCCGATTATGTTTGCACACAAGATCCTTAAATATGCCTCTGAGCTGCGCAAGAGCGGTACGATCAAATGGCTGAGACCTGATTCCAAAAGCCAGGTTACAGTTGAATATGAAGAAAACTCACCGATCAGAATAGATACGGTGGTAGTCAGCCATCAGCATGACGAGTCGGTTGTCTATGAAGATTTGAAAAATGAAATAATTTCAAAGATCATCAAACCCGTACTGGAGCCGACAGGATTACTGGATGAAAAAACGAAATATTTTATCAATCCTACGGGCCGTTTTGTTATCGGCGGCCCTCATGGGGATTCGGGTCTTACAGGCAGAAAGATCATCGTGGATACATATGGAGGTATGGGGAGGCATGGAGGCGGGGCATTCAGCGGAAAAGACCCCTCCAAGGTCGACCGAAGCGCCGCATATATGGCCAGGTATATCGCTAAGAATATAGTAGCCGCCGGGCTATGCGACAGATGTGAACTTCAGGTAGCCTATGCGATCGGGGTTCCTTATCCTGTATCCGTGATGGTCCAGACATTCGGAACTGCCAAAGTTGAAGAAAGCGCTATTGAGATGGCAGTGCAGAAGGTTTTTGATCTTTCTCCATCTGGCATTATCTTAACACTTGATCTGAGAAAGCCTATCTATCAGAAGACGGCATGTTACGGGCATTTCGGGCGTGAAGAGTTTTCATGGGAGAAGACGAATAAAGTGAAAGACCTGCTTAAAGAAATAAAATAGGCCGGGAATTTATATGAATATAGGAATTGTAGGTACAGGGTATGTAGGGATTGTCAGCGGGTGCTGTTTTGCTGAAGAAGGAAATTCGGTAATATGCTACGATATTGATGAAGAAAAGATCAGATCCTATTCGGTATGCAAATCGCCGATATTTGAGCCGGGTCTTAAAGAACTCCTGAAGAAAAATATAGCTGAAAAAAGATTGTCATTTACAACCGATATTAAAGAGCTTGTTAACTCTTCGGAAATTATTTTTATCTGCGTTGGAACCCCTCCCATGAATGATGGTTCAGCCGACCTTTCCCAGGTTGAGGCAGCAGTGAGGGCGATAGCAGAAAACTCCCCGAAGAATTCTTACAAGATAATCGTTGAAAAGAGCACAGTCCCGGTCGGGACTCATATGCACCTGAAGACGATCACGAAATTATACAATAAGGGGAAATCCCGCTTTGATTTTGTCGTCAATTCCGAGTTTTTAAAAGAAGGGAACGCTATTGCTGATTTCATGAATCCGGACAGGATCGTTATCGGAGTTGAAACCGACAGGGCGAGGGATACATTGCTCAAGCTTTACGAATGCTTCGATACTAAGAAGCTTGTTGTTGATCCGTCCAGCGCAGAGATTATAAAATATGCTTCGAATTCTTTTCTGGCCATGAAAATATCCTTTATAAACATGGTGGCCGATCTGTGTGAAAAAACTGGGGGTGATATTGAAAACATCTCGCAGGGTCTTGGTTACGACGGAAGGATAGGCAGGTCTTTCCTAGATGCCGGCATTGGATACGGTGGAAGCTGTTTTCCAAAAGATGTAAAAGCCTTTATTAAGGTAATGGAAGAACACCTTGTCGACAGCTCCCTTATTAAATCAGTTGATAACTTTAATTCCATCAGATATAAAAAGATCATATCGATACTCCAGGACGAGTTATGGATTCTGAAAAACAAGGAAATAGCATTATGGGGCCTCGCTTTTAAACCTGAGACCGATGATATCAGGGAAGCTCCCTCTATTAACATAGTCAGGGAACTTTTGAATATGGAAGCAAAGGTTTCACTGTATGATCCGAAAGCTGAAGAGAATTTCAGGAAGATCTTTCCTCAGTCTCAAAATGTAAGATACGAGGCAGAGCCCTTAAAAGCTCTTGAGAATTGCGAGGCGCTTGTTATTCTGACGGAATGGGAAGAATTCAGGAAAATTGATCCCTGCGATATATATTCAGCTCTTGCACTGCCGATAGTGATTGACGGCAGGAATATTTTCCCCTCCGACAAAATGAAAGAGCTTGAATTCAGGTATTTCCCTATAGGCAAGGGAGTGATTTTAAGGGATATGAGAAATTCAAAATAATTATTGTCCGCCGTCCTTACCGGAAGGAGCCTTGGGGGTCTCCGGTTCTTTTTTTGCACCTTCATCCAGTTCTTTCATCTCAATAACGGATGCCTTTATCTTCCTGCTCCCATGTTCGTCGTATTTGGAATTGATCTTTCCCCTCTCAAAAGAACCATTCCTGATATACCGGTAAAGTATGGATACTCCCGATACAAGAGATGCAATTAATGCCAGTGCCAGAAATAACGGGAAAAAAGATGTGAAAAGAGAGATAAAAGCGAAGGCAATCAGTATATATATGATTGTTGAAGTAATATCTTCTGCCTTATAGCCCTGATTCATTGAAGCCCCTCTTCTTTAATTATAATAAAGCGGGATCAATATTTCCAGTTTTCCATTCTGCAAGTTTTCCCCAGTTTCCAGTTATGCTCTCGTATTTGAGGCTTTCCTTAAGGTATTCTAGGTACTCTGACCTTGGTATCATGCGCGCTCCGAGCATGGCAAGATGTGAAGTATAAACCTGCGAATCTATCATTTTGAAGCCCAGCTCTCTGAGCCTTTGCGCCAGAAAGATCAGGGCGGCTTTTGATGCATTGTTTTCCCTCGTGAACATGGATTCCCCGAAGAAGCATCTTCCAAGGGAAACACCGTATAAACCGCCGGCAAGCCTGTCTCCAGACCAAGCCTCTGCCGAATGTGCGTAGCCGAGTCTGTTGAGCTCAATGTAGGCGTCAATCATCTCCGGGACAAGCCAGGTTGATTTTTCATCTTTTCTTGGCAGACTGCAGGATTTAATCACCTCTTCGAATTGTGTATCGAAAGTGAAACGGAAATAATTCCTGTTGAAAATCCTGCGCATGCTTCTGGGAACCTTAAGCTCATCTGTAAATAAAACGAAACGCGGGTCTGGCGACCACCATATAATCGGGCTTTCAGGCATGTACCAGGGAAAAATTCCTGATCTGTATGCGCATAATAACCTTTCAGGCGAAAGATCCCCTCCTACTGCAAGAATACCCTCCCTTGTGCTCATCTCTACTGGCGGAAATATTATATCACTGATTAATTCAAATACCGGCAATCAGGTTTATCTCCCATTAAATTGATTATTGGCATCATTTATTATATCATTAAAACCCTGAATTTTCAGTGAAAATGTAAAGGGTAGAGGGAGTTATGATGGATTATCAGGAAGATTTTATACTGTTCATGGTGCGTTCAGGGGTCTTGACATTCGGAGAATTTTTAACGAAAAGCGGCAGAAGAACACCGTTTTTTATCAATACCGGCAATTATAAATCCGGCTCGGATATAGCAAAGCTTGGAGAATTTTATGCCGAAATAATTTCCGAGAGAATCGGGGATGATTTCGATATTCTTTACGGACCTGCTTACAAGGGTATTCCCATATCCGTATCCGCATCAATAGCCCTGTTCCGGAAATATGGGATTAATAAGGGCTTCTGTTTTAACCGTAAAGAGGAAAAAGACCATGGTGAGGGAGGTTTGATAGTCGGAAGCAGGCCGAAAAACGGGGACAGGATAGTCATTATAGAGGATGTCGTCACTGCCGGTAATTCAGTCCGTGAGAGCATTAAACTTTTAAAATCCATATCAGAAGTTAATATAAAGGCGCTTGTGGTATCCGTAGACCGTATGGAAAAGGGGCTTTCAGATAATAGATCCGCACTGCAGGAAATCAGTGATGAATTTAATATCTGCGTTTATTCGATTGTAAATTTGAAGGATATTGTAGATTACCTTTATAATCGCCCTGTTGACGGAAGAATCATGCTTAATGAAGAAATAATGGAAAAAATAAGATCTTATTCTATGAAATACGGTGTTTCAAAGATTTAAGGAGTGGTGGTCCTCCCTATCATCACACTGTCCTTTAAGATATCTATGGCGTTCAGATTTTCTCCAAGAAGTTGCTGAATGATGTCGATCGCTTCGGAAATCCTGTTATCGCTTTCCATCTGTGAACGCAAAGTGTCAGCCGTCGCGATGAATGATTCCCTTAATGCTGACAATGCCCCCTTGAGAGACTCGTTTTCCCTCCGTTCATTAAGAGACATGCTCTGTATTAAAAGAGTATCCTGCAGAAGAGAATCCGAACCTTTTAAAATTTCCCCGAACTCCGATTTATGTTCACTGATCTGTTCAGATATCTTGCTGATCATACCGGCGGAGTCCTGGGACTTATCCATGATAGTTAGAAGAGAACTGGTTACCTGTTCCGATAATGATATACTTCCGTTTATGAATGTAATCATCTGTTTCAAACGGTTCTGACTTATAACAAGCCTTTCCCTGGATTTATTGGCGAGTTCCCTTATTTCGTTGGCTAAAATACTGAAACCCTTGCCGGATTCGCCTGCATGGGCCGATTCTATTGATGCGTTGATCGAAAGAAAATTGCTCTCTTCGACAATTTCATGGATATTAAGCAAAATTTCGCTTATAAATTGAGAGTTAAGAGAAACCTCATTAATAGTTTCCCTTGATTTCAGGACAATATCCCTTCCGCTGGAAGCGAGCTTTGAGAGTTCCTGTGCAATAATATTAGTCTGATTAGTGAATTGAAGAATCCTGTCAATATGCGAACTCATACTTGAAACTGTACGGTTCGTTTCTTCCACGGCTGCTGTCTGGCTTGAGATAGCCTGAGGTATTTTGTTTACAGTGAACTCCATCCTGGATGTTATCTGAGATATTGCATTTTCCAGACCCTGTAGTTCATTGATAAGTCTGTCTGAAATTATTCTGTTGTCCCTGATTGAATTCTTGATGACAGAACTGGCCCTGCCGATGTTCTCTTTGAGATTGAGGCTTGAATTCTCAAGGTTTTTAGAGACCAGTTCAATCTTCTCTATTATTTTTGTCATAGCTATGTTTTTAATATCTATTTCCCTGGAACGGCTCTCGGATACTGCGTATATCGAGGATTCTTCAATAGCCAGGATAACAAAAATGCTTACAACAAGGAGAAGAAATCCATAGGGTACAAACCAGCAGAAGGGAGTCTCTTTTAGCATTACTGAAATTATGTCATGAAAAGAGGCAGCGAAAATTATTATAAAGGGAAATATAAGAATAAAAAATACAGGCCTGTAAGTTTTAAAATAAGCTATGACCAGCATTATAAAGCTAAGAAGAAGCATGGGAGCGACCAAGTAAAGAGTTACGGTATTGTTAAAGAAATTATCAACACCGTATATGTTCTTCTGGAACAAAATAATGACCGATGCAGCTATCGATGGCAGGGAAAGCAGTATTAATACCCAGAACCTTTTAAGCAATTTTGTCATTTCACGGATAAATAGAGTAAGAAAGAGAAGCGCCATCGGGTATGCTGATCTTGAAATCTTCTCGAGCCTGAACTCATTCGTCAGGTTATAACTGAATGTTATATTGATGTAGCATAAACTGAAAAAAAAGCACATCATGGCGAAGTAAAGATATTGAAGGTCGGAGTATTTTCTTATTATGAAATGGGACAGAAAATATATGCCGATCAGTATCCCTATTATGAATGAAGCCTGGATAAAATGAACATTGAAGAGGTTTCTAAAGAAAGCCATACTTGTTGCAGTAAGGTCTGACATTATTATGGGAGCTTCAAGCGGTGATGTTTCCTCTATAGGATAAGCCTGGACCGTCAATTCGTTTTTAACCTGGCCGTAGTTCAGCAGATTTCCCGACAGCTGAACGACAAGAGTGTGGAAGGAAGAGGCCTGGAAATTTTTTTCGAGGCTTCCCCTGCTTATAATCCTTTTACCGTTTATATAAACGTCATAAGGAAAACTTGAGGGTACAAGGTAAAGGGACAGAAGAGTACCTGATAGAGAGGGATTAACGGTAAAGTTTTCCCTGAAGGTATACATTCTTCTTGCAGTCATAATGGTTACCGGAAGTAAACCATGGTTGTATGGCACATAACCGGAAGCATTTACGGCATCGGATATATGGCTGCCCGGACCGTACTCGCTTTCAAGCATACTCATGTTGGTAAGATAGAGGGTTTCACCGGCCGAATTGATGGAATATTCCGCAAAGCATGAGGGAAAAAAACAACTTAAAAGCAAAGCTGTATTTATTACAATTTTTTTTACGCTCATTAAAAATCCTCCTGCAGAGCGTTTTCCGATCCCGCGATTATGAATGTTTCTTTCAAAATTTCTATTGTTTTCAGATTTTCAGATAGTTCTTCCTGTATGCGCTCTACGGCATTACGTATATTGTTTTCAGTTTCTTCATGACTTAAGATGAGTTTTGACATATCCTCGGACGTTTTTTTCAGGATCATCAAAGTCTGCTGCATTTTTTCGCTTTCACTGTAATCCTTGTCGGTCATATCCTTGATGGATTGAGTCTCTTTCAGAAGTGAATCGGTTCCCTCAAGAATGGCACTGGACTCCAATTTATGTTCGTACATGAGTTTTGATATTTTTTCAATCATATCTACGGAATTTCTCGATTTATCAATGATTGTCAGGAGGTGGCTGGTAACATCTTCCGTCAGATTGAAGCTGTCATTAATGTTAAGCTTCATCTGCTTGAGGCGTTCCTGGCTCAGATCGAGCCTCTCTTTTGATTTATTGGCAAGGTCCCGTATTTCACTTGCAAGAATACTGAAGCCCTTACCTGCCTCCCCTGAATAGGATGATTCAATCGAGGCGTTTACTGACAAAAAATTACTTTCTTCCACGATTTCGCGTATATTTTCAAGGACTTCACTTATGTAGTTAGTGTTTTCAGAAACTTTCTCAATTGAATCCTTGCTCTGTTTTACTATATCCTTGCTGTTCGAAGCTATATTGAATAATTCCTTGGAGATATTTTCTGTAAGAATGATGGATCTCAGTATTTTTTCAATATTAGCGTTTATGCCGTTGACCGTTCTGTTTGTCTCTTCTACGACGGCTGTTTGATTTGTTACTGCTTTAGGGATCTTATCCGCTTTGGATTCCATCTTTAATGATATCTGTGATGTCACTCTTTCTATTTCAGAGAGCTGAGTTTTAAGCTTTTTAGATATATCCTTATTGATCATACTTGTTTTTGAAATAATTGATGATGCCTGTTTGGTATTATCTTCAAGAGCAGTGCTGGATTTGATCAGGTTTCTTGAGACACTTTCGAGTTTCTGTAGAACTATCTTCATGGATTCGTTTTTCCTGTCAAGTTCCAGTCTCTTTCTGTTAGCGTCGAAAAATATAGATGATTCCTCTCTGACAAGCACAATGAATATGCTTATCAGCATGGCAAGATAGCTTAAAGGAACAAACCAGCAATAGGGGGTTTTAAAGTTTAACTGATAATAAATATCATTGGCACTGGCAATCATATTTAGAACATAAGATGTAAGGATTACAAGGTAGCTATTTTTCTTAGTTCTGATATATGATATGATAAGGATTACAAAACTGAAAATCAGAAGAGGCAGCATTATAAAAATCAGTGGATAATTATTGAAATATGAATCGATCTCAAATTTTGTATTGAGGGTCAGGGTATAAAAAGAGCTTGCTAATACTGTTATGGTAATTACGATGAATAACCATGCCTTGTTCGCAATATTAGTTAAAGTAAGGATAAAGAGGGTCAGAAAAAGAACTGTAATCGGAAAGAAAAAATAAGACAATTTTTCAAGGAACACTTCATCCACGGAATTATAAGTAAATGCATTATTGAAATAGCTTAGGCTGAAACAGAAGCTCATTAATGCAAAGTAAAGATAATGCTTTCCTGCAAATTGACGCGCGAAGAAGAGAAGTGTGAAATAAAGCCCGATCAATATGCTTATCAGGAAAGAAGCCTGGTTAAAATCAACGTTAAAAAGGTTTCTTACAAAGGCCCATGCCGAAGTGTTTTCCTCTGAAGATAATACAGGTGCGTCAAGCGGTGAAGTGTCTCCGACCGGAAATGCCTGAATGGCAATTTCATTTGGATCTCCCTTGTATCTGAGCAGGCCGTCCCTGAGCTGTACTGACATTGTTTCATAGGAGGATGCCTGGTAATAATCACCGTAGCTCCCCCTTGTGATTATCATAACTCCGTTGATATAAATGACATATGGATAGCTGCATGGGCTCAGGTAAAGCGATAATTGTGTTTTTGACAAAGAAGGATCGACCCGGAAAGTTCCCCTGAAGGTGTACATATGCCTTTCTTTTGTAATGGTGTTTGGAAGAGGCCCTGAAGAGTAAGGTACGAACCCGGAAGACGATAAATCTCCGCTGATGTATTCACCCGGATTATAGAGACTCTCAAGGATAAAGAGGTTAGTAAAAACGGCCTTGCTGTTTTCATTGTTTAAAACGATCTCCCCTTCCCCGAAGCAGATAGGATGAGAGACTATCATTAATGGAAAAGCCCTGATAAATATATTTAAAGCAAGTATTAATATGTTTTTACTGGAAGTCATATAATCTCCAGGCTGGCCGTAATAACAGCTAAATGTGGATATTATTTTAGGAAAAGATGTAAATTATATCAAACTATTTGGGCTTTACGAAGACGGTTTTGACGTTTTCTTTCTTTATGGTCCTTATCTTATCTTCATCCAGCACTGTGCCAGCCTTTATAAGGTTAGTGCCATCCTGGGATAAAACAGGTATTCCTACTTCCATGCCGGGTTTCAGGGCCGAAGGTTCTATTTTTTGAAATGAAGAGGTCTGTGTGGTTGATTTCTGGGCGGTCGAATCCTGTGCTGCAGGAATTCCTAGAGATTTAGCGGACAATTCGTCTTCAGTGATATTTAATATAGACGTAATTTTATTAAGAAGTTTTCCCGGATCTATTGGCTTTAGAATGTACGATTGAGCTCCTATAATATGGGCCTGTTCGACATCTTTCGCTGCACTCGACATGGTTATTATGATCACCGGTATATGGGTAGCTGTCGGATGGGCCCTGATCTGCTTCAGTATCTCGAACCCGGGGTAATCAGGCAGATTGAGATCAAGAAGAATGAGGTCGGGAAGCGAATTTACGGCAATGGATAATCCGCTCATCGCATCTGCTGCTTCCAGGAATTCGATATTAAAATTCCTGAGATTTTCTTTTATGCTTTTTCTTGCAATGGTACTGTCGTCGATAATAAGTATTCTGATCGATACTATTCTTTTCATTTCTTCCCCCTAATCGAACACTACTGTTTTGTTGCCGAAGACAAGGGTCTTGTTTTCAAGATGGTATTTAACGGCCCTCGTGAGTACAGTCTTTTCCAGCTCCTGTCCTTTGCATATCAGGTCTTCGAGAGAATCGCGGTGGCTGACATGCAGAACATCCTGGTCAATGATAGGACCGTTATCCAGTTCTTCAGTGACATAGTGGCTTGTCGCTCCGATTACCTTAACTCCTTTCCTGTATGCCTGGTGGTAAGGCTTTGCTCCGACAAATGCCGGCAAAAAGGAATGATGAATATTTATTATCCTGTTCGGATATTTATCAATGAAATTACTGCTGAGGATCTGCATATACCTCGCCAGCACTACAAGGTCTATTGAAAATTTTTCTAAAAGTTTTATTTCTTCCGTTTCTATTTCCTCTTTCAGCCTGTCCTTCATAGGGAAAAACCTGAAATAAATTCCGAAATAATCGGCAACGGATTTCAGATCGGTATGATTGCT
Organism: uncultured Brevinematales bacterium; assembly: GCA_964413265.1. Lineage (GTDB taxonomy): Bacteria > Spirochaetota > Brevinematia > Brevinematales > JAOACQ01 > CAVYGN01. Next base: position 13,396 of record CAYPRX010000002.1, read on the forward strand.
GATAATTATTGGAATCACAGCTTTTATTTCACCTGATTTATTCTTTAGAAGCAGATCGTACAGGCAATGATCGAGTTTAGAGACAAAGATCGCTATCCTCTGAACATCACTTGAGAATAGAAGTCTGTAATTCATCATGAATCTTCCGGCAAGGGCTGAAAACTCTTCCCCGATCCTTTCACGGGGTATCATAAAATCCCTGAGTTCCCATTCGATCCTCATAAAAAAAGTTCCGCTGTCAAAATCTGTGTGTTGATCCGAATGGATGATATTGCCGCCGTTCTTGAAAATAAAATTCGATATATTTGCCACTATACCCTTGCTGTCCGGGCATGATAAAAGCAGGATCGCTGTATTTTGTTTAGACGCCATGATAATATATGCTCCATCTACCCATCAACGAAAAAGTAAGATTCAAAAATATCCGGGAAATTAACCTTAATATCTTCTATAAGAATGGTTTCTATTTCAGAGGCTGTGGACAATTTCCTTACTTTTTTCCAGAGCTTCTCCGAATCGGAAATTTTAGACTTCAAGATGATCGATTTTACAAGGGGAATGTATGTTGGATTTATGCTGAAATTCCTTATGCCTATACCGAGAAGGAGCCTTACATACAAAGGGTTTCTGGCGATTTCACCGCAAACGGAAACCGGTCTATGATTTATGTTAGCATTCTTGACTGTATACTTTATCAGCATAAGGACGGCAGGATTAAGAGGCTGATAGTACTCCGCTACAACCTGGTTATTTCTGTCAACGGCAAGAGTGTACTGCACAAGATCATTAGTTCCGATGCTGAAAAAATCAACTTCTTTAGCAAGCTGGTTGGAAAGCATTGCGGCAGAAGGAATTTCGATCATGATGCCTATCGGAATATTATATTTAAAAGGCTTTCCCTCATGTTTGATCTCATCTTCACATTCCTCGTATATTTTCTTTACCTTCCTGACCTCATCTATACTCGATATCATCGGGATCATAATTTTAAGATTATCATTGAAGACACTGGCCCTGATAATGGCCCTGAGCTGCTGTTTAAATTTCTCGATCTCTTTAAGAAATACTCTTATAGAGCGCCAGCCCAGGAAAGGATTGGGATCTCTGCTTGTTCTGTCACCTATGAATTTATCACCCCCCATGTCAAGCGTACGGATAATAACTTCCCTGTCATGAAAGAGCAGAAGATATTCCTTGTACAATTCGAACTGCTCGTTTTCATTTAAAAATTTTTCATTTGCTATGAATATTAGCTCAGTTCGCAGGAGACCTATCCCTGATGCTCCATGGCGCCGGGCTATATTCAATTCCATTGAGTTTGAAACATTCGCCGATATCTTGATATCAACACCGTCGAGTGTCCTTGATGGCAGGCTGACAACACTGAATATTTCCTTTTCTTTAAGATTGTAGTTATTCTGGAGGTGGATATAATCATTGATAGTTCCTTCGTCCGGGTTCACTATTACAATGCCTTTATACCCGTCAACGATTATTTTATCGTCCTTTTTAACATAATTAAGGATGTCGTTTATTCCGAAAACTGCGGGTATCTCCAGTGATTCCACTATGATAGCTGCATGTGAAGTGGTACTACCGGATTCAGTTGCTATCCCCATGACGAACTGTTTTGGAATATGAAGAACCTCGGCAGGAGAAATCTCTTCTGAGACAATAATTACCGGTTCGTTGATTGAGAACAGATCGATATCCCCGTATATTTTTCTTATTATCCTGTCGGCAATGACCTTGAAATCGAGGTAACGGCTCTGGAAATATTCCCCCTCAAGCTTGTCAAATTGCTTTTTCAGCAGGTCAAGTTCATAAACAAGGGCGGCATCGGCCGGATATGAATCACTGTTAATTCTTTCCGTGATATTTTTTAGAAAAAAGTCTTCGTTCATTAGAACATCATAGTAATCAACAATCTTTTCATGTTCGCTTGCCAGAGGATTGGATATGCTCGATTTGAGCATTGCGATTTCATCCTTGACCTCTTTGCTTGCTTTTAAATATTTTGCAATCTCGGATTCTTTTTCAGTGTCACTCGCCACCCTTGAGAACCTGATCAATTTTGTTACATCATGGCGAATTAGAATATTGCAGACGGCTATTCCCTTTGATATCGGAATGCCTCTAAGAAGGTACATTCTTCCGCTCCTCAATACGACACCTAAAGTTTAATTATAATTTTAATTTTAATCAACTCGTAACAAATTTTTTGCCTGAATTAAGCTTTCACGCTTAATTTGACAATCATAATCCTTTATTTTAATCTATTATCCTCTTTTTGCGGGAGTAAATGATGAAGGCATTTCTATATCCCGGGCAGGGCTCCCAGAAAGTTGGAATGGGAAAGGACCTTGTGGAGGAATTCCCGGTTGCCGATGAAATTTACAAAAAGGCCGATGAAGTTCTGAAATTTTCTCTATCAAATATATGTTTTGAGGGACCTGAAGAAGAATTGACAATGACCAGAAATGCCCAGCTGGCAATCCTGACTTACAGTCACATAGCCACAGTGATCCTGCTGCAAAAAACTGGTATGCCTGATTATACTGCCGGTCTATCCCTTGGTGAATATTCCGCCCTGGTAATGGCGGGGGTGCTTTCATTTGAGGACGCCCTCATCGTTGTTAAGAAGAGGGGTGAACTGATGGCCGGCTCAGACCCTGAGGGCCGGGGGGGAATGGCCGCAGTACTTGGACTTGACGACGACGCTGTCAAAAGTATCTGCGACGCTGTCTCGAAGGAAAAATATGTCTCGGCTGTGAATTTCAACTGTCCCGGCCAGGTTGTGATATCAGGGTTGAAGGAAGGTATTGCTATCGCGGAGGGAAGACTGCTTGAAGCAGGAGCTAAAAGGGTTATCAGGCTGAATGTAAGCGGGGCTTTTCATTCGGAATTAATGGCTGGTGCAGCAGAAGAATTCGACCATTTTTTACATGATATAAAATTCCACAAGCCTCTATGCGGGGTCATATCCAATGTAACGGCTCTTCCTGAGGATGAAAAGGATGTCAGGGAACTTCTTGTAAAACAGCTCAAAAGCCCTGTGCTCTGGACGGATACAATCAGATTCCTTAAGAGCAGAAATGTCGATAGTGCAGTGGAAGTAGGCTTCGGTAATTCTCTGTCCGGCCTTGTTAAAAAAATTGACAGCGATATGAAAATTAACGCCTGGAACCAATTATTATAATCATAGGAGTTTGAAATGCCTGAGAATACTGAGGTTTTTGATGTCATCGACATCATGAAGCATATTCCGCACAGGTATCCCTTTTTGCTTGTGGACAGGGTGACTGAAATCAATGAAACGGGGGGGAAGGGCTATAAGAACGTTACGTTCAATGAGGAATTTTTTAACGGTCATTTTCCTGGAAGACCAGTAATGCCAGGTGTCCTTATTCTTGAGGGTATGGCCCAGTGCGCCGGTTATATAGCCTTGAAACTTTCCGAAAAAAGCAGAAACATGATCAAGAACAGTCTTATATTTTTTATGATGATCGATAAGGTTAAATTCAGAAAACCTGTACTGCCAGGCGACAGGCTCGATTATGAAGTGGAATTCATTAAAAACACACCGCGCATCATTAAATTCCGAGGCATTGCAAAAGTTGCAGAAAATGTTGTGGCAGAGGGTGAAATGACGGCTATGCTCAGTGATAAATAATGCCTTGATTTAATTATGTTCCCTCGTTACAATATTTAAATAAACGGTGCGGGGAACCTGATGTGAGACGGGAATTGTTCTTATATATTCTCCTCATTCTGTTGTGTGCTTGCTCGGGAGAAAATAAAATTAAAATTGAAAATATCAGCACTTCCGCACAGAAGATCACTGTGCAGAGAAACGAAAGCACGGTTCCTGTTCTGGAGATCCGGTATGAGGGAAGCAGAGATGGTCTGTCTCTCTTTACAAGATTTATAGATAATTCTCTTCTCTGCTTTTACAAGTACCTGGGAAGTAAAGAACCTGAGGTTACCTATCACATTCCATATGATCCAGATTATTACAGGCTTTTTTATTCTATTGGTCTGCACCTTCTATCCGGATGGAAGAACGATCTCCTGAAATATGGTATAATAGAAATGGAATGGAGAACGCTCATGACCGGTGAAGAGGCTCTGAAAAGTGAGTCGGGGAGGTATTTCCGTATCTCCGATATTGATAATGTGATTCAGAAATACGAACTGAGACCTGAAGACGAAAGAATGATCAATACATATGTAATTTATTTTCTTTTGAAGGAAATTTCTTTTGTTTCGATACAGGAATTTTTATCAAGGCCGGACAGGTATTTTAATCAGGGTGATTTAGATAGCATATTTACAAGGATGACCGTCATTCCCGAATCTGAGGAGTTTGCCCGTTATGTTTTAAAAAAATTCGGCAGGACAGGGCTTTTAAGAGTGGCTTCGGTTGAATTCAGCAATAATGCCTGGCTCTCTCTGACAGATGAAAAGATAAACGAGACTGAAGGCTCCTTTTCCAGAAATGTCGAAAATTTTAAATTCAGCGGCGTCTTTACCAACGGCGCATTTACTAATGAATTGTTTGGAGAGTTAAAACTCTATAATAAAACAGCGAAAAAAATACTTTTTAGAAAATAGGAGTGAATAATGACTGATGAAAAGATAAGCGGTAAAATGATAACAGCGCTTCTGGTTATTTCCATTGCGGTAGGTATAATCCTGCTTGCATATCTGCCACCAAGGGCTGTTAATAAAAATACTGCTTTAAAAATCGGGAGGACAGGGGAGCTAATCAGCAGTTCAGTATATCCGGCCGATACTATTGCTGTTCTAAATATTTTTACACCTATATCTTACAGCGATACCGGTGATTATTTTGGGTTTGCAAAAAGCGGGGCAATATATTGGGTTGACCTTCTGAAATCCATAGAGGACAATCCTAATGTCAGGGCAGTTATATTAAGGATCAATTCGCCAGGCGGTACGATAGCAGCCACCCAGGAAGTTTATAATGAGGTCAAGCGTCTGAGGGTGAAGGGCAAAATAGTGACCGTTTCAATGGGAGATATAGCCGCTTCGGGGGCATATTATATTTCCAGCGCTGCTGATTACATTATAGCCAATCCGGGAAGCATTGTCGGCAGTATTGGCGTCATTACAGCCGGACTGGATTTAACCGAACTTTTTAAAAAGCTCGGTATCGGATACAATGTAATAAAAAGCGGAAAAAATAAAGATATGATGTCGGGCTACCGAAAAATGACCGATGAGGAACGAAAGATTCTGACACAGCTGATAATGGATGCATACAGCCAGTTTTTCCAGGCAGTGTCAAGCGGAAGGCATATCAGCGCAGAAAATCTGAAACCAATTGCTGACGGAAGGATCTTCACGGGAAGACAGGCTCTGAAAATCAAACTAGTCGATGAAATAGGGGATTTCGATGATACAGTCAGAATAACCTCAAAGATGGCTAAAATTAGCGGGACGCCGAATGTAGTCGAACTAAAAGGTGAAGTAAATAATCTGATAAAATTATTGACCTCAATGGGCATTTTGCCCTTTAAAAATGAGAAGTTATCTCTCTTCAAGACTCCTCTTGATGATCTGGATACCGGCATGAGCCCAGTGTATTACATGTATGCGTATTAAAAGGAGTTTATATGAACTTCTTTAATTATATCTCCATACTTCCCAGGCTCTTTTTTCATCCAATGAAGGGCTTGAAAGGGCTTCTTGACGAATTCAGGAACAGCAAAGGGGCGAACATAATTTTATTTTCAGCAGGCATTTCCCTTGCAGGAAATATCTGCCTACCGGTTTCTAATATGCTTTCAGGCGGCTATACGGGCGGAAAGACCGGTCTGATACTGGCCGGACTGTTTTTTTCCCTGCTCATTATAGCGCTGGGTTATTTTTTCAGTATAGGCATGATCTATTTCATACTCTCCCTTATGGGAAGAAAGATAGAACCTGCGGAATTTATTGCCCTTTTCCTGTCATCAGATTTTCTGTTCGTAATAACACTTCCGATAGCGATCATCCTGTTACTGTTCCCCTTGATCTCACCCGCAGTTTCGGGTATTATTTTCATAATTGTCATTATTATGAGTATTGCGCTGAAGATAAGGGCCATAACACTATGTTCATCGGTAGGCAATTTCGGTTCTACGGCTCTTTTCTTTAGTCCTGCGCTTTATGTCTTTTTTGCTTTACTTATATTTATTATCTATGGGATTCTTAATATTTTAAAGCTTCTTGCCTATTAATTACCCGGAGGAAACAGCTTTGGAAAAGCTGAGGGAAGGATTTAAACGTTTCTTTCTGTCAAGGATAGACTTATATTTCTATCAGGAACTTCTGCCCAATTACTTTTTCGGGCTAATATTTTTTACGCTTATCCTGATGCTTGACGAACTCTTTATCCGCATACAGGACTATGTTCAATACAGTATGCCGTTCGGGCAGGTTTTCATGCTTCTGTTTAATGAAACGCCCTTTATGATGACCCTGACCATACCTCTCAGTATCCTTCCTGCTTACCTGCTGACTCTGGGGAGGCTTTCGAGTGACAGTGAAATAACAGCCATGAAAAGCTGCGGGATTTCAACATTTCGCATTATAAGACCCGGAATAGTTATGGGAATTATTGTAATGCTTTTCTCATTTTTTTTTACTGAAAAGATAGTTATTCCGGCCAGCCTTACATATGTTAAGCTGAGGGCACAGTTGATATCTCAGAAGCCGGCTGTTGAGTTGAAGGAAAACAAAATACTCGATGTCGGGGGAGGCTTGAAGATTGTCTATGAAAAGGAAGTGCCCGAAAAGAACCTGGACGTTCTCTACAATGTCCATATCATCGATGTAGTTGGCAGAAAGACAATAGAAGCAGAAAAGGGAAGAATATACGTTGATCCTGAAAACCCCGAGCATTACATTTTAAAATTTATGAATGGCAGCCTGTCTGAGGTAAACAAGTCCACTGAGTCTGGAGATAATGAAGATAAGTTTTTCATAGCCTCTTTCAACTATCTTTACTATAATACCTATCAAAGTCTTCCAAAACAGTTTTATGATAAAAGCCCGGATACGATGACGATAAGGGAACTGGCTGCTGAAATAGCTGTGCAATCAAAACCCTCGATTGAGCATATTGGAAATTACCTGAAAGATAGAAACATGATCCTGAAGGATATTGAAAATTTGAAAAAATACTTCGACATAGAGAAGATCGGAATTTCAGCAGAAGAGATTATAAAGAAATCGGCAGAATATGAAGAAAAGCTTAAAGCCTACAAGGCTGAGATCGACACTATTGATAAAAATTTGATGAATTATAATAAGAATCTTCCCTATTTTTATATTATGAAATATTATGAAAAATTCGCGCTGCCCCTCGCGTCTTTAGCATTTGCGCTGATCGGCCTTTCGTTGGGTATGTTTACTCTTAGAAGCGGAAGAAATGAAGGTCTCGGCATAAGCATAATAATAATGCTCTTGTTTTACGGATTAAAATTCGGGACGGAAATCCTTATTCAAAAGCAGGATCTGCCGCCGATCATGGAATGGTTCCCGAATGGACTGTTCATGGTAATCGGCACTGTCCTTCTGTCTTTCAAGATAAGGAATTAAAAGGATCATTATGAAAATCGCCGCAGTTTTTGACTATCTTCTAGTAAAGAATAAGATAATTTGTGAAAAGACCGGTGCCCTATTTTCTGAAAAATGTAGAACAGCCTGGAAGAATGTTAAAAACCTGAGAGTGACAACCCTTGATTTATTTATTATTAAACAGTTTGTAGCATCGTTCGCAATATCCCTTTTTTTCTTTGTAGCTATCTATATTATGGTCCAGATATTTCAGAGGTCGAAGTGGCTTCCACCAGATTCGAATTATGTTCTTGTCTTTCAGTATTATTTTTACATGGGTTTATACTGGCTTTATACGTTCCAGCCGTTCGCATTTTTATTCGCTTCGGTTTACGGACTCTCCAGAATGGCTCATTTCAAGGAGCTGGTAGCAGTCGTGAGTACTGGAACAAGTCTCTACAGGATCAGCATTTTTCCACTTCTGATAACTATCGGTTATTTTATCCTGCTTGTTTCTTACCTGCAGAATGCCGTCATCTTTCCGGCGTACCAGAAATATAATATTCTGGAACAGGTCGTCTTCCATAAGGAAGACATGAGAAACATTGACAGGCTAAAGGACAACCGCAATTTTTCAGTATTCGGATCTAACAACCTCATATATATAATCGAATATTATAATGCCGTAACCAAGGAGATGTTCAAAGTAAGCGTTATCAAGCTGAAGGATGTCATGAAAAGCGACAGCGCAAGGGAGTTTATATCAAATGAAAATATATGGCTCTTTACAAATGCAGAGGAACTTACAAGGGAGAGGAGTCTGATATATCCTGAAAAAATAGATATTTCCCTGAGGATCGACAGCGATAAGGCATCATGGGATGACAGGGAGAAAAAATGGGTATTTCATTACGGAATAGAAAGAGAAGTGAAAAATTCAGGTGAAAGTTTTATTTCAAGAAAAATAACAAATAAATCCTATGAGTATATAGACGATCCGCCATATTATTTTGAAAGGATATGGTACGACATTGATGCGATGTCTTACGAGGAGGGTGCCAGGTACATTGATAAGCTGATCAAATCTAAACAGGATTACAAGGAAGCCGAGACAAGGTATATATCGAGGTTTACATATCCCCTGGGAATTATCTTTATTGTTCTTGCCGGTATAGGAGTTATCGACCTTTCGCGGAGAAAAATTTCCTTTATCATAAACCTGATGATAAGCATGTGCATCTTTATAGTTTACTACATTTTCTTCGCAATAGGCATATCACTGGCCGGGAAGGGAAATGTATCACCCCTAATAGGTGCTACGATCGGAACGGTTTTTTTGATGATAACATCGATCTATGTTTATTCGAAAGCTAAGACTTAGGAGGCATTACAGCCTGTCTCCGAAACAGGTCCCGATCAGTCTCGCATCTTCAATAAGCGGATCATCGACAGGCACGGTTTTTATTTTGCCGGCTGCTATTTCCAGGGGTATTGAGGATATATCGCTTCCGCTTAAAATTACCATCTGGTTGAACCTTTTGTGTGATATGAGTTCTGCTGCATGCGTGCCGAGCCTTGTGGCTAATATCCTGTCCTGCGGTGATGGCGTACCGCCTCTCTGCAGATAACCGAGTATAGTTTCCCTTGTTTCAAGCCCTGTAAGGCTTTCTATGTTCCTGGCGATATAACTGCAGGCCGAGACCTTTGCCAGGCACTCACCGCTTGCGGAAGTAGGGATATTAATTTCAGGAATTGAGATGCCTTCGGCAACTACAACTATCGAATAGGGCTTTCCTTCTGAAGCTCTTTTTTCGAGATATTTAGCAATAATGTTTATATCGTATTTTATTTCAGGTATGAGAATGACATCACCACCTCCCGCCAGTCCCGAATAAAGGGCAAGCCATCCGGCATGATGACCCATAACCTCCATAACCATAATCCTCTTGTGTGAATTGGCTGTAGTATGAAGACGGTCCAATGATTCTGCAGCAATTGTCATTGCAGAATCAAAGCCGAATGAAAAATCCGTACCCCATACGTCGTTATCGATTGTTTTGGGTATTCCGATTATGTTCAGGCCCTCTTTTGAGAGCTTATGAGCAGTTTTCTGGGTGCCATTGCCTCCGATGCAAACCAGGCAGTCAAGCCCGAGTTCTTCATAATTTTTTTTAATAAGTTCGGGTTTGTTGAAAAGGTCTCCAGAATCGCTGTGTTTGAAAGGTTTTTCACGGGATGTTCCAAGGATCGTACCGCCGACAGTAAGGATGCCAGACAGCTTTCTCTCATCGAGTTCTACAGTATCATTCTGGATCAGACCGAGAAATCCTGATGAAATTCCGACAACGCTCATGCCGTATTTTAAAAGAGCTGTTTTTCCAACCCCGCGTATAGCCGCATTCAAGCCGGGACAGTCACCCCCGGAAGTCAGGATACCGATTCTCATTTTATTTGCCATCGGGAAAACCTCATCCATTAAATTTCCATGGTCTTGATCCTATGGTTCGCATTTCTTAAAAGAGATATGATCTCTTCGTAGTTTTTATTCCTGATAAGCTCTGGTTTGAATACATTGTTACCCATACCTACGGCGATCGCTCCGTATGAGAGAAATTGTATGGCTGTGATAAGATCGAGGCCTCCGGTCGGAAATATTTCCAGGAATGGGAAAGGTCCTTTCACCCTTTTTATGAATGTAGGAGCCATTTCACTGGCGGGAAAAAGTTTGACAATATCCGATCCGGCCTTATGGGCGTTATAAATCTCCGTCGGAGTGAAACCGGAAAGTATTATCATTTTGTCCCTTGATTTTACGGTTTCAACAATATCATAATTGAGGATAGGGCTTACAATAAAATCAACACCATTATTGATCGCATCCTCAGCCTCTTTTTTTTCAAGTACCGTCCCCAAACCTATCACAAGCTCCGGATATTTTGATTTGACTTTTCCTATTTCTCCGATAATGCCATCTATGGTCAGGGTAAACTCTATTATTCTGCAGCCGGCATCGACAACAGAACGGGCCACCGGAAGAACTGCTTCCTGTGACTGAGTTCTCAGAATCGGAACCAGTTTTTCCTCTTTAATCAATTCCTTGATCGAAGATGTGTTCATGCCGGGACCTCTTAATGAGCCGAAGGTTTACAAACTTATGATTTTATATTTAATTATCTCAGGCACCTTTTGAAGAAGACCGGTTATACTATCTCCTAACTTGGAATCTACATTCAGTATGGTCAGGGCAGCGCTGTCGCCATCATTTCTTGCCACATGCATGTTTGCTATATTAATCCTGTTTTCTCCCATAATTGTCCCGATTTTTCCGATCACCCCGGGCTTGTCCTCGTTGGAGATGATGAGGAGATAGCCCTTCGGATTGATTTCGCAATAATAATCATTGAACTTGACTATCTTGCCGTGATTGCCTGAATAAACCGTTCCCCAGAGATTCATAGCCTCTTTATCGCTTTTTATCGATAAACTTAGAAGATTGGTATACTCGGTATCGATTTCATTGATTTCCTGGCGCACCTTAATTCCCCTGGATTTAGCAGTTGAAGTCGAATTTACGTAGTTGACGGTTTCTCCTAGAAAGTTCTGGAAAAGACCCTTTAAAGCTGCTCTTCCGATCAGCGGTAAATCTTTTTCCTCGATGTCGCCTGAACAGGTGATCGAAAATTCTTCGATCTGCCCATCAATGCACTGGGATAGCATTAAACCCATCTTTTCAGAGAGATTTATATAACCCTTAAGGTTTTCGAATTCTTCCCTGCTGATTGACGGCATATTAACTGCATTAACCACCATGCCGTGCAGGAGAAAGTTCGCAACAGTCTGAGCGCTTTCAACTGCCACATTGAACTGGGCCTCGGCTGTGGATGCTCCAAGGTGTGGGTTTAAAATACAATTGGGCGCTTCGAAAAGAGGATTCAAGGGATCGAGAGGAGGTTCTTTCGAATAGACATCCAGAGCGGCTCCAGCTATCCTGCCCGATTTAAGCGCATCGGCAAGAGCGGCTTCATTTATAACACCGCCGCGCGCGCAGTTGATAATTCTTACGGATTTTTTCATCATATCGATTTCTTTTTGTCCGATCATGCCCTTGGTCTGATCCGTGAGCGGGGTATGAATAGTGATGAAATCACTCTCCTTATATATTTCTTCCAGAGAACAGAGTTTAATTCCATGCTTTGAGGCGAAATCTTCTGATACGAAAGGATCATAAGCGATAATTTTCATTTCAAAGGCTTTAGCGCGTTTTGCTACTTCCGTACCGATTCTGCCAAGACCTATTATGCCGAGATTTTTACCGAGAAGTTCGATACCCTTAAAAGATTTTCTATCCCATTCCCTCTGTACGGCTGTTTTATAATGCGCGAACGGTATTTTCCTTGCAAGGGATATTATCATTGCGAATGTGTATTCGGCAGTTGATATGGTATTGCCGATAGGAGCGTTCATAACTACAATGCCTTTTTCGGTAGCAGCCGCAACATCTATGTTATCAACACCGACGCCGGCTCTTGATATGACCTTTAAGCCTTCTGAAGCAAGCAAAACATCCTTTGTCAATTTTGTTTCGCTGCGGACTATAATGGCATCATAACCTTTAAGTTCAGCCTTTAAGGCGTCTCCCTTAAGAGTTTCTTTTTCTATTACTTCAAGTTCTTTGTGGGTTCTTAAAAGATCAACACCTTCCTGATCAAGTTTGTCTGTCACTAGAATTTTAAATGGCATAAAATCCCTCCTACTTTATAAAGTAAAAAACCGGTCACTACTTGATTACCGGGCATAGGATAGACAGTTCTATATTTCTAATCAACAGTTATGCAGTTTACAGGGCATTGACTGGCAGCATCCTGTGCAAGCGATTTGTCGTAATTGGGAAAATTTTTAACATGTGCTTTGCCATCCACACCCTGTTCAAAAAGGTCCGGGTAAATACTTTCACATACTCCGCATCCTATGCATGTATCCTGATCAATTGTGACAGCCATGAGCGCCTCCTGACGAATTTAAATGATAAAAATTCTAACATAACGGGAAAAATTAATCAAAGTTATGATTGCGTTAATTGAAATTAAAAAAAAGAACAACCCCGGTGCCTGTCCTGTTATAAAAAAGAGCATCGGAGAACTTTTTCATTATATAAATTCCCCGCCCGGATATTTTCTCTAGAGCTTCAAGACCGACAGGAACTGAGATATCACCAACATCGAAACCCTCGCCACTGTCGGCAATAAAAACTCTCAAACCCTTCAAACCCAATTCGTAATTCATCATGACAGGCTTTTCCGGATCAAGTCCGTTGCCGTAAGTAACAGCGTTAACAAGTGCCTCATGAAGGACTGTTTCGATCTGCCATATTTTTTCAGTGTTGTATTGAACAAGTTTATTCTTGATCATGCCGACTGCAAGACTTACAGTTTTCAGTGAAGACTTTACCGGAAATTTATATGACTGGTGAGGCGTATTTTCGACAATGGCGATTGGTATGGCATCATTGCCAAAGGAATGTGTAATTGAGCTTATATCATCCATAAGTGTATATGAAAAGGACCTTGCTCCCAGGACCAGATCTTTGAGCCTGTCAGCCAGATCTTTGTTTATCTTACGGTCAAAGGCAATAGCGACATCCTCCTCAATGAATAATTCAGGCTTGGATGGCGGCCCTTGATTAAAGATAAAAATAGTGTTTTCAGATCTCTTTATCAAGACAAAACATAAATCCCCTCGAGGAGAAAAAATTATCTTCTTATATCCGGCATTTGTGTAAAGAAGAGAAGGCGGATCGCTGGCTTTTTCCAATTCTGAAAACATCCTGTTTAGATTGACAGAACTTTCTTTTTCCTGTGAAATTGAATGGCCTTTTGTACCGGAAAAGCCTATGAGGAGTTCGGATTTGTTATCTTTTTTAAAGAATTGAAAACCATCTTTATTTTCATTAATGGTAAGCCAGATATTATCCGTCTGGATAAAATCTTCATAAGTTTCCTTTACGGGGACGTTAAATTTTCTCATACAAAAGGATATCCCTTGCAGCCTTTCTGTTCAACAATTTTTTATATTCTGAAAGCTTTACGCCATCTCCCGGCCGTAGCATAATAACATCTCCTTTACGTATGATCTCGCCTTTCATGATTTTTCTGGAAGCGTACATACCTCTCATAGACATGTACTTTGTCTGCTTTTCGAAATCAGTGATCTTTTTATCGCCGGTGCTGGATGCTTTTTCTATATCCCTTATCCCGTCCACCATAGACTTGAACATGGCCGGTTCGAGAGAAATGGAGTGATCCGCTCCTGGTATGCTTCTGTCGGTAGTAAAATGCCTTTCTATGAGGGAAGCTCCCAGGGCTACCGCTCCCAGGGAAAGGGTTATTCCCATCGAATGATCGGAAAATCCGGCGCTGGCATTATAACGTTCCCTTAATATGGCTATGATTTTCAAATCAATTTCTTCCGGCTTTACAGGATATTTTGATACACAGTAAAGAACTGCAAACGGTCTGGAACGGAAAATGTGTACAGCACTGTCGATCTCAGCAAGCCTGACAAACCCGGTTGACAATATAGTCAGAAATCCTGAAACTGGTGATTTTTCGGCAATGTAATTCAAAAAAGGTTCATTTGTTATATCAGAACTCGCTACCTTTACGATGGGTGTTCCGATTTGAAGCAAAAAATCCAGAGAATCGTTATCAAATGGAGTTGCATAAAAAATCAGTCCGAGGGAATTGGAAAATTCACAGAGTTTGTAATATTCATCAAAGGAAAGCTCAAAGGATTTGAACATTTCAAAGGCTTTCGGAGCAAGGTCACGATTATAAAATTTTTCAGTCTTGTAAACCTGGAATTTAACAGCATCGGCGCCGCTTTCCCACGCCTTTTCTATCAGGTGTTTTGCAAAATCGGCATTACCCTGGTGATTTATCCCTATCTCGGCAGTGATGAATACCGGATGTTTTTTTTTATCTTTAGAGTAAATAGAATTAATATTATACACCGATTTTTCCTTTATTCAGGATATCGCTCTATTTCTCCAACCCGAGAAGGGAACTTGCATTAATAATTTCCTTATGTAAATACCTGGCATCGGTACCTTTCAAAGAATCCATAATATTACGAACCGTCTTTTCGCTCGAGAAAGATGCGGCAGTCTCAATATTTTCCCGCTTAACAAGGTATAAGGCCAGGTTTTTCCTCTCCTCGGCCACCTTAGCCTGAGTATTGACAATTGAAGAATCCAGATTTGATTTAAACGTGTACAGTGATTTATTATCCTGTATATTTGTGCTTAAATAGCTTATTACATTTTCACCGTTGAATTTTGTCGAATTAATAACCGCGTTCAACTCCCGTGTAAGCTGATCGTAGTCCGATGAGGTCGAACTCTCAAAGTTCCTGACCCTGTTCTGCATTTCATAAAGACCGTTGAGGCTCAGATTATCCCTGACAAAGCTTTTTTGCAGCTGATCCATCTTTGTCACTTCCGGCGAGATAATTTTGTCTGAATCGAAGATGTCTTTCAGCTCCAAGGTCTGTCCCTCTTTGTTGATTTCAGCTATGTTAGACGTGCTTTTCTTTCTATAAGACAGGTTTTCAAGCGCAGCTTTATCTGTTATGATATCGGAAATTTTCATAGGTCCCTCCTCCTAAGAAAAATCAAATCCTTTTAAGCTTTATTATAAATTATTTATTTGAAATGGTAAAGACTAAATGTCAAATATTGTTTAATGATCTAACATAAAAAAATTGTTTCATGTTGTGATTTCAAAGGCTCTCTTCAAGCAAATCGTCAATTTCCTCATGCATTGGCTTGTTCAAACGGGCAGCATATTCCTGGCTTGAAATATTAAGCAAAATTCCGCATGAAATCGACATAAATATCATAGATGAACCACCATAACTTATAAAGGGGAGGGGAACGCCTGTTGGAGGAAAAATGCCTGATGCAATCCCCATATTCATAAAGGCGTGAATGACGACAAGCATAGTAATGCCGTATGCCAGAAGCTGACCGAATTTGTCACTGCAATTTCTGGCTATAAGCGTACCCTTTATAAAAAAAATCAGGTAAAGAAGTCCTATTAAAAAAGCTCCAACAATCCCTGTTTCTTCTGCAATTACTGAAAAAATGAAATCTGTATGCGGTGTAGGGAGTATGCCCATTTTTTGTGTGCTATTGCCCAGGCCCAGTCCGAAAATTCCACCTTGAGCGAAAGATTTCAGGGACTGTATTATATGATAGCCGCTGCCGTTTATATCCGACCATGGATTCAGGTATGACAATATCCGGAGTTTCCTGTAGGAAACCTGGATTATAAATGTAATCATTACTGGAAGGCTGATGATTATAATGGATATTATATGTTTAATCGAGGCTCCTCCAGCCAGGAAGATGAGAAAAGTCACCAGGAGCAGCAGAGCCGCTGTTGAAAAATTTGACTGAATGAGAATAATAAAAAAGATCGATGCAACAAGCAGAAGGGGGGGCAGAAGACCGAATGTGAAGTTAAGAAGCTTGCCCTGTTTTTTTGTCAGGATATAGGCCAGGTATATGATCACAGTCAGTTTGGCCAATTCCGAAGGGTTAAATGAAAAAAACCTGAGATCGATCCATCTCCTTGCACCGCCGCTTTCCCTCCCGATGCCAGGTATAAAAACTGCGATTAAAAGAACTATCGTAATGAAAATAAGTCCTTTGATATATTTTTTCAGATTGCGGTAATCAAGCCTTGAGAAGAGAAGTAATGCAGCAAATGAGATTATTGCGAATAGAATCTGTCTGATAGAGAAATAATACGGATCATTTGTATATTTCTGTGCAATATAATAACTCGCGCTGTAAACGAAAATAATGCCGGCGATGAATAAAATTACAATAATATAGAATATTGTTTTGTCGATCCGGTTCATAAAAAGGTCGCTGATTAAATATTTGATATCATTTTTTGCCTGAATTCTTCGGTGAATCTCTGAAGGGTTGTCCGTTTCACCAGTTCATTATCCAGGGCGGGATTGTTTTTACTGATGCTCCTGTTTATCATGTATTTTATGTTATATTCAGCGTTGTTGTATATGACGTTTATCTTATTGGCATCATCTTTTGCCTTGTAGAAATCGAGTAAAGCATTCTGCTCAAATTCAGGCGCATCTTTCTTATATTTCTTAGCCATTGCGGCATAAGTAACACCCCTGTTATTATAGCATCTGGCCAGCTGGCTATAGATCTCTTTATGCCTGTTTAAATCCGGGTTAATATATCCGATCCTGTCAGCGATAGCCTGATAATATTCGATGGCTTTATCATATTCTATCTTAGCGAAGCTGAAATTATTCGATTTATAGTATATATTACCCAGATTGTAGGAGAGTATTGGGTTATGGGGGTCGTTTACGTAAAGTTTTGAAAATTCGTTAAAAGCCCCTGCATTATCATTATACTTATAATAAAGCCATCCGAGATTGTAAGAGAGCAGATCGTCTGTTCTATCTTTTTCAAGAAGCATATTCGCAGTCTTGTAGTAAGAGAAAGCCTTTTCATAGGCATCTTCCGGGTTTTCGAAATTCAGCCGGTTGTAAAAGAATATATGGCCTAAATTAGCATAAGGTTTATAATAGTTAGGCGCATACTGGATTGAATTCTCAAATTGTTTTATAGCCTGAACCGTTGCATTCGTATCCGAATCGCCTTTATAGGCATAATAGATTTCACCAAGCAGGTTATAGGCCTTTCCATTCCTGCTGTTAAGAATTATAGCATTGGATTCTTCCTTCATTGCATTGAAATAATCCAGGTTAAGCGTCAGGTATCTTCCATGCTCATAGTAAGCCTCATCGTATGCGGGTTTAGCGGGCATCATCTTATTGAAAACAAGCTTCGCCCTGTCCAGTCTCCTGTTGTCGATGTAATATCTCGCCAGATCGGTTAAAGTATGGACATTAACTGCGTTTTTATTGATAAAATCTATCCTGTCATAATAGTTATCTATATTGATACTGTTAGTGAACCTGAGCGCTATATCAAGCAGCCTGAAATAGCTGTCGACATGTCTTGCATGGGAGGGTTTTGATACATAGCTTTCGTAGAGATTGTTTGCATTGGAATATTCGCTTAAATCGCCGGTCCTGTCCCCCCATTCTATTTCAGTTATTCCGATCTTATCAAGGTAATCGAAATTATCCGGCCATTTATTTGTAAGCCTTCCGTATAGTTTTATTGCTTCCTCGTATTTAGGCGGATAAAGAACATTCTTGTAAAAATCTGCGTAGTTATAGATCGTCATGGTATGATAGGGGTTATAGCCAAGAGCGTCTTCATATTTCTTCTTCGCCCTGTCGAATTGTTTCTGTGCTATATAATTTGATGCATAAGTGCTGTTCCAGTTAAGATCAGGACCACCGATCTTTGAACTTTCAAGGTGCTTACCGGCTTCAAATTCCTGTTCTGCATGGTCATAATCGAAGACCTTGAAATAGGTCAGGCCCCTGTTATAGTGAATGGCTGCAGTATATGGTATCCATACAAGCTGCCATAAAAATATGATAAAAGCAATTATAAAAATGACAAATGAGAAAAAGTATCTGGTTGCACCTGTGAATTCCCTGCGGAATTCGCTGACTCTTTTTGCTTCCTCGGTATAAATTACTCTTCTTCCCGCAGAAGGCGGCCTTTTCCTGGGTTCTTCTCTTTCTCTAAAAGCTGGTTCTGGAAGGTAGCTGTCAACAAACGTTCTGATCCTCGCTTCGCTTTCATCATTGAGGAGCATTGTCATCAATTGCTTTAAAGAATCCGGAGGCATCCTTGATTCGAGGATTATCTGCCTGACTTTCTTCCTGAGGATTGGATCGGATATATTGTTAATCTTTTCCCTGATCTTAAGCGCATCATCATGCCCGACTTCTTCTTGCGCAGGTGGTTTGAATTCGGGCGGTGGTGTTTCGGGAGCTGTAAAGGGCGGAATTTCCGGGGCCACTTCCGCCTTTATTTCCGGACCGGGCACTGGCGGTATTTCAGGGCCGGGTGTTTCAGACGGGAGAACCGGCTCTGCCTTTACTTCGGGTTCGGGTGTTATCGGTATCTCCGGGGCAATTTCCTCGCCGATCTTTATTTCTTCTGAGGGTTCCAGAGGGGATTCCGCTTTAAAATCTGGAAATTCGAACTCGGGGGTCTCCTCCGTTTCAGGCATTTCAGGCAGCTGAAATTCAGGTTCTGCGGATTCTGAAATTCCCGAGATAATTTCGGAAATATTCGGTTCCTGCGCGGCCTTTTCTTCCACCGCCTCAGCTTCAGCCTCTGCCTCTTCTTTTGGAGGCATCTCCATGAAACGGGGTTCCATGATTGAAGGAATTTCTTCAGTGGTTTCTTCCAGAGGCATCTCTTTTTCAGGAGTCTTTTCCGGCTGTTCCTCAGGTGTTATTTCAGCTTCAACGGTTTCGATAGCTTTCATCAAATCTTCAATTTTTGGGGGAGCCGTATCAAGGGTCTCAAGTTCACTTAAAAGTTCGGGGCCAATTTCATCCCGGGGAGAATTTGCACCTTTTGTTTCCTGGATATTGCCGCCCGGAAGGTTTGAAAGTTCGTCAAGGTTGCCAAGCGGTCCTTCAGCTTCAATGCCTTTTATGATTTCATCAGGTGAATAAGAGTCTTCCTTGCCAAGATATTTTATTAAATTATCAAATTTGGCCATCCAGGTTTCCTCTCAATTACAGTACCTTGTGAATATCGGTAATAACTGAATATTCATTAACACTGACATTTTCTCTATTATGAATTAAAAAGGAATAATTTTCAAACTTCCAAAGACCTTCTTCCCCATTGGGGATTATGCCTTTATTTGCAATGAATATTAAATGAATTTAAAATAATTTCTCAATAATAAAGGTGTAGTACGCGGAGTGTTCCATGCTCGAGGGCAAAAAGGATTTTCTGGATACTGACGATTTCTCTAAAAAAACTCTGCTGGATCTGATTTCCCTTGCAGGGGATATTAAAAGAGATAGGAAGAAATACGGCCAGTCACTGAAGGATAAAAAACTCGGTATGATCTTTGAAAAACCATCAACCCGGACGCGTGTTTCTTTTGAGGCCGGAATATATGAAATGGGAGGGATGGCAATATTTTTAAGCTCCAGGGATATTCAAATCGGCAGGGGAGAGACTATAGAAGATACTGCGAAGGTTTTAACGCGTTATGTTGACGCCGTTTTGATCAGAACTTTTTCACAGGAAAATATAAATCTTTTGGCCCTGAACGCCGGAATACCTGTTATCAATGGGCTTTCAGATTTTCTGCATCCCTGCCAGGCTATGGCCGATTTTCAAACAATACTGGAAAAAAAAGGAGATCTTCTTGGCATAAAACTCTGCTTTATAGGGGACGGGAACAATGTGGCCAATTCCCTCGGACTTCTGGCCAGCAGGATAGGAACTGATTTTTCCATTGCATCTCCGGAAAAACATAAAATGGACAGTTTAATTATTGCACGAATCTTATCAAATGCGAGTGTTTCAGGCTGCAAGGTTTCGTTTACCGACGATCCTGCGGAAGCTGTAAAGGGTGCCGATGTAGTTTATACGGATGTCTGGGCATCAATGGGAAAAGAGGACGAGGCTGTAAAAAGGAAAGAGGAATTTTCAGGATTCCGGGTCAATCCTTCACTGGTCAAACTTGCTGCACCCGATTATATATTCATGCATTGCCTTCCAGCCCATAGGGGTGAGGAAGTTGATGCTGAAATAATTGACGGCGAACATTCTGTCGTTTTTGATGAGGCTGAAAACCGCCTTCATATGCAGAAAGCGATCATGCTGGAAATAATGAGGTGAAATTATGGCCAAGTTGTGGCAGAAGGAAGGACTCAAAGGTATGAATCCCGATGTGGAGAAATATGAAGTCGGATCTGATTACATTTATGACGGCAGGCTCTTTTATTACGAACTCTCCTCAAGCATGGCCCATTCAAAGATGCTGGAGAAAATCGGCATATTATCAGGAAAGGAGTCGAAGGCGATAACAGATGGGATCAAATCCCTGTATAAAAAATATGGAAGAAATATTACCCTTCAGATAGAAGACGAGGATATTCATTCAAAACTTGAAAATCTGCTTATCGGCGCAATAGGCGAAGCAGGGAAAAAACTCCATACTGGAAGGAGCAGAAACGATCAGGTGCTCACCGTATTACGCCTGTATGAAAAGGATATGCTGCTGGATACCGCTGTTGATTATATTGACTGCCTTGGTGAGTTTGCATTGCTATCAGCGAAAGAGGGTGAAAAAATTTTGCCGGGCTATACTCATACAAAACAGGCTATGCTGATGAATGTCAAATTCTGGGCCTCATCATTTATTGACACAGGACTTGATAATATAAAAATGATAAAAGACGCTTATGACCTGATAGATGCGAACCCCCTCGGAAGCGGAAGCGGTTTCGGAGTTCCCATCCCTGTTGACAGGGATATGACCGCTGAGATGCTGGGCTTTTCCCGTGTACAGGAAAATGCGATGGCTGTTCAGAATTCAAGGGGTAAATTCGAGGCTTTCATTATCGATGTTTTATGGGCAATAATGCATGATTTTTCCAGGATGGCTTCGGACCTTCTTCTTTTCAATATGGATGAATTGAACTACCTGCTTACCGATGAATCCGTAACAACTGGAAGTTCAATTATGCCACAGAAGCGTAATCTTGATGTACTGGAACTGGTGAGGGCGAGGACTTTTACGATGATGTCATATTCGACGGCAGTGAAAAGCATTTCCGGCGGAATTGTTTCAGGGTATAATAAAGACCTGCAGGAAACAAAGGAGCCGCTTATAAAGGCATTTGATCTGATACTTGAAACTATAGCTGCGGTAAAAGCCGTTATTAAAAATATTTGTTTTGATGAAAAGGCAGTAAAAGCACGGCTTTCAAAGGGGATTGCCGCTACCGACCTTGTTTTTGAGTTGCAGAAAGATGGTCTTGCATTCAGGGATGCTTACAGGACAGCGGCAGGCAGGATTAAAGAAATAGAAATCGATGACAGTATGATTGAAAAAAGCATAAAAAACAGGGTTTCAAGAGGTTCTCCAGGTGCTCTGAATCTGAAGGGATACCTAAAAGCCCTGGAAAATGAAAAAGTATATTTTGTAAATACTGCCAAGAGGTTTAAAGATAAGCTTGCAGGATTGGTTGAATAAACGCTTGGGACAATTAGATGCTGGAAAAAGTGCTTTTCCCTGTTATTATGACCGATATCACCGAACAGATGATAGAATGCCTTAGCGGCATAGTTCAGAATGGAATCAAGGAAGTACTCTTGTTTCATGTTCAGAGTGCATCAGAAATAGCGGCTGGAAATATCAACAGTCAGTACGACGAAAAGCTGCTTGAAAAATGGAAGAATATCTTTATAGAAGCTGGTGTCCAGGCAAGTTACAGGATCGTTTCCGGTGTTCCCTGGATAGAGATAGTCGATCTGATCGATAAGGGCGACTTTTCTTTCACATTTATGGGTTCTCATGGGAATTCATTTTTAGACAGGGTTTTCCTTGGGAGTGTGACTGAAAATGTAATACATCATTCAAGTAAACCAGTGCTGATCTATAAAATTCAAAGGAGCGGATCAAAACCTGTGGAGTTTTGCAGGAATGTCTTCGGTAAGATACTTTATGCGACCGATTTTTCTGAAACATCGAAAAATTGCATTCCCTACATAGAAAATATGATGACCAGCAGGACGCAGAGTCTGACTATTCTGCATGTCCAGGACATGAGAAACTTGAAACACACGGCTCCGGATCAAATCGAGGAATTCAACAGGATCGATCTGGAAAGGCTTGAGGAACTCAAGAAACATTTTGAAAGTAAGGGTGTAACGAGGGTTATTTCGCTCCTGACAAGCGGCTACTCCATTCCGGAAATCCTTAACTATGCACTGACAGAGGAAGCTACAGTAATAGTCATTGGAAGAAAGGGTAAGAGCAATATAAAGGAAATGCTCCTCGGAGGAGTGGCTGAAACTATAATACACAAATCCACTGTACCTGTGTTTATGGTCGAGGGAAAAGGTAATTAAAATTTATCATCTTTTCCTGATTTCTTTATGAAAGATCTCAATGAGATTTTTCGTTTCTTTGCCGGGATTTCCGTTCCCTATAGGTCGGCCGTCAATCTTCGTAACGGGGACAAGTTCAGCTCCAGTACCTGTCAAAAAGCACTCGTCAGCGGTATAAAGATCGTACTGGGTCAGCTGTTTTTCGATTGAATTAATTCCATACCTTCGCGCGATTTCAAGAACGAAATTCCTCGTTATGCCTTCCAGGACATTTTCAGTAGTACCTGGTGTCATTAGAACTCCCCCTGAAAAGATAAAAATATTATCACCTGTGCATTCGGCAACAAATCCGTTCTGGTTAAGCATGATTGCTTCCATGCATCCCGCGTTTGCAGCTTCGATTTTCGCAAGGGAATTATTGAGATAGTTCAAAGATTTTATACGTACATCGAATGATTCAGGGGAAATCCTCCGGAGAGATGATGTTATAACGGAAATGCCATTTTCATAGAATTCTTTACTGTAAAGCTGTATTTCATCCACTATAATGACGAGGGACGGGATTTTGCATAGAAAGGGATTAACTCCAAGGTCTCCTGCACCCCGCGATATCACCAGACGTATATATGCATCTTCCCTCTTGTTTACTTTATAGGCCTCAAGAACTTTTTTTTCCATTTCTTCTGGTGGCATTTTAATATCGAGCATTATGGCCTTGGCACTTTTATAAAGCCTTTCGATATGCTCTTTGAGCCTGAATATCCTTCCTGAATAAGCCCTGATGCCTTCGAATACACCGTCACCGTATAAAAAGCCATGATCAAATACAGAAATTTTAGCCTCGTTTTTTTCGTAATACTTCCCGTCGATATAAATCTTCATATTACAACCTCTTCATCCGTATATACATCCCTTAATTTATCGTATTTTCGCCGAATTTATTTATAAGATCGCTGTCCATTTTCTCAATTATCTTAATGAGGTAAACGTCATGCTTAATATAATCCTCTGCGAGGGTTACGATCCCTCTATTCCTGCTGTAGGTTCCCTCTATCATACTTATTCTGCAAATAGTAGCCAGTATTGTTTCCTTAGAATCAGATACAAGTGCAAAAGAGCGTCCGTCTCTTTCCTTGTAGAGGGTTTCTTCAATCGGATACCTGAAGACTCTGCCGATCGAAATATCGGGTTTTCCAAATGTATAATTTTGCAGGAGGAATTTATTATTTAAGCATGTTTCCGCCGATATGATTAGAGGCTGAAAAAAAATCAGCTGGAGCATTACTGTGATTGAAGAAAGTATGAGGGATATTCTGGGGCATCCGGTATTATTGAGCAATTTAAGAACTGATGAGATCGAATATATAGCCGGTTTAATGGAAACCAGAAATTACCATGAAAGTGAGATTATTTTTGAGGAAGGGACTCCGGGAAATGAATTCTTTATAATATTATCAGGCAGTGTACTGGTAAGAAAGAAGGATAATCTCGGTAAAGAGCATCAGCTGACAACTATAAGCGGCGGGGAATGTTTCGGCGAGATGGCTCTGATAGATGAAAAGCCGCGGTCTGCGGGCGTAAGGGCACTTGAAGAAACAAGGGTAGCCGTTCTGCCAAGACTGGCTTTTCTGGTGTTGAAGAAGGAAAACATAAATTTATATTGTCATATGCTTGAAAATATAGCCGTTGAATTCAGCGGCCGACTGCGAAACATGGACCAGAAATATGTAAAACTTATGAACGTGATCTTCTGAATTTAATCCTTGATGATATCGAAAATGCCAAGTTTCCTGTACCTTTCATAACGCTTCTGAGGATGTTTGCTGAGGGGGATTTTCTTAATCTCATGATAATGACGCAGTACAGCTTCCTTAACGCGGCTTATGGTTACCTGCATGTCCCTGTGTGCACCACCCCTGGGCTCCTGAATAATTTCTTCTATAACTCCGAACCCGTAAAGATCCTTTGATGTGAATTTCAGTACCTTCGCAGCCAGTTCCATTTTCGATGCGTCCCTGTAGAGAATTGAGGCACAGCCCTCCGGCGTGATAACAGAATAAATGGCGTTTTCAAGCATTAGTACCCTGTCGGCAACAGCGATGGCAAGTGCCCCTCCGCTTCCTCCTTCCCCGATTATAGTGGAAATAATCGGGATTTTAAGAGCCGACATCTCATAAAGATTTCGTGCGATAGCCTCTCCCTGACCCCTCTCCTCGCTCTCAATTCCCGGGAAGGCACCATTGGTGTCTATGAAAGTGAGAAGCGGTAAGTGAAATTTTTCCGCTATTCTCATAACACGCAAAGCTTTTCTATATCCTTCCGGGTTAGGCATGCCAAAGTTCCGGTAGATCTTTTCCTTTGTGTCTTTACCCTTTTCCTGGCCAATTATCATGAATTTTTCATTTTCAATCCTTGCGAAACCTGCAACTATGGAATGATCATCAGCAAAAAGCCTGTCGCCATGAATTTCGATAAAATCTTCAAAAATGCCGTTAAGATAATCCTGGAACAGCGGTCTTTTCGGATGACGGGCTACCTGTACAATCTGCCAGGAGGTCAGATTTTTATAAATCGTTTCCATGATATAGTCCTTTTGTTTTTCCAGTTCGGATATCTCAATTGAAAAGTCAATGCCTTTATCAGGATCGGATGATTTCCTTAAAGCCGCTATATTATTATCAATTTCCTCAATTGGACTTTCGAACTCCAAATAATAATCACCCATTTTTCCCTCTGCTTTATTGATTGAACGCCTATAAATGCGATCGAGCACCTGAGAAAAGGTGCTCGAGTTAAATACTAGGAGTTTTTACGCTCCTCTTCTTCTTTTTTCATTTCTTCAGCCTGGACCTTGGCTTTTTCGTATTCGCTCTGGGGGAGAACGTCATAATGGTCGATGTCCATTTCAAAGCGTCCCCTGCCGCTGGTGAGGCTGTTAAGCATGGGGGAATAAGAGAGCATTTCAAAATAGGGTGCCATTGCGTTGATAACTGTCACGTCTTCGGAAATTTTATCCATTCCAATGACTTTTCCGCGTTTCGTGCCGAGGTCGCCCATAACGTTGCCTATATCGTTTTCATCAATGTATATCCTGATTTTTGCTATAGGTTCAAGTATAACCGGCTTCGCAGCTTCAATTGCTATCTTTGTGGCATGAAGGCCGGCTATGCGGAAGGACATATCATTGGAATCAACTTCATGGAAAGATCCGTCATATACTGTTACTTTCATATCTACTACGGGATATCCGGCTATAACGCCGTTCTCGCATGCCTCTGCAGCACCCTTCTCGATTGCGGGGACATAATTCTTTGGAATGGAGCCCCCGTAAATTTCTTCCATAAATAAAAAACCCTCGTTTCTCTTTCTGGGTTCTATACGGAGATAAACCTCACCGTACTGGCCATGACCGCCGCTCTGCTTTTTATGCTTGTAATGTCCCTCAGCTTTTGAGGTAATTGTCTCTTTATATGAAACACGTGGAGGGCGGGTTTCGAAATTGAGTTTATACTTATGCTTGATGATATCAAAGATTATCCTACCCTGTATTTCACCCATGCATGAAACCACCATCTCTTTGGTGATATCGTTATAACCGTACTTAAAGGTCGCATCCTCCTGCGACATTATATGAAATACTGATGCTAGTTTATCTTCCGATTTCCTGTCCGTAGAATGAATTGCAACAAAATACGAAGGGTTAGGGAGCCTTATAGGCTCATAAATGAGTGGTTTTGCCAGATCTGTAACTGTATTGCCTGTCTCCAGCGACTCAATTTTTGTAAGAATGGCGATATCCCCGGCTTCAATGGTCTCTACTTCCTTTATGTTCTTTCCGTTTATCAGGTATATATGGGAGATCTTTTCTTTAATATTTTTATTTACATTCAGAATTTCATCGCCGGTTTTTAGAACACCCGACCTTATCCTGCAAAAAGATATCTTTCCTGCAAAAGGATCGATCCTTGTCTTGAATATGAACCCGCTGAAAGGATCGGACAGGTCAGGATGTCTTTTCAGCGTCTGGCCTGCATGCGTTGGATCCTCACCAGATACTTCCCCGATATAAAGAGGGGACGGCAGGTAGGTAATTATGGTATTGATCAGTGATGCCGAACCGATATTATTGAGTGCAGAACCGCACAGTATGGGTATTATCTTATTGTTTAGTGTGCAGGTTTTAATCCCGTTTTCGACCTCCTGAGTCGTAAGTTCTATGCCGTTCAGGAATTTCTCGATCAGTGCATCGTCGGTTTCAGCCACTGCATCGAAAAGTTTTTCCCTGTATACTTTTACTTTATCCATCATATCAGCCGGTATTTCACCATCTTTCGGACCGTTTTGACCGGAGTACACAGCTTTCATATGAACTATGTCAACAACACCCTTGAAATCCTTTCCCTTACCTATAGGAAGCTCTATCGGTATAACAGGTTTTTTAAATTTATTGGCGAGCATTTCTGTAGCAGCGTAAAAATCAGCCCCCTCGTCGTCCATTTTATTGATGAATACGACCCTTGCTATTTTATAATCATCGGCAAAATGCCAGTCTTTTTCTGTGTCGATAGTAATACCTTCAACTGCGCTTACCACAAAGATAATTCCCTCGGTAACGCGAAAAGCGCTCCGGACTTCAGCAACAAGATCTGGTATTCCAGGGGTATCTATAATATTTACTTTTATTTCCTTCCATTCGAAAAAAGCCAGAGAACTTTTGAGAGACATCTTTTTTGATATTTCTTCCTCGTCATAGTCCATGACAGTATTTCCCTTTGTGACGCTTCCCATCTGCTCTATCTGCCCGGCTGTGTATAAAAGGGCTTCAGAGAGGGTGGTTTTACCCACATTTGGGGCGCCGGAAATGCTTATGTTTCTTATAAATTTTGGGTCATAAATTTTCCCCATAAACTCCTCCATTGATATAATCCGATTATAATAACATTTTTTTTATTTAATGACAATTTTAGTTTTATTCATTACAGCCCTGAATGACGGCTCAGTTACCTCATGAATTTGAACCGGAAGATATTTTATCATATTGCGGCGTGACGTTCAACTAAATTTTTTTCAGACTTCCTGACATTCTGCATGGTAAAGATGTCATTTTGACACAATTCTATTGAAAAGTTTTTAATAGAATGTTATAAATATATTACAAAAGAGGAGGATATATGCCCAGAATACAGGAGGAAATGATTTTGAATTGCCCTAAACAAAAATCCTTCAGAGAAATATCCGGAGTGTAATTTATGAAGAAACTTGATCCTAATTTTGGCAACAACAAAGATATACTTCTTCATAATGACAGATTATTGCGTTCCATTTCAAAGAAGAATTATTTTAATAAGGGAGATCCGGAATGAGAGTTCTTCTTCCTGTTCTTGTCGTTATTGCTGCAGTTGCGGCGGGCTGCTCTCCAGTAAAGAATTACCATATCGATACCAGTGAAAATATTACAGTGTTATCAGCTGGTTCGGGCGCTGAAGAGATTGATTCAACATTTGCTGGCTTCAGTTATGAAAAATCGATCCTGTCCAAGCCTTTTTTTACAGCATCGAACTTGTCACTGATAAAACTTTTCAGGCTCCTCGGACCGGGAGTTCTCAGGATAGGCGGTAATTCCGTCAATAAAACATCCTGGGGAGGACCCGGAAACTCTGGAAAAGGCTCAAAGTCAGGTAATACGTTGACAGGAGATATAGATAATCTCGCAGAATTTTTAAAGGCATCTGGATGGAAGGTTATTTACGGGCTTAACGGCACATCATCACCGCCTGAACTTACAGCCTCCGAAGCCGCATATGCCGCTTCAAAACTCGGCGATTCCCTATACGGGTTTGAAATAGGCAACGAACCTGATCTATACTGGCACAATAGCCTCGAGGGAAGCGGCTTTAGTTTCGATGATTTTATAAACTTATGGCTGCGCTATTATTCATCGATCAATTCTGCAATCACTGATCACTCACCTGCCTTTAGCGGCCCTGCAACTGCCAGTGACTATAAAAAATACACTGTACCATTCGCCATAAAACTTGGAACGAAGGTTAATCTCCTTACCCACCACTATTATGTGGCAAATGGTACAGCCCAGCCGCGCCCTACAATCGACAGGCTCCTGACCTCCCTCTCGCCGGAGAATAACGGACACTTGCTTAGGGAACTTGAAGCCATTAAAAAAGCCGCAGACAGCTATGTATCAGGCAGGTATAGAATAGCAGAGGCTAATTCCTTCTATAACGGAGGAGCACCGGATGTAAGCAATAATTTCGGAAGCGCTTTGTGGGCGCTTGAATTTTGTTTTCTCCTTGCACAAAACGGGGCATGCGGTGTTAATTTTCATGGCGGGGGGAACAGTACCGGCTATACACCGATTGCGAATGACCGCAACGGAAGGATAATCGAGGCCCGGGCCGAATATTATGGAATACTGCTGTTTTCCCTGGTTGCAAACGGGAAACTTATGAAGGTAGAACAGACAGGAGGGGCTTCTTCATTATACAGTTATGCTGTTGATGAAAGGGATGGGACCTGCTCACTGATCATAGTGAACAACAGCAGGTTTGAGAAAGTTGATGCGACCGTAAAATTCACTGAAACTTTCATAGAGGCTTCTGCGATGGTTCTAACAGCGCCAAATGTGGATTCAACAAACGGAGTAACCCTCGGAGGATCGCAGGTTAAGCCTGACGGGACCTGGGAACCAATGCCGAGAATAGCCATGAAGGTCGGCGATGAAGGCCGATCGCTTGAAGTCTCTGTAGCTCCTGGTTCGGCAGAATGGATAAAACTTACAAGAAACTAATGAACGCCCTTAGTATTCAGAAAAGCACCGAATTTTTTGTCAGTTTCCATAATATGATTGGTAAGCCAGGATTTTAAAAAATCCATTACATCCAGGCTTATCATCATTGTACCGGCCTTGAATTTCCTCTGAAGATCAAGAGCTGTTTCTGTCAGATCCTTATGTTCTTTTTTATGCACAGTTGCCCTGTCATAAAAGTATTTGTCCATGAAGTTCTCTTCATTTGAAAAATGATACACTGTATACTGAAGAAGATCGTCAAAAACCTTATTCAGGATGTCCTTGGCTTTTCCGAGCTTCATGGCATCAAAGAGATCATTCAGTATGTTGACCAGCTTTTTATGCTGCTCATCGATTGCATCGACTCCTACAGAAAATTTCTCATCCCACTTTATCAAAGGCATAAAATACCCCTAATAATCAATAATTTAATAATGAAGTGCAATACTGGCACAACCTGAAAAACGTATTATGCTGTAAAATGCTTATTATGGCAAATAAAGAATCAGTGAATTGAATATGCCGATATCACAGATTTAACATCTCACTTCTTTAATAAATTGCTCGATTTTTTCCTTTATTTGGGCTCTTACTAATTCTGTTTTTTCCAGTATCTCATCATTTGTTCCCCTGAAACTTGAAGGATCCTCAAAATTCCAGTGCAGACGTTTTACCTCTCCGGGAAAATATGGACATCTTTCCGCTGATTCCTTGTCACAGACAGTTATTACATAATCGTATGTCTTTCCCTGTTTAAGAAAATCGAATACACTCTTCGTGTCGTTCATCGATATATCAATGCCGATTTTTTGCATAGCCTCGACTGAAAAAGGATTAAGTGTTCCGGCTTCGAGCCCCGCGCTTTCAGCAATGAAACGCTCTCCGGCCAAGTTATTTAAAAAAGCTTCTGCCATCTGGCTTCTTGCGGAATTGTGAACACAAACAAATAGTACTTTTGTTTTTTCCATATATATTACCTCAGGACCTCGCCGAGATAGAACCGATATAATCATAGAAATGGTGTCAGGTTCAGAAATTCTTTGTAGGTATTATTACAATTTTCATTTATTGATTCTACTAATATTTTGTCAATGAAAACTGAAAGTATAATGATAGTATGAGGAGCAAATAGATATCCGTCTGAATCAAATAATAAAGAGTATAGTAGCTATACACTTTATAAGTTATAAAAATGGGTTATAAATGCATTAAACTCCGGGGCTTGCTATGACTGCATAAAAGTGCAATCTGGGCGGTACTGGGATCGAACCAGTGACCCCCTGCGTGTCGAGCAGGTACTCTTAACCGACTGAGCTAACCGCCCTTATCATTTTGGTCGATGCCGGGCTCGAACCGGCGACCTCATGCATGTGAGGCATGCGCTCTAACCAGCTGAGCTAATCGACCGGAATGGCCCATTCTTCGGCAGGCAATAATTATATTATATGAAATTTATTTTATCAAATTTATCATAAAAATTGGTCAACCCCATCTATACTAAAATAATTTGTGTAAATATATTGCATATATTATAGTATTAGCATTATATGACGCCGGAGTCTAATTAAAATGGTTATTTTACTGAATGGAGAAAAGCTCGATGTTACGTTAGAGAATGAGAAAAGCGTATCCGATATCATCGAAAGTCTCACAAATGAACTAAATAAAAGGGAAATAGTAATAACCTCAATCACCGTTGATGATAAAAAATATGACATTGGTGAAAAAGAATTAAAGGGTTTATCTATTGAAAAGATAAATGTTTTGGAGGTGGAAGCTTCCAAAAAAGAGGAACTGGTAGAGACCCTTCTTGAAGAATGTAAAAAAGTACTCGGCAATATCTCAAATGAGATCAGGAAAAATTCATTTAAGCATGCAAAGGAAATCTCTGAACTGCTTTCCTGGGTTAAAGAAACCCTTGAGACCATCAACCGTCTGTCTTTTTTCGATCTGACTGAAGCCAGATTGATCACATCGACAATTGACCAGATCATTTCTTATACTGAAGATAAAAACAGGGATATTAACAGGTACGGGTCGATAATCAGTATAATCGACAGCCTGACAAAATATATTGACGCCGTAAGGTTAAAATTTTCCACAAATTATTCGATCAGCAGGGATGAAATTTTAGAAGCGGTAAGTGAAAGCGTGACAATACTTCCCGAGATTTCCGAGGCTTTCCAGATGGGAAGGGACAGGGAAGCCTTTGATAAAATCAATAGGATAATAAGTGTTCTTGAAATTTGCTCGGTATATCTAAAGAAAAATTTCATTAACTTTTCAGACGTGGAAAAGGATGACATCGGCAAACTGTATGAGGGTATAAATATCCTTCTTACACAGATAGTCGAGGCCTTTGAGAACAGCGATGCGGTTCTTCTCGGCGACCTTTTGGAATATGAACTTCCAGATAAGCTTGAAAAATATAAAAGGATTATTTTAAAAGGATAATTGATGTACCCTACTACGTTTGAGTTAAGTGATATTGATTTAAAAAATATTGCCGACATTGTATATGACAACTGCGGAATTGTCTTCAAAGATTCCAATATGAGCGTTCTTATCAGCCGCATTTCTGCAAAATTAAAGGAAAAGAACGTTGCCTCATATGATTACCTTAAATTATTGAGGACAAATAAAAATGAACTCACATCTTTCATAGATTTTGTTACTACCAATTTTACCAGTTTTTTCAGAAATCCGAAGCAATTTGAACTGTTAAAAAATATTATTCTGCCTGGGGTAGTGGAATTAAATTCTCCCACAAAAAATATCAAAATCTGGAGTGCCGGATGTTCAACGGGGGAAGAAGCATATTCGATTTTAATGATAATAGATGATTTTTTTGCATCTAACAGCCTTGATTCAGCTGGATGGAAGTATCAGATTATCGCTTCAGATATAAGCCTTGAAAGTCTTTTCATTGCAAAAGAGGGAAAATTCTCCATGAGAAATATTGAGAAAGTCGATGATGCATATTTAAAAAAGTACTTCGATGATCTTGAAGATTCTTATCAGATCAGGGAAGAATTTAAAAAATATATCAGGTTTGATTATCACAACCTGATATATGATAGCGGGATCAGGGATGTTGACGTGACCTTCTGCCGAAATGTTCTCATATATTTCGATGAAGATGTCCAGAAGAAGGTCCTGACAAATATTTATACATCTATGAAAGAAAAAAGCTACCTCCTTATAGGCCATTCAGAAAGCCTGATAGGTCTTTTCGAAGGGTTTAAACCTTCAATTTCTGAAAAAGGCATTATTTATGAAAGGCAGTGATAAAATCAAGGTGCTTGTCGTTGACGACTCAGTCCTGGTAAGAAAATATGTATGCCTCATTCTAAAGGAACTTGAAAATATTGACGTTGTCGGTATCGCACACAATGGAAAAATTGGCCTTGAGAAGATCATTCTTTATAAACCGGATGTTGTGATACTTGATGTCGAGATGCCTGAAATGACAGGGCTGGAGCTTCTGAAATATCTTAAAACTTGCAGCGACAGGATACCCCTCCCTTTTATCATTATGTTTAGTTCGCTTCTTGAGGAAGGTTCAGCCACGGCTATTGAAGCGCTGAATTACGGGGCAGCCGACATTATTAAAAAACCTGACGGTAAGATTTCTGAAAATTTTGATTATCTAAAGAAAGAATTTGAACTCAAGATAAACGGTCTCTATCAGAGCAAAACAGAAATCAGAAAGTCGTATTTACCTTATTCAGAAGACTTAACTGAAGAAATTGTACCTTGTGCTTATCCGGCTGTGGTCAGAGGAATTGAAAATCTAATGGAGCTGATGACTAAAAAACCGATCAAACCCGAATTGATAGCCATAGCCTCTTCAACAGGCGGCCCGCCGGCTATACGGAAGATTCTTGAAAACCTCAGTGAACTTAAGATACCTGTTGTCATAGCCCAACATATGCCTCAGGGTTTTACCCGGGAATTTGCCAAGAATCTAAGTTCGGGCTTTAACCGTGAAGTCCTTGAATTAACGCCGGAAAGAGAACTAAAAAACGGCGTAATTTATATCTGCCCAGGAGGTGTGCATTCCAAAATAGCTAAGGAAGGAAACAGTCTTTTCTATCAGGCTGATTACGGAAATTACGAGGGATTTTTTTTCAAACCTTCAATTGATATTTTTTTCCGGTCGATAATAAACTCTGTAGGAAAAAATACCATCGGTATAGTTTTAAGCGGCATGGGAAAAGACGGTTCTGTTGAATCTGTAAATTTAAGAAAAGAAGGGGCAGTTATGATTGCCCAGGACGAGGAAAGTTCCGCGATCTGGGGAATGCCTGGCAGCTCTGTAAGAAACGGCGGGATAGATATAATTCTGAATATCTATGATATTGGCAAGGCAATCAACATTTTATTATCCGGTATAAAACAATAAAGCATTTGTTGATATAAATGAGGATTTAAAATATACTTATGAAGGCATCCTGCCTGAAAAATAAATTCTAATTTGCTTATGACATTGAATAGGGAGGATTGATGCCCGATTTTTCAGAGGAATTGATTAAGGATTTCCTTGATGAGGCATTTGAACTCCTTGACATCATGGAACAAAACCTTTTAATACTGGAAAAGAACCAGGGTGATTCAAAATCGATAAACGAGATATTCAGATGCGTTCATACCATTAAAGGTGGTGCCGGAACAGTCGGGTTCAAAGAAATTCAGGATTTAACCCATATAATGGAAGACGTGCTAGATCTTGTCAGGAAAAAATTGATTTTATTGAAGTTTGAGGATATATCGATACTTCTCAGCTGCAGGGATGAGCTTGAAAAAATGCTCACACTAAGGCAGAATGGCGCTTCTTACTTAGATGACAGTACAAATGCCCTCAAGGAAAAGATCTATTCGATAAAAGCCCGACGGCCGGCTCCTAAGAACGAAGCCCAGAAGCTAAAAACACCTGAGCCAGCTGAGCGTATAAGCGCCAAGCAGACGATCGACGAGGCCGGACTTTCCCATTACGATCTTTCCCTCATATCGGATCTATTGAACAAGGGCGAGAATATTTTCATCCTAAAGTATTATTTTAATAAAAATTATGAGATGAAAGAAGTTTCCTCTTTCCAGATCTATGCTTTATTGAATGACGTATCGGAAATTATTAAAATTAATCCAGCTCTCGATGAGCTTGAAAAAGCATTTTACCCTCAGGTTTTATTTATTATCAGTACGGACAGGGATGAAAATGCTTTGCGCGATAAAACGAACCTCACTGATATGATTGAATCCATAGCCATACTGAAAATGACAACTGATACCGTCAGAAATCTGGATCAGATGATCGAACAAAAAAACCGGAAACAGAAAACTGTTAAGGAAGATGTGATAAAAGAAAGCGGAACGGAAGCCTCAGAAAGCGAAGTCCAGAAAAGGAATTTATCTACTCTGCGTGTTGAAAGCTGGAAAATCGATGAACTTCTGAACTATCTTGGTGAAATAGTAATAATAAAAGCGGCATTAAATCAGCTTGGCATTGATTTCGAATCTGCCGGAAACGACATAAAATCAACATTAAGGGAATTTTTGAATGGTGTTCTCAAGTTAAATCTTACAGGGGATAGTGATATCGTTAAAGAGAAAAACGCCGTTCTTCTGAATACCCTCAATAAACTCTTTACCTCATTCGATGCTTACGCCGAAAGCCTTCAGAAAATAAACAGGATCTTAATAGCTCTCCAGGAAAACGTGATGAACATGCGAATGGTTCCTATCCAGATGGTATTTTCCCGTTTTCCGCGTTTGATCAGGGATATGGCTGAGAGGAAGAATAAAAAGGTAAATCTTGTTATAGAAGGGGTGGAAACGGAGATTGATAAAGGTATGGTTGATGATATATTTGATCCGCTGATACATATACTGCGCAATTCGATCGACCATGGCATAGAAATGCCCGAGGAAAGATTAAAAATGGGCAAACCTGAAACAGGAAAAATGGTTTTAAAGGCGACTCATGAAGGAGACAGCATAGTAATAGAACTGACTGATGATGGTAAGGGCATTGATATAGACGCCTTGAAGAAAAAGGCACTGGAGAGTGGTTTTATAACTAGCGACACGGCATCTAAACTTTCACAAAAAGAGCTTTTAGGGCTTATCTTTATACCAGGACTTTCTACCGCTAAGCTGGTTACAGATATGTCCGGGCGCGGAGTCGGCATGGATGTTGTTAAAAGAAAGATCGAGGAAATCGGCGGAAGCGTTGGAGTTTCCACCAAAAGGGGAAAAGAGACAAAAATTATTATCCATCTACCGTTAACCCTTGCGATAATCCAGGGGCTCCTGGTACTCGTTCATTCGATGCATTATGTAATTCCAGTCGCTTCGGTCGAGGAGACTGTAATAATAAAGGCAGGTGATCTAAGGGAAATAAACGGCAAACTTACATTTGAACTGAGAGGTAAATTTATCCCCGTAATGTCGCTTGAAAAGTATTTCTATCATAACGATATTCCTGTTTCTCCGGATGGTAAGATTTTCTGCATAGTGTCAAAATACGGTGAAAATCTTGTGGGAATTCTTGTTTCGGATGTATTGGGGGAACAGGATATTGTTATCAAATCCCTCAATACGAAACTGATTAAAAGTCCGGGAATATCAGCAGCTACAATAATTGGAAACGGAGATATCGGTTATATTATTGAAACAGGACAGATAATAGCTCAGAACTTTAAATCTGCCTGAATGGGCCCTGAAAGAGGAGGGACATAATGGAACAAAAAATCCTGAATAAAAGAATTGAGGAAAAAAAACAGGTTAAGAAAACGCAGATACTTTTCCAAACTATATCGTTTAAACTTGACGAAAATATTTTCGCTATGGATGTAATGAATATAGTAGAGATAATTTTTGCTCACAAAATATATAAAGTCCCTAATACAGATTCCAGGCTACTAGGTGTTTTGAATCTGAGGGGGAACATTCTTCCCGTTTACAGTCTTAAGGCAATCCTCGGCCTGGCGGACTCGATTGCCAGCGATGGAAGAATTGAAATAGAAGAGTCTGATAAATACATTATAATGATAAGAAAAGAGAAGGATACCTTCGGCATATTGATTGATGGTATATATAAGAATATTACTGCTGATGAGGATAATTACAGGACAGGTGCGTTTATAGAAAAATGGTCGAAGAATTCCTTATTCAAAGGAGTGATCCTGGAAGATTCTCTCGAGATACTTGTAGTAAACGTAGACAGCCTTTTTAAATATATTATTATGTTAAAATAACAGGGGGAATAACCTATGCGGATAGAGTATATTAATCCTTTCGTTGAAGCATCATTCGATATACTCAATGAGATTCTTCAGACAAATGTGAAAAGGGGCCAGTTGTATCTTAAGAAACTCGGCGAATCAATGAAAGGCGTAGCTGTTGTTGTCGGAGTAATAGGTAATTTAAAAGGAAGAATAGTATTCGATTTATCTGAGGAAACCGCTATGAAGATTGCTTCCAAACTCAATGGTGAGAAATTTGAAACTTTTGATGAAATGGCCAGAAGCACTATATCCGAAATAGCCAATATGATAACGGGACGTTCTGTGACGAAGCTTGAAAAAGATAAACTGAATTTCAGCTTTACTCCCCCTACACTGATAACTGGTGAAAATCTTAATATATATGAGTACACAGGTATGGAAGCGCTTATTATCCCAATTGATACCGGTATCGGTATAATCGAGATCAATATAGCTTTCAAAGAGTAAGAGGAGGATAATAATGGCAATCGTATATGATGATGACGGTTTACCGACAGGCAGAAAAGTTGAGGGGGGCAATGTCAAAGTCCTTATTATAGATGATTCGCAGTTTATAATAAAACATTTAAGCCAGATATTTATGTCCAGGGATTTTGAGATAATAGGTACCGCTGATAATGGCAAAACCGGGGTTGAACTGTTCAAAGAACTTCATGATAAAACAGACATTGTAACACTTGATATAACAATGCCGGAAATGGACGGACTTGAGGCATTGAAGCTAATAAAAACAATAGATCATAACGTTGCCGTGATTATGGTGACGGCGATAGGGACTGCTGAAGCTGTTAAGGAGGCGATAAAGCTCGGCGCTAAAGGGTATATTGTAAAACCGCTGGACAGGGAAAAAGTAATAGAAAGAATCGGGCAGATTTTAAAATAAGACTGGGAGTTAAAAAATTTTATGGCTTATGTAATCGGTGTTGATCTGGGCGGAACAGCCATTAAAGCGGGTATATGCGATGATGAGGGAACTTTCTATAAAACTCTTGAAATTCCTACTGGAGTAGGTTCGGGTTCCTGTGAGAAAATAATGGAGAATATTAAAAAATGCATAAAAGAGCTGATAGATTTTGCCAACAGGAAAAAGATCGATGCTATCGGCATCGGAGTTCCTGGTATAGCTTTTGATAATGGAAAAATCACTATATTTTCAAATATCAGGGTTTTTGATAATTACCCTATGGGAGAGGATTTAGAGAATGAGTTCAAGATACCTGTTTTCGTTGATAATGATGCCAACAATGCCGCGAGAGGGGAGTATAAGTTCGGATCAGGCAAAGGCAAAAAGGATTTTGTACTTATAACACTGGGTACTGGTATTGGCGGGGGTGTCTTCATAAATTCAGATATTTACAGCGGAGCAAACGGCTGTGCCGGTGAAATCGGCCATATGATAATTGTTCCAGACGGGAGGGAATGCGGATGCGGTAATTTCGGATGCTGGGAAGTTTACGGCTCAGCGAACGCAATGGTCAAAAGGGCTAAATGCATTATAGGAAGAAAGTTAAAAACCTCCCTTAAACGATATTATCCTGATAAATTAAACGGAAAGATCATAACAAATGAGGCGAAAACAGGCGACCCGATAGCACTCCAGATTTTCAATGAAACGGCTTATTATATAGGGCTCGGAACAGCCAATATCATAAATATATTTAATCCGCAGCTTTGTATATTCGGGGGAGGTTTATCACAGGCCGGGAAATTTCTTCTTGACAAAATTAAATTTCATACCATGCTGAACGCAGCTCCGGCAGCAAGGAATGCCGTAGAGCTGGTGACTGCTGAACTCGGCAATAAAGCAGGGATCTTCGGCGCGGCCGCCCTTGCTTTTATGAAAAAATTTTGATAAAAGCTGGGAATTAATGTACCTCAGAAATAATATTTTCGGTGCTTTCCTATTGATCATTCTCACATATCTGTTGACATTTACCGGTATTGCTTATTCAGGAGTGATCATAAATTTTGAAGGTCTCAGTTATGATGAAATTGTTACTTTTAATGATTCCATTTCAAATTTGCCTGTTGCGGCCGTTATGATTGGAAGTCCTTTCAAGGGCTATGAATTCAGGAAGAAAGACACAATGGTATATGATTATTATGATATTGGCGATCATTTTCAGAGGGGATCGAGGGAAACGGCTCTAGGAGATCCGCAGTCGTTTTCAAATCTCACCATTTATTTCCATGGAAGGAAAATTGAAATTTATTCAAAGATCAATCTCTTCATCCAGAAGGAAGGTTTTAACAGGGTTTTATGGGATTCTTCGGATTTTACGTCTGACAGTTTCGCTTTCAGCAGCATTTATTATGTCAATGTAACAAATGATATTACAAGAATTAAATTAAGGAAGATTATAACTTTCATGACATTGCTGCCAGTAGATAAATGGGTCGTCGATCTGAGAGAAGCCCCCTCAAATCTTGTAAACGCCTATCGGGATTTCTTAAGGGAATGGGGCGGAGGCAGATTCATTATCCTTACAGATGCGTCAGATAACAATGATTTGAGGATCAGCACAGCTGATTATTATTTTATAAGGACTAATATATTCGTGACGCCTGATCCTCACCTCCTTAAAGCAAAAGACTTCGAGGGTCATTCAGGCTGGATACAGTATATAGACAGTGAGAGCCTTTCGGTAGATAATTATGCCGCCATGTCGTTCCTTCTTGCCAGGCGAAAAGATATCGTTATTCCTTATGTTTTGTTTACTTCTTTTGGTAGCCGGCTGATCGGGTTCTTTCTAAATTCCCCGGGATTCACCATTCTGCCAGTATCTGATGATAAGCTGGTGATTTATAATAATGATAAAGTAGCTGCTTTTAATCTTTCTCCTTCGTTTTCTTTCTGGCAGGCCGATAATTTTCTAAATAAAAAGGGTTTTTATAAAAGCATATTCGGCGGGTCCGCCTTGATCCTCAAAAACGGTAAAATGGAATTTTTCATGCTTCCGCAATCGGCAGCTTGCTGGGATATTTCTACAAATTAAATATTGGAGTTAACGGGGATGATAAAACATATTTTTCCTATCCTGTTATTTTTTGCTCTTTGTTCCTGCTCTCAGTATTATAAATTCGATGAGCTTTATGATAAGGGGGAATTTCTTAAAGCATACCATCTCCTTGATAATATTAACGATAAGAACAGCATTCATTATCAGAGAAGATTATTCAGGGTAGTAATCAAGCTGTCGCTTGACGGAGACAGGGATTTTATGGATCTGCTGAGATCGATGGTAAAAGGGTCTCCTGTTGAGGATGTCAATTCATATTACCTGTTCGGATTAACATATCTCAATTTTCTTGATGCCAGGGATACTCCTCAATATCAGTCGGTAATTTCCAATTTACAGGACTTGCAAAAAGTCCCAGAGGAATTCAAGGTTTACGGTTATAAGCTCCGGGGGATCTCACTTTATAAGCTTGGCAATTATAACGAAGCTATCAATGATTTAAACAGCAGCTATAAAATTCTGCCTTTTATTGATGATCTCTATTTCATAGGAAAATGCTATTACGGACTTCAGGATTATAAAACATCCTATGATTATTTTAACAGGGTATCTTCGGAAACACAGGATCTTTTCTTCAGGGGACTAGCAAATTTTGAGATGGGAGAAATTGATTTTTATGAAACAAATTATCTGGAAGCTCTATCAAAATACATTGAGTCAGTTAATTTTTACTCAAGAAACGCGGTCTGTACATATAAAATAGCCAAATGTCTTGAAAAATTGAAATATAACCGTTTAAGCCCTGAATTCTATAAAACATCACTGAGGATAACCAATGATTATGCCAGCGCATGGTTTTTTCTGAATATAAATTAAAGGCAACGTAATGCAGTCAAAAAAATATAATTACCTGCTGGTTGACGATGAACAGAACATAATTACAATCCTGAGCAATATGCTTGCGATACATCCCGATACTCTTTCCGTCTTTACTGCGAAAGAGGGAGAAAAGGCAGTGCAGATTTATTTAAATAACGATATCGATATAGTCATAACAGATGTGCTTATGCCGCAAATTTCGGGCATTGATTTAATAAAAAAGATCAGAGGGATTAATGCCGAAGCAAGTATTATAATCATATCAGCATTAGGCAACCTGGATATTGTACGCGAGGCAATGCGAAATGGGGCTTATGATTATATTATTAAACCATTTACAATAGATGATATCATGTTTTCAATAAACAGGGTAATTGATAGGCTGAGGCTCCTTGATGAAAAAAAGAAATACATGACCCTGCTTGAAAGAAAATCTTCATTTATTGATGCGTTAAAAGTAATTGATAATGTCCTTGAAGTAAAAGACAGGAATATAAAAATACACTCTCAAAATGTGGCGGAATATTCTGTTAAACTGGCTTTGGCTATTGGTTTATGCGGCGAGGTTATCGATAATATAAAAACCGGTTCCATACTTCATGACATCGGGAAGATTGGTATTCCAGACTATATCCTTCAGAAAAAATCCTCCCTGAGTTCCGGGGAATTTGAAATCATTAAAAAGCACCCGATCATCGGCAGACAGATAGTTGAACCTATGTTCGGGAAAAATGAAGACATTATTAATATAATATATTATCATCATGAGATGTTTGACGGGGGAGGTTATCCTGAGGGATTAAAGGGGGATAAAATTCCTCTTTCAGCCAGGATAGTATCTCTTGTCAATGAATATGACAGAATGGTAAATGAAAAATCCTATGACAAACATAAAACGAGAGAAGAAGCTATGGGTAAAATTACCATGAATGTTAACAGGCAGTTTGATTCTGAATTATCCAAAGAATTTTTGAAGATAATCTGAGCTCCCGGTAGATGTGGGGGTATATGAATAAAAAATATATCATTTTTATAATTATTACATTATTTTGCCTATTTTTTTCATGCACTGAAAACAAAAACAATGTAGCGGTTGATCATTCATATAGGGCATCAGTACTGCTTGTTGGCGTGGGTTATAACGAGGACATGGCTCAGACGGACCTTAATTCGGCTTATTATGTCTTTAAACAGGGTGTTATTTATCAGTTTAACGGAGATGATCTTAAACTCAGCCTAAATTACTCAAATGAAAAAATCAGGTTATCCGTAGAGAATCTTACGTATGCAAGGTTAAAAAAAATAGCTGATAATTTCTATGTCTATGAACTTCCGTATACGGGACCGGTAAATATACATGGCTATTCAGTAAAAAGGATATCAACATCGATCATTATAAAAAAGCCTGTCAGCTATATGATTGAGATGATGGCCGGTGCCGTTATGAATGAATTAGGGAAAACACATAAAAAAGATGAGAAGGGCTATATTTATCTGGTTGGACTTAGTTACGGGCTTTCACCTGAAAAAAACATTATAATTTCAGCAGATATGTTATTAACCAGAGAGGATCAATAAAACAGGAGTTCATATGAATAAGAACTTTGCTTTATTCATTATATTATCTTTTATAATCACGGGCTGTTCACAGGAACATCTTATCTTTATGAAGAATCTCCGCAATATCAAATTTCTGTCTTTTCAGGATATTTTAGAGGAAAGCGGGCTGTCAGGTAAAAAAATCAAAAACGAGAATTTGACAAACCAGGCTGAATATAATGTCGCCAATGAAAATATTATTAAAAACAATGTCGAATCATATAACAAGGAACTTGTTTTGCCATCAGACAGGGATTTTTCGATTGGCATAAAGCTTTCGAATGATTTCGTAATTTTAAAATCAATACAGGGTGATACTCTGTATATGAAAGATTCATCAAAGCAGGAAAACGGTCTTTTTTTATTCCATAGCGGCAGAAAAGATTCGAAGATATGGTTCCAGGATTTCGATATAAATGGCGCCCTTGTTAAAAACCTCAATTATTACATAAAAATCAAATCTGCCCCAGCTGAAGAGCCCAGAAAGGTTGTAAAAGCTGTCTCATCATCGTCAAGCGCCGGCATTTTGCCTGAAACCAGTTCAGCTGCTTCGTCAAACACGAATATAGAGATTTCTTCGGCAATCATAGCTTCAATCCAGGGATTATCTCCAACTGAAGCCCTCCATGAACTTTCAAAAATGCTCTCATCACCCGATATCCGTGATGATGAAAAGGAAGTTATACGCTATGAAATGGTTGATATTCTGATATCTCAGAGGAGTTACGGCGAAGCGGAAAGAGAGATAAACAATATGCAGAACCAGTATAAAAAATCATTTTATACCGGAAAGCTTCTTATGGAACGCAGGAATTACAAAGAAGCCCTTCACTATTATCTCAACTCTCTCAGCGGAGACAACGAAACAAGGAAAAAAGCCGTCCTTGACATTGAGAAACTCATACTCTCAATAGGTGCAGCTGAGAAAGGCCTGATAGAGAGATTGAAAACAGAAACTGTCAGGGATAAAAGTGATAAGGAGTTTTATGTAAATTCCATGCTTGGCATTGCAAGGATATATCAATATCTTCCTGATATTTATTCGGCTAAAGATATCTATGAGTCGATTTTAAACGGAGATTATGACAGGGAACAGAAAGACAAAGCAAGGCACTCTTACGATGAATTGAAAAAGGATTTTCTGGAATACCGCTAAGGGGTTTTAATAAATGTCTTTTATAAAGGGTGTTGAGGGTTTTATTCAAAAACCGGCGCCAGATTTTCTTCCAATTATTGAGGAAATGAATAAATATGGTATTATTGGGCAGTCAAAAAACATAGTTCAGGCATATACAAAGGCCCAGAAGGCCGCGCAGTCCAACGCATGCATTCTTATTGAAGGAGAAAGCGGCACAGGTAAAGAGATATTTTGCCAGGCCATACATAATATCGGCATGAGATACAGCGGACCGTTTGTAAAATTGAATTGCGCAGAAATACCCGAAACGCTTCTTGAAAGTGAATTGTTCGGTTAT
The DNA here is from genome assembly GCA_964413265.1 of uncultured Brevinematales bacterium. Taxonomy (GTDB): domain Bacteria; phylum Spirochaetota; class Brevinematia; order Brevinematales; family JAOACQ01; genus CAVYGN01. Next base: position 57,021 of record CAYPRX010000002.1, read on the forward strand.
GAAAAAGGGGCTTTTACCGGTGCTGGTAAAAGAAAAATAGGCAAGTTTGAACTTGCCAATAATGGAACGATCTTTCTCGATGAGATCAGCGAAATGACTCTCTCCATGCAGTCTAAAATGCTGAGGGTTATAGAGGATAAAACAATTACCAGGGTCGGAGGTCTTGAAAATATTCCAATAAACGTCAGGATACTTTCAGCTACAAACAGGGACTTATGGCAGCATGTCAATAGAAAGCAATTCAGGGAGGACCTATACTACCGGCTTAATGTAATATATTTCAGACTTCCTCCCCTTAGAGAGAGGAGAGAGGATATACCTCTCCTGATTGATTATTTTATGAAATTATATATGAAAAATGAGAATATTCTTATCAGATCAGTGGATGAGGAAGTTATCAGGCTATTAATATCGCTCTCCTGGTCGGGGAACGTAAGGCAGCTTGAAAATGTCATACATCATTCAATAATTATGACTTATGACGACAGGATATCGCTGGAAGATATACCTGAGAATATATACTCAAGCATACCGCCCGGAGCAATTCATTCAATCAGCGGTTTTGTTAAAAAAGATGATGTGATCATTACGGATATCGACCTGAATGAAATGGAGAAAACGCAGATACTTAAGGCGCTGGAACAATCGCGCTGGAAGATCACGGAGGCATCTGAAATCCTCGGTATTCACAGAAACACATTGCGCCAGAAGATAAAAAAACATAATTTAAAATAAATTCATGCCTTGACAGAGCCTGCAAGAAGGCCCTGAATGAAAAACCTTCCGAGAATGATATAAATTATAAGAGTCGGCAACGCAGCCAGTAAAGCGCCTGCCATCTGCACATTCCATTCCACGATCTGGCTTCCTGCCAGGTTCCTGAGAGCAACAGTTATCGGCTGCAGGCTGGGGTCAGAGGTTATTGTAACAGCGAATAAGAATTCATTCCAGATATTGGTGAACTGCCAGATGATCACGACAACGAATCCCGGTATTGATACCGGAAGAAAGATCCTGAAAAAAGTACTGAAAATACTGCAGCCGTCCAGCATACTTGCCTCGATAAGCTCGGACGGTACTTCGGCAAAATAATTTCTGAATATGAGCGTCGTTATAGGAAGTCCGTAAACAATATGCGTAAGAATAAGGCCGTACAGCGTACCGTACAAGTGTATCAAACTTAAAAATTGTACCAGTGGAATAAGAATGCTCTGGTAGGGTATGAACATGCCGAAAAGGATCAAAGGGAAGAGCACCATGGATCCACTGAATTTCCACTTTGAAAGCAGGTAGCCGTTTATCGAACCTATAAAAGCTGAGATGATTGTCGCCGGTATTGTTAAATAGAAACTGTTCAGAAGATTGGGGGAGAGTTTTTCCAGGGCGGCAAGAAATGAACCCAGATTCAGGGATTTCGGAAGTGACCACATGGTTGCTAAGTCTACATCTTTAAAACTTTTAAGGCTGGTAACAAGAAGAACGTATATAGGCATCAGGAAAAAGGCAGAAACGCAGATAAGGACAATATAAAGGATTGTCCTGGAGAATATCTTCTGTTTTTTATAAACATCAACTGTTTTCATTATATATTCTCCCTCTTCATTGTGTTTATAAGATAAGGAATGATTACAACCGCGACCAGTATAAACATCACTATTGAAATTGCGGCACCCTCGCCGTAGCGATTCCCTCCAAATGTTGTTTCGAACATATTGATTCCAGGGACATCGGTAGCGAAACCAGGTCCGGGACCTGTCATAGTGTATACGAGATCGAAAATCTTGAGTGAAATATGTACAAGAATTATCAGAACACTGAGTGTTATGGGCTGGAGCATGGGAAGAATTACATTTCGGTACATCTGGAACTCGGAAGCTCCGTCCATTCTAGCAGCCTCTTTCATTTCAACAGGTATTGCTGTTAATCCCGCCAGGTACATTGCCATCGTATAGCCTGTCAATTGCCATGCTGCTGCAATGATCAGTGAGATAAGGGCAACATGAAAATTCATGAAATGATTGGACTGGGTAAACCACCCCCAAGTCAGGCAAGAAAGTCCGATATTTGATAATAATTGATTGATCCCGTTCAGGCTTCCCGGCATACCAGGATTGAATATCCATCTCCAGGCGACTCCTGTGACTACAAATGATACAGCCATGGGAAAGAGGAATATATTCCTGAAAATACTTCCACCCCTTAATTTCCTGTCCAGGAAAATAGCTAACAGCAGGCCACCTATTACACAGGTCAAGAGAAATAAAATAGTAAAAAAAAGCGTGTTCCAGAGATCAATCTGGAACCTTTCACTTTTAAATATATCTGAATAATTGGAAAAACCTGCAAATGTATAATTGGGCATTACCCCGATCCAGTCAGAAAAGGACACCCGGAGTGTCCAGAGAATGAAGCCGTAAACAAATATAAAAACGGCAATTACTGTTGGGAGCAGGGATAGAAAAGCGATTCTTGATTCCTTTTTAAAATGAAACATTTGATTTCTTATAAAAAAACGGGGCGCCTGTTCTCACAGGGCCCCGTAATAGAATTTCAAATTACATTTTCAGGCTTTTCTTTGCTGCATCAACGAAACTGGCATCGGCCTTATCTGCGTTCTTCTCCGTAACGAGAAGAGTTACAGCATCACTTATCATAGTAAGCCAGCTCGGCGATGCTGCAGCTCCATGAGCAAGGCTTGGAACAATATCGTTCGCAGAAAAATCAGCCATTGCCGACTGGAGGTATACATCGTAAAGGCTCTTATCCCCATCGATCCTGCTCGGGATTGATCCCTTTTTCGGATTGAAGGCGTCCTGGCCTTCCTTTGAAGCGCAAACCATCAGCCATTTAACGGCATTAGCCCTGTGCGGAGCCCCGATTGGCAGTCCGAAGGTATCTGATAGTGCATCAAAGGTGCCTTTTGTTCCGGGCGAAGGAGCCCACCCGAAATCCACATCTGGAGTCAGGTTCTTCGCTTTGAAATAGCCTTCAGCCCAGTCGCCCATAACCGTCATGGCACACTTGCCGTCAATTACTAGCTGGGCTGCGCCGTCCCATTCAAGTGCGTTGTGGTTATTATTAGCATAACCCAGAATCTTTATAAACGTTTTGATAGCGTCTTTAACTCCCGCGGAATCCCATGCAGTATCTCCGGTCCATAACCCCTTGTAACCATTGGCGCCAAGTTTTGCTATAAGTACAGTCTCCAGCAGCTGAACCGAAGACCAGATACCTTTATCACCAAGAGCAAGAGGGGTTACTCCCTTTGCTTTCAGTTTTTGTGCGACTGTAAAGAACTCATCCAGTGAATCGGGTGCTTTCAAACCGTATTTTTTGAATAATTTTTTGTTGTACCATAAAACATTTGCCCTGTGAATATTCACGGGTACGCTGTAGATGTGTCCCTTGCTTGATATGATATCGATAACACCCTTCGGATAAGATTCCATTATATTTGAGAAGATGAAGTCAATGGGCTCCATTTTACCGGCAGCTACCCAGCTGTCGATCAGTTCGTGACCGGCATGGACCTGGAATGAATCGGGAGGATTACCACCCTGCATCCTTGAAGCCAGAACTGCTTTAGCGTTTTCTCCCGCTCCGCCTGCAACTGTAGCATTGACAATCTCAATTCCGGGATTCTCATTGGAGTAAATCTTGAACATCTCCGCAAGTCCCTCAGCTTCACCGCCGGCCGTCCACCAGCTGAAAATCTCGAGCTTTTTCTCAGCCTGCTTGCCGCAGAAGGTAAATGCGGTTAAAAGCATTGCGACACCCAAAAGATAGGCGATCAAATGCAAGCCTTTTCTTTTTTTCATATCTCCCTCCTATAAAAGATTTCTTAATATATTTATTACCAGCCCTCTTGGACTTAAATTATAATAATTAATAAAAAGATTATAACATCTTTTTTCATTTAATGTCAAGTAATTAAACAATATATTAAATGATATTTAATAAGTTTTATTCTTACCTATTTCAAACGTATCTTTACTTATTGACTTTATCAATCTTTGACTTAACGGAGCATTGCATCAGCGTAATATTCAATAGATTAAAGATTATTATAAAAATTGTCAATACATTCTTTTAAAATTTTCAAGGCAGGATTATTCTTACCAGTTATTTGACGTCTTGCGTCATCATCTGTATAATTTAGAGTTACAAGGGGTTATTCGATATGTGCTACGCAATACCGGGCAGGGTAAAATCAATTCGGGGCAAATGGGCTTACATAGATTATTTCGGTGAGGAGAGACGGGCTTATAATGAATTTAATGATCTTGCTCCCGGGGAGTATATTTACGCCCAGGGTGGAATCATTATTGAAAAGATAGCATCGCGTGAAGCGAGAGCTATTTTGAGAACATGGAAGGAGCTTTTCTTTTCCCTCCGAAAAAAGGATGAAGAACTGCTGAATAACAGCCGGCAGTCTATTTCCGGAAGTACGCCGGAAATCAGAAAGCTTCTGGACGAAGCCATCAATGGGCGTAAGCTTTCGTCTGAAGAGCTTCTGTTACTGATGAAGGCGGAGAAAAGCGGTGATCTGACGGATCTTTACAATACTGCAAACCTGTTGAGGGCTGAGTTTCATAAAAATTCATGCTGTGTCCATGGAATAATAGAAATATCAAACTATTGTTCAAGGAACTGCGCTTATTGCGGAATATCTTCGGAAGTAAGAAATGTTAAGCGTTACAGGATGACGAAACAGGAAATAATCGATTCGGCTCATGAGGCAGTAAAAAAATACGGCTTTAAAGCCCTTGTCCTTCAGAGCGGGGAGAATTCCTACACACCCGCCGAACTGGCTGATATCATCCGCACAATAAAAAGTAATGATAATGTGCTTATTTTCGCGAGTTTTGGAGAGATCGGCTCATCAGGTCTGGAGATCCTTTATAATGCGGGTGCCAGGGGCGTTCTTCTCAGGTTTGAAACATCCAACCCCATGCTATACGCAAGGCTTCATGCGGGACATTCTCTTGAAGAGAGACTTGATGAAATCAGAGCTGCATATGAAATGGGATACCTGATAATAACAGGTTCTCTGATAGGTCTTCCAGGTCAAACTGAAAATGATCTCCTGAGAGACATTCTTACCGCCAGGGAATTGCATACTGAAATGTACAGTTTCGGTCCATTTCTTCCGGCTCCGGGGACGAACCTCGAGAGGAGCAAAAAGCCGTATGATTGTATGGTGTTGAAAACGATAGCGGTGACAAGGATTGCCGATGCACAGAATGCTAAAATACTTGTGACTACAGGCTTTGAAACTCTATCAAAAAAAGCCAGACAGCAGGGTCTTATGTCAGGTGCTAATTCCGTCATGATCAACCTGACCCCTGTGCTTTATAAAAAAGATTACGCCATCTATCCCAACCGTGCCCACAGGGATGAGGATTTGAGCCGCCAGATCGAAGATACCCTCAAGCTGTTAAAGGACCTTGGAAGGGCTCCGACCGATTTGAGTTATTGATATGCCCATAATCACTGTTGAAAATGTCAATAAAAGCTATGGAGAACTGAGGGCTGTAAGTGATTTTTCATTTGATGTTGATGAGGCAGACTGTTTCGGGTTTTTAGGTCCGAACGGGGCCGGCAAAACAACGATGATGAAAATGATCTATGGAAAAGCGGAAAGGGATGATGTGCTGAGCAGTACTATAAAGGTAATGGGTTTCGATCCGGCCAATAATCCGCTTGAGATCAAGTTATTATCCGGGGTGGTGCCCCAGGAAGATAATCTAGACGAGGAATTAAGCGTATTTCAGAACCTTTATCTTTATACGCGTTTTTACGGCATACCCACAGCATTGTCAAAGAAAAGAATTGATGAACTTCTCGATTTTATGGAACTTGCGGATAAAAAAAATGCAAGAATAAGGGAACTTTCCGGGGGAATGAAGAGGCGGCTGATCATTGTCAGGGCTCTGCTCAACGAACCCAGGCTTCTTATTCTTGACGAGCCTACGACCGGACTTGATCCTCAGGTAAGGCATCTTATATGGGATAAAATCAGAAAATTAAAAAAAGAGGGGGTTACCATTCTGCTCACCACACATTATATGGAAGAGGCCTTTGAAATCTGCGATAAGATTATTATAATGGATAAAGGCATGAAGGTTCTTGAGGGAAATCCTCATGATCTCATTGCAAACCATATAGAAAAGTACGCGCTCCAGATCATAAACAAAGAAAACTCATTATGCCTCGAGGGAAAGATTGATAACAATATTATCAGGAAAGAGGAATCTGAGGAGATGGTGGTTTATTATTCAAATGATCTTAAATACCTTGAAGACCTGGCACTCTGTATGGACGCTGGTGATTTCTATATACGTCAATCGAACCTCGAAGACCTTTTCCTGAAGACGACAGGGAGGCTGCTAAATGAGGATCAATAAGGTGCGGGTTCCATCTTTTATATGGAGAATCTGGAGCGTATGGTATCGCCATTACAGCGTATATTTTAAAAATCTGTTAACAAATGCTTTTCCTCCCTTTCTGGATCCCTTAATATTTCTGGTCGGTATTGGTGTGGGATTGGGGATTTTTATCGGTAAAATGGAAGGAGTCTCATACATTGAATTTTTAGCCTCCGGTCTCCTCGTTTCTACAGCCATGTTCACATCTGCCTTCGAGTGTTCTTTCGGTACATTTATCAGACTGGAGTTTGATAAAGTTTACGATGGTATGATCGCAGCCCCCCTTTCGGCCGGTGATATTTTTCTCGGAGAAATACTATGGGCGGGTGCTAAAGGATTTTTCTTTACAATGTCTGTACTGATTATAGTCAAGATATTCGGTTATATACCCGGGCCGATGAGCTACTTTACGCCATTTGTGGGGATGATCACTGGATTAATGTTCGCTTCTTTATCTCTGGTTATCACTTCCATTGTAAAAACCATTGACCAGTTCAATTTCCTTTTTACAGGCTTTATATCGCCGATGTTTTTCTTTTCAGGGATATTTTTTTCTCTTCAGGGAATGCCTCCTGCGATAAAGGTACTGGCAGAGTTTCTTCCCCTTACGCATTCCGTCAGGCTGGCTCGGGCCCTTTGCTTCGGAAGGTATAGTATTGTAAATATTGCCGATCTTCTATATGCGGCAGTTTTCATTACTCTGTTCGGCTATCTTTCGATCTTAAGACTTAAAAGAAAGATAATAGACTGATTGGAGGCAGAAGGTGCACTACTATAAATATCATGGACTGGGGAACGATTATATTGTCATAGATCCCTCCCGCACTGAAATTCTTCCGGAAAAAGACAATATGCGGCTTATTTGTGACAGACACTATGGAATAGGATCTGACGGTATATTGTATGGACCACTGTTTGAAAACGGCTCGATAGCACTGCGAATATTCAATCCTGACGGCAGCGAGGCGGAAAAGAGCGGTAATGGGATCAGGATATTTTCAAGATTTCTCTATGAAAAAGGTTATATCACCGGGAGAAAATTCTCCATTTTAACTGGCGGAGGGAAAGTAATGATAGAGGTTATGGATAATAATGGCGGGATGATCAAAGTGAACATGGGTAAATACACTTTTTTAAGCTCTGAGATCCCAGTTTCAGGAAAAAACCGCGAGGTAATTAACGAGAAAATCGAAATAAGGGGAGAAGTTTATAAAATGACCTGTGTTTCTGTTGGCAACCCCCACTGCGTTATTCCACTTAGTAAAATTTCGGCCCTCCTCGCCCGCCGGCTTGGGCCTCTTGTGGAAAATCATCCTCTTTTTCCAAAAAGGATCAATATGCAGCTTGTTAAAGTCCTCGACAGGAATAATATCAGGATCGAGATATGGGAAAGGGGTGCAGGTTATACACTATCTTCAGGCAGCAGCAGCTGTGCGGCATCGGTTGCAGCTTACAGGCTTGGCCTTGTAGATAATCATCTCAGTGTTGAAATGCCAGGGGGTGTGCTAGAAATTGAAATTGACGGAAAATATGTAAACATGACCGGGCCGGTGGAAGGAGTATCAGAAGGTAATTTCACCGGTGAATTTTTGGAGAAATTAAAGGTCAGAACATCCTGAATACATTAAGGTGAATTTTTAAGCTGCAATATTGAGTTACTGATGGAGACAATCTCATTAGCGGCGTTTAAACTGACCGCCGTATGAAGGGCTTTATCGTAGAAATATGCCGATTCAGCCTTCTGACCGGTCTTGGAATAGTCCGCTGCTATCTTTTGTAAGTCATCTAATATGGAGTATGATTTTTCAGCAATTTTATCATATTTAAGGGCTGACTGGTAGTTCAACAGGGCTGAAGGGTAATCCAGTCTCTCATCACTGATTTCGCCAAGGTAATAATAATTATCTCCGAGAGCATCATAAACATGTTCAGCCTCATTTATCAGTATTGAACTTTCAAACCACTTTACTGCTTCGTCAGGCTTTTTGAGCTTTTTTTCGGCTATTCCGATGTTGTTATATGCACTGGCCCTGTCCTGAGCGTTGGTGGCAGATCCGGCGGCCCTCATATAATATTCGAGAGCCTTCTCATATCCCCACGAGTTATCATAAGCCTTCTCATAATATTTGCCTATGGTAAGATAAATGATAAAATCAAATTCCTTGCTGTTCTCATTCTCCATCACGGTATTAGCCGCAAATATATAGTTTGAAGCGTCGGTATAGTTGGATAGTCTCATTGACAGTTCCGAGAGCTTCTGGTTAATGTCTATTATAAGTGCTGTATTATCTATACTGTAGCTTTCCATAAGGGCTTCAGTGTAATATGATTTTGCAGAATTTAGATTTCCAGATCTGTACTCTCTCAATCCAAGCGAAATTGTGTCCGAAACATCCTTTTTAATTGTGTTTCTTATTGACGGATTTCCTGGTCCGGAACCGCAGGAGAGAAAGGCGAGCAGAGAAAAAATAATGATAATTGTCCTTTTCATTATAATCTTTCCCCCGGCTTTATATTTTTGTCAGTAGACTTCTCACCACCCAGTAGATTCTTGATGCCTGAAAGGGCTCCCTTTAATTCTATAAGATTTTCTTTAAGCAGAATCACAATGCTCTTAATATCGTCCGGTCTGTCTGTTGCCGTTTTAAGACTTTTAAGTGTTGAGTCAAGCGAATCCATCATATTGTCTATCCTGGTAGACAGGACATTCTTGTCCCTTATAAGAGCTCCAATAGACGTGTCGCTGGAATTTATGTTTGAGAGAATGTCCCTGATTTCTGTCGTAATTGACTTTACATTATTCAATGTACCGTTTATAACAGGCTGCATATTGTCGATATTATTCAGGATTTTCTGTGCCATGGCGTTCAGATCATCTTTTTTAATGGGAGTATTTTCGGCTATTACTTCCAGTATCTTGCGTCCTTCTTCCATATCAGATGACAGGATCAGAGAACCAGCTAATAGCTGTTCACTGTTGGTATCAGCTGTTGGTACGAGGACGAGGGAACTTCCAATTATCGACGATTGGACTTTCAAAACACTTGCCTGCCTGATTAAATAACGGTATTCAGAATTGAACCACACTGTTAACCTTATATGGTTGTCTTCAGTAAGTTTTAAATCCCTGATCTTACCAATATTTATGCTTTTGTATTTAATGGGACTTCCGCTGGTGAGGCCATATCCGTCATCGAGTATGGTAAGGTAATAATCTTTTAATGTAAAAAGATCACTCCCCTTTCCCACGAGGAAAAGCACAGCGATGAAAAGAAAAATGCCGACAATTATGAATGTTGAAACGGCTTTCTGGGCACCTTTAAATGTGAAGGGCATATTTCCCTCCTAATTATTTTCTATAAATTCCCGGGTCATGCTGTATTTGGAATTTTTAATCTCTTCGGTTGTTCCGCTTTCAATGATTTTTCCCTTTTTAAGTATTCCGATTCTGTCGGCTATTGAAAAAGCAAAGTCAGTATCTCCTGTCGCCATGATCATTGTTTTCTTCTGGTTTTTAAAATCCATTATTATTTTTCTTATACGGTTTTGATAGTGGGTATCCAGATTTGAAAGTGGGCTGTCCCAGAATATAAAATCGGGTTCATGCGAAACTGCCCTTATTATATTTATCAGCATTTTTTCACCGGTACTTAGGATATTGGGCCTTTGAGATATATCATTATCAAACCCGACATAATCCAGGTATTTTTTTATCTTCTGATAGATATCCTTTTCACTTAAATCTGTATGGTAATTGTAGTAAAGCGACAGATTTTCATAAATGCTCATATTACTGATCAGCGCTGAGTTCTGAAAAACAAAGCCGCAGCAGCGGTGATAATCAAGCATCTGCTTTTGCGAATATTTAAATATATTTTTTCCATCCACTTCCACTACTCCGGAGGTTATTAAAGACAGGCCGGCAGCTATCTTAAGCAGTGTTGTTTTTCCGCTTCCTGAAATACCCAGTATGGCATAGAACTCACCATCGGAGATCCTTTCAGTCAAATTGTCTATCACGGATGCATTTGCATATTTCATAGTAACATCTTTAATGTAAATGCTTCCCATATATCACCTACAGGTAGAAAATCAGGCTCAGCAAAATATCTATAATAAATAATGCAAAGATGGAACTGACAACGGCTTTCGTAGTGACCTGCGGAATCTGGGTCACTTCAAATGCCTGGAATCCGTAGTAAATAGCTATACCGGAGATAAAAAGGCTGAAAACCGCACTTTTCAGGATACTCATTAAAACGTCGAGGAAGGTTATTGAATTAATTATATAATTAATGTAAGTATCAAACGAGAGATCCCCGATGATGCTTCCCACGAGAAAACCGCCTATCAGGCTGATAGCATTAAAGTAGATGGTGAGAAATACTCCTGCTATTACCATCCCTGCTATCCTTGGAAAAACAATGAATTTAAGGGAATTTATGCCGAGCATTTCAAGGGCATTGATCTCATCATTAACCATCATTGTGCCGATCTCAGCCGATATTGCAGTAGCAGAACGGCTGAGAATGATGAAAGCGGTGAAGAACGGCCCCAGCTCCCTGATAATAACAATGTTGATGATATCGCCGACCTGTTTCAAAACGCCGTAATTGCTCAAAATGTAATAGGATTCTAAAACAGTTACTATGCCCAGCGATAAAGCAGCAAGGCCTATGATCTTCAGCGCCATATTACCGGTAAAATATACCTGCATGACGATTATTCTATTGATCCTTTTTCTCCCCTTCCTGTCAGTAAAATAATCTTTAATGGAATAAAAAATAAGGGCGGCTACCCCTCCGTAATATTTGATCTTGAGATTGACGGAGGTGAGAAAATTGTTATAAAGCCGGCCTATGAAATTCATAGGTTGTTACCTATTTCTTATCTCTTGTCAGTGTAAGATTGTAAACAAACGCGAAAATTGCTCCGATAAAGAAACCGTCAATAAGGGAAAATACCGATAGGATAGAAATAGGCAGAATGTTGTTCTGAATATTTTTCAAAATCGGAAGCAGAGGATTGAAAGAAAACTTGAAAATATTCGCGTAAAAGGATGATATAAGGTCGATTAGATGGCCGCTGAAGCCAGAAACGGAATACCATACGCCTATGATTAATGATAAGCAAAAGGCCAGTACGGAGCAGGAAATACCGAAAGACCTGATTGCCAGTTTCATTTAAAGCTCCTTATAGTTTATTAAGGATAAATTTTATGATAGACCAGGGTTCATACCCTTTAAATATGCTGAAAGCTTCAGTCTTATTTTAACAAGGATATTATCTACTTTTTTTGATGAAATTTCAAGCTCTGATGCTATAGTTTTATAGCTCTTATTTTCAATATATCGTTCAAGAACTTTTTGTTCCAATTCAGTGAGGTTTTGCAAGCCCTTTTTCATAAATTCAGAATATTCACTGAAGATAGTATCATTTTCAGGATTATTGAAGGATATGATCTCCTCGATATCCTGCTCTTTATCAATATTTTTTCTGTGCTGCCAGAAAGAATCAATGGCGTTTTTAATTCTGTTCCTTATGCAGACGTTTGCGTAGGTTGAAAACATAACCCTCCTTGATGTATCGTATGTTTCAATGGCCTGGAATAAGCCTATCATCCCTTCCTGTATCAGATCGTCCCTGTCGATCGGAAATATCTTGTATTTATACATTATGCTTTTTACTATGCTTTTATATCTCCTGTAAAATTCATTTTCAGCATTTCTGTCGTTTTTTAGCAGTTTAAAAAGCTCATCATCGGTAAGAAGCCGATAATAATTTTTGGCCATTGCTTTACCTTTAAATCATTCACCTATTATTTTAATAAGGACTCTCTTTCTTCTCATTCCGTCGAACTCACCGTAAAAAATCTGTTCCCATGGTCCGAAATCAAACTTTCCTTCCGTAACAGCGACCACAACCTCCCTCCCCATTACCTGCCTTTTCAGGTGTGCGTCGCCGTTATCCTCGCCTGTTCTGTTATGACGGTAAAGACTTAAGGGTTCATGCGGGGCCAGCTTTTCAAGCCAATCGGCATAATCGGCGTGCAGGCCGCTTTCATTATCATTTATGAATACGCTTGCTGTTATATGCATGGCATTTATCAGGCACAATCCTTCCTTTATACCGCTTTCCCTCAGGGCTTTTTCAGCTTCGCCGGTAATATTTACAAAGGCCATCCTTTGAGGAATATTGAATACGAGTTCCTTCTTAAAGGATTTCATAGTTTATTCTCCTGTTATGAACTTTTCAGTATCTTTTCCAGTTTTCTGATAAGAAGGCTGTTCGCTTCCCTGCAGCCTATGCTTATCCTGACATAGTTTTCAGAAAATCCGAAGGAGTTCAGTATCCGGACAGTAATGCCGTTTTCTTCGATGTGAGAAATAATTTCATGAGATTTCGGACCAAAGTCGGCGAAAATGAAGTTGCCGTATGGCTTCAAATGATAAATACCCAGCCTTTCTAGCTCTTTTGAAAGATAATTTTTACCGTATTCAACTGTTCTGAGAGTTTTTTCATAAAATTTATTGTCGGCCAGAGATGCCTCAGCGCCTTTAAGCTGGAGCACTCCCAAGTTAAAAGGCATCCTTATCTTTTCCATCTGAGAGGCTATCTCCTTATTCATGACCGAATAGCCCACGCGCAGTCCGGCAAGCCCGTAAACCTTTGAGAATGTATACACTATCATAAGATTGGGGAATTTATTCAGCATTGAAATTGATGAATTCTCAAGGCCGGCGAAATGTATGTATGCTTCATCTAAAAGGATTCCTGTTGAGGCCGGGATTTTATTAAGAAATTTTTCAATCTCGCCGGGGTCATGAAAGGTAGAAGTCGGATTGTCAGGATTGGAGAACATTACAAGCTTCGTTCTGCCCGAATTCTCAGCTTCTCTGGCAATACCGTCAAGGTTGACCTTGAAATTAATCCTGGGAACCTCTTTAACAACAGCTCCCTTTGATATGGAGCAGATGCTGTACATTGAAAAACTTTTTTCGGAAATAATCACCTGATCCCCTTCGTTAATAAAAGTCGAGGCGATCATGCTTATTATCTCATCTGCCGAATCTCCGCATACTATCTGGTCCTGCTCTAAGTTTATGCTCCTTGATTTCCAGAAACCTGTGATCGCGTATTTAAGCCCCGCAGCAGCAGCATCAGGATATTGAAAGATGCCCTTTCTAAGCTCTTTACCTATGGCTTTCATGGCATCCGGAGAACTTCCAAGCGGATTTTCATTTGACGACAGTTTAAAAATCCTGCCTTTTCCTTTTTTGGGACTTTTCCCTTCGACATAAAGCGGTAGGTTGAAAATATCACGCCTGATCGATTTAAGTATCTCCATAATCAAACCTTCGACCGGATCCACTTGAAGGCTTTTCCGGCCCTGAAGCCTTTTATGCCTTTTTTAAATATGAGATCTGCGGTCAGGAACCTTTCGGACAGCTGTCCGGGAACAGAGCAGGGCACAGCGATGCAGGTCATAAAAGCCCTTTTAGCTGCCTCGACCCCGAATTGGGAATCTTCGACGACTGCACAATTGACCGGTTCAATTTTAAGCCGGCGGGCTGCTTCCAGAAATACATCAGGAGCCGGCTTGTTATTTTCAACGCTTTCGGCAGATAATATGACGCTGAAATAATTATCAAGAGCAATAATTTTAATTATCTCGTTCACATTTTCCTTTGATGAGCTTGATGCGATAGCAAGGGAAAAGTCAGCTTTTTTAAGCATTTCTATGAATTTTATCATTTCAGGATATACTTTAGTGTTTTTCCTTGCTAACTTGAGATAATTATTCTCCTTTCTTGCAAGCATGGTTTCGGGAGAATCTTTGATATTATAGATCTTCTGCAGGTCTTTCATCATATCAAGACTGCTCATGCCGATGTATTTGTACTTCATCTCACGCGTCAGATTAATTCCATAGGATTTCATCAAAATCCTGTCGCCTTCAAAGTAGTTGTTTTCACTGTCTATGACTGTTCCGTCTAAATCGAATATGACGGCCTTGATCTTATAGGACGGGAATGGGCCGACTCTTTTAGAGATCTCGATAATATTGCCTTCGGGATCGGAAGCCTCAGATTCCAGGAAGCCGTCTCCTGTCACTCTTGGGGCCTTAATGCTGTCGAGGCCCAGATTCTTGAGCCTTGTATATTCTTTAATTACATCGTTTGTATGCAAAGAAATGTGAAATGTGTTTTTTGCTGCAGGAATGCCTGTATTGTTTTGCGGTCTTTCCAGAAGTTCAAGGGTTAGATTTCGGTCTGCCAGAATTACAGTATGAAGCTCCTTCTGGTTAATACTAGCATAGCGGTACAGGGTTTTAAAACCGAAGTACTTCCTGTAAAAGAGCTCCATTTTATAACTGTCAGCAACTTCCAGACCGATGTGGTTTAACTTCATCTATCTATATCCGTCCTTAATTTGTTATTGACAGGGCCTTTATTAACCGTTTTCTAGTTCTTTCTTTACCAATTACCGGGATGATGAAATATGTTTCAGGGCCCTGTGTTCTGCCTGTCAGAGCAGCCCTTAAAGGAAGAAAAAGGTTCTTGCCTTTGATCCCGGTTTCAGCAATGATGGCGTTAACAATCTCTGTAAATACTTTTTCGCTGATGACCCTGTTTTCCCCGGCAATTTTATCAAGGAAAGTCCTGATAACCTTTCTGGATTCCTCTTTTTTTAGAATATTCACAGCTTCATCGGATATTACAAAATCATCTGTAAGAAAATATCCGATGTGGTCCTTTAACTCAGAAAGGTGAGAGCAGTACCCTCGGGCAATTCCTATGATTCCTTTAAGAAATTGACGGTTTTTCTCTGACTTTATAAAATCGTCATCAACGAGGCCTGTTTCCTTTATAAAAGGCAGTGAAGACTTGAATACGGCATCGATATCGCTGTTAATTATAAAATGCTTGGCGATCCAGTCTAGCTTTGTATTGTCAAAAACAGCCGGACTGGGGGACAGGCGTTCGATATCGAAAAGGTCGATCAGTTCAGCCATTGAAAGTATTTCCCTTCCATCGGGGCTTGACCAGCCCAGGAGAGCCAGATAATTTACAAGCGCTTCAGGAGGATAGCCGAGTTTTCGGAAGTCGCTTACGCTCGACGCTACATTCCTCTTGGATAATTTCTGCCTGTCCTTTCCAAGAATGAGTGACATATGTGCGAAAACAGGGACCTGAAAATTGAGAGCCCTGTAAATCATCAGCTGACGTACTGTGTTCGAAAGGTGTTCATCAGCCCTTAGAACATGCGTTATGTTCATAAGCGCATCATCCACAACAACTGCGTAATTATATAAAGGAATTCCGTTAGCACGCACAATGACAAAATCCCCAACCATGCCTTTTGGGAATGTAACAGATCCTTTTACTTTATCTTCGAATTTAAAATCCTCATCATATGAAAGAAATCGAATAACTGGCTTTCTGCCCTCGGCTTCGTAATCTTTAATCTGTCTGACAGTGAGGTTCCTGCAATGCCCGTCATAAACGGGGGGATTGCCCTCTGCGATCAGTGCATTTTTCCTGCTCTCAATCTCTTCAGGGGTGCAGTAGCAGTGAAATGCCCTTCCTGCCTTCAGGAGAATAAGGGCATATTCCATATATATACTGAGCCTTTCACTTTGAAAATAACTTCCTGCCGGCCCTCCTTTATCGGGCCCTTCATCCCACTCGATGCCGAGCCATTTAAGATCGTTCATCAGGTTTATAGCATATTCAGGATGAGAACGATCCATATCGGTATCTTCGATCCTGAGTATAAATCTGCCTTTCATATGTTTTGCATAGAGAAAAGCGAAAAGCGCAGTCCTGACGTTGCCGACATGGAGCATCCCTGTAGGTGAGGGGGCAAAGCGGGTCCGTACCATCCATTAATCTCCTTATTTAGGTCACACTTTTCTCATGTTTTCAAGGACCTTAAGAAGTTTAGGGTCTTCAATGATTTTCTCAATGCTTCTTGTTTTATCCAAAAGCAAATCAACCTGCAGGGGATATTTCAGGGTTTCCATCTTGCTGTTGATATATATGAGTATAATCGGCCGCAGGGTCTGAGAGGGATCTATTTTAATAACCTGGGCGACCTCCTTTGTATTGAGCATAACGAATGAATAGAGCGGGACCAGTGGTTTGCCATAGAGACGCCGGGGCATCCTGTTAATAAATTCTGCGGCGAATCTGGGATGGAATTTGGTCCCTGACAAGTTTTGAATAGCAAGAAAAGAATTGGAAATAGGAAATGCCTTGCGATAGGGAGTCTCTGAGGTCAGAGCGTCATATGTATCAGCAATTGCTATGACCTGCGCTATCTCCCCCATCTTATCCCTGGCAATATGCGTGGGATAACCGAGGCCATCGTAATTTTCATGGTGATAGAGAAGGCAGTCCTCGACCTCCCTATCGAAGTTCTTCTGTGATTGGACTATCTCGTATCCTAGCTGAGGATGTTTTTGAATTGTAAACCATTCTTTTTGATTCAGCTCTTCTTTCTTGTTTAATATCTCTTTAGGAATCAGTAGTTTACCAAGATCATGCAGAATAGCACCCTCGCCGAGTATTTTCAGCTTGTCCTTGCTGTAAAGCATTTCCTTTCCGAAGAGAATGGCAAGCATGGCTACATTTATGCTGTGAGTGTATGTGTAATCGTCGAAATCCTTCAATTTCAGCAAGTTCAGGATTGTATAAGTCTCGCTTATGGATATCTCCCCGATCAGATCTTCTATTACGTCCTCGATTTCTTTTTTTGGCAGTGAAATTTTTTTAAGGATGCTATTTTCTATTTCTTTTGCAATATAAAGCGATTTTTCAATTAGCTGGTTTGAGACAATATATCTGTCAATGCGGTAAAAATTTGAGGTGTATACTGGCTTATTGTAGTTGAATCTGTGAATGCCCATGTCTTCAAGGGATTTGATTATCTCTGCGGTTATGATTTCACCTCTTCCGACAATTTTCGTTCCGTCCGGTGTAAACGCATCCCCCTGTAAGGCTATGCCTGGATAAAGGTCCTTGGTTTCCATGGTGATCAGTTTATACGATTTCTCGATTTTGCTTTCCAGGGGGTTATAAAACAATATTTCAAGTTTTTCAGATTTCAACCTATTAATCAGTTCTTCTGTTACAGCTTCCTCTTTATTGATTTTTTTAACACCGTCCGCTGTGAAGGCATCGGCTTCAAGAATCATTCCCGGTAGAAGCGTTTCGACATGTATCTCGAGAAGTACCTGATCAGTATCGGTATTATTACCTTTTTCAATTTCCATATGAGTAATGGGCAGCTGTATAGGCCCCCCAAAATATTAATTATTTAATCCCTTGATATTATATATTTGAAGCCACGATATGTAAAATTTTCAGAGTTGAAAGAATGGCAAATATTGTGATAAGGCTGATTATCTATTAAAATACTGATGTTTAATTATTAGCTTTCATGATGGGAGAAAAATGATGGAGAAAGAGGGTATGAAAGATAAATACGGAGCAGTCAAAGGCGGTACTAATTTTATTCATGCATTGATCAATGAAGATATTGAAAAAAATACTTATGGTGGAATGGTCCATACCCGTTTTCCTCCTGAACCAAACGGCTATCTCCATATAGGACATGCAAAATCCATCTGCTTGAATTTCGGAACGGCATTGCAGTATAAAGGACTTTGCAATCTGCGTTTTGACGATACAAATCCGTCGAAAGAGGAGACGGAGTATGTTGAATCAATAATGCAGGATGTGAAGTGGCTTGGTTTCAACTGGGAAGACAGGCTTTTCTATGCTTCGGACTATTATGGTAATCTTTATGATTATGCAGTGGAACTGATAAAAATGGGAAAGGCTTATGTATGTGATCTTACTGCCGATGAGGTAAGAAAATACCGCGGTACTTTGACAGAGCCAGGCATTAACAGTCCCTATAGAGAGAGAAAGGTAAGCGAGAATCTGGATCTTTTCGAACGCATGAAAAAAGGGGAATTCCCAGACGGCTCCAGGACTCTGAGAGCAAAAATCGACATGTCTTCTCCAAATCTGAATTTGAGGGACCCTGTGATCTATAGAATTCTCAGAAGTACGCATCACCGTACCGGCGATACCTGGTGCATATATCCGATGTACGATTACGCCCATCCGATTTCCGATGCTCTTGAAGGTATTACACATTCTATATGCACCCTTGAATTCGAGGACCATCGGCCGCTTTACGACTGGGTATTAACAACTCTTAAATTTAATCCCAGGCCCAAGCAGATAGAATTTGCGAGGCTTGATCTCACTTTTACTGTAATGAGCAAGAGAAAGCTGCTGGAGCTTGTCAGGGGAGGTTATGTCAGAGGCTGGGATGATCCGAGGATGCCGACAATATCCGGTCTACGGAGGCGGGGCTATACGCCGGAAGCGATCAGGGATTTTTGCGAGCGTATAGGAGTTGCAAAGGCCAACAGTGTTGTAGACATATCACTCCTGGAACATTGCCTGAGAGAGGACTTGAACATGAGGGCTCCCAGAAGAATGGCAGTCCTGGATCCTCTCAGGGTAGTAATCGATAATTATCCTCCCGATCTCGTTGAGGAATTTGATGCCGACAACAATCCAGAGGATGAATCTGCTGGAAAGAGGAAGATACCATTTTCAAAAATTTTATACATTGAAAAGGATGATTTCCGTGAGGTCCCTCCGAAGGATTTTTTCAGACTGGCCCCTGGAAGGGAAATAAGGCTGAAACATGCGTATTACATTAAATGCGTGAGCGTTATCAGGAATAAAAAAACAGGTGAAATTGAAGAACTGCATTGCACATATGATCCGGAATCGAAGGGGGGATGGACGTCGGATGGACGCAAGGTCATGGGGACATCACACTGGGTATCAGCAAGACATTCAGTGAAGTTAGAAGTGCGGCTTTATGATCATTTGCTTCTCAGAGAGAACCCCGGGGATGAAAAGGAAGATCGTGACTACAAGGAGCTTATAAATCCGGATTCGCTTAAAGTATTCAAAGAATGCAGGGGTGAGCCTTCACTGGGAGAAGTTAAGAAAGGTGAATTTTTCCAGTTCCTGCGGCAGGGTTATTTTTCAGTTGATCCCGATTCTGCAGAGGGAAAACCATGCTTTAATCGTACCGTATCCCTTAATGATCCATGGGCTAAAAAACAGAAAAGGCAGGCATGAAAGCTGACCTTATTTGCGGCCGGACTTTGTACCCATTATGGCCTGTAAAACCTTAAACTTATCAATAATGGCCAGTATAATGAGCGTTATCAATGATGCGAGAAATACCATTACCGTTGTATAAAAATAATATTTAACAGACCATAAAAAAGCGGTCATAATCAATTTAGCAATTGAGAAACTCTCCCTGTAAGTATTCTCATAAAGAGAGATTTTTAATGTACAGAGTTCATTTTCCTCTGAATAGTCTCCCAGCCTCACCCCCAATTCCTGAAGCTGCTTTTCAATTTCCTGTATTTTATATTCCAGGTCTATCTCTTCGGATAATTTGCCGCCCTTGGATCTGAGTAAAATGAGGGAATCGAGTGTATTTTCCAGGGATTTTTTCTGGGCATTGATATCCTTGAATTCGCTTGTCTTATCAATTTTATTTATTTCTATTGATCTGAGTATTCCGATTTTTTTTACTTCTTCCACCATGGCATCGAAATTATCGGGTGGTACTCCGATGGAAATGTCAAGAAACCTTGAACCTTTTAATCCGGTATTGTTTTCGTATTGTATAACGGAGTTATATTTTTTTATTGATTCGCGCAGTTCCTTGTCGGATTTATCGAAATCCCTTGTTTCGGTCGTCAGCGTTGCTATCTTCTCATATTTCTGGTCAACTCTTATAATCTGTGGCTTTTCACCGGTGATTTCTTTCTGAATTGTTCTTTTATAGCTTGCAAAATTACTCTTGATATTTTTGAGAACCTCGGTTTTCTGGCCTTCATTAATATTTTCCCTTTCCGACCGGTCGGCGAGTACTGACCGTGGATAATACGGATTGTAATAATTCGAATAATATACAGATACACCCTCTTTCTCAACTATGCCGTATAAAAGGCGGATAATAAAAAACAGGATGAAAATGGCAATATAAATCAGTATCCCGCTGAATATTTTTTTCTTCATAAGGGCCTCCAAAGAATATGTTTATGCTTGTATTGTAATTGAATTGTCATTGGGAATTGAGAATTTTAATCGCTTCTTCGTCAAAGAGTATCCATATGCTGTATATGCCGAGAGCAGTACCGACAGGAATATGAAGTAAATTAATGAATGATACGATAAGAACGGGTATTCTGCCCCACTTCTTTTTTCCTACTAGAGCTGCGCCCCCAAATATCCCGATTACAGCAAAAAGCAGGATGATCGAAGATATAATAGCAAGAAAAACAGGGACGGTATCAACCACTATATGCGGTATTATATCCGGATCAATAAAGCCGGCATTTACGGCGTAAGAAACGATGTGTGGCAGCAATACGGAGAGGAACAAAAGGAATATTCCGGCACAAAAAGCAAGAACGGAATAAACGAGGTTGAGGATTCCAGTGAGTTTAATGTGTTTTTCCATATTTAACTCCTTATCCGTAACTATTGCTCGTTGTTTTTCATCTGGCTGTTAAGCCACTTTTCCTTGTTGGCGGTTTCAGTCAGTACCTGGTTCATCTTGCCGTATTTCTCTCTTAAATCCTGTTCATATATGACAAGGTCTCGGTTCATTTTTTCAATGTCTTTTTGCCCATCCTTTATTTTATTATTATTAAAGACGATTCGCTCTTCGAAAAAGCTTCCGGCGCCTAAACTGAGCCTCAAAGTCTGATTAATAGCAACGGCAGCTCCTGAATCTTTAATAAGATCGCCGTGAGTGTCATAAGCGAATAGCTGTTCAACTCCTTCGAACCTTGTCTTTAATTCTGAACGAAATTTTTCAAGTTCAAAATTCAGTAGACCAATCCTCGCAGAATTCCATTCATCGGAATTTTTATCAAAAGAGCCGTTCCTTTTCGTGAAAATACCTATCTGTTCCAGCAGTGAAAGCTGTCTATCGTAAATCGTTTTATAAGGTGCAGACGGTATTTCTCTGAGCCTGTTCATAAGAATAATGACAGGACTTTCGGCCTGGAAAGCACCGATTTTCAGGTTATCCTGGCTTCTCTGGCTTAATGGAGTATGATCCAGATTAGGTGTTGTAACGACATGCAGGTATTCCATCGTTTTATTATAGCTTTCAATCCAAGCACTCAGCGAATCTTCGATCTTCTTATAGTTATGATCTATGGAGGCCGTCACAGGTTCCTTTGATTCTGATTTCAGGGTTATTGTTACACCGTCAATCAGGTTGTCGATAATGTTTTTGTCTCTTTTGACTTCCACGCCATCAAAATTAATAATGGAGTCGCAGGCCCTGCTGATGATGTTTTTCGGCTGAATGCCTCCTTCGGATATCTTTGTAACGAGACGTGCATCTGATATCAGAAATTCCCTGTCTGTGTTTTTATTTCTTACGGTTAATTTTACAACCGTTTTGTCCTTATATGTACCAAGTGAATTACTGAAGTTTCCTGTATTGTCAATGTAATAACTTTTACCTGTTCCATCGTCGAAAGAAAGTGTCAGGATCTCAGTGTAGTTTGAAATGATTTCAGGCGCTTTTTTATTTTCTTCGAAGTAAGATATCAAACTGCCTCCTGAAACTGTTACATTCGAAACAGATACTGGCTCCATTAAATTTATATCTAAATTCGGGGCATTGATATTAGTTTCAGCAGGAGCCGGATTATAAGGACGCATCAAAGCGTTAAAATAGAATACGGTTCCTTCCGATATCCTTATATTTTCCTGCAAGAGATTAACTTCTCCCTCGTCGCCGGGCATGAGACGCACTCTATTCGAATCAGATGAAATCGGGTTTGCCGATTTTGCTGAAAGCCTGCTGAAATCTATCTTTTTTTCATCAGTTTTTGGCTCTCCCTCTCCAAGGAGGTTTATTTCCCTGAGAGCTGAGATGTCCCCGCTGAAGTTAAGTTTATTTTTTTCACCGGTATCTTTCCCGCTGATTACTAAAATTGAAGAAGTATCGGTATCATTGATAATGCGGGTATCGATTACATCCCGGGCCTGCTGCTGCAGGGCATCTGCGAGCTGGTATATGGTTCCGCCGGCAAATTTGAATTTGAAGCTCTTGCCGCCGATGCTGACGGTAAATTCGCATGGGGGCAGGGCTTTATTCTTGGGGTACGACGAACTCATAAAAGAATCGGGCTTGGCGGTCTGAAGAACCTTAATTTTATAGTCCTCTTTTTTTGCTTTTCTTTCTGCTGATACTTCAAGAACAGCAGGGTCTGAAGAGGTGCCGACCATATCTCTGAAAGGAGTTTTAAAATCGTACAGAGCTCTTGATTTATCATCAAGATCCCTCAAATACTTTGTGATGTCCCTCGCTATATCGCTTTCGAGCTTATAATCCTGAATTTCGGCTTCTTTTTTTTGAATCGGTATCTTCTTTATTAATAAAAGTTTCTGAATTGTGTCTTCGGTATTTATTTGATTGTTGCCCGGTATATTAAAATGGACCTGATTGCCGGCATCCTGTGAAAAAACTGTTGAGAAAAAACCTGCCATTATCATTATTATTATTGATATCTTCATTAAAGGGCCCCCTCTATAATATGAATATTATACAATAAATCTAACTACTTATCGGAAGAATTGCAAAAAATAGAATATTTTGGAAATACAATCGCTCTCAAGTAATTATACCCATGGATCAGATGAGAAATTGAATTTTTAAGCCTTTATTATGAAATATTATTTCCCGTTTTTTTTGTGCTGGATTATATTACTATGGGAATTTAATATATAAAGGGGGATCTCATGTCAAAAAAATTCGGAATCGGTTTCATAGGAGCCGGCGAGGTATCAGTTCTTCATGCAAAGGCGCTGCGTGATATTCCGGGTTCGGAACTGGTCGGATTATGGAACCGCACAGCTGAAAGATCAGCCTTAAGGGCAAAAGAGGAGAACTGCAGGATGTTTTCCTCTGCCGAAGAATTGGTAAAAGATCCCGGTATTGATGCTGTTTTCATATTAACCAACCAGGAAACCCACCTGAAATATTCAAAAATGGCTATGGAATCGGGCAAGCATGTTCTAATTGAAAAACCCCTCGGCATGAATGTGGAAGAAATTGAGGAAATGAAATCTGTAGCTCAAAAAACGGGAGTTGTCTGCATGCCAGGCCATAATATGATACATGAAGAAAGCATCAAACGGGCGCATAGGATCATACAAAACGGCGATTTAGGAAAAATCGTATCATGCTATGTAATGTATAATATTCAGCATTCCGAGCAGCGTGCTTCAACCCTTCCGGGAGTGATCCGCCACATCTGCACGCACAACCTTTATACGATGATCTATCTAACGGGAAGCTGGCCGAAAAGGGTGAACGGCTTTAAAGCCAATATCCATTATGAAAAGATCGATAGTGAAGATATTACTCTTGTAAATCTTGAACTGGAAAATGGCGCTCTCGGGCATATATGTGCCAGCTTTGCTGCAGACGATCTTTCTCCGGCTCCATGGACTTTCACTGCCAAGGTTATAGGCCTGGGAGGTACCGTCCATTACACATATAACGATTGGGTTGAGGCGAAAAAGGGTATTTCTCACTCTCATACATATACAGCTTACCAGGCCACATTAACCAATGAAGACCGTTATTTCAT
This sequence comes from uncultured Brevinematales bacterium, assembly GCA_964413265.1. Taxonomy (GTDB): domain Bacteria; phylum Spirochaetota; class Brevinematia; order Brevinematales; family JAOACQ01; genus CAVYGN01. The sequence goes on from CAYPRX010000002.1 coordinate 81,186, forward strand.
GGGGATCTGTCAAAATGGCGGAGAATTGCTCTCAACAATGGATGATGCGATTTCATGCATGAAAACAACGATCGCCCTTGAAAAAGCCATTGATGAGGGAATTACGGTCGAAATACGGTAGTGAGGAGATTTTTATGATCGACAGGATGAACGAGGAGATGGTGAGGGCGGTGATCGAGGCTTTACCAGTCGAGATCACGGTTATCGATTCGAATGATGAGGTTGTCGGCTGGAATCGGCATGATTCGAGGCTGTTTTTCAGGCCTCTGTCGTCACTTGGCCTTAATTTCAGGAACTGTCACCCTCAGGAAAGCCTTTCAAAGGTTCTTGCAATAGTAGATGAAATGAGATCGGGAAAAAGGGACAAAGCGCGTTTCTGGATAGATTTGAGCGTAAAGGATGATGCGAACAAACACAAGGTGTTGATTGAATTTTTTGCTCTGCGCGATAGTCAGGGTAAATATCTCGGATGTATGGAGTGTACAAGGGACGTTGAAGATATTATGCACCTTGAAGGGCAAAAAAGACTGCTTGATTAACGGAATAACATTATTTTGTACCTGGAAAGATGTAATGAAAAGCAGCTCCTGTATAGCTCAAATGAAATCCTGAATCCTCGGCGGCTTCAATCAGCTCTGAATTTTCGGCATCTATCCAGACTTCGAGAAGACAGTAATCTTCAAGCCTTGCTTTAATGTCTCTGAGCATCTCTGCCTCAATTCCGTTTCCTTTGTACTCATCGATAACGATAACGTCCAGTATCTTATAAATGAATTTATCCGTTTTTAAAGTTTTTTTGCAGATATCATCCTCAGTGATATTGATGAAACCTGCATTTTTTGAACCTCTTTTATAGATATAGCATTTTGATTTACCTTTATAAATGCTTCTCCGTGCGTTGTCTATGAGATAATCTTTAAGCCTGACTGCATCGTAATTTTTTTCTTTTAATAATGAGACAGGCCTTGACAATCCTCGAAGAAAATTCTCTATCTCGGTACCTTCCGGTAAAACGATATTTTTGTTTAATGATGGAGTTTGATCTTCCCCCGTACTGTAGTATCTGAAAATATGCCAGCCCATTCTGAAATGGAAACCGCATGATTCATAAACCTGAATAGCAGGATAATTATAAAGATCTGTTCCGACGGTCACAATTTCAGTACCGGTTTTTAAAAGTCTATCCAGTGCATTTTTTACGAGTTGCTTGCCGATGCTTTGCCCTCTGAAATTCGGATCAACGGCAAGAAGTAGAATACTGCCTGTTTTTTTCCCTGCAGCATTTGAAAGTGCAAGATTTACTGAGAAGGTTATAAATCCAATTATCCTGTCGCCTTCCTGGACGACCAGGGACATTGATGAAGGGGCCAGGAGCATATCATAAGCAAAAGCGGGATATATGGATTTGGTAATGCTGCTGATATGCGTGTCGAAAGAATACGGCGAAGTATCGAAAAGCCGGGATAATTCTATCAGCTCCGGTATGTCGCCATTAATGGAGTCCCTGTAAATCATTTTATACCTCCCACGGCTCCATCCGGATATTAAGAATATTATAAAAAATCATTGAATATTAATCAATAAGTCATTTAAAAGAGAACTTTATCTGATTAATTTTTGAGCCTATCTACTTTAAACAGCATTATTATTTGTGATTTTTTGCCAATGGAGGTATAATAAAATCGTTTATTTAGTGTATGGAGGACAGTTATGGCAAAATCCATGGAAATGATGGATGGTAATAACGCAGCATCTTATGTGGCATATGCTTTTTCAGAGGTTGCCGCTATTTACCCGATAACCCCATCTTCTACAATGGCCGAATTTTGTGACGATTGGGCAAGTGAAGGGAAAAGGAATATGTTCGGGGATATAGTCAGGGTGATAGAGATGCAGTCGGAAGCAGGAGCAGCTGGAGCAGTACATGGTTCTCTTCAGGGAGGCGCACTTACGACGACATTCACTTGTTCACAGGGGTTGTTGCTGATGATCCCCAATATGTATAAAATTGCGGGGGAACTTTTACCTGGTGTATTTCATGTCAGTGCGAGAGCTGTCGCTTCTCATGCATTATCGATTTTTGGGGACCACTCTGATGTCATGGCATGTCGCCAGACCGGATTTGCTATGCTTGCATCGGGGTCTGTGCAGGAAATCCTGGATATTGCACCTGTAGCCCATTTAACTGCCCTGAAAACACGTATTCCTTTTTTACATTTCTTCGACGGTTTCAGGACTTCTGCTGAAGTACAAAAAGTTGAATCCCTTGAATATTCAGATTATGAAAAGTTGATCGACAAAAAGGCTCTCGATGAATTCAGAAAAAGAGCGCTGTCGCCTGAGAAACCCGTAACAAGGGGAACTGCTCAGAACCCGGATATCTTTTTCCAGGCAAAGGAATCGGCAAACAGGTATTATGATGCCGTTCCAGACTCAATTGAATCATACATGCAGGAAATACAGAGACTTACCGGAAGGGAATATCATCCATTTAATTATTACGGTGCTGAAAATGCAGAAAATATTATAGTAGCCATGGGATCAATTACGGATATTTCAAAACCGGTTATTGATTATTTGCTAAAAAAAGGCGAAAAAGTTGGAATTATTTCAGTTCATCTTTTCAGACCTTTCTCTTCAAAGTATTTCTTTAACGTTATTCCGAAAACGGTTAAAAGGATTGCGGTCCTTGACAGGTGTAAGGAACCGGGGGCAATTGGAGAACCTCTTTACCTTGATGTTAGGAGCCTTTTTTATAACATGGAAAATGCGCCAAAGATCGTCGGTGGCAGGTATGGCCTGGCATCGAAAGACACCACGCCTGAGCAGATTATTGCGATTTACGATAACCTTAAAAATAAGGAGCCAAAGGACCAGTTTACGGTCGGAATTGTCGATGATGTCACCTTCAAATCTCTTCCTGTCGGAGGAAGCGTCGATGTATGTCCTGAAGGAACTTTCGAGGCTAAATTTTACGGAATCGGATCCGATGGTACTGTCGGTGCAAATAAAAACTCCATTAAGATAATCGGGGATAATACGAATAAATATGCTCAGGCGTATTTCGCTTATGATTCGAAAAAATCAGGCGGTCTGTCAATCTCCCATCTCCGTTTCGGTGATAAGCCTATTCAGTTGCCGTATTACATCACAAATCCTAACTTTGTTGCCTGTCATGTAAGCTCTTATCTGGATAAATACAATATGATAAAGGGCCTGCGAAAAGGAGGCACTTTCCTGCTTAACAGCATTTGGGATGAAAAGGAAGTTGTCAAGCATATTCCGGATTATATGAAAAAATATATGGCTGATAACGATATAAAATTCTATATGATCAACGCGACTGAGATCGCAGAAGATCTTGGATTGGGAGCAAGAACGAATACTATTATGCAGTCGGCTTTTTTCAAACTTACTGATGTTATATCCTACGAAGATGCTATGAAGTATATGAAGAAAGCAATATATAAAACTTATGGAAGAAAAGGTGACAAAATTGTCAATATGAATTATGCAGCTATTGAAAAGGGCGGAGAAGTTAAGAAAATAAATATCCCCGTGGAATGGAAAAAATTAAGCAGTTCAAAAGAGAATAAAAACAAAGATCTGCCGGATTACGTCAGGGATATTATGATCCCTGTGAACGCCCAGGAGGGGGATGACCTCCCGGTCAGTGCTTTTAAAGAGATGGAGGACGGGACATTCCCGAACAGTACTTCCATGTATGAGAAAAGAGGAATTGCTGTAAACGTTCCTGAATGGATACCTGAAGACTGCATACAATGCAACCAATGCTCTTTCGTCTGTCCTCATGCTGTGATAAGGCCTTTCTTAATCGATGAAAAAGAAATGAAATTAATCCCAGAAGGCACTAAAACATTGAAGGCCATTGGGAGAGGGCTGGAAAATTACCATTACAAAATTCAGGTCAGTGTGCTGGACTGCGCAGGATGCGGAAACTGTGCGGACATATGTCCGGGTAAACAGAATAAAAAGGCTCTTATCATGAAACCTCTGGAAAGTCAGAAGGAAGAAATAAAGCTGTGGAATTATATTTCGGAAAATGTCAGTTATAAAGATAACCTGATGGAGAAATCTACCATCAAGGGAAGTCAGTTCTCGAGACCTTTATTTGAATTCTCGGGTTGTTGTGCTGGATGCGGTGAGACGCCTTATATCAAGGTTATCACCCAGCTTTTCGGCGACAGGATGATCATTGCCAACGCTACGGGTTGTTCATCGATTTACGGAGGCTCTGCTCCTTCAGCTCCTTATTGCGTCAATGCGGAGGGTCATGGCCCAGCATGGGCTAATTCGCTCTTCGAGGATACGGCTGAATACGGCTTCGGTATGGTACTTGCAGATCATCAAATGAAAGATAGAATTGAGATTCTGATGAAAAAGGCTATTGAAAGCGGAATTTCCCCGGAAATCAGATCAGCCTTTGAAGAATGGATGGGAGGTAGAACCAGCGCAGAGAAATCAAGGATTGCTTCTGATAAGATAAAAAAGTTGCTGGCTAAAGAAAAATCCGGAATTCTTGGCGAAATAAATGATCTTGAGAGCTTCCTGATCAAAAAATCACATTGGGCTTTCGGCGGAGACGGCTGGGCTTATGATATCGGTTACGGTGGACTGGATCATGTTCTTGCTATGGGTGAGGATATAAACCTGCTCGTTCTTGACACTGAGGTATATTCAAATACCGGAGGTCAGGCTTCCAAGTCCACTCCTACGGCTGCGATAGCTAGATTTGCAGCTTCAGGTAAAAAGACGAGTAAAAAGGATCTAGGATTGATGGCCATGAGTTATGGTTATGCTTATGTGGCGCAGGTTGCAATTGGCGCTAATAAGGTCCAGTTCTTGAAGGCCGTAACAGAAGCTGAAAGTTATCCGGGACCTTCTCTGATCATAGCTTATGCACCTTGTATTCAGCAGGGAATTTATGCCGGCATGGGAAAATCTCAGGAGGAGGAAAAAAGAGCTGTTGATTGCGGCTACTGGCATCTTTACCGCTATAACCCTCTTCTTTCCGGGGAAGGTAAAAATCCTTTTATGCTGGATTCAAAAGAACCTTCTGCAAGCTTACGTGATTTTCTCATGGGTGAAATCAGGTTTGCCTCGCTTGTAAAGATGTTCCCGGCGAAGGCTGAAGCACTTCTTAAATTAGCCGAAAAGAATGCGGGGTTCCGTTACCAGAGTTATAAAAAGCTTGCAGGGCAGTAAAATAGTTAAATTAGAAAATGGCCTCGTCAATAATTTTTCGCCGGGGCTTTTTATTTTATAAATCCAGCTAATAATTCTCACTCATTTAGCCGAAAAATACAAACAGAGAAAATATGTTTTATTTAAAAATTCTTATCTCGAAGAGGAACCTTTATGGCTAAAAAGAAAACACTGCTTGTTCTTCTCCTTGTCGTATCTCTTGCTTTGATGCTCATAATTGTTTATTTTATTAAAACTAAGTTCGGGTATTTCGGTTATTCTTATCATCAATATATTGAGAATATGGCTCTCCAATACGATGCTGTCATCGAAACGAATATGAACATTATCAATTCGGAAATACAATATCTCTCTAAAGATAACCTTATTAAATCAGTTTTTACAAGTTCAAGCCGTGGTGAGGATACCTCAAAATTCCTTGATGATTTCGATAAAATAAAGAATTCAATCCAGGAGTGCCAGAATATCCAGGTACTTGATTCGGATGGAGATATTATTTTTTCAAATGACACTAATGAGATAAATAATTTAAAGATTGTGCCTCCTATTATAATGGCTGTGAAAGGTCATTTTTCAACAAATTATTTTACTTATGTTTATATGAAAGATAGGGATTCTCTGGCGGCTTTTTATACTCTAAATCAGGAAAATACGGCTACTGCTAACGGCGGTTTCGTCGTTGTCTATTATAAAATGGCCAAATTATTCACCGGAATATCAAAAGGGAAAATCATAGCCGATGGTGCTATATCCAATATGCTGATAACAAGCAAAATGGTTTTAAGCGATAATAATATCAATTATCTCATGAATTATTTAAAGAGCCCTGAAAACTACAAAAAAATAGAGACAAATGAAAAAAGCGTTTATGTGGTCAGAAAGAATATTCATGGCATTGAAGTTTTATATTATCCTTCAAATGAGAGGTATATCCCTGTTCTTGGTTTGATCCTTCTGGTTACATGCCTTTTGCTCTTCATTCTGGTTGTAAGTGCACTCATAATGGTTATGAGAGACGAAAAGATCATATCCGATATGCCAATAAAACCGATTAATGTTAATATTGCAGAGGAAAGTGCTTATGAAAAGCCGGATGAAATAAAATCACTGATCAGCGATATCGAGGAAGACAGGGTATTTGGTGAAAAGGAAGTACAAAAAGGAATCGAGGATATGATTATGACGAACGGTTTTAATCTCACCGAATCAATTCCTTCCTCCGAGGTTAGCAATACTGCTGAAGTTGAAAAAGAAGAATTTCCTGTTCCGGAATTCGAAGAAATACCGGCTGAAAGCAATATGAAAATTCCGGAGCCTTTAACGGTTTCAGAAAACAATGTAATAAATACCTACAGTGAATTAAAGCCAACAAAGCAAACTGATCTTTTCGCAGAGGAAGAAAGAATATTGAGCAATATCGAATCACAGGTTCCTTTTAAAGAGGAAAGATCTGCTAATTTGGAAGGAATCGAGGAAGACTTTAAGGTTGAGCTGAAAGAATCCTTCCATGAGCCTGAATTTCCATCATTCGAAACTATGGGCAGACCTTCTGGCGAATTGAATACTTTTCAGCCTCCTGAGCTGCCTGAAATAAAAGAGTTTCCGGATGAAATTCTGAATGCTGAAGAAATACAGTTTGAAGCACCGGTAGAAGTAGCGGCTGAGAAACCTGCTGAGACGCCGGTTCAAAAAGACACCGGGCTTGCTGCAATGATGGAAACGCCTGAGAAGGTAAGTCCGATTATAACTGTTGAAGATTTCGGGAAAATAGCTGTAGAACTGGCGAAAAGAAGTCTTAATATCCATAAAATTCTTGTTCTCGAGAAGCATGAAGAACGTTATATTCCCATAATAAGGGAAGGTATTGCCGCAACTGATTTTAAATTAATGACAAATGATCCTATTTTCACCATGTTCCTTTCCGGGGGGAAGGGCATAGATGTTAAAGGAAATATAAGGGAAACGAGATATTTCAGGGAAAAATTTGAACAGGCGGATATAGAAGATATTGATGAAATATTTATAACCCCGATCATAAAAAATAGAGAAATCACTGGCGTTGCTTTTTATCTTAAACAGATAGGTACTCCTGAATCAACCCACCTTCAGAAATCGGAATTGCTGAACCTGAGTTTTCTTCAAGGACAATAATCGATGCACTTGCTTTTAGGGAACTGACGTGTCTGCATTTTTCACAATATCTTTAATTTTTATTATTGCTGTAGTGTTCCTACTGTACTCTTATTTTATTGAAACGAGGATGATCCATGTCAACAGGTCGAGGATAAGAACGAGCCGCCTGAAAGGCAGGTACACCATTCTTCATTTCTCAGATCTTCATCTTTATAAAAAAATGAGAAAAAAGAATTTGGATAAAATAAAAGAAGAATTGAAATTATGGACCGATTGGGCTAAATTTGATTTTATTTTTATGACAGGCGATTTCATTGACAATAATTCAGGCATCGAAATGCTGAGAGAGGTTGTAGGGGGAATGAAATCCAGATATGGTACATACGCCGTTTTGGGTAATCATGATTATTACCAGTATAATATTCTTCATCTGCTTAATCCCCTGTTTTGTTTTTGGGATAAAAAACCTGCTGATTTGAAGGCCCTGAAAAAAGCCATTGAGAACGCAGGAGTTCATTTACTTATTGATCAGGAGGAAAAGGTCACCACGGCTAGCGATGAGCTATTAATAACCGGGATCGATTATAAGTTTATGGAAGAAAAAAGAGCGCCTGGATTGAATATTGACAGTGAAAATATATTCAATATAGTTCTCTCCCATTATCCAGATATGGTCAAATATTATAATGGTAAAGCAGATATAATGCTTTCGGGACATACTCATGGGGGTCAGATCACCTTTTTCGGTCTGCCGCTTATAATAAAAAGCGGAATAAAGAAGATATATTCAAAAGGTATTTCAGCTCATGGTAATACCGCTTTATTCGTTTCGAAAGGATTGGGGGTAAGTAGGAATTTTCCTTTCAGATTTTTTGCGAGGCCTGATTTCAATATTATAGAAATAATAGGAGTTAAAAATGGATAAAATTAATATATTTTTTTTGACTGCTATGATCATAATCGCTTCAAAAGTATATCCGGATATCCAGAGTGGGTTAAATGATCTAAGGATATCTTACAGAGACGGAAAATATATCAGCATATTAAAGAATGGATCTGAAATTATCAAAGCTGCATGTGGAGAAATAATTAAAGATTTTTATGGAATTTTGCCGGATTTACGAAATTATGCGGTTTCAAACATAAGAAGCTCTTATAATTTTGACGAAGGAGACGGCTTAACAGATTATTCAATAACAGTGGAGAAAACATTTACCGGCATTGATGAAACTGTCGTGATGACGATCAGTGTATCTCCTTTCGATGTGGCAAGATATGACAATCTGATCAAGGGATATGATTATCTTACAGATAAGGGAGATTATGAAAAGTATTCAATATTTGTAAGAAAAACCGAGTATTCTTATATAATTGACAGAGCAACAGCATACTTTGCTCTGATTATTGAAAAGAACAATAATTCCGGTGAAGTAACATCAGGTTTGCTATTTAAAATAAATTTTACTAAGGGTGTAAAGAGCGGTGAAAAGAAGGCTCTTATTGAAGAATGCTTGAAAGCTCTAATAAACAGGCTTCTGGACAGCAACCTCATCGGTCTGTTAAAATAGTTCGGGCTTTCAGTCGGATAGTTCCGAAAGGACATTCTTCACAGTTCCTACCATATCTTTTTTATCTGAGATCGAACGGCCCATAACAATGAAATTGGAGCCGCATTTTTTTGCCTCCGAAGGGGTCATTACTCTCTTATGGTCACCGGTAACATCTTCTTTAAGTCTGATTCCGGGTGTAACGAGTATTGGCTCACTGCCAAGTTCTTTTCTTAAGATCTCAACCTCCATTGAAGAACAAACAAAACCCCTGATCCCTTCATTATAACCCATCCTTGCAAGGTGTTTAATCATATCATTAAGTTTTAGATTTATTTTCATGTCATGTCGCATGATAGCTTCGTTTATACTGGTCAGAATCGTAACTCCAAGCGGGATGGGGGCCTCTTTAACAGGACAACGGGCCATGCATTCGTTTATACCGCTTATAAGAGCGCGGATCATTTCCTTTCCTCCTAGGAGGTGAAATGTAAACATTTTTACTTTCATGCGCCCGGTAACAAAGCTTACACTTTTAACAGTATTGGGTATATCGAAAAATTTGAGGTCGAGAAATACCGATTTCCCCAATGAATTAATGTAATCGATAGTTTTTACTCCTTCAGCAGTGTAGAGAATACTACCGACTTTAAATATGTCTATCAGGGGGGATAGTTCATCAATTATATGTTTTGCCTCGATAAAACTGTGTGTATCAAGGGCCATGATCAATTTTGTTCCCAAAAACTTATCCTCCCCGTATATTGACAGGAAATTCAATCATCATTATCTTATAACATTATAAATTATTTTTTGTGATTTTAAAAATAACATTTATTAAATATTATAGCGATCGTATGCCGATATACAGATAACTTTAAATATAATTTTTTATAATCTTTGTGATTAAAGAAGGTAAATGTGAAAAGGATATTTTTTGCAGTCTTTTCAGCGGTTTTAATATTTTCTTTATGCGCTTGCTCCGGAACTCCGGTAAAGCCCAACAAAACTTCAAAACAAAGTGTAAGTCAGACTGGTGGCGTTAGCCAGCGTCAACTTAAATATGAGAACAATTCATTTAACATCCCTGTAACTAAAGCATATCAGACAAAGGCATACAGGAAGACCGGGCCTTTCCTTGGGCTGAATTTTAAAAAACTAATCGGTTCTTACAGGTTCAATATTAATGAGGCGATTAGTGATAATATTGCCGCATTGATAGTGATCTTCGCAGTTCTGCTTGTTGTCGGTTTCGTCATATTTCAAAACCGCAGGAGCGTTAGAAAAGGCTCTTATAGATAAGAGTCTGCAAGATGAAGCTTGAGAGAAAAAGCGGAATTTTACTTCACCCCTCTTCATTTCCAGGAAAATTCGGTATTGGAACGATTGGCTATGAGGCCTTTGAATTTGTGGATTTTTTATCAGAATGCGGGATAAAATTGTGGCAGATTTGCCCGCTAGGCCCAACAGGGTTCGGCGATTCTCCTTATCAGTGTTTTTCAGCTTTTGCAGGAAACCCGCTCCTTATCGATTTAGATGATCTTGTGAAAAAGGGGTTTCTTCTTGAAAAAGATCTTGATGCAGGAACAAGTTTTGATGATAATAATGTTGATTTTGGAAAGGTAATAAGTTATAAATATCCTCTCCTAAAAAAAGCAGCTGATCGTTTTTTTAGCAAAAAAAATCTATCTCCGGACAGCGAATATTCCATTTTCTGTGATAAAGAATCTTTCTGGCTTGACGATTATTCACTTTTTATGGCTTTGAAAAATTATTATAGTGGTGTGAGCTGGTCTTCATGGCAGAAAAAATATAAAATCAGAGACAATGATGAGATAAACAAGTTCAGAGATGAACATAAGGGAGAAATATCCTTTCAAAAATTCATGCAGTTTATATTCAATATGCAATGGAATGAGTTAAAAAGATACTCGAATAAAAAAAATGTATCAATTATAGGTGATATGCCTCTGTTTGTCGCATTTGACAGTGCTGATTCATGGGCCCATCCTGAATATTTCTATTTTAGTTCTTCCCTTGAACCTCAAAAAGTAGCAGGTGTCCCTCCAGATTATTTCAGTTCAACGGGGCAATTATGGGGTAATCCTCTCTATAACTGGAAGAAACTTAAGGCCTTAAAATATGAATGGTGGGTAAATCGCCTGAAAATGACATTCGAGATGTATGATCTTGTCAGGCTTGATCATTTCAGGGGTTTTGCTGAATACTGGGCCATCCCGTTCGGTGAAAAAACGGCTGTTTATGGAAAATGGGAAAAGGGACCTGGACATGATTTTTTTGAAACAGTTATTCAGTCTATGGGGGAATTACCGATAATAGCAGAGGACCTTGGTTATATAACCCCTGATGTTATCCGTTTAAGAGATGATTTTGGTATTCCAGGCATGAGCGTGCTTCAATTCGCCTTTGATTCAGGCCCTGAAAATCATTACCTGCCGCATAATTTTTTATCTAACACAGTAGTATATACCGGCAATCATGATAACAATACTATCAGGGGCTGGCATGAAAATTTAAACCAGGAGATCAGAAGTTTCTTGAACGATTATATAGATTTTCATGGTGAGGATATAAACTGGTCTCTTATCAGGCTTGCTTGGTCGTCAAATGCGGCTTACGCTGTGACTACTCTTCAGGATTTACTTGGTCTTGGAAGCGAAGGGAGAATGAATATTCCAGGAACATCTTCCGGTAACTGGCGTTGGAGATTCAAAAAAGGGGCTATAAAAGGCGAAATTAAGGCAAAACTTCAGCATTTGAATTATCTTTACGGGCGGTAATATTATTTTTCAAGCCATGATTTGTAATATAAATACCGGAAACAGTGGGGGCATTGGTGAATATCAATATTTTCAGGTTTCAGTTCTTCGCCTAGTTCACCTTGCAGGCTGGTAGGAAGTACAGTATAACAGCCGGCGCATGCATCCTGCTCAACTTCGACAATGGCTGTTCCTCTTGTCTTTTTAATAAGTGATTCATAATATTCGATGAACTGTAGATCGAACTCTGATCTTAGTTTATTCTGATCTTTCTGGGTTTTATCAAGTTCCTTTTTATAAGTCTTTTTAATTGAATTGATGTGATCATCAAGTTCGGAAATTTTCATGTTGTTTTCTGAAATTTTGGTGGTGATTTTATCGAGCTCGCTGCTCATTTCGACTTGCTTGGCTGTATCGTAATCGATCTGAGCCTGAATCAGGGACAGCTCCTGCTGTTGTTTTTCCATCTCTTTTTCCCACGATTTAATCTGGCGTGCGATTTTGATTCTGTCCTTGCTTTCATCAAGGCTTTTTATCCTTTTATTTATCTCATCCCTTTTGCCAAGTTCTTCGTTTATCTTTTTATCCATCTCATTAATATTTGATTGAATCTCATTATTTGATATGAGAAGAGCCTCATTTTCAGCTTTGACCTTTTCCATCTTTTTTTCCTCTTCGGAATAAAGGTCCTTGATTTCATTTTCCCTGTTATATAAAACCTGAAGCTGTACGAGATTTTTTATTCTTATAATGTTTTCCATTATAGCTCCTTGATAAGATAAGGTAATGATAAGAAATGGGCCCACCTGGGCTCGAACCAGGGACCCACTGATTATGAGTCAGTTGCTCTGACCTACTGAGCTATGGGCCCTAAAAATAACTCAGATATTTTAAGTATTAATGATTTTTTAGTCAAATTATATCAGCAAAATTTAATATCCTGTCCAGTATTCTGTACTGAAGCGCCTCGCTCAGGTGAAAATCCTCAATTCCAGGGCTGCCGTCGAGGTCAGCTATTGTTCTTGCTATTTTCAGTATTTTATCATATGTCCGGATTGAAAGCATGAATTTTTCCATGGCAATTTTTAAAAGTTCCTTACCGGAATTTGAAGGCGTACAGAATTTTGATAATAGTTTATGAGGCATCTGTGTATTTGTGTAGAGACCGTATTTTTTAAGCCTTTCAAGTTGAATATTTCTTGCGGCAATAACTCTCCGCCTGATCTTTGCAGAATTTTCCGGAGGGCTTTCGGGATTTATCCTGTCAAATTTTATCCTTGGGACCTGGACCTGGATATCTATTCGATCAAAGATTGGGCCTGAAATTTTTTTATAGACGGCAAAAATGTCCCTTGCATCCCACTGATCGACATCATCATTTTTGTTTGAAGGATTAATGGCTGCTATCAGCATGAAGTTTCCCGGGAATTCTACTGATGCATCCGCACGGGATAGGGAAATCTTTCTATCTTCAAGTGGCTCTCTAAGGCATTGAAGAACATTTGTTTTGAATAATTGGAATTCATCGAGAAAGAGAACACCGTTATGGGCAAGGCTTATCTCCCCGGGTTTTAAAAATTTTCCTCCTCCGACAATTGAAGCATCTGAGGCAGTATGATGAGGCGTTCTGAATGGCCTTTCGGTTATAAGCGGCTGATTTTGACTTGTCAATCCAGCGATACTGTAAATCATAGTAGTTTCCAGTGCTTCTTCAAGGGTCATTTTAGGCAGTATAGTAGGGATACGCTTTGCCAGCATCGTTTTTCCTGTTCCAGGCGGTCCGATCAAAATCGCATTGTGACCTCCCGCTGAGCAGATCTCGACTGCTCTCTTGGCTGATTCCTGTCCGATAATATCGGACATATCCGGATTGATATCCTGACCCTTTGTATTATCAGAAGTGGTATTTTCCACTTTGTACTCATTTTTTTTAAAAGGGCTTATCTCCTTTGAACCTTCTAAATAAACTATAGTCTCCTTGAGGGTTGAAACGGGAATTATATTTATCGAATCTATTATTGACATTTCCGAAGCATTGCTTAAAGGGCACAGTATTTTCTTGAAACCAAGCTGACTGGCCTTAATAGCGATGGGCAGAGCTCCTATGATCGGTCTGAGGTGCCCATCAAGGGATAATTCCCCTGCAATGATGTACCTGCCAAGATCTTTGAGGTCGTACTGCTCGTTCAAAATGCCCACCGCTATAGCCAGGTCAAAGATCGCGCCTGATTTTTTCAGTCCTGAAGGGGCGAGATTTACTATTATTCTCTTACCGGGAAAATGAAATCCCGAATTCTGTATCGCTGCCTCTATTCTTCTTGTCGACCCCTTTACAGCCGAATCCATCATACCCACGATCTCGAACTCGGGAACTTTTGTCTGTATATCGACTTCTATTTCTATGAGGGTTGTTTTAAGACCGCAAAAAGATATTGAGAAAAGTTTGCTGACCATAAAAAATCCTTATAATAACCATAATACCGCTGAATTGTTAAAAATAGTTATAATAATGTAAATAAAGTAATAAATAATTATAACAATTATGATGCTAATTTGTTTGGAAATGAAGAGAGGTAAAACATGCTTGAACTTCAGAATGTTAAACCCACAATAGCTCATTCCAGTCGGTGGTAAACCTCCGGGAGAGGAAATTCCTGTGCATGGCCCATTTGTTATAGCGCCCCGCCCCGCCCCGCACCGCATATCTGCCATATTTCCGGTTCAGGTCATCCAGGGAGTTCATCAGGCTCTTTTCTTTCTCTATTCTTGTCCTGTCTGTGAACAGAAGCCCGTCAAGGGTGCTTTCCGGAACAATCCGGGTCAGGACGATTCCTGTTTTTTTATACAGGTAGCCATCTTTAAAAATTTTTTTAAGGGCTGCAGCAGCGTGTTCCCTCAGGACAGGCGTATAGGCGGTAGGCTCGGGAAGTCTTACCGTGACTGAATTACTGTATTGAGGCAGGTGTTCTTTGAAATGGTTGGTGTCGATAAAAACCTGTATCTCGGAGGCCAGCGACTTCTGCTCACGCAATTTCTCGGCGCATCGGCCAGCATAATCTGCAAGAGCCTCGGCAAGCGTATCGAAATCCCCAACAGGCGTGCCGAAACTCCGGGATGTGACGATCTGTTTTTTATCTGGTCTGACTGTTTCCATTGTAATGCATGAGGTTCCCCTGAGCTCCCAGACTGTTCTTAAGCCGACCACACCGCCGAGGTTCTTTCTTGTCCACGTGTCGTTCAGGTATTTCAGCTGCAGGGCCGTCTTTATCCCTTTAATGCGGAGTTTCTCCGAATTCCGGAAACCAATGCCCCACACATCCCCGACCGGGATCTGTTGAAGAAGAGAGTCGATATTCACACTGTCAGTTAAATCCAGAACACCTTCCCTGTTTTTTTTCGCAAGCCTGTTGGCGATCTTGGCCAGTGTCATTGTCCCGGCAATGCCTATGGATACCGGTATTCCGGTCCACTTCTTGACGGTGTTTCTGATCTTCAGTCCGTATTCTGTGCGTTCTATCTTCATGCCGTCGAGACGCAGAAATGCTTCGTCGATCGAATAGTATTCGACCTCAGGCGAAAACATTTCTATCACTTCCATAACTCTGCGGGACATATCGGCGTATAGAGTGTAATTTGAGGAGAGAACCGCCACGCCATGCTTTTCAACGAGATCTTTCACCTTGAAGATCGGGGTCCCAACTTTCATTCCAAGAATCTTGGCTTCGTTGGATAATGCCACAACGCATCCATCGTTGTTGGAGAGTATTACCACGGGTCTGTTTAAAAGGGCCGGAGAAAAAACACGTTCGCACGAAGCGTAAAAATTATTACAGTCTATGAGAGCAAATATCTTTTTATTCGAACTATCCATTCAGCAACTCTCCTTCCCGGACGATGTATTCAGGGCTGTTGAAACGCGCCGAATTGACCTTGCTGGTGACTGCATATGCCTCCATCTCTTCCGTGGGGTAGGGCTCGAGGAATGAAAAAAGGCTGTCCCTGTCGAAGTGCTTGTTGTCAAGCCATTCGTCCCAGCTGCTTTGAGGTAGGATCACGGGCATGCGTTTCTTGTCATGAATGATCTCCATGAGAGAATTGGCCGACGTAGTTATGATGGCGCAGGAGACGACTTCATCCAGTACGTTAAACAGACCTGCCATAGCCATGGGCAGACCGCTCTTTAGATGGATATAGAAAGGCTTACTACCGTCTGTTTTACGCCATTCAAAAAAACCATCAGCAGGAATTATGCACCGGTTAAACCGGAAATTTTCATCGAAAGTTTTTTTCGTTCGCAATGTTTCGTCCCGTATGTTGATCAGCGTGTAATCTTTACCCCGGGACCATACCGTGATCAATTCCCACCTGGCAGGAAGAATCAATCTTTCATCCTCCTTAATGATCATCCTGACTGTCTGGGAGGGTGCTACGTTGTAGTTAAAGGGAAGATCTGAAGTCTTGTCGCAGGCTTCTCTTATATCGAACACCTCTTTGATCTTTGCAGGATTGAATTGAGCGAATCTTCCGCACATACTAAACTGCCTCCTTTATGATATAAGTCAAAACACCCCAGACATCAAACTGCATATCTTCGCTTATTTCAATTGTTTTATAATCGGCAGAGTCGGACTCCGGTACGAGGTAATATTTCCCATTCTCAATTCTCAAGCGCTTCACGGTAAACTCACCGTTCAATACCGCAAGTACTATGCTTTCATTTCCGGCATCGAGGGATTTATCAAAGATGAGAAGATCTCCCATGCTGATGCCGGCTTTGACCATCGAGTTGCCACCCGCCCGGCAGTAAAAGGTTGCGGCAGGATGCTTGATAAGGTACTCGTTGAGATCGAGCCTTGTCTCGATATAATCCTCCGCGGGACTGGGAAAGCCGGCCGATAGCCTTGTCTGATAAAGCGGCAGTTTCATCTTTTTCTCAAAAGAAGCAGCATAGATCTCTGTGATATCTCCCGGTCTTATTTTAGCCGGAAACTTAGGTTTTTTCATAGCTTCACACCGTTTAACATCACAGTATAAATCGGCGTGGAATAATAATCAAACGTTATGGTTTCGTATAATATCAAAAGAATGGAAAGCGTCGATGTGATCGTTGCCAATGCCAAGCGGACCCTGCAAATGGCATGGGCGATGCTTTAGCCTTTTAGCAGGTAATGGGAGGATTACCGGAAATTCGGCTGACGCAGTCACTTTTTGTTATAAAATTCCATGATTATGTCTTCGATTTCCTTCTTGGTTTTTTTCCTGTTTTTAATAAGATTGGAAACCTTGTCTGCCGATCGCATAACAGTGGTGTGAGCTTTGTTTCCGAACAGATTGCCGATCTCAGTCAGGGAATGGTTTGTGTGTTCCTTCGACAGATACATAGCTATCTGTCTTGCATAACTGATGTTTTCAAGCCGCCTTTCCGATTTCATATCGCTGACGGTGATATTAAAATATTTTGATACGACTCTTTGTATGTCAGGTATTGTTATATTCTTAGGAATTTCCGATTTGATCTTGTCCCTCAGGATTTCCCTGGCTATGTCGAGAGATATTTCCTTTTTCTTCAAACTGGAGAATGCAATAATTTTTGTCAAAGATCCCTCAAGGAGCCTTATATCGGATTCAATGTTTGCGGCTATATAATCAATAACCTCTCCGGGAATATAGACTTTTTCCTCGGCAGACTTCAAAAGAAGAATAGCCTTTCTGGTTTCATAATTGGGCGGCTCTATCTTGACACTTAGACCCGAGTCGAAGCGTGTTTTAAGACGATCCTCGATAAAGGAAAGGCTTTTAGCAGGCCTGTCACAGGCGAAAATAAGCTGTTTCCGTTCATGGAAGAGCTCATTGAAAGTATGGAACAATTCCTCAAGGGTACTCTCCTTCTGCTGCAGAAACTGGATATCATCAACGATAAGAAGATCGAAATTTCTGTATTTTCTTCTGAATTTATTAGTATCGCCGTTCTTTATTGATTCCACGAATTCATTTGTGAAATTTTCGCTTGTAGTATAGAATACGCTCAGTTCAGGCTTGTCATGAATGACTTTATGAGCAGTGGCCTGGAGCAGATGAGTTTTTCCAAGAGCCGAGTGGCCGTAAATAAAAAGGGGATTATACGATTTGGCCGGATGGTTTGCAACCTGTTCAGCGGCCGCATGCGCGAAATCATTGTTGGGTCCTACTATGAACCTTTCAAAAGTATATTTCGGGTTGAGAAAAGATGTATTGACTTTTTCAGCGCTCTTTTTAGCACTTTTTAAAGCTATGTTTTGGTATAGGTGATCGGAATAAGCTATTTCGATAATAAAACGGTAATCCTTGTTAAATATTGTTTTTGTCAGTGATTTTGCTATATCAAGGTAATTATCACTGAACCAGCCTGAGGTCAACGGGTCGGGAGCTATAAGAACAATGGTGTCGTTATTCTGTATTTCCTTGAATTTAATCTTGTCGAGAATAGCAGTGTTGAGAGAGGAATCAAAATTTTTAGTCAATTCCAGGTAAATTCTTTCCCAAATTTCCATATCGTTACCCCTCCCAGATTTTATTATTTTATAATTGAAAAAAATTACCGTTTATTATATATTAAAGTGTCAACAGAATTCAATAATAAATTTAATTGTATATATGAGAGACATTTAATACACTCCACTTTTCGCACAAACCCCTTTAAATTTCTGGGCCGGATTTCTCATATTTATAAGGGTTTTTGATGAATGTCTATATCATTATTAAATCACGACATAAAGTTTTTTATGCCCGGCTATGAAAATTTAAATTTACATAATTGTGGGCATAATTGATTAAAAACCAATAATTTAAAAAAATAAATAATAATCTTACTGATTTTAGCACATTAATGCACAACCTGTGCTTTAAGTATCGGAAAAAAATCGGAGTATGACATGGAAATTGAAAAATATTTTTTTAGGGCTATTGAAAATGCGGAATCCGTTAAAGGTCTTACATCTCCGAATCCTGCCGTCGGTTGTGTTATTGTGCACAACGGCAAAATATTAAGCGAAGGATGTACTCAAAAGCCCGGTGAAAATCATGCTGAAGCTGAGGCAATCAGAAAAGCCGGAAAATATGCAAACGGGTCTGAGCTTTTCGTTACGCTGGAACCATGCGTTGAATTTTCTGGAAAAAAGACGTCTTCATGTACCGGCGAAATAATTAGAGCGGGAATAAAAAAGGTATTTGCCGGTTCACAGGATCCTAATCCGTTGGTAAATGGAAGGGGATTTGAACAGCTGAAAAAGTCCGGTGTAGAAGTTGTTATGGTAAAAGGCTTTGAGAAGAGACTGAAAGATCTTAATGAAGACTATTTTAAATTCATAACCAAAGGTATCCCCTACATTTATTTAAAATGCGCTATGACGCTTGATGGAAATATCGCTGACGGCAGCGGAGAATCTCGATGGATCAGTTCGGAAGAAAGCCGGAGGTATGTTCATAAAATGAGGAACCGTGTTGACTCTGTTATGATAGGAGTGGGGACAGTGCTGAGGGACGATCCTCTTCTTTCGGTCAGGATGGTGAATAGATTGAAGGATCCCTTGAGGATAATTCTGGATCCCTCCGGCAGGACCACTGAAACCTCTAAAGTCTTGAGCGGACCAGGGGAATCACTTTTTATCGTCAGGAAAGGGATCGATCGAAAATTTCTAGAACTTTGCAAAAAATACAAAAAGGAATACCTGGAGTTTGATTTTTTCAAGGATAATATTACCGGAAGGGAAAGGTTCGCGTTAAAATCTCTTATAGAATATCTCGGCCATGTGAAAAATATCGAATCCATTCTCATAGAAGGGGGGGGAAGGGTTTACTATGAAGCTTTCAGGGATAAGATCGTAGATAAAGTTATTATTTTTATCGCCCCTAAGATTCTTGGAGGACTCGGAATACCGTTTATTAACGGCAAGGCTGATTTAACTATTTCCAGTGCCCTTAATGTGAGGGAATTTTCTACCGAAAATATAGGTGATGACATAATGATAGAGGGTTATTTATAATTTATGCAGAATTTTCAGCAAAAGGAGCTTTATTATAATGCAAAAGAGTTTTTCAATAAAATGGATTATGACAGAGCATTGGAGATTTTTCTTAAGTCGTATAGAGAAGACAAATTAGATAAAAGCCTTGAGTATATTCTTTACCTTTTTCTTCTCAAATCAAATTATAAAGAACTGGCTCATATTTTCCAATCTGACATTATTCTCAGCGGGTTCGGCCTTTATTCGCTTTATTGGTATAAATTTATGACAGGCGAATTAGACGAGCTTTCGGAAATACTATACAGGATGCTTCTGGACAGTAATTATTTTTTAAGAGTATTTGCCATAAAGGAATTGTACAGACAGAATAAGATAAATGATCCTCTTGAATTAATAACTAAGAAAATAAAATTTTTCGAGTTATCCTACGAGTTTCCCATTGAAGAGCAAAGAGCTTCATTATATATGGATTATCTTAACCGAAAATACCATACTTCCATGCTTCAGGGTAAAAAGTTATTAAAGGAATATCCTAAGATTGGCGATGTTTATATCGATTTTATCGATGTATGTCAAAAATCAGGGAATTCATATTATATTAAGGATATTATAACCCATGATTCCTTCCTCAAACTTATAGAAAATGATTACAGGCTTATTTATATTCAAAGCAGGGAATTATATAAAATGGGAAGGATGGATGAGGCCAGGGAATTACTTGAAAAGTTACTGGAGGTATTTAAGTACAACCCTGTCTTTTATTATAATTTAGGTAATATATATGTTGAAAAAGGAAAATACTTAAAGGCTGTAGACGCTTTTGAGGAAGCTATCTCACTGGCACCTTTATTTGAAAGGGCTTATTATAATCTTGGTTGTGTTTACTTTCAGTTAAGGGAAGTGGAAAGTGCGATAAAAAATTTCGGCGAAGCTATCAGGATATCAAAAAGGCCTGATTCTCTGTATAATCTTTCAATCTGCCTGATCGAAAACAAAGACCTGAGGGATGCATATTTTTACCTTAATAAGATACCAGACTGGTATTCTCCCAAATGTCCTCCAAGTTTCATTAAGCAGCAGATTAAAGAACTTGTTGTTTTAACATGAAATTAACCATTAAGTTTCCAAGCGTTTTATTCTATATTTTAAATGTGCATAAAGTGCCGGAATTATTCGATTTGTAATAAAGGCAAAACAGGTTTATTCCGATATTTTAAAGAGCGCTTCTCAATATTCTGTACGGAGTCTGTATGAATTCTCTTAAGTTTTATATCATACTTCTTTTTTTTCTGTTAACTATTGTTCTGCCAATATATGGTGAATTACAGGTTGGGCTTCAGTTTTACAGGGAGACATACAGACTTAACGAGCCGATTCCGGTACAAATAAATGTGGTGAACAACTCGTCATTTCCTGTGAAATTTTATGTATCGCCCCTCATTTATGAATCATTTTTTTTTACGATGAAAACACCCAAGAATGAAGATGTAGCCCTTCTGGACAGTTTCCAGGTCGAAAGGAAGAATAATACCTCCTCAAGCGGTGATTTCCGGGAAATTACATTGATGCCAGGTGAGGAGTTTGCAAGACTGATCGATTTAACTCAGTGGTTCGACATCAGGGAATCGGGCTATTATTACATAAAAGGTCTGTTTTATCCGAATCCTGATAAAAAAAACGTTTTGATTGAATCTTTCGATTATAAAATATTAATAAAACCACCTGTCATAGTAGAGAAACAAATATCTGCTGAAGAACTGGAACGTCAGGCTGATTTTGAAAAAGTTCTGAAACTGCCTCCTTATGATGTGATTGATGATTTTCTTGATGCCAAGATGAAAAAAGACTGGGAGCGTTTTCTGCTCCATATTGATCCGACACGTCTTATAAAATCTTTTGACGAATATTATAACGCATATCAAAATGCAAGGAGCGGCACTTACCAGCTTCAGGTAATCGAAGATTTCAAAAAATATCTTACAGTCTACTGGCAGGACAGGATCCTGAGCTATAAGATCATAGAAAGCCATATTAAGGAAAACGATGCTACGGTTATCGCCGATGTCGATTTCAAAGTCAAACTTTTCAGCTATACCCTTAGATATACTTTCAACCTTTACAAGAACCATTTAAATCAATGGCTGATCTACGATTATTCAGCGTTGAAAGTCAAATAAAAAGGGGCCCCTTATGATTTTTTATCCCCTGTTTGGAAATAATAACGATCTGCAAGGGGAAATACGCAAAATCGGGTGCAATGAAAAGGCCGTTTCAATTCTCAACAAGAAATTTGATACATTTCCGATAAAAATTACCGATATGAAACCTAGCCTGGCAAACATTATCAAGCAGGAAATGATTTCATGCAAGGGAGATGCTGTAGTTAATGAAAATACAGTTTCCTGTACCGTTGAGAAAACGGATATTCTTCTTCTTGGCACTGAATCAATCTATTTAAATTTTTTCAGAAAAATGGAATATCAGAATTCTCCTACGTTATTTGAACTCGCTAAACAACTCAAGAAAATGATTGATAATTACCATAACCGGATACCAGTTCAGAAAACGAGGAATGGCAGGATAATATCATATTCGAAACCTGTTTTAATGGGCATTCTAAATGTTACATCCGATTCCTTCTACGACGGAGGGAAATATAATGACAGAGACATGGCATTAAAAAGATGCGAAGAAATGATCGCTGAAGGCGCTGACATTATCGATATTGGAGCCGAATCGACAAGACCCGGTTCACTGCCGGCTAATCCGGAATATGAGGTAGAAAAAGTTATTCCGATTGTGGAATTTTTATCCCGGAATGCGAATATCGTAATTTCTGTGGATACGAATAAGGCCTCTGTCGCTGAAGAAGCGCTTAAAACAGGGGCTGATATCATCAATGATATAAGTGCAATGAGTTTTGATGTTTTCATGGCTGATACGGTAAAGCGTTATGATGCGATAGTGGTGCTGATGCATATCAAGGGAAAGCCTCTCGATATGCAGAAAGATCCATTTTACAACGATGTTGTAATGGATGTGGTAACTTATTTCGATGAAAAAGTGGAATCAGCTATTTCGAGAGGAATTTCGAGAGATCATTTAATAATCGATCCTGGTATAGGGTTCGGAAAGCGTATAGAGGACAACATTGAGTTGATAAAGAACATATCTACTTTCAGAAAGTATGGCCTGCCCATAATGATAGGGGTTTCGAGGAAATCTTTTATTGGCAGTCTTCAGGGAAACATGGCTTCTCCTGAGGGAAGGCTTTATGGTACTCTGGGAGCCGGTGCATATTCTTATATAAAAGGAGCCGATATATTAAGAGTCCATGATATTAAGGAACACAGGGAAATGCTAAATGTAATAAATTCTATCAAGTAAAGTAGATTGCTGACGAAAATAATTGAAGAGGTTTTGAGGTAAGAATGAAAGATTATAAAAACCTTTTCCGTAACAAATTCAAAAAATTTGAAAGAGAAATAAATAAAAGTTTTCGTGCAATAAACAGAATTGAAGCCAGAAGGGATAAACAAAAAAAATTATCACCCCGTAATAACTTTATTTTCAGTTCCCTTGCAGTAATAATTACATGCACAATTGTTATTATATGCATACTTGGCTTCGCATTTTCTGCCTTTATTTTCGGGAATCACATGTCTTACGAGAGCTCTTTCATAGGCGTGACAAAAATCCAGGAAGAACTCGATTCGATGGTAAACATTAAAGCTGAAGGCGGGAATGAGATCAAAATAAATGACACAAACAGCAGTGAACTCAAATTTTTCTTTTATAAAATCAAACAGGGAGAGTCATTGTATTCCATATCAAAGAAATTAGGCATTTCAATGGATACCTTGATAAGCCTTAATAGTATTGATAACGCGCAAAATCTTGGAAATGGCAAAAGGATTATAATTCCAAACCTTCAAGGCATAATATATTGTGTAAAAAAGGGAGATACCCTTGAAAATATTGCTTCCAGATATAAGATTACAATAGATGATATCAAGGATGCTAACAATATCGAACAGGACCAGCTGACAGAAGGTGTCCTTCTTGAAGGAACGATACTTTTCCTGCCGGGTGCAACCCTCACCGATGCTGAGAGAGCCAAAGCTCTTGGATACTGGTTCTCAAAGCCGCTTAGAGGTCTATTTACATCACCTTTTGGTATAAGAAAAGATCCCTATACGGGTGAAGAAGGTTTCCATCCGGGGATTGATATTTGCGCTCCATACGGTTCAGTAGTAAAAGCTTCGAAAGAGGGTTTGGTAACTTTTGCAGGCTGGGAGGGAGGGTATGGAAAATGTATTATTATAAGACATAAGTTTGGCTATGAAACCCTGTACGGTCATCTATCACAGATCATAGTTGGCATAAATTCATGGGTAAAGGAAGGTCAAATTATTGCGAGGGTAGGGACAACCGGACGTTCAACGGGGCCTCACCTGCATTTCGAGGTCAGAAAATACGGCAGGCCCATAAACCCTGTAAGGATATCAGGTCTTGCCAGGCAGACGGCTCAGTGGTATTGATTTCAGATGGATAAAGTCCTTTCCTTATTATTAAATAATAAAGGTTTTGTTTCCGGACAGCAAATGGCTGAAGAACTTGGCATTTCCAGGAGTGCTGTATGGAAACATATCAGGAATGCGAGAGAATCGGGTATTAAAATCATCTCATCTCCGAAAAAGGGATATAAAATCGTAAAGTTCCCTGAGGACAGAATTATTCCAGAATTGGTTTCAAAATATTATAACAGCAAACTCCCTATTAAAATAATTTGTCTTGACAAGGTAACCTCAACCAATGATTATGCAAGGGAAATAAACCTTCATTTTAAGAAAAATAATTATCTAGTAACTGCTGAAGAGCAGACAGGGGGACGGGGAAGATTTAACAGGAAATGGTCAAGTGAAAAGGGGAAAGACCTGACGTTTACATTGTTGCTGAGAATTGACAAACCAGTAGCTGAATTCTATAAATTTACCATATTATCCGGAATGGCTGTACTCCTGTCAGTAAAAAATGTGTTAAAAGGAAAGGCAAAAGCCTTTATAAAATGGCCCAATGATATATTGATAGGGAATAGAAAGCTCTGCGGTATATTATCGGAAATGATAACAGAAGATATGCGGATTATAACTATAATCATCGGGATTGGAATCAATGTGAACTCGATACCTTCTTTAGCGAATGCCGTATCTCTTAAAAACATAGTTATGGTTGATACTGACAGAAATACACTTCTGGCATCTATAATAAGTAAATTTAACGATCTGTTAAACCGCTATGATAAAGGGGACTTTCCAGTGATTTTCAGGGATTGGAAGAGCAATCTGGCCTGGCTTGGTAAGAAGGTCAGTATTACTGATATAAATGGGCATATCACCGGAAAATTAAAAGATGTAAATGAAAACGGCGCTGTTATGATAGAAACAGCAGAAGGAGAGAGAATGTTTTACAGCGGAGACCTTATCCTTGGATCTATCCCGGAAAAATTATATTGATATATTGATTTTTAAATATTATAATTGATATATTTTATTCTTACAGGAGGAATTATGGCGATTTTGGTGGCTGGCGGTGCAGGTTATATAGGAAGCCATGTATGTAAGATGTTGAATAAAAGAGGTTATGAGATCATTATTTATGATAATCTTGTTCATGGCTACAGGCAGTTTGCCAGATGGGGAGAATTCATCCTCGGCAGTACTGGTGACCCGACTCAGTTAGACCTTGTTTTTTCTAATTATAAAGTTGATGCTGTAATGCATTTCTGCGCTTTTATTGAGGTAGGCGAATCGGTTACGGATCCAGAAAAATACTACATCAACAATCTGAGATTTACGATAAACCTTCTCGAAGCAATGAACAGGCATAAAGTCAATAAAATCATATTTTCTTCTACGGCAGCTGTTTACGGGATGCCTGAACGAATACCTATCGAGGAGGATGACAGAAAGATTCCAATAAATCCATATGGAAAGACAAAGTGGATGATTGAACATATACTGGAAGATTATTCATCTGCATATGGTATTCAAAGTATCAGGTTCAGGTATTTTAATGCAGCAGGAGCAGACCCGGACAGGGAAATCGGTGAGGCTCATATTCCCGAATCACATCTTATACCGCTTGTTCTTGATGCTGCCGCTGGCAAAAGGGATAGCATCAAGATCTTCGGAACAGATTATGAAACAAGCGACGGCACATGCATACGGGATTATGTTCATGTTAACGATCTGGCTGATGCCCACATAAAAGGTGTGCAATATCTGCTTGACGGCGGGAAAACCGATTATTTCAATCTGGGTGTGGGCAATGGCTTTTCTGTAAGAGATGTTATAGAAACTG
Organism: uncultured Brevinematales bacterium; assembly: GCA_964413265.1. Classification (GTDB taxonomy): domain Bacteria; phylum Spirochaetota; class Brevinematia; order Brevinematales; family JAOACQ01; genus CAVYGN01. Next base: position 107,238 of record CAYPRX010000002.1, read on the forward strand.
TAAAAAGGGTGACAAAAAGGGATTTTAAAATTGTGGAAACTGAAAGACGGCCGGGAGATCCGGCTTATTTAATTGCCAAAAGCGATAAGGTGAAAAGCAAGCTGGGCTGGAAAATAGAATTCGGCCTTGAAGAAATGGTAAGGACAGCATGGAATTGGCACAAAATAAGGATTGTCTCAACATTTAAATAAACATGAAAATACTGGAACTGAAACTCCTGAAAACCATCGATAATTCTTATCCTATTTACCTGGGATCTGGGATATTCAGAGAGGTGCTGGAAAAAAACCTGGAAAAAGCACTTCCTACAGCAGCCGCATTTATCTCTGATTCGAGAGTTGCGTCTATCTACCTGAATGAAATGAAATCAATTATTACCGGATGTCCTTCATGTTTTTTATCTTTTGTACCGGGTGAAAACCGAAAAAATATAGGTACGGTGATGAGGCTTTTCAAGCAACTTGTTAAAAATAAATTGGACAGGAAATCTATAATCATCGCAGCAGGAGGCGGTGTTACAGGTGATATATCCGGTTTCCTTGCCTCTGTTTACCTCCGTGGAATTCCATTTATACAGGTTCCGACAAGCCTGCTTGCTATGGTAGACAGCTCAATAGGAGGAAAAACCGGGGTGGATTCGAAAGAGGGAAAAAATCTTATAGGCAGTTTTTACCAGCCTGAAGCTGTTATCATTGATATGAAATTCCTATCCACCCTTCCCCGAAGGGAGTTTTTAAATGGGATGGCCGAAATTATTAAACATTCTTTGATCAGAGACTTTTCTTATTTCGAACTACTGAGAGAAAATAAGGATAAGATCCTGTTACTTAATCAGGAAATTCTTACTGAAGTTGTGGAAAGGAGCTGCAGGATCAAAGCATCGGTCGTTGAAGAGGATGAAAGGGAAGGTTCGCTGAGACAGATACTGAATTTCGGGCATACTGCAGGTCATGCTATTGAAATAGCAGGAAATTTCAGGATACCGCATGGCTATGCCTTAGCTATTGGAATGATGGTAGAATCTTATATTTCATTTAAGCGGGGACTGTTAAGTTCTGAAGAGCTGAACATGGTTTTAAATTTGATAAAGTATTACGAACTTGATGGTTATATTTTCCTAATAAAAGACATATCACCTGAGAGGATCAGCAGGTCTGCACTTACAGATAAAAAGAATATTAATAGGGAGATTAAAACCGTTCTTCTCAAAAAAATTGGTGAAGTCTATGAGGAGAAAGGAAAATTTTCATTTCCGATAGGAAGAGATGAAATAGAATCAGGCCTGGATTATATTTCCAGGACTGTTTAATATGATTTCAGAATTCATTTTCCGAAAATCAGAGCTATTTCCTTTAATGCGTTTTCCGGAGAATCGGAGCCATGGATGGCATTTTGCGGCAGATTACTTCCATATTTTGCCCTGATTGTACCAGGGGCTGATTCTTTAGGATCAGTTGAGCCGATCAGTGTCCGGAAATCTTCAACAGCGTTTGCCTTTTCAAGCTCCATTGCGAATACCATGTCAGATATAGTAAATCGAATCAAACGATCGTAGTATTCGGTCCCCTTGTGTACTGAGTAAAATTCCCCTGCGCTTTTCTCATTAAAACGGAAAAGGCGTGCCTGCACTATTTTGAAGCCAGCAGCTTCTATTATAGAAATGATATTACCCATATTCCTCGAAATGTAGCAGTCTGGTTTTATCATTGCGAAGGTTCTGCCGGTATCCATTTTTTCTGCTCCTGATGAAAATACAATTGTTTTCTATTTCCATACTCTCTGGACGATATTTTTACAGTGGGAAACGGATTAGTGGTTTCTCCACGTGATACCTGTACATAATTTTCGGTTAAAGAAATGCATTAATGAAATTTCAAGGGCGTTGATCTCATTTTATCGTCTCGCATTATTGATATTTATCATGTTTAAAAATAGAATAATTGGATTATCAGACTGAAGAGGAGGGGATATGAAGAAAATTTATCCGGCATTGATTATCGGGATAATGATTTTCTTTTCCTGCGCACAAAAGGAAAAATCACCTGACGGAATCGGCCGGAAAGATATAATTATTTTAACGGACAGGCAGATGACAAATTTCATAAATATACTGCCAGTATTGCTTAAGTTCTCGGAAAGTTACAATTTAGGGCTCTCACTGGCGCAGAGAGATGCAACTAATGCCGACCTTAAGTTTTTCGATGCACTTGCTAATGACATCTCTATAAAAAAATCTTTAAGCACTTATAGTTTTGCCAGTATGGATGAACTCATCTCGGTTTATAAAAACGTAGTGCTTGAATATACTACTATTACAAGGGATTTTACTAATTATTCAAAAGACCTTGAGAGTCTCGAGCAGACAATTGGTTCTTTAAAATCGAATTACATGATCGGCTTGCATGATAAGTCACTCAGTGAAGACGATAGAAAAATAATCATGTCCAGGCTTAAAGATCTGAATGAAGATGAAAAGAGGGTGTCAAATATAATTATGGTCAAAAAATACGAGAAACAGATAAATAATGCATATCTTAACCGGGAAAAGAATTAGCGATCAAGTCTTCGAGCGAATCCAGATGATGTGAAAGCCTGTACTGCAAAACGGCGGATTTTGGGCTCTCTCCATAAACATAGGTCCTTCCCAGGTCTCTCAATCCCTTCTTCAGCATGATTATTTTCTTTTTTATCACCTGAGGTTCATCCATTTTTACATCTTTGAATTCCGTGAACGGTTTGGGGACAAGAGGATTGATATTAACTATGAATTCGGGTATGTAGCCATGCTTTTTTGAGTAAATGCGGGACAATATCCTCAGTCTTTTTACGAGGCCTATTATCTCTTCAATGTCGGAAGAGGTTTCACCAGGCAGACCTATAAGAAAATATAATTTAAGCCTCTTTATACCCAGTTCAAAAGCCTTACCTGCTCTTTCCACTATCAAGTCGTTTGAAATCACCTTGTTTATCTTTTTCTTAAGCACGAGTGATGCTGTTTCAGGAGCAATGGTCAGTGTTTTATTTTCATTATTAATTATCAATTCAAGTAGTTCGTCGTCAAGGTCATCAAGCCTGAAGGCTGAAAACGACAACCTGAATTTCATGCCGTTAAGTCCCTTAATGATTTTCCTTAACCCCGGATGATTGGTAAGGGTCGCTGCGATAAGTCCAATCCTGTCCGTTAGATTTAAATAATGATCAGCGATTTCAAGAATATCATCTTCGGGATAGGAGATATAATTTCCGTAAGCCTGTGATACCAGGCAGAAATTGCATTTATAAAGGCATCCCCTTGATATTTCAATAAGACCCATGTTGGAAAATTCGGTTCTATCGGACAGGATCACATTATGGGACAAAACGTTATTACAATGGTAATATTGTAAATTTTCATCTTTATCCCTTTCTCTATGATAAAAACCATTACTTTTACCAAGGTTGTGAATGAAAATATCTGAGTTTGTGTAACTGCAAAGTTCCCTGACGATTATTGGTAAAGCATATTCGGCTGACGCACATACAGTTATATCTGCTATATCCTTTAAATAGTAGTAAAGGAATGAAGAGGCTATTCCTCCAGCTATGATAAGCGGTTTTTTCCTTTTTCCCGGGTCTATTTCTATTCCCGAATTGATTAACATATCTATAAGGTTCAAAAGATCAGGTTCAAAAGAGATTGATATAAAAATTATATCGAACTGTGATATGTTTCTACCGGATTCAACGGTGAATGAACATGCTTTAGCCTTCTTTTCATTTAAAAAAGCCCTTTCGCAATGTATGAATGGGTACTGCTGTAAAATATGATAGATACTCTGAAAAGCCAGACTTGACATACCGATGGAGTAGGTGTTCGGATAACAGACCACTGCGTTGAACTGTATCTTTGTTTTTTTATAACTATAAAGAAATCTTTCCATGCCTTAAATTTATCTCGATCTCTTAAAAATCGTCATTAATCAAAAACCGTTCTGCCGCCGTATTGTTCAGTTTCGGATTTTTCTTTTGCAACTACGGCACCAAAATCAGCATGAGGGTCAAGTTCTTCTTCGATCTTTCTTGATATGCCATATAGCCTTTTGAGGCAGTTCAGTTTATCAGGCCCGCCAAGCCGGGCCTTCCGGATCGCATCCTCAAGAATGGAAATTGACTCGTCGTATGTTTTCAGAGGGACAGGAAAGGGATGGGAATCCTTACCGCCATGGGCGAAAGAAAAACGGGCTGGATCTGAAAATCTTGAGGGTGTACCGTAAATTACTTCGCTTACCAGCACAAGAGATTGAAGAGTGCGTGGTCCAACACCCTTAATAAGGAGAAGTTTACAAAAATCAGAGGGCTGTTCTTCATAGGCAGTAGCTAAAACGGCTCCAAGCCTTTTTAAATTTATATCAGAAGGCATTACCTCATGTCTGGCTGGCATTATTATTTTCTTAATTTCGGCTAAAGTTTTATCCGGGTTATAGTGAGAGAGGTTTACTATGCTTTTCTTTGTTATCCTGGCATCCCTGTGGGTAAGATTCAGGATTTGGCCCATGTTTTCACCAACGATGCCTGTATGAGGCTCTTCATCGAATGATTTTAAATTTGAAGAAAGCCAGTGGTAACGTCTCGCTGTTCTTTTCTGCGTGTTCATCCCCTGCTGCACTACCGACCAGTCTCCTGTGTCAGTTGTGATGAAATTGTGAAGGTAAAGCTGAAAGCCATCCTGAACGGCCGTATTATCGATCTTTGCACTCAGCCTGCTGGCCATGACTAAACTATCACCGTCAATCCCTGTAAGATTGGAAACCTCCAGCAGCTCTGCCGGTGTCCTCCTAGAGTATTTGCCCCTCCCTCCGCAGATGAAAATTCCGATTTCTCTGGATATTGGTTCAAGTCCTCTTTTCAGAGATCCCATTACTGAGGTAGTGATTCCCGAAGAGTGCCAATCCATTCCAAGTACGCAACCCAGCGATTGAAACCATAATGGATCGCTGAGTCGTCTTATAAATTCCCTGTTTCCATATAATTCAACAATAGACTCTGCAATTAGAGCCCCTAATTTTGCCATCCTGTCATAGAGCCATTTAGGTACGCTTCCATAGTGCAGTGGTAGGTCGGCTGTTCCAGTTCGTCTCATAGGTTCAGTATTGCCATTCTTGGCGCATCGTAGCGGGTACCGGCTACAGATTCAGGAGAGAAAATATCGCTGATCTCGGATATTTCGTCACGGCTCAGGACAATATTGACTGCTTTAATGTTTTGCCTGAGATAAGATTCATGACGGGTGCCGGGAATAGGGATAATATCATCACCCTGGGAAAGGAGCCAGGACAAAGCAAGCTGTCCGGGAGTGCATTTCTTTTTTTGTGCGATTACTTCGAATTTTTCCAGTAGCTGTAGATTTTTTTTCAAATTTTCTTCCTGAAAACGTGGATGCCCCCATCTGAAATCACTCCGTTCAAATCCGGAAGTGGATTTGAACCTGCCTGTTAAAAAACCCCTCCCTATAGGGCTGTAGGCAACAAAAGCAATACCCAACTCACGGACAGTCTTCAATATCTCCCCTTCAGGATCACGGCTCCAGAGAGAATACTCGGTTTGAAGAGCTGTGATAGGATGAACTGCATTTGCTCGTCTTATAGTGTTCGGGCCGGCTTCGGAGAGACCTATAAATCTTACCTTCCCCTCTTTTACCAGACGGCTCATTGCATCGACAGTCTCTTCAATAGGCGTATTTTTATCAACGCGGTGCTGGTAATAAAGATCAATGACATCGATGCCGAGTCGTTTCAGGCTCATTTCACAAGCGGTTTTAACATATTCCTTACTGCCATTAACCCCCAGGAAAGCGCCGTTAACACCGCGCATGTTGCCGAATTTTGTAGCGAGTATTATTCTTTTACGCCAGCCTCCATGAAGTGCCTGATTAAGCAGGATCTCATTATGTCCGACTCCATACATATCGGCGGTATCTAAGAAATTGATACCTAGATCGATTGCCTTATGAATAAGCTTTATTGAATCCCGGTCATTTGATTTACCGTAAAATTCCGACATTCCCATGCATCCAAGTCCGATTGCTGATACGTATAATCCACTATTACCCAGTTTTCTTTTTTTCATGGATTTGATCCCCTATTTCAGAAGATTAGCAAATTCTGACCTGGAAAGTTCCAGATATGCGTTTGTATCACTCTTGAAACTGTCCTCTAGAGCGCTTTTATCCTCATCGAATCTATTTTCAACTGAAAATTTCCCATTTACAAGAACGATCCTTCCGAAGTAATAAATTTTATTCCGTTCAAGATTCATAATGAAGGGATAACGGAATAATTTAACCACATTACCAGGATATCCGTATGGATACGGTTCATAATAGTAGACATGGTAGTGTGGCCATCCCCAACCCCATCCCCAACCCCATCCGCTGACAACGTATTCATCAGGATAATAATATTGACTATAATCTGGTACTTCGGTAAAGTAAACGGATCTTACGAAATGATTCCCGGATGGTATAGGTATCAGGAAATAATCTGTCTTTCCCGGTTCGAAGGCATGAGTGTACACACGGTCTAATAGAAGATCAGGTTCGGCTCCTTTCATATCAAGATAGATTCCCTGGTCGGCGTCTATAGTATAAGATCCGAAGATAAAGGTGTCAAACTGGTGTTTCACCGATATGAAATTTTCTGGCATTACAGCAACTGAAACCCACGGTGTGCATGAATATAACAGCAGGAAAAACACTCCTGTCATGATAATACTTTTTATTTTAATCATAAACTCTCCTTTCCATACTGCATATAACCGATATTTTCACTCATGAAAAAAGGATCATTTTGGATCCTAAATAATATATTATCAAATTCTTATAAAGTCAATCGACAGGTTTAAAATTGAACTTTCACAGTTTAAGACGACCGCCGAGGTAAAAATTGGATAGTTTTTACTAAAAAATTTAAAATAATAATATAACTTGACTCAAAAGGTATTAAATGTTGTCCTTTTTGGAAACTATCCGCTCGGCTTTTCAAGTTGATAAATTGTCAGGTCTCTTTGGTGAGAATGGTAAAGCCGAGATAAATATTCCTCTGGGGGCCCTTCCTTTTCTTCTCGGAGAACTGACTAAGAACTACACTTGTTTCTATATAGCTATGAATGAGATGGAAGCGGAAGACATTTATGAAAGCCTCCAATCGATCAAATCGTCAACTCTTTTTTTCCCGGAAGTGGATGTAATTCCGTTTTCAAATGTGTTTCCGTCTCCTGATAAATTATCAGACAGGGTATCAACTATTTATGAATTAATAAAGGGTAAAAAAGCTGTTGTTATTCTAACGCTGGAATCATATCTGAGAAAAATCCCCCCGATTGCATTTTTTAAGAAGAGCATTATTAAACTCAAAATAGGAGGAATTATCGATAGGAATGAATTGATTGATACTCTGGTTTCCTATCAATATTTACGGGATATTAAAACAACAGAGCAGGGTTATTTTTCTGTTAGGGGAGATATTGTCGATATTTTCCCGCCAAATTATCCTTATGGACTGAGGTTGAATTTTCTCGGAGATGAGATTGAGTCCATTAAAACCTTCAATGCAGCTTCACAGAAATCATTTGGTTCCCTGGAAGAATTTGAACTCATCCCGGCAAATGAATTTGCTGCAGTCAAGGAAATTATGAGTGAAAAAAACAAGGATTTATTAAATGAAAATACAATACACTCCAGCTTCCCTAAATTTTACAAAGAGCTTTCTCATATTCTTCATTATGCATCGGGCAGTAAGGTAATAGTTTCCGGTTATAAAGTATGGAAGGGCTTGGATGTCATAATCTCAAAATATTCACAGTTTAGTTCTTACAGAGAAGATTTGATATGGGATATTGAAAAGATAGGTGAATTTGAAAAAGACTGCAGCATTCTAAGGCTTGTTCCGAAGGCAGAGGATTTATTGCCTTCGCGGATTACCGAAGCTCCAGAATTCGGCGAAGGTTTTTCCAGATTTATTGCTGATATTGACCTGGCTTATTTAAAGAAAGGTTACAGGATATTCCTCCTTGTTGAGTATGATGATCTCGCAAAAAGACTGGCTGGTATACTTAAAAATTTCAATCCGAAAATTGCCGGAATCGATGAGGATATCAATGAAAATACATCTCTTGCTATAATAGTTATAAATTACGAGCATGGCTTTGAATTATCTGGTCCTGCCGGCAAATATCTGATTCTTTCAGAAAGTGATATAAGCGGGAAAAAACGCCTTTTTCGAAAGAGGATAAGGCAGATAGACACGCTCTTCGAGGATATCGAAGACATACATGAAGGCGAATATATAGTTCATCTGAATTACGGCATTGGAATATTCAAGAATATCGAGAGAATTAATGTTCTTGGCAAGGAAAAGGATTATATATTGCTGGAATACGCCCAGGAAGAGAAATTGTATGTACCTCTGGAACAGTCTAACCTGATCGGAAAATATGTTGGCGGTCTCACAAAAAAACCTTTGCTCGATTCACTAGGAGGAAAGAGCTGGGCTAAAAAAAAGGAAAGAGTAAAAGCTAGTATAGAAGAATACGCCAGAAGACTGGTAGCTATTTATGCAAAAAGGAGTACCTTATCCGGCCATATTTTCTCTCCTGATACTTCATGGCAGAAGGATTTTGAAGACAGGTTTGAATATATTGAAACACCCGATCAGGTTAAGGTAATCGAGGAAATAAAGCGTGATATGGAAAATTCAAAGCCGATGGACCGGCTATTATGCGGTGATGTAGGATTTGGAAAAACTGAAGTCGCAATGCGCTGTGCTTTCAAGGCTGTTATGGACGGGAGGCAGGTGGCTATAATTGCTCCGACAACAGTTCTTGTGGAACAGCATTATTATACATTTATGGAAAGGTTTAAAAGCTTTCCCATAAGAATCGAATTTATATCCAGGTTTACTGAACCGGATAAATTGAGATCAGTCATTCAGGGTTTAAGAGAACACCAGATTGATATCATCATAGGAACACATAAATTGTTTTCTAGGAAACTGTCTTTCCATTCGCTTGGTCTCATGATCATCGATGAAGAACATAAGTTCGGAGTCAATCACAAGGAAATAATGAAAGAGAGGTATCCTCTTGTCGACTTCTTATCACTCTCAGCAACACCGATACCCAGGACTCTTAATATGGCTATGTCAACATTGCGTGATATAAGCCTTCTTGAAACGCCGCCGGATATGAGAATAGCCGTTGAAACCTATGTTTCTGATTTCACTGTAGATATAATAAAATTTGCGATTGAGGCCGAATTATCAAGGGAAGGGCAGGTTTTTTTCGTCCATAATACAATAAAGAGGCTGCCCGAATATGCCAATATGATTCATACAGCAGTGCCCTATGCAAGAATCGCGATAGGTCATGGACAGATGGATGAAAAAAATCTCGAAGAGGCTTTTATTGGGTTTGTCAGAGGAGATTATAACGTATTCGTTTCTACGACTATTATAGATTCAGGACTGGATATACCAAACGCCAATACTATTATCATAAGCGATGCTCATCGGTTCGGTCTTTCTCAGCTCTATCAGCTCAAGGGACGTGTTGGCAGATCGAAACGGCAGGGATATGCATATTTTCTCTATCCGGAAACGAAAAATCTTACGGAAACAGCCCAAAAAAGGCTCTTTGTGATAAATGAGTATACGAATCTCGGTGCAGGATTCAATATTGCTCTTAAAGACCTTGAGATCAGGGGGGCCGGGAATATTCTGGGGCGTGAACAGCATGGCAATATCATATCAGTAGGTTTTGATGTATATACAAGACTGCTGCGTGAAGAAGTTGAAAAACTTAAAGGGACATTAATTGAGGAAACTGATACACTCATCGATCTGAATTATGATGCATTCATTCCTGAGTTTTATATATCCGACAATGCCTCCAAAATGGAAATCTATAAAAAGATCCTTTCAGTCAGAAGTGAGGATGAGATAAAGTCCCTTTTCATCGAGCTTACCGATAGATTTGGTGCTATACCTGCGGAGGTTAACGCACTCTTCGAAATTTCACGCCTCAAGATCAGAGCTTCCTCTCTCGGAATTGATTCAATCATCGAAAAAAAAGACAATATTGAATTTGTCCTTTCTCGTTTTTCAAAAGTAGATCCGATGAAGGTTATGGTTTTAAAGCAGACCGGAAACCATGAAATAAGTGTGAATCCTGTTGAAAAGAACAAGATCTTTTATAAAAGTTTTCAATCCGGTATTATAATAAAAGTTAAGAGGCTCATAAACTTCCTGGATGATATAAAGGAGTCCTGAAATAATGACAGGTAGTCTCTTAATGGTTCCCCTGTATTTTCAGCTCAATTAAGGTTATTGAGACGGCCAGAATAATTTTTTAACGAGGGGAATCAGTAGAAAAATCACTCCTATTATTACTGCATTTAATGCGGCCAGCAAAACAGCTCCTGCTGAAATGTCCTTAATGATTGCTATTTTTTTGCTCTTTTTCCCGCCTCCATACCTGTCACAGAGCCTTTCAAGGGCAGTATTGAATAATTCTGAAACAAGAACAAAAAATATCGATAAGATTACAAACCCCCATTCCAGGGAACTGATTCCAAGATAAAAACCGGTGATCAATACAAGTATTATAAATATGAGATGAAAACGAAAATTCTGCTCGAGAAGTACTGTTTTAAAAATCCCGCTGAAAGCATGTAAGAGACTCAGCCTCATTTTTTTCAGATTGATAAAATTTTTCATAAACAAAGTCGGAGACTCCCGCCCGTAATAAAACGGGCGGGGGCTATTAAATTATCGGGGTTGACGGGACTTGAACCCGCGACACCTGACGTGACAGGCCAGTACTCTAACCAGCTGAGCTACAACCCCTTCTGACTTTAGCGGGAGGGGGAATTGAACCCTCGACACGCGGATTATGATTCCGCTGCTCTGACCATCTGAGCTATCCCGCCGAACTATTTTGCGGGAGAAGGATTTGAACCTTCGACCTTCGGGTTATGAGCCCGACGAGCTACCAGACTGCTCTATCCCGCGATGTTGTCTTGAAAAGGGAAATAATTATATTTTAAAAGGTCCGATCTGTCAAATTTAAGCATTGTGGCCTCCTGAAGCATCTTTTTTAAGCTGAAGAAATTTTCCTTTAATTCTTTCGAATAAATTTTTGATGATTAGACAGTCATTAACATCAAGATTAGCCCTGAGCATGATCTTGTTCATGAAATTTTTCAGGCGCCAGGATGGAACTGTTTTGAAAAAATCCATCTCTTCGAAAGCCGAAACCATGCTTTTCATCATATCATCGTGATTCTGACGGGAAGCTGGATTAGAAAAAACGGTTTTCTTCCTCTTTTGGGAAATACGGGTCCTGTATATATCATAGAGAGTTATCATAACTGACTGAGAAAGATTGATGGAGGGGAACGATTCCGACGATGGAATTGTACAGATGAGGTCACAGCTCCTGATCTCATCGTTTGTCAGTCCGTATTTCTCCCTGCCGAATACCAGGCTTACATTTCTGTTATTATAAAACATCAGATATTCAGAAAAATCTTCAAGTGTAAAATCTCTTTTCCTCCATTGTCCGATGCGCCTTGTAACAGCAGCAGAAAGATCTGCTTTCCTGAGCGCTTCTTCAAGACTTGAAAAGAGTCTGGCTTTTTTAAGGATGCCAGAAGCATGCACCGCATAGTTCATTGCAACCTGCGAGAGATGGTCACATTGAGGGTTAACCAGTGCGAGATTCGATACTTCCATGTTCATCATGGCTCTCGAAATAGCGCCAATATTTTCCTCGCCTTCTGTTTCAACCAATACAACAGTAATCAATGAAGAGCCGCCTCAATAAGTATTTTAGCTTCTGGAAATTTTTTCTGATAAAGAGTTCAGTATAGACAAAGAGAATTATAGCATAATTATTTTGATTTTTCTAAAATAAAAAAATAACCGGATTACTGTAAATGGCTTTGAATTTTTGATTTAACGGCACTGTACGATTATAATAATAAACTCTTTTGCAATGCGGAGGAATTCTTTTATGGATTACAGCCGGACCGTTAATCTGCCGGTAACCGATTTTTCTATGAAAGCCGGGCTCGCTCAGAAAGAACCTGAGTTAATAAAACAATGGCAGAAGATCGGTATTTATGAAAAACAGCTTGAAATAAGGAAGGGGGCTGCTGATTTTATCCTGCATGACGGTCCTCCTTACGCTAACGGTGAAATCCATGTAGGGACGGCACTTAACAAGATCCTGAAGGATATGATAAACAAATACAAATTTCTCAGGGGTTTCAGAACCCAGTATGTGCCAGGATGGGACTGCCATGGCCTTCCCATAGAACAGAAAGTCGTCGAAAAGCTCGGTGAAAAAGCCCCTGCATTACCGCCGCATGTTTTACGCTCTGAATGTAGGAAATATGCGGCAAAATTTGTAAAACTTCAGATGGAAAGCTTTGTAAGGCTCGGGATTTTCGGAGACTGGGACAACCCTTATCTTACTATGTCAGAAGAATATGAGGCTGCTATCATTGAGGCATTTGGCAGACTGGTGGAAAAAAATTTCATATACAGGGGAATGAGACCTGTTCACTGGTGCATAAAAGACAGCACTTCTCTGGCTGAAGCTGAAATTGAGTATCATGACCATAAATCTCCTTCGGTATACGTTAAATTTCCGGTAATAGGCCATAATATTAAGGGACTCAAAGGGGAAAAATTATCTGTTCTGATATGGACGACAACGCCATGGACTCTTCCCGCGAACACTGGTCTCAGCTTCCATCCCGAAGAAAAATATACGGCTGTTAAAATTGAGGGTGAATATCTTGTAATGGCTGAAAAACTGATCGATCCTGTACTGCATCTCAGGCACTTGAAAGCTGAGGACAGGATTAATCTTTCTAGAAAAGATATTGAAGGAATGAAGATCAATCATTGCTGGATAGCCAGAGAGTCAAAAGCCGTCTTCGGTATGCATGTCGCTATGGATACAGGTACGGGGATCGTCCATACTGCGCCCGGACATGGTATGGAAGACTATATAATAGGCCAGGAAAGCGGTCTGCCAATACTGTCACCTGTCGATGACAGGGGAATTTTTACCGATGAGGTGCCTGAATTCAAAGGCCTGAATGTATTTGATGCGAATGAGAAGATAATTGAATTATTAAAGTCAAAAAAAGAACTTTACTTCCGGATGGATATTGAACACAGTTATCCTCATTGCTGGAGATGCAAGCAGCCTATTATTTTCAGATCGAAGCCCCAATGGTTCTTCAGGGTCTCAGACGATATCCTGCAGGAAAAGGCACTGGAATCGCTTTTATCAGTCAAATGGGTGCCGGAATGGGGGGAACAGAGGATGAGGAATATGATGACGGGGAGGCCTGACTGGTGCCTTTCAAGACAGAGGTATTGGGGAGTCCCGATAACTGCGTTTTATTGTGAAAAATGTTCTGAACCTCTGTTGAACGAGAGAACGATAGGTCATATAATCGACATTGTAAGAGAGGAGGGTATTGACGTCTGGTTCAGTAAAACTCCTAGTGAACTTCTGCCGAAAGGAACTAAATGTCCGAAATGCGGCTCAACTGAATTCAGAAAAGAGGCCGACATCCTAGATGTCTGGTTTGACTCAGGGGTAAGCCATTTTGCTGTCCTTGACAAGAGGGAAGGCCTTCATAGTCCCGCCGATGTATATATTGAGGGCAATGATCAGTACAGAGGATGGTTTCAGCATTCGCTCTGGCCATCCATTGCTATCAAGGATGAGAGTCCTTTTAAAACCATAATCACGCATGGCTGGACACTCGATGAGGAGGGTCATCCGATGCATAAAAGCCTTGGAAATGTCATATCTCCGAAACAGGTTTACGATAAATTCGGAGCAGATGTTCTAAGGCTTTGGGTTGTCTCGGAAGATTACAGAGACGATATGCGGATTGGCGAAAACCTGATTCAAAAATGTGCGGACAGCTACCGGAAGATCAGGAATACATTCCGTTATCTTCTGGGAAATCTTTCAGATTTTGATCCGGGAAATATTCTTGATTATGATAAGTTATTTGATATCGATAAATACGCTCTCGGCCTCCTTTATAAACTTGACAGAAATGTCGTAAATTTCAATGACTGTTATGAATTTTACCGGTCTTTCAGGGAGATATACAATTTCTGTGCAGTGGATATGAGTTCTTTTTATCTTGATATATTGAAAGACCGTTTATATATATATACGAAAAAATCTGTCGAGAGGCTTTCAGCACAGACGGCCATGCATCATATTCTAAAAAGTTTAATGACAATGCTTTCAGTTTTCCTGCCATTCACAATGGATGAGGTTTTTCGGTCATATTTCACCGGTAATGAGAATGACAGCGTTCATCTGCAGGATTGGAAGGATTGTGATCCGGTCTGGAATAACACCGGCATTCTCAATAAATTCAGCGAACTTCTGAAGGTCAGGGATGTTGTACTTAAAGCCGTAGAAATAATAAGGAGCGGTACAGGGGGGGAAGAAAATATAGGCTCAAGCCTCGCAGCCGGGGTTAAAATAAAACCTTGGAATGATCATTACAGGGAACTGCTAATGGAATATAAGGACAGCCTTCGTTATTTATTTATAGTATCTGAAGCTGAAATCACTGACAATATTGACCAGCCGACAGCCTTTTCGGATGATGTAAGCGTAAGAGCCTTTAAAGCAAAAGGGAAAAAATGTGCAAGGTGCTGGAATTATTCTGAAGAGGTAGGATCATATGCTGATTATCCCGACCTCTGTGAGAGGTGCCGTCCTATTGTCAGTAACATAAAGGAGGGATAAATTGAAAAAAATCTTATTTATATCCTTATTGTTGATTGCTGTCGTGTCAATTTCATTTGCTGATGATGAGAACAATCCCTCGAAAGGATATCTTGAAGCGCAGATCGGATTGATGAATCCCTGGGACACAGGTCTGGGGTTTGATGGTGGAATAGTTGCCGGACTCAGGTTAGATCAGGTTGTTTCGCTTAACGCAGACATTGGATATTACAGAGCCAGTTTCGTAACAACCGTAAACCAGACAAATACTTCGGGAGCAATCATAGCAACTGGGCTTGCCAGCCAGACAACTGCTAACCTCTATCTTCTCTTCGTCAATGTGAGGATCGATATCCCGTATGTCATAGCTGATATTATTCAGCCGTATGCCCAGCTTGGGGTAGGTTATGATTTGATGTATAATACATATCAAACAACTTCCGGAAGCCAGACTGATCTTTTTGCAGGCGATTTTCTTGCCTTCCGGATCGAAATCGGGGCTCAGCTCACGCTTGGCGAAAAGACATACCTTTTTCTGAATCTGGGATATATGTTTTCAACGGTGGAGAAATCCTCTAACCCATCCGATACTCTTGAAATCGGTGAATTGATCGATGCCAGCGGGTTTTCTGTCCTTTGCGGTGTTGGTTTCAAACTACAATGAGTTACAATAATGATAAAAAAATACAGGGCTGGAATAATAGGCCTGGGGAGGATTGGATTTACACTTGGCTTCGATAAAAAGAGGGAACAGCCGTCTTCACACTCAAGAGCTCTCAGCGAGAGCAGGAGAATTATTGTGGATGGCGGCTTTGATATTGATCCCCTAAAGAGCCGGGCATGGGGAAAACATTTCAAAAGGGCTAAAGTTTATTCAACTGCTGAGGAAATGCTTGCCGATGGTGTGTGGGATATAATAGTTATCGCTGTCCCGGAAGAACATCATCTTCAGGTATTCAGGAAAGTTGTGGGAACCAGACCGGGACTTATAGTGCTTGAGAAACCTGTAGCTCCAACAATAAAAGAGGCATTATATATAAAACAGGAGTCCCAGCAGTACGAAGTGCCAGTCCTTGTTAATCATGAAAGGAGATTCTCCAGAGACTACCTCCTGATGAAGAGGATTTTATCGGGAATGGTACTTGGAAAGCCTTTAATTATAAATTCCTCTCTTTTCACGTCTTCCCCAGCCTGGATGGGCGGAGATGAAATGAAGGGTAAAGGAGCACTTGTAAGCGATGGTACGCATCTTTTTGATACTGTTAGTTTTTTGCTTGGTGAAAGACCGTTCATGAGGCATGCTGAGGCTTACGGACTTGATAAGAATGGAAATATCGCCGGTCTTTCATGCCTTGGAAGCACCATGGGAATTGATACGGTTTTTAATATTGGTTATGGGGCAGAACATTTTACATTCGAAATAGATCTGATATGCAAAAAGGGCAGGGCAAGGATTGGAAACGGTTTGTTCGAGATTTCGGTTTCTAAATCCAGCCCCTTCTATGAAGGTTTCTTTTCTCTTATAAGGGAAACTCGTTATAAGCCGTTCAGGAGAACTGGCTGCTTTTCAGCGATGACAGCCAATTGTATAGAATTTCTGGACGGGACAGCACCTCTTCATTCTACTCTAGATGACGGGATTGGCGCTCTCTTGAGTATTGAAGAAATAAAGGAAATATTGAGGGGGCAAGGGATAAAGCTCAATTGATAATATTTCAGTTCTAATTTTAAGATTCCGAATTAATAAATAGTTCACGGTTGACTTTATTCTGCCTGATAAACAGCAATGAAGGATTAAAATGCCTGTTGAAAGAAGGTATACAGAAGGTTCAATAATCTATTTCGACCATGAAAGAGGCGACAGCATATATATTCTCAAGAGTGGAAGGGTTGATTTAAGCTTTATACAGCCTGAAAGCGGTGAAAAGATCACGAAAACCCTGAACCAGGGAGAATTTTTCGGGTTAAAATCCGCAATAATCAACCATACCCGTGACGAAATAGCAGAGGCTGTGAGCGAATCCCTGACTATAGAATTTAAAATCGCCGATTTTGAGTCCTATGTTTCAAAAAATGTTGAGCTTATGAAGCGTTTGCTGAGAGTATTGTCCAATCAGCTCAGAAATCTTGGAATAAAAGTCAACAATTACTTGGGTAATAACGTGCTTTATCCGCCGAACATCGGACTTTTCAAGATAGGCGAATATTATATCAATAATAAACTCTACAGGCAGGCTCTCCAGGTATATCAAAGATACATTGAGCAATACCCTCAAACAAATATCGTGACTGAAGCGAAATACAGGATTGAACTTTGCGAAGAGGCTATGAAATCAGGCTTTATTAAAGAATTTAAACCAATTGACCAGATCATTGGAGAGGATATTTCAGGCAACATAACAGCTGTAGCCGATGTTAAAGAGAGCATGGAAAATGTCCATTCCAAACTTGGAATACGGGAGGTAATGGATAAGTACTATAAAGCTCAGGCGTTCTTCAGAGGAGAAGATTACGGAAATACTGAAAAACTGTTAAGAGAGCTTTTTTCACTGGATTCCCAGATAGTGAATCCGGATATGATAAACGATGCAAAGATCATGTATTTTACGTCTCTTTTTAAGCTGAATAAATTAAATGAATGCAGCCAGGAAATAACTGATTATTTGAAGACTATAAAAGACCAGGTTATGATCAAGAAAACATTGTTTATACTTGCTGATATTTATCAGCATCTTAACAACAGGGAAGGAGAGTTGTCGATACTTCAAAAGATTGTTATGATGAGCCCGGTAGATGAATTATCGAAAAAGGCGAGGGCTAGAATCGAATCTTTGGAATAGGGTAAAGTGATGGGTGAAGAAGTACTGGATAAATATGAAAAATCTTATGAACCCGGCGATATAATATTCTGCGAGTATGAAAAGGGCGATGAGTTTTATATAATCAAGGAAGGCAAAATCCGTATTACAAAGATACAGGATAACAAGGAAAAGACACTGGATGTGATGGAGCCTCCTGCGATATTTGGAGAGATGGCCATTATTGAAGATGCTCCAAGAAATGCGACAGCAATAGCAGAGACCCATGTAAAACTTGTTGTACTTAAAAGACATAATTTCAACGAGCTCCTTATTTCGAACCCGATATGGTCGCTTTCTCTGATAAAAATACTATCTAAACGTATTTTCGATGCACAGCGAAGACTGGAGATCCTTTCACTCAGGGAAAATGAATCGAAAGTGCTCGACACCCTGCTTATGCTGGTCGAAATGAAGGGAATCATCCCGGCGACATACCAGGACAACAAACCCATAGAGCTGGATAATGTCAAGGCTGAGGATATAGCTCACTGGTGTGGCCTGGACTCAATTGAATGTGAAAAGTACCTCGTTCGTTATTCAAACATGGGAAGGATAGAAAGATACGCCAACAAGATAATTATAAAAAGCCTTGCCGATATCTACAGGCTTGTCAAGAACAAGAGAAGGCTTCAGGACAGTGACTTATAAATTAAGAATCCCTCTCAAGAGGATGATATTTCTTATGGGTTTCTTTCAGTAAATCAGTTGAAACATGGGTGTATATCTGCGTTGTTGTAATGTCGCTGTGACCAAGCATTTCCTGCACACTCCTGAGATCGGCCCCATTTGCCAGCATATGGGTTGCGAAACTGTGCCTTAGAGAATGCGGGGTTATCTCCTTAACAATCCCTGCTTTTATAGCTCTTTGTTTAACATAAGTCCAGACAGATATGCGCGTCAGTTTTTTACCGAGCCTTGAAATGAATAACTGATCGGGAAGTGTCATTTTCCGGGAGATTTCCATCCTGAATAGTAAATATTTTTTAATTGAGAGAACTGCGACCTTACCTATAGGGATAAGTCTTTCCTTTCCGCCTTTGCCTAAAACCCTGATAATCCTTTTTTCTAAAAAGATATCGGATAACCTCAGGGAACAAAGTTCACTGACTCTGATCCCGCTTGAATACAGGAGTTCTACGATACAGGAATCCCTTACTGATTTCGGATCCTCTCCACCCTGGCTGATCATTCTTTCTACCTCATCCAGAGAGAGATAATGAGGGAGCTTCTTAGGATACTGAGGAGAATCAATATTTTCAAGCGGATTTTCATCCGTCCTTCCGGTTTTAAGAAGAAAGACAAAGAACGATTTCAAGCTGCTTATCTTCCTGGCTATGCTGCGGTTGGATAAACCCTTTTCGTTGAGACTTATAATGTAATCAAGAACATTGTCCTCCGTGATCTTTACAGGAAAGGATCCTTCTTTCATGAAAAATGAAAAATCCATGACATCTTTGATGTAGGCTTCTATTGTATTCCTGGAAAGTCTTTTTTCATATGTCAGATAGATTTGAAAATCTTCAACCGTATCTGTCATATTTCACCGCTAAGTATTTTTTTCCTGCCTTCCAATTTAATGATTTCATCTCGGATTTTGGCAGCTTTCTCGAATTCCAGATTTTCAGAATACTGATACATAAGTTTTTCAAATTCCTTCAACAGTACTCCTTTTTCAACGAATTTTTTCCTGTATTCGGATATTTTATCGACCTTGTCTATTTCTTCCTCCATCTTCCGTTCAAGGATATCCGTAATTTTCTTTTCAATTGTCCTGGGTGTTATATTGTTTTTCCTGTTATATTCAAGCTGTAATTTTCTTCTCCTGTCCGTTTCCCTGACTGCCACCATAATCGAATCAGTCAAGTTATCAGCGTACATAATGACTTTACCATGAATATGTCGTGCGCTTCTTCCGATTATCTGTACAAGAGATCTTGCAGACCTTAGAAAACCCATTTTATCCGCGTCTAAAATTATTACAAGAGAGACTTCCGGAAGGTCAATACCCTCCCTCAGTAGGTTTATCCCGACAAGAACGTCGTAAGTCCCGAGGCGGAGCTTTTTCAATATTTCTACCCTTTCAATTGTTTCAATTTCGGAATGGAGGTATGATACTTTTAGTCCGTTTTCGGCCAGATATTCAGAGAGGTCTTCAGCCGATTTCTTTGTAAGGGTAGTAATCAGCGTTCTTTCTTTGATTTTAATCCGCTCTTTCACCTCGATCATTATATTGTCGATCTGACCTTCTATTTTTCTAACCTCGACCTCAGGGTCAACGAGTCCTGTGGGTCTTATAATTTGTTCGATTACTGCACTGCTTTTTTTCAACTCGTAATCTGCAGGAGTCGCAGATACATAAAGAACTCTTTTAGCCAGGCTTTCGAATTCCTCAAAACGCAGTGGACGGTTATCAAGGGCTGAAGGCAGGCGGAATCCGAAATCTACAAGGGTTTGTTTTCTGGAACGATCTCCGTTGAACATTCCGCCTATCTGAGGAATGGATTGATGGGACTCGTCAATAATGGTTAAAAAATCTTCAGGGAAATAATCAAGCAGAACAAAGGGTCTTTCTCCGGCTTTTCTGAAAGAAAGATGGCGGGAATAATTTTCAATCCCGCTGCAGTAACCCATTTCCTGCATCATTTCTATATCGTAACGGGTTCTTGATTCGAGCCTGTAAGCTTCAATATTTTTTCCCTGATTTTTAAGTTCCGTGAGCCTTAACGACAATTCTTCCTCAATTGAGGAAATAGCCGCTTTAAGTTTATCCTCAGTGGTTAGAAATAATTTAGCAGGGTAGATAATTATCCTTTCAAGTTCTTCAATAAATTTGCCTGAAATTAAATTTAGCCTCTTTATGGATTCTACCTCATCACCAAAAAAATCTATCCGCACGATCTCACGTGAATAAGCTGTGTGAATATCAATAGTGTCTCCTTTGACCCGAAATGCAGCACGGTTGAGGTCAAAATCACTCCTTTCGTATTGGATCCTGATGAGGTGTCTTATGATCTCGTCTCTTCCCGCATTCATCCCCTTTTTCACTAAAAGCATTAATTCCTTGTAATCAACAGGGGCACCAAGGCCATATATACAGGAAACAGAAGCTACAATAATTACATCATGTCTGTCCATGAGAGAAGCAACAGCTGAAACTCTCATCCTGTCAATTTCATCATTGATTTTGGAATCCTTTTCAATATATAGATCCCGCTGGGGCACGTATGCTTCAGGCTGGTAATAATCATAGTAAGAGACGAAGTATTCAACGGCATTGTCGGGGAAATATTCCCTGAATTCTCTGAAAAGCTGAGCCGCCAGTGTTTTATTATGCGAAAGGATAAGCGTCGGTTTTTGCAGATTCTCAATTACATGAGCCATCGTAAATGTCTTACCGCTTCCTGTAACGCCAAGAAGGGTCTGGGCATTGGCGCCTTTTATAAAATTATCGCTTATACTTTCTATCGCAAGCGGCTGGTCTCCGGAAGGTCTATAGTTTGCATGAACCTTAAATCTTGTCATCCTTTCCCCTTTTTTTAAGGATAATATATATTTCTTATTTCTGCAAATAACGAATTGTACTGACATTTGCTTCAGCTGAAATTAGACAATCGGCATTCGAGATGTTAATATTAGCCAATAGGAGAAGGATATTTTGTTAAAATCACAATTAAAAGATCTGGCCGGCATCCTTCCTGTACATCCGGGCATAATCGGAAGGGATGAGTATACTAATTCATCAGTCTTGATTCTGATGTTTGAAAAGGATAACGAACTCTCTTTTATCCTGCAGAAAAGATCCGCCAATGTCAGGCAGGGAGGCGAAATCGGATTCCCTGGCGGAGTATTTGATCCAGGGAGGGATAGAAATACTGAAGATACTGCCCTGAGGGAAACTATGGAGGAAATGGGGATACCACGAGATAAAATACATTTGATCGGGCAGACTGATTCTCTTATTACCATGTCAGGTATGATCGTGGACGGCTTCATTGCAGTAGCAGAAATAGAAGATCCTCAAAAATTAGATATAAATCCCGCAGAAGTTGAAAAGGTACTGAGCGTCCCGGTATCTTTTTTCGAGGAAAATGATCCGGAAATTTTCAGCGTCAATGCTGTTGTGCAATCATCTGTAATTGACAGCAGCGGCAATGAGAAGATCATTTTCCCCGCTAAAGAACTTGACCTCCCTGAAAGATATCACAAATCCTGGGGAGGCTCGCTTAGGAAGGTATACCTTTACAGGTACGGCGGAGAGTTGATATGGGGAATGACTGCAAGATTTATTTTTGATCTGGCAGGAATGATAAAAGAATTAAAATAATGCCGGCTTTACTGGGAATCACCCCTTAAGTACTTCCTTAAGCCTTTCCTGTGCCCTTTTTATGCTTACTTCAAGAAAATGAACTGAACCTTTAAGTTCCTCCCTGTCTGAGCTATTTTCATTAAACTTCTTCACCAGAGAATTTCGAAGATCGGTTTCAAGGCTTATTACCAATTTCAGAAAATTATGATAATCTTCGGAACCAGGCATAATAGTTTTATAAATTGTTTCAAGCCTGGCGGCCTGGCAGAGAATTGAATAAGAACTCGACTGAGCGATTTTACATATAAGAGGATGCATTTCTTTTTCAAGTATTATACCGCCGCCAATAAACAACTCAGAGGAATTGATAATACCTGGATGGTCAAAACCGGCCGGCGACTTGATAATTCCGATTTCATTCGAGATTACGGCAAAAGGGGCGGAAATGTACGTGGAAGGCAATGCTATACCCCGAACTATCTGTTTAATGATATTCAAGGAATTAAGCGAACGTATGGAATTCTGATAAACCGTTCTGAAATTGCCGGGCTGGAACATCACGCCCATTTCCTGCGCGAGTGTGTTAAGGCTTTTCAATGGGATTGTACTGTCGCGAATCGGGATAGAAATATCCGGGAGATCGTTCAGGCTGAAAAAAGGTTTATAAAGAGCGCATTCCATCAGGATCAGTATAATTTTGAATTTTGAAAGTTGCTGCAAAGGACCGGAAATAACACTTTTCATCAGTTCCAGGTCTGTTACCAGTCCCCCCGAGATTTCATTTTCAACATCGCTTTTCCATTTATCGATCCATATCCTTTTATCGGCCTTTATTTTTGGGTCTGATGTGATTTCGATGCTTTCTAAAGCAAGTGCGTGATAGAGACTGAATAAAAACCGTGATTCCTCTACATCAAGTTTGAAATTCGAGATAATCGAAGTTTCGGGAGGAGTTTTGAAACGGAAGGGGTCGTCACCTGATGGAATTTCTCTGATTTTTTCTTTATGGCCCTTTAAAAATTTCAATCCAAGGCCTGTCAGGAATACTGTAAACAGGAAAATAGACAAAAGTATCCCTGTCATTTTTATAAAAATCATAGAGGCCGGTGCCAATATGGAAATTAATAGAATAACTGGGGCTGAAACACCTGATATAACGGCTGAATTAGGTATCAGCATTTTTTCCCTGTCGGGCGTAAGCTGCTTTATATCGTATAATTCCAGACCGATTAGTCCGCCGACACCCATAATAACACCGCATTTCAAGCGGCCCGGTGCGAAAACCTTAAGCAGCAGGTACGGGAGAGGGCCGATAAAAAGGGTCCCTATGGAGAGCCATGATGCTGAAACAGCCGACGCTATTGAAAAAAGGTCTCCTGCCTTTGAAATGGAATCCATTGTATTCATTGTTTTTATTACTGTGTTAAGGGAAATACTTTTTAAAGAAGGGTATTTTTCTGTGATGCTGGTTATTGTCCTTTTCAGGTCGCTTAATGTGATATCTGCGTTAAAGCTCCTGCCCGAAAGGTTTCTTATCTCCGTTATCATCTCCATAAAAAACATTCGGAATTCAAGTGACATGGGATCATTCATCCATAATGCTCTCCGGATAAATTTGCCGAGTATCCTGTCGTATTTCATAAGCATAATTTGACCCTCCGGCAGTAACAGGACTCTATTTCAACAATCATTCCAGAATCTCCTATAAAAATTTAATTCTACAGGGCAGATTTTAAAATGTCAAAAGACGGGCTGTAGTACCGGTCGGGCTGTTTTGAGGGTATTTGGAAACGGAGTAATCTAATTTGACTATTCCTCCCTGCCTTAATAAAATAATTAAAATGAATCTTTAATAAAAATTTTTGGAGGATAAATGAAAAAAGCTGTATTGATTGCATCTGTGATTATTTTCGGACTCGCATCGCTTTCATGGACCCAGGAGAGAAATTTTCCCAGGCTAATCAGCGTCGCCGGTGAGGCTGAAATTAAAGTGGTCCCTGACGAGGTCGTGATAGTTCTTGGAGTTGAGACTTCAAACAAGATATTAATAAAAGCTAAAAACGAGAATGACAAGGCTCTCAGAGCCATAATAGCGGTGGTAGAGAAGTATGGGGTAGACAGGAAAAATGTTCAGACGGATTATTTTACCATAGAACCGACATACGAGGAAGTACTGGTTTCTAATGTTTACAGAAATGTGTTTGCCGGATATTTTGTAAGAAAAAATATTGTCATAACTCTCAATGACTTGTCTAAATACGAGGATGTTTTAAGCGGGGTTCTGGAGGCGGGTGCGAATTATGTCCAGGGTATTCAATTCCTTACAACTAACCTTAGAAAGTACAGAGATCAGGCCAGGGAGACGGCCATAGAGGCGGCAAAAGAGAAAGCGGAATCTATGGCTGGAAAGCTCGGCATAACGATCGGCAGGGCATATTCAATAAATGAAGAGTCAGGATCGTGGTATTATGGGAATAATTACTGGCAAAGCAGCAGGACATTCAGACAGACGCAGAACGTGCAGCAGGTTCAAAACGCCGCCTCATATTCGGAAAATAATAACTATGCAAGTGAGGGAAGCACCATATCACCGGGCCAGATAAGCATTACAGCCAGGGTTTCAGTGAGTTTCGAACTTGAGTAACCAGGAAAGGCCTGTCATAAAAAGTTTTTTTGACAGATGAAGCGCTTCATCGTATAATATTTTCCTTTATCAAGCCTCAATATGCCCCCTTCGTCTAGTGGCTAGGACACAGGGTTTTCATCCCTGCAGCGGGAGTTCGATTCTCCCAGGGGGTAATTCCTTACCAATCAATAGTTATGTGGTGATCCTTATTTGTCATTTGATAAAAAACTCGGAGCTGGAGATGCAATAAATTTAGTTACAATGCGTCATTACTATTGTCTTATTCCTATTAATTATGTATTATTATACTAAAAAACATGTGATATCAATAGAGGAGGCAAAATGAATATCATCGAGTTAAACGGAGTGAAGAAAGATTATCCCCTGGGCAATACTACAGTTCATGCGGTAAGGGGTGTAGATCTTTGCGTGGAGGAAGGAGATTTCTTCTCGATAGTCGGACCGTCTGGAAGCGGTAAAACGACCCTGCTGAATCTTATAGGGTGTATAGACAATGCGACTGAGGGGAGTATAAAGATCAACGGTGAGGAGATCACCGATATGGCGGATAAACAGCTGACAGATATCAGGCTTTTTAAAATAGGGTTTATATTCCAGACCTTTAATCTTATTCCAGTTCTTGATGTCCGGGAGAACGTCGAATTTCCGCTTCTGCTTATGAAAAAATTTTCTAAGGAAGAGATAAGGAAAAAAACTGATAAATTTATTAAGGAAGTAGGCCTCAGGGAATATGTGAGGCACAGACCTGCTGAACTTTCCGGCGGGCAGAGGCAGAGAGTGGCTATAGCACGGGCGCTTGTAACGAATCCGGATATAGTTCTTGCAGACGAACCAACAGCCAATCTTGATTCTGAAACCGGTGCTACAATCCTCGAACTTATGCAGGAGTTGAACAGGATTGAAAAAACGACCTTCATATTTTCCACTCATGATCCGGATGTGCTGAAATATGCAAAAGATGTAGTAAAGATAAAGGATGGAATGATCATTTCAAGAGAAATTCTTAATCACTGAGAGGGGAAAAAATGAGTCTGATTATAAAAATAGCCGCGCGTAACATCCTCCGGCATAAGGGAAAAAGCCTTATAATAGGAATAATCATTTTTCTCGGCGCACTTCTTATGACGCTCGGAAGCGCGGTAGTTACGGGCATGGAAAAGGGGCTTCATGACAATATAGTCGAACGTTTTACAGGGGACTACGTAATTATGTCTACAAACCAGAAAAATGAGGCTGTCGTCGCAGGGGGTGGTATCGATCCGACAGAATCTATTTCTGATTATACCAATATTGATAATGTTCTGAAGACTTTAACTTATATTGACAGCTATATACCGGTCTGCAGGGGTGTAACCATGGTACTCAACGACAGGGGGGACATGGGTTATACCGCCCTGCTCGGAGTCGATATAGACAAGTATGAAAAGATGTTCAAAAGCAATATCGAAGCTGTTGAGGGAAGGCTCCTCTCTAACGGCATGAAGGGATGTCTTGTGACAAGAGGTGGGCAAGCTGCAATGTACAACCAGATGGATGTCTGGCTTACTCCGGTGGATGCGCCCTTTATAGAGAGTAACCTCAGCCCTGATGCGAAATCCAACCTCCAGTCTCTTAACATACAATCAAATATTGTTTTAATGGGTATGAATTCATCCGGTTCTCAGATGGATATAAGGACTCCTGTTGTCGGAATAATAAAATATAAAATACTTGATAATTTCTGGGGCGGCGGAAACGGAAACGGCGGTTACAGCATACTGGACCTGGAATCATTCAGGGAATGTTTCGCTTACAATAACGCGGAGGATACAGTTACCAATATCACTGGTGAAAAAAAGAAAATATTCAGCTCCGAAGACAATCTGGACAGTCTTTTCAATGAAGGCGGCATTGTTAAACAGGTTGAAACAGGGAATTCGGCCTATAAGATCGGCAGTCTGAAGAGGGGGGAAAGAAAAACGGTAGCCAATGTCAATAATGATATTGGAGTTTATAATCTTGTCTTTGTTAAGATCAAGCCATTTTATAATCCAAACAGATATATAGAAAAGCTGAATACGGTCTTATCGAACTCAAATCTTGGCGTAAAAGCAGTAACATGGAAAAAAGCCTCCGGGACGATTGGCGACCTTGCAACGATTATGAAGATAGTGCTTTACGTATTCGTGGGCATACTTTTTTTTGTAGCCGTCATAATAATTACAAATACGCTGTCCATGGCCGCGCTTGAGAGAACAACTGAGATCGGTATGATGCGTGCAGTGGGCGCCGGTAAGAATTTCATATCTGGCATGTTCCTGGCTGAAACAGCCATACTTTCGGGGATTTTCGGCGGGTTTGGCATAGTAAGCGGGGGGATTATTGCCTGGCTTTTCACGAAGGTTAAAATAAGCGGGGGAACGAACGGCGCACTCGAAGTCCTTTTCGGAGGCGATGTTCTGAATCCAATACTTAATGGTGTAGATATATTGGGGTGCATTGTACTCCTCGCACTGGTGACTTTTATGGCTTATATCTATCCGAATATAGTAGCAAGAAATATTACACCGCTTGAAGCTATTGCCAGAGACTGAAGGAGAAATCTATGGGTTTACTCATTAAAATAAGTTTCAGAAATCTACTTAGACAGAAAAGGAGGAATTTTTTCCTGGGCCTTGCCATTGCAATAGGCATGATGATCCTCGTTGCGACAAGTTCTTTCACTAAAGGTCTTACCGATGTTATTTTAAACAAATGGCTCGTCTATTCCTACGGACATGTCAGCATCAACGGATATGAGAATGGATACCGCCAGAATTCAGTTATAAGAGACAGGCAAAGGATAATCAGCCTGATAAAGAGCGTCAAGGGAGTAAAAGAGGTTAATAATTACCTTGCCGTTTTTACTAGGGTTGTGGGCAATGGAAAGTCGACAATGATGGCACTTGTAGGCATGCCTGACAGCGATGCAATAGATTATTTGAGGAATACCTTAGACAAGGGGAATATTTACGATTTCACCAATCACACGATAGAAAATCCTGTAGTAATGGGCATTGAAAAGGCAAAAGACCTGAATGTAAAAGTCGGAGACCAGCTCAAGGTCCGTCTTACAACTGTTGACGGACAGGTTCAGTCGGCAGACCTTACTCTAGTTGCGACATCTAAAGAATTGACCGGCGGAGCCGGTATGGCGTTTTATACTCCGATTAATATGATGAAGATTCTGAGAGGGCTCAAACCTTATGAAAGCGGTCCCCTTCAGGTTGTACTAAACCGTATGGACGATCCTCAGGCTGCTCTTGTAGCTGCCAATAAGATCCATGAACTGCTGAAGCCAGGTCTTGCAGGTTATTATGGAGATTTCTATTCGGGGGCATATAATGTTAAAACCGCGGCCCTGACTTTCTATACGAATAGTGATTCGATGGACCTGATAATCAAGAGTCTCCCTGTTACTCAGGGAAGCTGGGCTATGGTGACCAATACGAATTCGGCGGCTTTGAGCATCTCTGTCTTTGAGAAACTCCATACCGGGATCGGCGCTGCAATTAAGGGAATCTATCAAAACAAATTCGGCGGCAGCACTACAAATGTATATAAAATAGGAGCTGTTTTTAAACCGGGAAAGGGGATGGCGAAGGACCTTGTCTTCATAGGTGAAAATAATTTCTATCACTCATTTTTGAGAAATCTACCTCTGGACACTTCTCATGTCAGCAATGCTTATAATAGCTCAATTAGCGATAAACTGTCAGCAGTGCTTGGCACCGAATGGAAGCTCCTGCCGAGGACATCAACAACTGACGGGCTCCAGAAAAAGATCAGGAAGGCGATGAAGGAAGAATTCGAGGGATCATACTATGATGTCAGTACGATGTACGAAGCTGCAAGCTTTTTAATAGATATGCAGCATGGGCTGGATTTGATCTCGCTGGTTGCCGTTATGATCCTATTCTTTGTCATACTGATAGGAGTTCTTAATACTCTCAGAATGACCATCAGGGAAAGGACCAGGGAAATCGGAACGATAAGGTCAATTGGCATGCAGAAGTCCGATGTAAAGATCTCATTCATTCTTGAAACTTTTTTTCTGACAATGATAGGCTGCCTGGTTGGAATAATCTTTTCTTTCGGCCTGATATTACTGATATCGCTCCTGACAATAGATACGAGCAGCATGTTCGGCATGCTTCTTGTCAATAAACATTTAAACTTTGTTTTCACTCTGGGCAAACCATTTACAATAATTTTATTATTGGTTATTTTTATGCTGGAGTATATCTTAATACGGTATGATGAACACATCTGGAGATGGCTGGTAAACTCATTGCTTGCCATTTTCGTCCTGGTCGGTTTCTTTTTAAGCGGTTTCGGCGGAAACGGCATACTGACTTTTCTCATACTTATTCTTAACATGCTCATCGCCATAGCTTATTTTCCAGCAAGGAGGGCCGCAAACCTTGCCGCCGCTGCAGCCCTGCGTCAATACGAGTGAATTAAAGATAATTAAGGAGATTTGAATATGTTTAGAATGAACACTGTTATGGCGGCGTTATCAAGCCTGTTTTTTACAGTCAGCTTATGGGCCCTCCCGGCGGGCTCTGAAATCCTGAAAAAGATGGACGATATGCAGGACCAGTTCAAGGATATAACATGTAAAATAGATATAACTCAGCAGAGAGTGGGGCAGGGAATTAAAGAAATATCAATGGTGTTCTACAGGAAAGACAAAACAGATTCCATTCTCATAGTGGAGACGTTCCCGGAATCCGAAAAGGGAAGGGGCTATCTCAGAGTGGGTAATGAGTTCTTCCTTTATCTGCCGAATACGAGGACATTCCAGACGATAAACCGCGATGAAACG
This sequence comes from uncultured Brevinematales bacterium, assembly GCA_964413265.1. Classification (GTDB taxonomy): domain Bacteria; phylum Spirochaetota; class Brevinematia; order Brevinematales; family JAOACQ01; genus CAVYGN01. The sequence continues at coordinate 136,709 of CAYPRX010000002.1, forward strand.
ATAGCCGGTTCGGACGCAAGAATGGGGGATTTTGAAAAGAGGAAATATTCAGAGCTTTACAGGGTTGACACTAACGCTCAGGGTAAAGAAATGATAGAGGAAGAAAAACTTGGAAAGATTGATACTTATAAGGTAACTATGGTCGGTATCGTTAACGACGTTACGTATCCCAAGCAGGTCTACTGGCTGGATAAAAATACCTTCATTGATTACAAGGTCCAGAGTTATTCCCTTTCAGGAACATTGATGCAGACTGCTTATTATCCGAAATGGACACAGATCGAAGGGAAATACATATGGGTACAGGGTATATGGATAGACGAGTTCGACAAGGGAAACAAGTCTATCGGTGAATTGTCTGGAATATCCCTGGCCGATCTTGATAATTCGATCTTCACAAAGGCATACCTTGAGAATTTGAGCAAGTAGTTAACATCGAAAAAACCGCAGGGAATAAAACCGGCGGATTAATAATTTTTGAGAGAGAGGCTAAAATGATTCGAAAAATAATACTGTTTTTATTTCTGGTACTTTTTATAGCCGGTTTTTCATATCCGGATATAAATATTCCTGATGAGAGCAGTCTCTTTCAGGGTGAAACAATGGTCGATACGAACAAGATCATCTCGAATGCTCTTGTTTCAAATGCGAACCAGAAAAGTGTTTCATTAACTGGCAATATACAGAGCATTACCGGATACAATATGACGGCCGGCTTTTTGAAGGGTACAACTAACGCAGACCAGAACCAGTGGTTCCCGGTTACAGAGGGCAATCTTTTTCTCGATATAAGGCTGACCCAGGGCGTCAAGGCCTTTGCCAACATTCAGGCAAATTATATTCCCATAAATTCGATTGCCGCGGAGGCCTTTACAGGGTCGGCAACTCCTTCAACAAATATATCAACATCGAATATCACCACATTGAACATACAGGAACTGTTCATGGACGCCAATATCAATAACGCAGTCTACTTCAGGGCCGGAAAACAGGTGCTTCAATGGGGAGTTGGCAATTATTGGAGCCCGAGCGATCTAATAAATATCCAGAAAGAGTCTTTCGTAGCTCTATCCGGCGCTTACAGCCAGTATATTGAAGGGGTTTATGGCTTGAAGACTCATATTCCCTTCGGTACCTCAGCGAACCTCTACGGATTTATAAACATGAACGGGGCTAACGATCCCCAGGACCTGGCTTTTGCAGGAAAAGCCGAGTTTCTGATCAGCCCTGTCGAAATAGCCGCCGCTATCTGGGCAAAGAACGATTATCATCCTGTTTATGCTCTCGATCTTACAACAAGGCTCTTCAACTGGGTGGATTTCAGGGGTGAGGCAAGCTTTGCCGATTGCGACAATCTGCCGATTTATTCACCTTCTTCCAATGTAACTGTGGGGTATGGCCCCTATTCAACAACTTATCTTGTTCCTTACAGCGTATCTAACCAGCTCGTAACAAAGGTAGCTATCGGTTTTGTAAAAACATTCGACTGGGAATTATCCGACAGGATTTCCGTAACAGTTGAATTCTACTATAAATCAGACGGCTATACGCAGAATTACCTGACAAACAGTCTTTTCTACAATGCAATCCAAGAGGCCGAACTGATGGGACAGCCGGCTTTTACAATGAGCGATTTTTATGCATATAACTGGCTTGTAAGCACCTCCTGCAATGAGTTTATCGACCAGAATATAACTTTCTTCCTCACAGCCATAGGCAACTTCGTGGATTATTCCTTTTTAATCGGTCCCACCATAAGCTGGAATCCAATCTATGATTTTACACTTAATCTCTCTTTATACGGGTATGTAGGTGCTCAATATACCGAGTATACTTTTAATATCAGCGGACTTACGGTATTATTAACGGGTTCTATAGTGTTTTAAGTTATATCTAAATGCTTCAAAAATATCTAACTTGACTTTTTTTATCGTGATGTTTAAATTTAAGACAAAGATTTTTTATTGTGTTATCAGGAGATTGTACAATGAGTGATCAGAACGAGCAGAAAAATGAAGAATTAATGGAAAAAGGAGCGGACAAGTCAAATCAAGAGACAAATGAAAAGGTAAATCATTATGAAAGTAAGGAAGAATCGGAGATTAAGAGTTTAAAAGAAGAGATTGAACTGCTCAAGAGCGAAATTGCTGCTCTTGATGATTCTTACCGCAGAAAAGTTGCGGAGTTCGATAACTACCGCAAGCGAATTTTAAAACAGATGGAAGAGACGGCCACTGAATCAACAAGGAGATTTTTGTCAGAGCTGCTGCCTATTTTTGATAATTTTGGAAGAGCTTTGAAAAGCACGGAAAAATCAAAGAACTTCGAACAACTTTATAATGGTTTATGCGTAACACAGAGGGGTATAATGCATTTTTTCGATCGAATCGGCGTAAAGCCTATTGATGTAGTGGGTAAGGAATTCAATCCAAATCTTCATGAGGCTGTTCTGATGGAAGAAAGGGATGATATCCCCTTTGAAAAAACTGTCGTCGATGAACTTGAAAAAGGGTATATGCTGGGCGATTCAGTCATCAGGCACAGTAAAGTCAAAGTTGGTAAAAAAATAAAAAAGTAAAATGAGGAGTTAGACATGCCGGGAAAAATTATAGGAATAGATCTTGGCACAACAAATTCTGTTGTTTCAATCGTTGAAAACGGACAGCCTATCGTAATTCCCAATCAGGAAGGTTCGAGAACAACACCTTCAATCGTTGCTTTTACTGACAAGGGTGAAATTGTTGTCGGTCAGCCAGCGAAAAATCAAATGATTACAAATCACGATAATACTATCTATTCCGCCAAACGTTTTATTGGAAGACGCATAGAAGAAACTGAAAAAGAAATCAAAATGGCTGCATTCAAGGTCAAAGCCGGTCCACACAATGATGTAAGGTTCAGTACAAGAGGGGGAGAGTTCAGTCCGCAGGAAATATCAGCCCGTGTGCTGATGAAGCTCAAACAGGCAGCTGAAGATTATCTCGGTGAGAAGGTCGAAAGAGCAGTTATTACAGTTCCTGCTTATTTTAACGATTCGCAAAGACAGGCTACCAAAGACGCCGGTACAATAGCCGGGCTTAAAGTCGAGCGCATCATCAATGAACCAACAGCAGCAGCCCTTGCGTATGGTCTTGATAAGAAAAAGGAAGGAATTGTGGCCGTTTATGATTTTGGCGGCGGTACTTTCGAT
>CAYPRX010000003.1:0-5379 GCA_964413265.1 uncultured Brevinematales bacterium
CCGGATTATACATCCGAACGTTGGCCGCAGCACTGGAATAAACTTAAAATAAAAAAAAACTTGTTATTTGAAAGCACTCATTGGACAAAGGATGGCCACGTAATTCCAGTTGAGATCAATGCCAACTATTTTGAGTATGCAGGCGGGAAATATGATATGGCTTTGGTTAGAGATATTAGCAAAAGGAAAGTCGGAAAGAAGGAACTGGAAACAAGGATGAAAAGTTATCAGACCCTTATTGAAAATATTCCGGATCTGATAGTTCGTTATAATACTGACCTCCATCGTACTTATGTAAACCATAGATGGGAAAAAGCCAGCGGATTGTCTGCAGGTGAAGTTATTAATAAGTATTATCCTGATATTCCAAGGGTACCGTATCAGACTATAAAGGATTACGAAAGAAAATTAAGGTTTGTTATCAAAACGGGAGAACCCCAGACCACGAGTTTTACCTGGGTTAATGCAGATGGAAAAACATTATATCTGGAGTACTCCATTGTTCCGGAATTCGATAAAAATGGAAAAACGGTCAGCTTGATCTGTATTGGCCATGATATTACAGAACGATCTATTCACGAACACGAAATTATATCGAAAAACGCTGAACTTTCCAGCGCTTTAACTGAGAAAGTGACACTTATCAGGGAACTTTTTCATAGGACAAGAAACACGCTGCAGTTGATTTCTTCTTTGCTTTACCTTCAGACAAAGAAATTCGCCGATAATAAAGATATTCAAATATTAGTTGAAATTATGGAACAAAGGATACAATCGATATCATTAGTGCATGAAATGCTTTTTGATACCCGTAATGTATCTCAAATTTCACTCAGGGAATATATTAAAAAGTTTTCTGATTTGATTTTTCAGAAATTCATGGTCAGTTATGATAAAATTTCCCTCGATTTAAAATTAGACGATCTTTATCTGATAATTGACACCGCCATTCCTTTAGGGTTGATACTTAACGAGCTTATGACAAATTCAATAAAGTATGCATTTCCGGAAAACAGAAAAGGAATTATTTCCATCAGTTTGACATGCCAAAAAACAGATAAAAATATGTATGTCTTACAATATTCCGATAATGGCGTCGGTTTGCCGGATGGATTCGTTTTCAGGAATCAAGACACTCTGGGATTCAATTTGATTTATATTCTGGTCGAAAACCAGATGAACGGCACCGTATCATTAAAAGGCAGGAACGGGCTAACGTGCCTGATAAAATTTCCAAGCAATATCTATCACAGAAGATTTTGAACGATTCATATTTTCATCAGAAGAATTGGCTTTTGCCCATTATCAGAAAAATAATTTTCTGATCAAATTCATCGAGATAATGTATTTTAAAATGATAAAAATATTGGTTATAAATGTAAAATCACTTGACATTTTCAATTCTAGTATTAAATTCTATACCTGTAAAAATTATATTTTGTGTGGTTATTATGGATACTTTATTACTTTCAAGAATTCAATTCGGCCTTTCATTGAGCGTTCATTTTATTTTCCCTGCCACAACACTCGGTCTTATACTCATTATATTAATCCTTGAAACATATTATATAATAAAAAAAGACGACCTGTTTTTAAAGTTGTCATCATTCCTGATCCGCATTCTAGCCCTGGTATTTGCTTTGGGTGTGGCAACAGGCATTCTTTTGCCACTCTCATTCGGGACCAACTGGTCGGAATTCTCAAAAGCAGTTGGAGGAATCTTAGGGATTCAATTAGCAATTGAGAGTATATCGGCCTTTACTCTTGAATCCGTTTTTTTGGCTGTTATGCTATTTGGAAGAAAAAGAGTTTCTTCATTTATCTATTGGCTGTCTGTACTGTTGGTATTTATAGGTTCTCACCTGTCAGCTTTCTGGATCTTATCAGCGAACTCATGGATGCAAACACCTGCAGGATATAAAATTTTAAATAATCAACTTGTCCTGGATAATCTGTTTACATCAATTTTTAACCCATCAAGCGGCATCAGATTCCTTCATACTGTCACATCTGGCTGGATAACAGGAGCGGTTTTTACAGGCGCCATTGCCTCTTACTATTTATTAAAAGGCAAATCAATTGAAATAGCCAGGAAGTTACTGACCCTTTCAATAATTATTCTTATTATAACATCACTTATACAGCCAGTTCTGGGACATTTCCATAACCTTGAGGTTTCTAAATACCAGCCTGAGAAAGAAGCGGCATACGAGGGAATCTTCAACACTCAGGCCGGATCGCCTTTGATTGTTTTTGGGATTCCTGATGAAAAGCATGAAAGAATTAACTTTGAATTCAGCATTCCGAAACTGACTTCATTTCTTGAGACCGGTGATTTTAACTCAGTTTACAAAGGGTTGAAAGATTATCCAAAAGAATATTGGCCTTCTGTAAATATTGTTTTTACCACGTTCCATATAATGGTTTTTGTTGCGGCGATTCTTGTTTTGGCAGGGGTCATTGGACTTATTCTTCTTATACGTAAAAAACTTTTTATAACAAAGTGGTTTCAGATTTTTATGATTGCAATAGTCCCAATGCCTTATCTTGCAAACGAGATGGGCTGGTTAGGAGCTGAGATCGGTCGGCAGCCCTGGGTTGTTTATGGCATCCTTAAAACATCACAGGGTGCATCAACTTCTTTATCAGGTTTTACCGTTATGGCATCATTACTGGTTCTTTCAATTATATACATCATACTGCTCACAGTTTTTATAGTTTTTCTTTTCCGAATGATCCGTAAAGGTCCCGCAGAATAGGGGGAAGAAAATGGATAATATCGTTTTCTGGCAAAATCTGTGGTTTATCATTTTAATATTTCTATTTTGTTCTTATGCTGTTTTGGATGGTTTCGACCTTGGCATAGGAATGCTGCTTCCGTTCTTTCAAAGGGATGAGCAGAAAATAATGATGAATTCAATATGGCCTTTCTGGGATGGGAATGAAGTATGGGGAATAACAGCAGGAACTGCATTATTTGCCGTATTTCCCGGTGTCTATGCATTATTATTGAGTTCATTATATCCTGTGATTATGGCTTTGATAGCGGCACTAATTTTCAGGGCTGCTTCCTTTGAATTCTGGTGGCATGTTGAGAATGGCAGGGTTTTTTGGGGAACAGTATTCACGATTTCAAGTTTCATTATTCCTCTTATAATAGGTCTTGCTTTCGGAAATATTATATACGGCATTCCCCTGGATAGAAACGGGCAATTTAAAGGCGGCTTTCTCAGTCTGATTAACCCCTGCTCTGTTCTTTTATCATTTATGGGATTATCAGCTGTCCTGATGCAGGGAATAACCTATATGATTACAAGAACAACTGAAAAACTGAAGGAAAAGGCTGTTAAGATCGGGAATTGGATATGGATATTTGCCCTTATTTTGTTTATCATTCTTGCAGCTGCATCGGCATGGATCCGTCAGCAGTCATTGTCGAGAATTATTTTTTGGATTGGAATAATGATGTCTATAGCCGCACTGGGGATTGTGAAGTATCTATTGATTAAAGATACATATAAAGGAATATTCCTGGCTGCTTCCGTTTTTTTTATTGGAGTATGGATTACAATGGGAGCGCTGCAATATCCGAATATGGTAACAATTTCAGGCACCATGAATCATAGCCTTACGGTTTTCAATATCTCATCGCCAATTCTTACATTGAAGATAATGGCAGTACTTACTCTCGCAGGAATGACCGTTGTGATGGCATATTCTATTTTAGTTTACAGATTATTTCGCGGAAAGATTAAACCCGATGAGTTTTATTATTAAAAAATCATTATGATGGCGAGAAGCTCCTTTGGAAGGAACTTCCCGCACATTCTTCGCTTACCTGATTGTATCAGCCACCCCGCTGCTTATGGTCTATTGCAATATAGCAATAAACATCTGGGTAAGTTCCAGGGTGGTGTCTTGTCCCCCTCTAAAATAATGCGCCATGAATGGGCAATAGCTGGATGTCACAATGTTGCCGTCTTGAACCACGTCATCACCGGAATAGGTGCCTTCCTTAATAAAATTTGCTATGAAACTTGAAGTAGTAAATTTCTTGCCCTTCAATCCGCCAGCCATACCCAGTAGTAAGACTCCTCCATTTTGAGCGGCTATCGGTACTCCCTTAGCAATAGCATCTTTTATAATCCTGACAGCTTCAGGCGGATTAGAAGCTGAATGCATGCACGGCAGCATTATGCCTTTGTAGTCAGCTGCCTTTACATCGGAAAGCTTGAGATCAGGCTTGACAGACACTGTCTGTCCTTCCACGGGATCACCAATTTCAGTCGCGACGACAACAGTGAAGCCAGCATCCATCAGAGCTGTTTTCATCACACCAAATTCTCTGAGGATCATATAATCACCGATGAGCTTGGGCGGGTTAGCCGGGTCATCCGCCGGGTTATTAGGCCGCATAATAATAAGAACTTTGCCTCTGCTTTCAGCGAAGAGCGATTGTCCGGCTATAAGGGATCCAAGAACAGTGAACATCACAAGTACTAATTTTAATTTCTTTCTCCTTATAACCTCCTCCTTTTACTATCGAATTGAAAATTAAATTAGACAGAATGAGGAGTGCATAATATTTAGTGTTAATTATAAATTTTGCTAATTTTATTTATAGAAAAATTAATTGTCAATTTTTATATATTAATTAAATATTATTTTTTTGTTAAATATATTATATAAATCATTAAATTATTGTAACATAATATTCACAATAATTTATGTAAAGATCAGGAAAGCGAATATTTTAATAATCAAAATTGTATGATCGATATGAATTCCGCTTTTTCGGCATGTCACCCCGTTTCGGCTCAACTTACAGGACGATTGCGGACTGGAAGTTGAATTATTGTCTATTTAAGATCGTTAAGTCAGAATTTTATTCAGAATTTTATTCTTGACATACTCCTCTCCTGCATTTAAAATGCTGGATTAACCGCGTCAGCCATAGCTGCAGCCTTATTTTGACGGCATTATTCAATAATAAAATAAAGAGGAACTCATGAAACAGATAGATCTTCTTTTCAATATCATGGAGCTCAATAATATTTACAGGGACAGTATAGACCTGCGCACAATATTGAACAGGACAGCCTTCGCGATATCGGATTTCATGAAATCAACAATTTGTTCCATTTATTACTACGACGAGCCGGCCGGAGAATTGACAATCTTTGCCAATATTGGCCTCGATCCGAAGGTCCTGGGATTGAAAATCAGTATAACTGAAGGCCTTGCGGGGCTGGCTCTCAGGGAATCAAGGCCGGTTTATGACAAGCATGGCTCAGCCAATCCAGATTTCAAGGGAATTCCGGGAATTAACGAGGAAAAATACGATGTTTACCTCGCCCTTCCCATTGAAAAAGGGGTTAC
>CAYPRX010000004.1:0-106730 GCA_964413265.1 uncultured Brevinematales bacterium
GTTTCAAACCTCTGGAAGGCCCTGGAAAGCGAATCGCCACCTGTGACTACGCCATGATTTTCAAGAAGGACAGTATCAAAGCCTTTTTCAAAAACACGGGATATGTTCCTGCCCAATTCCATGCTTCCTGGTACTGCATAAGGAGCGTATCCGGCAGTTCCGCAAATATAGTATGCCTGTGGAATGATCCTCGTATCAGGTATCTTCCGGGCTATGGAAAAAGCGACAAGCGCAGAGGGGTGCGCATGGAGGACGGCTTTGAAATCCTTCCTGCTTTGATATATCGCCTGATGAAATGGAAGTTCGGAAGATGGTTTGTGAGGACCTACGGCTTTGCCGTCAGGCCTTACGCGGATGATGTCCCCCCTGGTCAGTGAACCCTTATCCACTCCTGCAGGTGTAATCCAGATATCCCCTTTATTGTCCAGAATGGATATGTTTCCCCCGGAGGTTGTCGTCATTCCAAACCTGTAAATACGCTGCATCATATGAACGATTTCATCGCTGGGGTGCATCAATTCAAAATTCATAAAATCCTTCTTTGATTCTAACTTTTTTTAGAATATAATTATCTGCAGGAAATTTGTCCAAACTATATTTCAGTTCCTGGCGTTCTCAAGCCATGCTTCATAATATGCATCAATTCCTGCAATTAGCGGAATTTTATATGCCTAACCGGTTAAGCCGCATTTGCTCGAGATAGGTAAAATTTATTTTCGCAGTGTAGCCGGGAAGCGGAAGTATTTTCTGGTGTATAGAATCGATGATCCACTCCGGCTGTGGAAAGAAAAATTTCTCCAGTTCATAAGCAGGTGTGATCCAGTTCCTGGCGCCTATCACGACAGGAGGTGCGTCCAGGTAATCGAAGGCAAGCTCCGTTATATTCTGAGCAATATCCTTCAGATGCGATCCGCGTTCACATGCATCGCTTGCCAGAACGATCCTTCCGGTTTTTTTCACAGATTCTATCACGATATCATATTTAAACGGTACAAGAGACCTTGCGTCGATAATTTCTGCCGACAGGCCGAACTTTTCTTCAAGTATCCGGGCTGCAGCGACAGCAGTATAGAGGGTCGCTCCGACCGTAAGAATCGTAATGTCCCTGCCGCTTTTCTTGATATCCGGTTCACCGATAGGAACTTCGAAGTATTCCTCCGGCACTCCCTCAGTATGGAACATCTCGCCATAGTCGTAAATCCGCTGGCTTTCAAAATAGATCACCGGGTCCGTCCCTGCAAGAGCACTGTTCATCAGACCCTTGGCATCATAAGGCGTTGCCGGAAACACGACCTTAAGTCCTGGAATATGAGCTGTAAGGGACGTCCAGTCCTGAGAGTGCTGGGCGCCATACTTCGAACCGATGGAAACCCTGATCACTGCCGGCATAACAAGCTGACCGGCGCTCATAGCCTGCCATTTTGAAAGCTGATTGAACACCTCGTCGCCTGCGCGGCCTAGAAAATCACAGTACATAAGTTCAGCGATGACACGTCCTCCGGAAAGGGCGTAGCCGACTGCCGAACCTACAATTGCGCCTTCTGAGATAGAAGTGTTGAAGAGGCGGTGATATGGAAGGGATTCAGTCAGACCACGGTAAACTGAAAAAGCTCCTCCCCAATCCCTGTTTTCCTCTCCATAAGCCACAAGGGTCGGATCAGTGTAGAATTTGTCGATTATAGCTTCAAAAATACCATCACGCAGCTGGTAGACTTTATTTTTAGGGACAGGTTTCCCGTCCAGAATACCAGTCCGGATTTTGGATCTTAATTGTTTGACCCTCGGGTTTTCCTCTTTAGGAATCAGTACCTCGCATGGACGGTCTTCCATCTTTTCAACTTTCCTGTTGGAGAACATTACACCGCCGATAAGATCTGGTTTTTTCAGGATGTCCATCCTGGGGGAAAGATCATTATTCGCCGCAAGGGCACATATATTTGTTATGCGGTCTTTAGATGACTCCAGTAATTTCAGAAAATCGGATTCTTTCGCTATATCCGCAGCAATAAGTTTATTTTTATATTCAACAAGTGAATCGTTTTGCATCCATTCCTCGACTTCCTCTTTAGTACGGTAACTTGATGCATCGGATGGAGAATGTCCGGTGAAGCGGTATGTTAACGTGTCCAGGAGAACAGGTCCTTTTTTCTCTTCCAGGATCTTTTTCTTCCTGCTGATTGCATCGATGACGGCAAGGGGATTGTATCCATCTATCCTTTCTGCATGCATCTGGTCGGGATTTATCCCGGCCCCGACGCGCGCCAGTATTCCATAGCCCATTGTCTCACCGCTTGTCTGGCCTCCCATTCCGTACTGATTATTGAAGAAATTAAATATCAGAGGAAGACCGCCTTTTTCATCCCCATTCCAAATCTTTTTGTACTGATCCATAGAGGCTAGGCAGATTGCTTCCCAGACCGGGCCGCATCCCATTGAAGCATCGCCGATGTTGGCGATTACTATGCCCTTTTTCCTGTTTATCTTTTTGTAAAGGGCTGCCCCGACGGAAATGTCGGCTGAGCCACCGACGACAGCATTATTGGGATAAATACCGAAAGGTGTAAAAAAAGCATGCATTGAACCGCCCAAACCCCGCTGAAAACCCGTATCTTTAGCAAAAATTTCCGAAAGAGCCCCATAGATCAGGAAGTTCACTGCAGTATTTTTAATGCCAGAATTTTTGCTGTATTCCTGCACTGCTTTTAAAATCCGGCCTTCCAGATAACTTACCATGATCAGCTTCAGTTCGGCTTCCGAAAGTTTTTCAATAACGGAAAGACCTTTGGCAAGAATTTCGCCATGGCTGCGGTGAGAACCGAAAATAAAATCATCCCTATCCAGCAGATAAGCCTGCCCTACCGCAGATGCTTCCTGGCCGGTAGAAAGGTGTGCAGGGCCGGGGTGGTTATACCGGACTCCGTTGTATTCGTCAGTTGTTTTAATAGAATTCAGCATGGTCTCGAATTCCCGTATGATTGCCATGTCCCGGTAAATCCGCAGGAAATCTTCCCTCGAGAAATTTGATTTTTCCTCATCAATTGTTTTGCTGTATTGATTGACTGGAATGTCTTCAAAGGTTATCATCCCCCTCTTCCGCACCTCAGACGGATGAATGAATTGAGATTTAGGCATAGCCTCTACTCCTTTTATAATAATTGAATAATTGCTTCCTTCAGAATCTCTGAAACTGTAGGGTGAGGAAATATCATGTCCTTAATTTCCCTGGCGCGAAGTTCAAGTTCAGTCATCATAACCGCTGAGGAAATAATCTCGGAGGAATAATTCCCGATCAGATGAACTCCGATGACCATGCCATGCTTTTTATCGATTAATAATTTGCAGATGCCGTCTCCTCCTTCGTTTTCAGCTACATAGCGTCCGCTGAAGCGCATTGAAAGCTTCACTGTATCGAATTCAACTCCCTTTCCCAATGCCGATTCCTCGGTTTCACCGACGGAAGCAACTTCAGGACTTGCATATATGACTGTGGGGATGGCATTATATCTCATCTCGTCTTTAATTCCGAGCATGGAGTTTATACAGACATCGGCTTCTCGAAAGGCAGTATGAGCAAGCATGGAAACACCGTTCACATCTCCGGCCGCAAAAACTTCAGGAATATTGGTATGTCCATGCAAGTCAGTCATGACCCGGCCCCGTTCAGTTTCTACCCCGATCTTATCCAGACCCAGGCCCTCAGTGACCGGGCTCCGGCCCACTGAAACGAGAATTTTTTCTCCGACCGTTTCTCTTTTTTCACCGTCTTTTTCATAAACAACCGTAACGCCATTTATCTCAGTAACCATCGATTTAAGATGGAATTCTATTCCCTTTTTTTGATAATTATTCATGAGAATTTTGGATATCTCAAGATCGGCCTCACCGGCAATATGATCCAGAAGTTCGATAACGGTAACCTTGCTACCTGCAGAATTGAAATAAGAGGCCATTTCAAGGCCGATGATACCCCCGCCGATGATCGTCAATGACTTCGGAACCTTTTTTATATCCAGAATCTCCCTGCTCGTCAAAATATTGCCCTTATCCATTCCTTCTTTAATGCCTGGAACTTTTGGAAAAACAGGCTTGGACCCGGTCGCAATCAGCAGCCTTTTCCCTGAATAAATTTCGTTTCCCGCTTTTATCTGGTATCCTTCGCTGTTTTTTCCTTTAATCTCAGCTGTTTCCTGTATTATTTCAACATGAGATTTTTTTAATGATGAAAGAACCCCTGCTGCCAGAGTCCTTACAACTTTGTCCTTCCTGCCGATAACCGCGGCATGGTCCAGCTTGATATCACTGCAAATGACCCCGTACTTTTCTCCATGCAGTGCATTATCAAAGATCTTGGCTGAATAGAGCATGGTTTTTGTGGGAATGCATCCCTCGTTCAGACAGACCCCTCCTATATGATTTTTTTCAATAAGCAGAGACGTTAATCCGGCATCGCCGGCTCTTTGTGCAGCGTGATAACCTGCCGGACCGCCGCCTATTATGATTAAATCATAAACCATGCCAATCTACCTCGTCCAAATTAAGTCGTTTATATCACCTGTAATATACTGAAGTTTTCCAGGTTTTTCTTTAAATTATGTAAAAACTTTGCCGCCGGCATTCCATCCAGGGCCCGGTGATCGAAGGTAAGAGAAAGCCCCATAGCAGGATAAGTAATCGGGCTGTTATTTTCTGTCCTCATCCTTGCAGTGATGCTGCATACCCCGAGAATCCCAGTTTGCGGCGGATTGAGAATCGGGGTAAAGGATTCGATATCTAGAACTCCCAGGTTTGTGACGGTAAAAGTCCCGCCTTTAAGAAGGTCGGGGTTTATCGTCCCTTTCCTGCATTCCTCACCCAGTCGTTTGGACTCTGCCGCAATTTCAGCCAGCGACATAAGATCAGCATTGAAAATTACCGGCACCATCAATCCTCTTTCCGTATCTATCGCGATGCCTATATTTGCATGGCTGAATTGACGGACTTTATCGTCCAGGAAGTGTGAGTTAATTTCGGGATGTTTCAAAAGGGTCCGTGATACAGTATATAATATTATATCATTGATCGTGATGTTCTGGATAGACAGCTTATCCTGGTTCTCTTTGATCTTTTTCCGGAAATCCAGTATATCGGAAGCATCGAAAGAGGTGTTCAGCGTTAGCTGGGCGGATGTGGAAACTGACAAATACATTGTTTTTGCAATAATCTTGCGAATATTGGAAACGGGCAGGTCCGTAAATTCAGCATTTACCGGTACCTCAAGATCTATAGTACGGATCCTGCCGCCGGGGCCGGTACCCACCACAGACTGTCCTGCATATTCGTCTTTTGCCGGCGGTGTCATGATCTCTCCCTTATCGATCATTTTCAAAATATCCCTTTCGATCACCCGTCCCTCAGGTCCAGTAGCATTTGCCATCCGGTAACCTGCAAAGGCCCTTGAAGCTGCCTTTTTCGCCCTGGGAGAAGCCGGAACCGGGACGCTCTCGCTTTTTAAAAAACCAGAAGTCCCGGTGCTTTTTTCCGGCTCTATTCTGTCTAAAGAGGAGGGTTTTTCTGAAATTTCCGGTTTGAATACATCAGTGTTTTCTCCCGGCTTACCTATAACACATACACTCGTCAGAACAGGTACATCATCGCCTTCATTGAAGAAAATTTCGAGAAGCGTCCCCTCTGCATTTGATTCGGCTTCAAAGGACGCTTTATCGGTTTCATATGAGAATAATAAATCGCCGACAGACACGGCATCACCTTTTTTCTTATACCATTTTGTCAGGATACAGCTTTCGACTGATTGTCCCTGCCGGGGCATTATTACCGGTGATGCCATATAATAATTCTCCTCAACAAAAATGTTATTTTGAAACAAAATAATGTTATTTAATTAAATAATATAACATTATTGACATTAATATAACATAAATTTAAAAGTCTGTCAATTGCTTCAAATTAAATATATTGTGAAACAGCAGTTGAATTATAAGGACAAATAATATATAATTAATCATTATTATATTGGATAATTATTTATATATTCATTTATGTTATATTATTGGAGGCTTCTTATGATGGAAAACAAATACCTCCCCCGTCTGGAGGGTAAGATTGCCGTGATTACAGGCGGTGCCCAGGGCCTGGGTGAAGCGCTTTCAATCCGTTTGCATGAAGAAGGCGCGAAGGTAGTAATAGCCGATATAAAACAGGAACAATTGAGTAGAATCGCTTCCACTTTTGAAGATATTCTTGCTGTGAAAACAGATGTGACAAAATATTCCGACTGTGAAAAAATGGCGGAATCGGCAATAGATAAATTCGGAAGGATCGACATTTTGGTCTGCAATGCAGGGATCCTTATCGCAAAGCCTATCGACGAATGCACTACGGACGAATGGAGAAGGGTGATAGAGGTAAACCTGGTTGGTTTTTTTAATTCAGCCAAAGCGGTCGTGCCCGTAATGAAGAAGAATACAAAGGGAAAGATTATCCAGATCAACAGCAAATCGGGTAAAAAAGGTTCAGCGAAGAATTCAGCTTACGCAGCAAGCAAATTCGGCGGAATCGGACTGGTGCAGAGCCTGGCATTGGAACTGGCCCCCTACTCCATCAATGTAAATGCAATCTGCCCCGGGAACCTCCTGGATTCACCTCTCTGGAATGAAGGACCTGATTCCTTATTCAATCAGTACGCCAGAAACCAGGGGATCACAGCGGAAGAAGTACGCAGGAAATATATTGATGCAGTTCCATTGAAAAGGGGATGTACTTATGATGACATTGCAAATGTTCTGGTTTTCCTTGCTTCAAGAGAATCTGATTATATGACCGGTCAGGCTATTAATGTTACCGGCGGACAGGAAATGGGCTGATCTGATGGACAATTACGATTTTCTGATATCGGGTCTGAATGACGATGATGTGAAAGTCCGCCTTGAAAGCCTTGAAAAATTGATGGAGGAAATCCGTTGCGGAAAGATGGTCAGGCCTGAGGCGGGAATTGATGTGAATAATCATATCCATACCTTCTATTCATTTTCACCCTATTCCCCGTCAAAGGCGGTCTGGACGGCTTATCAGTCCGGACTGCAGACAGCCGGCATCATGGATCACGATTCAGTCAGCGGCGCGGCCGAATTCATTGAAGCTGGAAAAATAACAGGCCTGGCTGTTACGGTCGGAATGGAATGCCGTACGGATTTTTCTAAAACACCTCTCGCCGGCCATAAGATCAATCATCCCGATCAGGTTTCCACAGCTTATGCGGCTTTGCATGGAATACCCCATACTTCTCTGAATAAAATAGCCGGATTTATGTCCGGTTATGCCAGGGAAAGGGGTAAAAGGAATCGCCGGATAGTTGAAAACATCAATCAAATATTTCTCCCTTACGGAATTACCATTGACTATGATGCCGATATCATACCGCTTTCAAAAAGCCGGGAGGGTGGCAGTATAACCGAAAGACATATACTTTACGCTCTTGCAAAAAGGCTGACCGAAAATTTCGGGAGGGGTGAAAAGCTGGTCAGATTCCTGAAAGACAAAATCAATCTTAAAATACCCCCGAAGCTGGAAGCAAATCTGCTGGATGCAGGTCATGGCTATTATGAGTATGACCTTTTAGGAGTTTTCAAGGGCGATTTTACAGCCCGGTTTTATATCCCTGCCGCCGCAGAATGCCCGGATATCAGGGAATTTCTTGAGTTCTCAAAATCCATCGGAGCCATATCAGCTTACGCATATCTCGGAGATGTCGGGGATTCTGTCACAGGCGATAAGGTCAGTCAAAAGTTTGAGGATGATTACCTGGACCTGCTTTTTGAGGTGATTTCCGGAT
Source organism: uncultured Brevinematales bacterium (assembly GCA_964413265.1). GTDB lineage: Bacteria > Spirochaetota > Brevinematia > Brevinematales > JAOACQ01 > CAVYGN01. The sequence continues at coordinate 7,829 of CAYPRX010000004.1, forward strand.
TGGGTTTCGATGCCGTAACTTATATGCCGACCAGGAACACACTGGAACAGATTAGAAGGGTTAAAACCCTTTGCGAACGTTACGGGCTTTTCCAGATCAGCGGTGAGGATATCAATAACCCCAGGCAGACATTTATCTGTAATGCTTTGAGGCAAGCGGAATTCAGGAACCTCATAGATTCAACATGGGCTTTGATAGGCCATGAAAAGTCGGCCACTGAAGATATCAGGAAGGGTATGTTCTCTCTCCGAACCGTCAGCAAGGTCCCTGACTTAAATGAGAGGATTCAGATTTATAAAAAGATCGGAATGGCTGGGAGATAGAGATGAAAACTAGAGCGGTTCGCCTATACGGCAAGATGGATTTAAGGCTTGAGGAGTTCGAACTCCCGGCCATAAAAGAGGATGAGATCCTGGCTCACATTATTTCAGACAGCATCTGCATGTCAAGCTACAAAGCTTCGGTTCAGGGCCCGGAACATAAAAGGGTTCCGAAAGATATCAATAAAAATCCGATAATCATAGGGCATGAATTCTGCGGAGAGATCATCGAAGTCGGCGATAAATGGCGGAAACAGTTTAAACCCGGTGACAGGTTTTCAATCCAGCCGGCCATAAATTTAAAAGAAAATCCATACGCCGCGCCCGGATATACTTTTCCTTATATTGGGGGCAGCGCCACTTACATTGTTATTCCTGCATTTGTTATTGAAAATAACTGCCTCCTGAACTATTCAGGGAAGGCCTTCTTTTACGGTTCTTTAGCAGAACCGATGTCCTGCATAGTCGGCGCCTTTCATGCGAACTACCATACGAAGCCTGGAAGTTATACCCATGATTTAGGAATTATTCGCGGTGGGAATTCGGCCATTCTTGCCGGAGTCGGACCGATGGGGATCGGAGCTATTGACTACGCCGTTCACTGTGATCGTAAACCAGGACTTCTTCTTGTAACGGATATCGATGAATCCAGGCTGAAAAGGGCCGCTTCAATCTACACGGTTGAAGACTCGAAAAAGAACGGCGTCGATTTAAAATACGTCAATACATCCGGACTTGACAGACCGGAGGAAATTCTTATGGAGCTGACTGGCGGTGATGGATTTAACGATGTTTTCGTTTTTGCTCCTGTCAGGGCTGTTGTAGAATTGGGCGACCGCCTGCTGGCCAGGGACGGTTGTCTGAATTTCTTCGCAGGACCCACCGATCCTTTTTTTTCTGCTGAATTCAACTTTTATAATGTCCATTACAATTCCAGTCATATTGTGGGTACAAGTGGCGGCAATACTTTTGACATGATTGAGTCGCTGTCGATGATGGAACAAGGTTTGATCAATCCATCTTCCATGGTAACCCATATCGGGGGTCTTGACAGTGTAATTTCAGCAACTTTAAATCTTCCAAGGATTCCTGGGGGGAAGAAGCTCATATACACTAATATAGAAATGGAACTGACTGCAATTGAAGATTTTCATGAAAAGGGGAAAACCGACCCGTTTTTCGCGAGGCTTGCCGAAATCACTGGAAACAACAATGGACTCTGGAATTTTGAAGCTGAAGAGTACCTTCTTAAGAATGCGAAAAGCATTTAGATTTTTCGCTCATTGCTGGTTAAAAAACCGATACCGAATATTTTTCAGCAGCAATCAGAATGTTCTCACCGGGCGATTTGTCCGTGATGAGCAGATCAATATCTTTTAAATCTGCAAACGTATAAGGCATGCTCTTATCGATTTTACTTACATCCAGAAGTACTATGATCTTTCTGGCCTTTTTTATAACCATCTTTTTCAATTCGCATTCACTGTAATTACCTATGCTGAAGCCGCTTTTCAAGGAAAAACCTGACGCTGCGAGCAAGGCAATATCAAGGTTAACGCTTTTAATGAAAGCGATTGCATTCACACCGGATGTTGTCAGGTTTGTCCGGCTGAGCTGACCTCCAACCAGCGTTACAGTGGGGTTGTTCTTCTTTATTATTTCAAGACCGATATTAGGACCGCTTGTAACAATTGAAAAGGCTTCATCAGGAAGAGCTTTTGCAAGGCACATCATTGTGGTTCCGGAATCTATGAATATAGAGCGGTCTTTCTCCAGGAAGGAGAGGGTTTTCTGGGCTATAATATTTTTTGCTTCGATGTGTTCAATCATTCGCTCGCTGAAAAGATCCTCTGAGACTGCACCAGTTCGTCCGCTCTTTTTTACCCCGCCCCGAAAACGTACTATCAGGCCCTTCTTTTCCAGGTATTCCAGATCTCTTCTCACAGTCATTGAAGATAGGCCGGGATAGAGTTTAAAAAGCTCGTTAAGCTGAGACTCGCCTTTTCCCTGAATAAACTGAAGTAATTCATCCCTTCTGTTATTAATCATTCGCTGCTCCCTGACTGTTTGTGAAATATTTGTGAATACATGATTTTATTACAGAAGAACAATTCATTGTTATTATTTTTAACTCTTTATTATTTAAAGAATTAAAGAACAATCTCCCATATAAAACTTTAGTATTTTACACAGATTTTCAAAATATTGCAATAAATAATAGATAAAATTTTTGTGAAATTGCTTCCTTTGGATAGCTGAGGTCAAAATTCGAGATATGCCATGTTCTTTCCGAATTCTTCGTACCTCGACCATGGAATTCCATTATTCGTGAAAACAGCCTTGAGGACTTCCTGCCAGTTATCCCATGTGGCGTGGTGAATATCGAGTCTTTCCTCCCCCTCAGCGTCCCTTTTAAAACCTATCCTGACAATTATATCGAGCGTTCCCCGTACCCTGTTAATATTTCCCAGCTTTATGCAATTCATGCTTCATTTTCCTGTTTTTATTACCAGCATGAGGTTTCGGGCATGGTCCTTTCTCCGGTAGCCGTAGTCAAAATCCAGGGGAATTCTCGGACTGTTGTCATAGGCGGCTTTGAGGTCTTTCTGCATGTACCGTGGAAATAAACGATGGGGCTCATGGTAGCTGCCGAACAGGATTATCTTCCAGCTGCTGTCGAAATATTTATAGGGAATGGAGGTGTCGTCCTGGACGAGCACTTCCATATTGCTCAAGCATATATTCCTTATTATAGAAAAGTAAGCCATATGAGGGAGGTATGAGGAGGCTTTCATAATGCCTGATGTTTTTCCAAGCCCTGTAAGATATCTTCTCCATGCCGTTTCTTTAGATAGTGAAGGATTCGAAAGGTCAAGATGCAGGAAGATAAGAAGCTTTTTCACACCGTCAGAGTCAATAAATTCTATTGCGCCGCTCTGGCAGTAATCGCCGACTGTTATCTTAGATAGAAGCATTTTACCGTCACTGTCGACATCAGCCTTGTAAATAGCAACAGGCGTAAGGCCGAGCCATCCCATTTGAGCCAGGATATGGGGAAATATTCCCCTTACAGGAGACTTCTCCAGATCAACGGCCATGTCATGCGTGGTATAAAAATTCCAGTGGATAAGGTAATTATAACCGGCTATCATTTTTAAAAGGCTCCTGTCCAGATCCTTCTTAGTCATGTTCAAAAGGTCGGGTATTCCGCCCGCAGTCTCAAGACCTATAAGAATATAAGTTTTCGCATTTGGAAAAAAATCATGAGCGTTTATGAAATCAGCGCCGGCAAAGGGATAAAAGCAGATGCTGTGATTTTCATCCTTCAGCCATTTCTCCCTCCATGCGTGTATTGGAAGGACTGTTTTCTCCTTATAATAATTCCAGTAATCATTCATCTCCTTCTTGAAAGTCTTATATTCATCATTCTCCGTCAGTGCCTTTAGCTGGCTGTCATCCGGCAGGTCCCCACCTGAAAAATACTTTGCCGCTTCCAGCGGCGTATAGTTCAAAATCTCTTTTTCATTATCCGCGAAGGTAGCGAAAAAAACACACATTAACAAAGAAAAACCGATCAGTATTATTTTAATTCTTTTATCCAAGACATCCCTCCGGTTTTTAACGATATTTTAAAGGTAATATGAAAAAATATCCACTGGGGGGAAAAGCATCAGAAACGGTAGGCTGCTCCGATTGAAATAACCAGGTCCCATATATAAACCGTGAGATTCATGTCACTTATATAATCGGAAAGGCTCACACCATAGTAATTCCTGAAATTTTGCGTGTCGTAATATGGTACAGGAGTAAGGTCGTACATATACACAATTGATGGTGTTAAATACCAGTCTTCAGACAACCTGATATCTGCGCCAATACCTCCCTTCAGCCACCATGAGTCCCTCCTGTTATAGTCGTTGGCAATCGCATTTAATCCGTTTGTTTCACTGTACAGAATGTAATGATATTCAACGCCTGCTCCCGGCCAGATGCTGAAACCTTCTGCGATTTCTATGGGATATTTCAGTAAAATACCGGACGTAAATGTCATAGATTGAACATTATTCGTTGTGACTCTCGTCAGGTTAGTATTAAAAGGAGGAGAATTTAACGCAAAATTAACAGTTTCATTGATTATATCCGGCGCCCCAAGGGAAAAGCCTATCCCTGTGTCTATCCTCACGTATTTAAGATCAATAAAAACTGTGGCAGAGGAATAAAGCTCCGCCTCTGTGTAATCTGAACCGCTGATTTCACCCGATTCTGAATTCGGAATTGAGGTAGCTTTGAATAAAGAGAGATCTGAGGTATTATCAAATGAACTGCCAGACCAAACAGGAATGGCGCTTAATTGAAAACCTATCATTACCGGAAAACCCTGTTTTTTAAAGGAATGAGGCATGGGTACCGGCATTGATTTTTTTGCAGCTTCAGCCGCCTCGGCAACTTCAGACGCCTCAAGTTCCCTTATTGTTTTTAATGCTTTGATGATCTCGTCAATTGTTACGTCCATACTTGCAAATAAACCAATATCAGCCGGGGACTGGTAGGAATATGAAGTCTTTATACCGGATGGAAATTCCTCAATATAAATATTCACTGCCACAATGGGTCTATACTTATCACCGGTAAATTTGTAATCTCCGAAAATCAACACAGAGGCCTTCTCCTGTATGGCCAGTCCTGCAGCATCTTTTCCGGCCGCCGATAATTTTATAAGGTACTCTTCGTCAGGGACATCAAAGCCCTTTTCATTAACAACGACATTATAAATATCCCTGAAAATTATTTCCCTGAATATGTAGCTCGAAGGATATGCATTTGTATCGGACAGGTCTTCCGGTTCCAGTACAATGATCTTAGGCAGCTCTGCAGACAGGGGGAAAGACATTCCCGCAATGAACAAAAATAAGATGACGGGAAAAATGACAGCCCTTTTTTTTATCAATACCATATAGATTTCATGCCCTGATCAATATTATCAATATAAATTATATCGTCAATTAATGTAATAAAACCTGAAAATTTCCGTCATTATTTCATGATTCCGAGATAGTTTGCCTTTTCCGCGAAAATATGTTATATTTTATAATTATTACACAATGGAATAAAAAGGGAACACACCTTTTTCATTAAGGAGTATGTTGATGAAGAAATTTTTAGTTGTATTATCCCTGCTATTACTCTCCGGGGTTATCTTTTCTGAGATAAGGACTGTCACTCTTTCCAACGCTATTGAACTCGCTCTCAGGAACAATCTTAACATAGCGAAAACCGAGAAGGAGATAAGCATAGCGGAGGCGCAGTACGGTGAGTCTCTTGCAGATTTTGCAATGCCCTCGATTAGTGGAAATGCCAGCTACACCCAGCTCGACCCTCTGACTGTGGAGGAAGGCACTATTAATTTCCCTCTTCCGCCACAATTTCAAGGCCTGTTTCCGGTAATAACCAATGCTTATCCAGATAATTACCATGTCGGGTTATCGGTAACAAAAACACTTTTTTCGGGTTTTCGCTTATGGAATTCACTTTCCATAAGACAGGAGTATCTGGATCTTGCAATAGCCAAACTCAAAGATATGAAAAGCGAAGTAATTGCCAGCGTTACGACATCTTTTTACAACCTGTTCCTGATAAAAGAAAACATCAGAAGCCAGGTGGATTATAACCAGTCCCTGAAAGACCATGTTATTTTTACAAGCAACAATTATGTTTCAGGGAACGCCACGGAGTTCGATTTTATTACTGCAAACCTCAGATATAAGCTTAGCATCCCAATTCTGACTGACCTTTCGAACAACCTCGTTAATGAAAAGCTTTCTTTCTGCCAGCAGATAGGAGTAAACGATCCTGATTCGGTCGAAGTCATCGGAGATCTCCTCGATACAACCAATATCACTCTCAGTGTAACTAATAAAGATGAAATTCTCACACTGGCTCTTTCAAATGATATCAATCTTATGACTATAGATACTTCCATAAAAGTGGCAAGACTTACACTGGGAATAGCGCAGGGGGAAATGTATCCTACTGTCGGAGCATTTTTTAATCTGGGCTACGATTTCAATAAGACTAATGATTTCTCTACCGTCAGCAGGACATGGAACACTACATGGAATGCCGGCGTTCAGGTTTCGATGTCTTTTGACAGTCTTATTCCTTACGCTTCAAAGACCTGGAACAGCGCCGAGGAAGCTGAGAAGAATTTAGAATCTCTTGTGGTACAGAGAAATATGACTACAAATTCTGTAACTCTCCAGGTCCAATCCCTTATGCTTCAGCTCGAGGAAGGCAGGGAAAATATAAGCGTCTCCCAGGATGATGTCAATTTGGCAAAACTGGGATACCGTCTTGCAGACGCCAGATATAAGGCAGGAAATTCCACCGAGCTCGAGGTAATCGATGCGGAGAATTCTGAGGTGGAGGCAGAAGCAAGGTTTTCCAAGTCAATTTTCGATTATTACAGCGCTACTGTGAAGCTTAACCGCCTTATCGGAATGCTTGATTAAATAACAAACGAAGGGGAACCTATGAAAGAGTCCGTAATTGACCAGATGATCGATTCATTCTCGACATTGATACCGATATGTATTAAGGCAATAAAGCAGATACAGTCAGAGATCCTGCAGGGTCATGATATATCCCCCGTTCATATGCAGATAATGTTCATATTGAATCACGAGGGGCCTCTCAATATGTCGACCCTCGGTAAAAAGCTGATGGCGCCCAAACCCAACGTGACGGTTTTTATCGATAAATTGATAGAACTTGGTTATGTCGAGAGGCTATACGATGTCTCCGACCGGCGGATTATTTCCGTGAAGCTCACTGATAATGGACGGAACAGGATAGCGGAACACATGAAAGACTTGAAAAATTATTTCAAGGATATTGTAAAACGGTACAGTGAAAAGGACCTGGAAATGCTTAAACATTCCCTTGACGACATCAATTTTTTTGTTGAAAAATATAAAAACAAAAAGGAGAATAATAATGGCTGATAAAGTTTCAAAACCAAAAGGAAAAAACGGTAACAATAGATACCTTATACTTCTGGTCATATTTGTAGCGGTAGTTTGCGCGGGCTGGTTCTGGTACATGTTTGCATACGGATCACTGACAATTGATGATGCTTATATAGACAGGGACAAGGGTTCCATAAGCCCCAAAATGCTCGGTAAAATAGCCAGGATTTATGTCCAGGAGGGGGACAGGGTAACAAATGGCCAGATTCTGGTAATTCTTGATAAGACGACATTAATTGCACAGGAAAGCCAGTCAGAAGCAGCTTATAATGTTTCACTGGGAAATATTGAATCTGCCAGGGTCAATCTCGAGAGGGCTCAGGATGATTACAACCGTGCCGATATGCAGTTCAAAAGTTCAGTAATAACTGTAGAGCAGTATTCACATGCTAAAAAGGCTCTTGAGGCCGCAAAAGCCGCATACGGCGTTGCCGTCAGCCAGTCTGCTATGGCTTCGGCACAGCTCAGCCTGACAAAGGTCAATCTTAATGACTCTACGCTGGTATCGCCCTTTAACGGGATAGTGGCAAAAAAATGGCTTATGGAAGGGGATGTCGCACAGGCCGGCGAGGCTATTCTGACTGTAAATGATACGGACGATATCTGGGTTACAGCTAATATTGAAGAGGTCAATCTTTCGAGCTTCAGGGTTGGCAAGGAAGTCTCTATTCATGTCGACGCTTACCCTGGCATCGCATTCAGGGGAAAGGTAAGAGAAATAGGCACCGATACCGGTTCCCAGTTCTCGCTGATCCCACCGAATAATGCGTCTGGAAATTTTACTAAAGTGACCCAGAGAATCCCTGTAAAAATTTCAATTGAGACAGTCAATGCCTCGGAACGCTCTTCCGTTACACTGCTGCCCGGCATGTCAGTTGAAGTGGTCATAAAGAAAAGAGGTTAAAGCAAATATATGCCTGAAAACAGACAATTTAAACGCGAGGGAAGATTCCGGTTTCGCGCCAATCATGAGCATAATTCTTACCAGTGGCTGGTCCTGGCTAACATTATGGTTGGAACATTTATGGCAGTGCTTGATTCAACGATCGTCAATGTCGGGCTTACAAAAATAATGAATAACTTCGGCACAAGCATCGATAAAATCGAATGGATCATGACTGCTTACATGCTTATTATGGCTGTGATGCTTCCAGCTTCCGGGTGGATAGCAGACCACTTCGGTTATAAGAGGACCTATTTTACCTCCCTTTTATTTTTCACTCTGGGTTCATTCCTCTGCGGAATGGCCTGGAACGAAACTGTCCTGATAATCTGCCGCATCATACAGGGCTTTGGTGCGGGAATGCTTATGCCAGTAGGAATGGCGATCATTATCAGAACCTTTCCGCCCGAAAAACGGGGTATGGCGATAGGTTTCTGGGGGATTGCTTCAGCCGCATCTGTATCATTCGGTCCTGTGATAGGGGGATATCTTATAGACAATTACAGCTGGCATGCGATATTTCTAGTCAATATCCCTGTGGGAATATTGGGTCTTGCTGCCACAGTTATAATCCAGAAGGAATACAAAACCGAAAACATACGTTCATTTGATTTCGGCGGGGCCATATCAATGATGATTTTCCTGACCTTTCTCCTGCTTGCTCTCGCCTGCGGCAATTCATCCTGGAATACCGGCGGATGGCATTCCAATTTTATCATCACATGCTTCGTATTGTCAGCTATAGGTTTCGCCTTCTTTCTCTACATCGATCTTCGAATAGAGCATCCACTTATTGATTTGAGGATTTTAAAGGAATTTAACTTTGGAATGTCCAATCTGGTGTTCTTCATATTCGGATTCGGAATGTTCGGAAGTACCTTTCTTCTCCCTCTATTCCTGCAGAATTCGCTGGGATACACGGCTTTGCAGGCAGGAATGGTTTTTCTTCCGATCGGAATAATACAGGCAATGATGTCTCCAGTTTCAGGGTTCCTTTCGGACAAAATCAATCCCAAAATTCTTGCATTTATAGGAATATCTCTCCTTGGTACCGGACTTTTAATGCAGAATTACCTTTCCCTCGATTCCAGCAATTTTCAGATAATACTGCCGCTATTAATAAGAGGAATGGGCATGGGAATGATAATAGCCCCCATGAGCACCCTTGCTTTAACTAAAATAACTCCGGCGAATTTCGCCCAGGCATCGGGCCTGTTCAATGTTATACGCCAGCTCGGGGGCAGTTTCGGGGTAGCTGTTATGGGGACGATTCTTTCACACCAGGTTGTGATTCATACCGCTAATTACAGCCAGGCAATAAACAGGTATTCTCCGGCGTTTCAGCAATCAGTTCTTACGGTAAGGACATTGATTGAACAATTTTCGGGGAGGAACTTGGGGGATGCGCTCACTATTTCGCAGCTGTCCATATTCCAGAGTGCCGCAAACCAGGCTTTTGTCCAGTCCGTATGCGACGATTTTATGATTGCCGGGCTTGCAGCTTTTTTCTGTCTCATACCCTTATTACTGCTCAGGTACCGGAAGAAGGATAAAGTCAGAGATGAATCTCTGAACGCCATGGAATAGATTAAAATCGGAGGTGATTTGATTATGAAATTATCCGGTAATACCATTCTTATAACCGGCGGCGGAACCGGCATAGGGTTTGCTCTTGCTGAATCCTTCCTTGCTGCAGGAAGCGAGGTTATAATCTGCGGCCGCAGGAAAGACCGTCTCGCTGAAGCGAAGGAAAAACTTCCGGCACTGAAAATTATACGCGCAGATGTAACTGACGATAAAGACAGAAAATATCTTGTGGAATGGGTGTCCTCGAACTTCGGCAATTTTAATGTCCTGGTTAACAACGCCGGCATCCAGAGGGATATAGACCTTAAAAAGGGCATAAAAGAACTTCTCTCCGGAGAAAGCGAGATAAAAATAAATCTGGAAGCTCCGATCGTTCTTACAGCAATGTTCATGCCGATCCTGATGAAGGCAAGGGATCCAGCTATCATCAATGTATCATCGGGGCTGGGCTTCGTACCTGCGGCAGGGATGCCTGTGTATTGTGCAACAAAGTCAGCCATTCATTCATTTTCAATGTCACTGAGATACCAGCTTCGTGAAATCGGAATAAAGGTATTCGAATTGATCCCTCCAGGTGTGGACAGCGAACTTAATGCGCAGGGCAGGGCTAAGAGAAAATACAGCTCCACCGGCGTTCAGCCGGCTGAATTTGCAGCGGCTGTAATTAAGGGCCTCCAGAACGACGAAGAGGAAATCGGATATTCCTATACAGAAAATTTTAAAAAGGCTTCACGTCAGGAACTTGACGAACATTTTATCGCCATGAACAGCAGGTGGAAATAGGGGAAATCTCCCTCCCACTCAGCTCTTATTAATTCATTGCTTCATACATATCTTTCAGGACATTAAAGGCCTCATCCACATAGATATCCCTGGACAGACTTTTCATATATATTTCCATTTTATCTTTTCTGTCACTGTAATCACCCTCGACCTTTTCGCCCTCTGGAATTTCGACTTCAAAGAAATTTGTATTGTCTAGAAGCCTGTTGATACTTTCCCCCAGTTCTTTCGATGTTTTCTGCTCTTTCATCAGATTTGAAAGCTGAAGTTCTTTAGGACTGTTCATCTGCTCCTTCATTAACTGTGCATTTGAGGAAATAAGATTGAATATTTTATTATTTCTTACTCTTTCCCTGCTTTTAGCCCTAAGATCTTCTATATCATAAGCAGTGTCCCATTTTGAATAATTCAGAATCCTCGTAGTATCCCATTGGAGCGGGTATTCCATCGAACCTTCACCCAGTTCCATGGCTATGTAGGGATCAGGAAGGGGAATATCCCCGGTGACGCCTTTCAGCTGGGTTGAATCGCCGTTGATCCTGTAAAATTTCTGGACTGTAAGTTTAACCGAGCCGAGTGGCTTCAAATCGTTGAATATTAGATATGAGTCAAGGTCGACAACCTGCTGTACAGTCCCCTTTCCGTATGTATGTTCACCAATTATAACGGCACGCCTGTAATCCTGAAGAGCTGCTGCAACGATTTCAGATGCCGAAGCACTGAAAGTATTTATCATTACGACGAGAGGGCCATTATACACGATGCCGGAATCTGGATCATTATATGTTCTCGTTCCTCTCTGATCCCTGACCTGAAGAACAGGCCCTCCTGTGATGAAAAATCCCGCAATTCTCAGGGCGTCTTCAAGTGAACCGCCTCCGTTATTTCTTAAATCCAGAATGAGACCTGAAACATTTTCATTTTTCAGGTTTTCCAGCTCTTTTCTGATATCATCGGCAGAATTTCTGCCGTTTTTATTGTTAAAATCGTTGTAAAACTCGGGAAGATAAATATATCCGTATTTTATGCCGCTTTCAGTATCATCTATGATATCGGATCTGGCATAAGTGTCTTCAAGGACTACTTTATCCCTTATTATTGGAATGATCTGTATACCACCGTCCGGCTTTTTTACGGTCAGCCGTACTTCAGTCCCCTTGGGCCCTCTTATCAATTTAACAACTTCCTTTACAGGCATATTGACAATATCAACTGGTTCGCTTGAGCCCTGTCCGACTTTCAGTATCGAGTCTCCGCTTTTGAGGATATTCTGACGCCATGCCGCGCTGCCAGGAATGATATCCTGGACCTTGATAGTATCTCCTTCTTCCTTGAGCTGCGCACCGATTCCCTCGAAGGTTCCGCTGAGAGTTATATCAAAATCTTTTTTTTCATCAGGAGACATAAATGACGAATGAGGGTCAAACGTCTCTGCAATTACATTCAGATAATTATAGAACTGTTCTTCATCTTTTTCATCTTCCATTCTGTCAAGCATCTGGTTGAAAATTTTGGCTACTTTCTCCCTCGCGCTCTTTTCAATATCAGGATCGAAAGCAGTATTTTCATTGGATTTTTCAGATGTGGTTTCGAGGTACTGCTGCAGGACTTCGTATTTTAAATATTTTTTCAAAAAATCTTTTTGTTCTTCCGTCGTCGTGCAATAATCTCTTTTTTTAGGATTGAATTCAACTGTTTCTTCCTCATTAAAGTTAAACGGATTTTTCAGGATTTCATTCCCGTAAGTTCTCACTTCCTTTATTCTTTTAACCATAATGGTTCTGGACAGGTCGATTAGGCTTATGTTATTATCCAGGAAATCATCCCCCATAGTAGCCTCAAAACTGCTCAATTTTTCTATGTCTTCCTTAAGCAAAAATCTTTTATAGTAATCAAGATTTTTTAAATAAAGCTTAAAAGCATTAGTTGAAAATTCCGGGGTGAAATTCTCTCCGCAGTAATGATCCTTCAGTACCTCTGCCATCAATCTCATGGTAATCCTTTCCTTTTGTCCTGCTTCAGCTCCATACAGCAGTACAAAAGCCGAGAAAAATAACGCTGCTGCTGTTAAATATCTTTTCAACAAATTACTCATTAACTTCGCTCCTGTGATAAATTTTTTCACTCTTCTTACTGAAATTTATCGTTTTATCCACTATGTATTCCGGCCTCCCCTTAACCTCATCAAAAACGCTTCCTATATATTCCCCGAGGACGCCTATTGTTAAGAGCTGCACCCCGCCGAAAAAAACCAGGGTAATAATGGTCGATGCCCAGCCTGGGACCGTTCTGATTATATTTGAGAACTTTGCTACAAAAACATATCCTACGAGTGCGAGCCCGACTATAATACTGAAAAAACCGAGGGTTATTGCGATTTTCAGCGGTTTTTTCGTAAAATAAAGAAACCCTGTAGTTGCAAAAGCTACCATCTTTCCCAGTGGATATTTAGTCCTGCCGGCCGCCCTCGGGTTGCGTGTATAGCAAAACGGATATTGCCTGAAGCCGACCCAGCTTATCAGACCCCTTATATATTTATTCCTTTCTTTGAGGTTTTTAAATGCATCGATAACTTTCCTGTCAATCAGCCTGAAATCTCCAGCATCGAGAGGGATAGGTATCTCTGAAAGGGAATTCAGGGTTCTGTAAAATACTGCAGCGCTTATTTTTTTAAATAAAGAATCCCCCCTTCTTTTTTCCCGTATGCCATAAACCACATTATAACCTTTCTCGGTATGAATACGAACCATTTCGGGAATAAGCTCGGGTGGGTCCTGAAGATCGGCATCGATTATTACTGCAATATCTCCCTTTGCATTGATGATGCCGGCTGATACTGCAGCCTGGTGGCCAAAATTTCTTGAAAAACTTATCACTTTAACACTCTTATCTCCAGCCGATATTTCTTCAAGGAATTCAAGGGTCCTATCAGTGCTTCCATCATTGATAAAAATGAGTTCAAATCCTCTGAACCCTCCAGCAGAGAGGACAGCCTTGACCCTTCCGTAAGTCTCTTTTATCAGCACCTCTTCATTAAAACAAGGTATAACTACCGATACGAAAACGGAACTCATCTGTGCCCACTCCCCGGGCCGCCTATTGCGGTGATATGAATGATATCATTTTATAATAAATTCAGTAAAGAATAAAATCAAGTAATTCTCTATTCTGACAACTTATTCTCCTTTTTCCATTCCTTGATTAAGTCTAAAATGTCTTGATATTTTCGAGTTTAAAGATTATATTATTCCGGAGGTTCTTATGCCCGATCAAGCAAAAGAAAAAGTCAGGACTGAGGAATTCAAGGTCAGCGGTGACAGCCTTCTTTCCAGGATCAGGGAAATAATACACGAAGGCAATATCCGCCGAATTACCATTAAAAACGATGAAGGTCAGAGCCTTATTGAGATTCCCCTTACCCTTGGCGTCATCGGCGCGGTGCTACTCCCCGTCTGGGCCGCTATAGGAGCTATTGCCGCACTGGCTGTCAACTTCAGAATCGTCGTGGAAAAAGTCGAGGACAGATAATAAGGCATCCGGCAGCAGAACAGTAGTGCCCTGAATTCTCCCAAGTTTCACGCTTTTATTAAGCCCTCCTTAATTTGAAGATAAGGCTTTTTTATAGTATACTTTAATTCAAGATATGTTTTAATTGAATGAGGAGAATTCATGAAAATAAAATTCGCATTGTTTTTAATTGCCATAGTCTTTTTATTTGCCGGGTGCAGCGGTCTTAATGTCATTCCGGAAAAGGATCTTGTAACATTCCCGATAAAAAAGGTTATGGAATTGGGGGCCCAGAATTACAGCTATTATCACCTTGATGAAGCCTCATATTACTATACTGAAATCGGTAAAATTTTCACTAACGATACTCCTGAGAATATAGACGGTCGGGCATGGTCTAAATATGAACTCGGATTTATAAAGTATATCGAGGGAAGATACAGTGATGCGGACAAATATTTTGACGAGTGTCTTGCAATGAAGCTTACCCTCCAGGCGCCCCAGATACTCGCTCAGGAAATGAAAGACAAAATAAAAGCATTAAAAAATAAACCATGATCAGCATATCTCACATTACAAAATCCCTTCCAAGGTAGATGCGCCGGGCCTCTTTGTTGGTAATCAGCTCTTCGGAAGTGCCGCTGACGAGAATTTTCCCTTCATGGATTATATAAGCCCTGTCGGTGATTTTTAGAGTTTCACGCACATTGTGGTCTGTTATCAGTATCCCGAGCTTTCTATCTTTTTTTAACTGAAGAATGATGTTCTGAATATCAGCAATCGCTATCGGATCGATGCCTGTAAATGGCTCATCGAGCAGAAGAAAATCAGGGTTTATGGATAAGATTCTTGCAACCTCTGTTCTGCGTTTTTCTCCCCCGGAAAGGGTATAGGCCTTCTGGAACCTAATCTTCTCAAGTCCGAGTTCACTGATCAGTGAATCAACTATCTCTTCGATTTTATTTCTTTCCATCCCTTTAAGATCAAGAACGCTCCGAATATTATCCTCAACTGAAAGTTTCCGGAATATTGAATTTTCCTGCGGAAGGTAACCGATGCCCATCAGAGCCCTTTTGAACATTGGAAAACCGGCGATATTCTCGTTCTTCAGGAATACCTTACCGCCATCGGGCTTGATAAGACCGACAATTATGTAAAAAGTGGTGGTTTTTCCTGCTCCGTTTGGCCCGAGAAGTCCGACTATCTCTCCCTGTTTGATATGAAAAGAAATATCATCCACAACCCTTCTTTTTTTATAGATCTTAACAAGATTTTCAGCCAATATACCGCTGGAGAGGGATTTAATCGGTTCCTCTGAGAGCAGACTATTCATATCTTACTCCGTAGCATACCGGATAATATTCGAAATTATATTTTTTAAATCCTTTCTCTCCGCTACGATGTCAATAAAGCCATGGTCAAGAAGAAATTCAGCACGCTGGAATCCGGCAGGAAGTTTCTGTTTTATAGTTCCCTCGATTACTCTGGCTCCGGTAAAGCCTATGAGAGCGTTTTTCTCAGCTATATTAAAATCGCCCAGCATGGCGAAAGACGCCGTAACTCCTGCCATTGTCGGATCGGTCAGTACTGAAATGAAAAGACCCCCGCTCTGTGAATACCTTTTCAGGGCAGAGGAAGTTTTTACCATCTGCATGAGTGATAATATTCCCTCCTGCATACGGGCCCCGCCCGATGTTGCTACAATCACAAGAGGTCTTCTGTTAGCATGTGCCGATTCAATTGTCATAGTTACCTTTTCGCCGACTACAGACCCCATACTTGCCCCTAAAAAGGCAAAATCCATAACCCCAATATCGATCATCCTGCCATTAAGTTTTCCGTAGCCTGTGACAATTGCTTCCTGCAGGTTAGTTATTTCCATCTGTTTCCTGATTTTATCATCATAATCTGGAAAATCAAGAGGGTTGACTGTAATGAGGTTTGTGCAGGTTTCAACGAAGGTTCCGGCATCGATCAGGGTCTGGATTCTTTCCATAGCCGAGAGCTTGTCATGATAACCGCAATGGGTGCATACATGAAGATTTTCCTCCCATTCCTTGTTGTATATTATGGCGCTGCAGCTCGCGCATTTCTTCCATAACCCTGCGTTGATCTTAGCAAACTGATTCTTTTTAACAACATATTTCGGTTTTTCAAACCAAACCATAGAATTTAAACTCCCGGAAAAGTTTATTTTGCTTCCCAGTAAGTCTTAAAAGGCTTTGCATATTTGCTATAGTTCTGGATTACATTAAGAGCTTTAATAAGCTGATTATCATAAACAAGGTCATAAACAGGCGGTATGGAATTCTCGCTCTTCTGAAGCTCGATAAGGTAATTGAGAGACCTTTCGCTGATGTTAAAACCCTTTGAAATAAGTTCCTGTCTTAAATTCTTTAATTTTTCAGGGTTTATATTACCGTTTTTAGACGTAAAATCCCTTATGATGTTCGTGGTCTCTAATTTCACGATTGCTGTTTTTTCATCGTCACCTAATGCCTCATACCAGTATTTTTCTGTCACACTGGGTGTGAGTCCGATCTTGTCTATGCAGATGCCGGAAGGGGTATAATACCTTGCTACAGTGTACTTGATGGTTGAACCGTCATCAGGAAACGTGTATGTTTTCTGAACTGAACCCTTTCCGAAGCTTTTCATGCCGACAAGTATGCCCCTTCCCGTATCCTGCATGGCCCCTGCGAAAATCTCACTCGCACTCGCGCTTCCCTGGTTTATTAAGACTACAAGAGGCAATTCCCGTGGAACGAAAGTCAGATCTTTCTTCGCCATGAATTCCTGGTTATTATCAGGGATTCTTCCCCGAGTATATACGATTATCCCTTCGTTTAAAAAATAATTTACACAATCGGCCACTATATTAAGCAGTCCACCGGGATTATTTCTCAGGTCAACGATAAGACCCGCCGGCTTCTTCGCAAGAACATCCTTAAGCTGCTTTTTAAATTCGTCGGCGGTGGGTACGCTGAATTCAATCATCTTTATATAGCCGTATTTCTTGTTACTGAAATCTATGAAGTCCGACTTTACTGTCTTGAGCTTGATCTCCTCCCTGGTCATAGAAATCTTAAACGGTTCGGCGACACCTTCCCTCTGAATGGTTATGGTCAATCTTGAGCCTATGTTTCCGCGAAGCTTTTCAATGGCATCTTTGACTGATATTCCTTTCGATGATATCCCATCTATCTCTATTATTCTATCGCCGGGTTTAATACCGGCTCTCCAGGCCGGCGTATCTTCCATAGGGGAAATAACGGTCAGCTCACCGTCTTTGATATCGATCTGAAGCCCAACACCTCCGAAACTCCCGGTGACATCTATGCTGAATTCTCTTGCTTCGGCTGGATCCATGAACATAGTATATGGATCGTTAAGGCTATCCATCAAACCCTTCATTGTTCCATACCAGAGGTTGCTGGCGCTGACCATCTTCTCGTCATAAAATTCTTTTTTTATGACATTATAACTTTCCGCATACATCCTGTAGAATTTAAAGTAGCTGTTCTCATCGGGGTTAAGTGCATTCAGAAGAGTATTTGTTCCGTAAGTATCGGCATAAACGATATCCGATGCGAGGAAAAGTTTATTTAGAGTCAGCAACCCGATCCCGAAGATGAATCCCGCGATAAATATAATAAAGATATAGAACTTTTTAAACTGTTTCATAGTAATAACCTCTTTATGGTATATGCAAAATATATTTTATATTATATTTTATTATCATTTAATGCACAATAAAAGCTATTAATTATTTCAGAAAAGGGAAATTACCGTTTAGAGACCCAAAACTTTCAAAAAAGCTCATCATATGGTAATCTATATATAGATTGAAAATGGTTAAGGAGCCTTAACTGTATGGAACTTATAAAGAAATTGATAAATCTGATTTTCGGTACAAAACAGCAAAGAGATATAAAGAAAATGCTGCCGCTTGTACAGGCTATCTGCGACTTAGAAAAGGCAGTTTCAACACTTTCCGATGAAAAACTTTCAGCTAAAACCGCAGAATTCAAAGAAAGGTTACGAAACAATGAAGCTCTAGCAGATATTCTGCCGGAGGCTTATGCTGTTGTTCGTGAAACGGCCAAAAGAACCATCGATATGCGGCATTTCGACGTCCAGTTGATGGGCGGGATATCACTGAATAAAAATATGATAGCTGAAATGAAAACCGGGGAAGGTAAAACTCTCGTTGCTACGCTACCCCTGTATCTGAATGGACTTACAGGCAGAGGATGCCATCTGATAACCGTAAATGATTACCTTGCCAAAAGAGATGCGCTCTGGATGGGTCCGATCTATAAGTTTCTTGGGCTGACTGTAGGGGTTTTAAACCATGAGAAGTCCTACAGGGTGGAATGGTCCGATGCTTCATCCTATAAAGTGATGAGTGTTGAATGTTCAAGACAGGATGCTTACCGCTGTGATATAACTTACGGTACGAATAACGAATTCGGCTTTGATTACTTAAGGGACAACATGGTATTCGCGCTTTCTCAGAAAGTGCAGAGAACTCACTACTTCGCAATCGTTGATGAAGTTGATTCGATTTTGATCGACGAGGCGAGGACTCCTCTCATTATTTCAGGACCTTCGGAGGAAGCAACCGATCTTTATTACAAGATAGACAAGTTCATACCTCGTCTTACCGAAGCTCAAAAAAACGAAAAGAATGAGCCGATCGAGGGAACCGGCGATTACGCTATTGATGAAAAGGATAAAACCGCGGTCTTAACCGAAATGGGCATCGAAAAAATAGAAAGGCTTCTGGGTATGAAAGACCTCTACTCTCCGAGAAACAGCAGGATAGTGCATCATGTCATTGCTGGAATCAGGGCCCACAAGCTTTACCAGAAAGACGTTGCTTATGTTGTGGAAAATAACGAAGTAATAATAGTCGATGAATTTACAGGAAGGAAAATGCCTGGAAGACGATGGTCTGATGGACTTCACCAGGCAATTGAAGCAAAGGAAAGGGTCCAGATCAAGCAGGAATTCCAGACCCTGGCGACCATCACTTTCCAGAATTATTTCAGGATGTATGAGAAGCTGGCCGGCATGACCGGTACGGCGGAAACTGAAGCGCAGGAATTCTATGCAATTTATAAGCTTGATGTCGCCGTGATACCAACGAATATGCCCGTGATTCGGAAGGACCATGCCGATAAGATATTTCTCAATGAAAACGCAAAATACAGGGCTATTGTCCGTGATGTCGAAGAAAAGCATAAAAAAGGACAGCCAATACTTCTGGGCACTATTTCAGTGGAAAAATCTGAAAAAATTTCAAGGCTGCTTGAACAGAAGAGGATACGGCATAACGTGCTGAATGCAAAGTTCCATGAAAAAGAAGCCGAGATCATCGCCAATGCCGGCCTGAAAGGATCGGTGACTATCGCTACGAACATGGCCGGTCGAGGAACGGATATAAAGCTTGGTGAGGGCGTAGTCCAGCTCGGGGGGCTTCATGTTATCGGAAGTGAACGACACGAAGCAAGAAGAATAGATAACCAGCTGCGAGGACGTACAGGACGACAGGGTGATCCGGGCTCATCCCAGTTTTACGTGTCCCTGCAGGATGATCTGATGCGGATCTTCGGCATGGATAACCAGATGGGCCTGATGAAGAGTTTCGGCTTCAGCGAGGAAGACGAGATACAGAACCAGATGATAACAAGGGCAATAGAAGGTGCGCAGAAAAGGGTTGAAGGCAGGAACTTTGAGATCAGGAAAAACCTCCTCGAGTACGATAATGTGATGAACGAACAAAGATCGTACATCTATTCCATCAGGGATAAGATCCTCGATGTGGCGAAAAATTATTCCATTATAGACGAGCTTATTCATTCGATTGTAGAAGATTACGTTATCAATTTTGAGAAGCCCCAGAAACCGGAAACCTGGAATAAAGAGGAACTGGATAAATGGTTTAAACACCATTTCTTTACAGGACTTGATATCGACCTTTCTAAAAGCGATTATGAAAATACCGTATCAGAGATTTGCACAAAGATCAAAGGACAGGTATGGGAGAGACTTTCAAACGTTCCTGAAGAAATAAGGGCCGAAGGATTCAAATACGTAGTCCTTAACACTCTGGACACACAGTGGAAACAGCATCTAAGGAACATTGATTCCCTGCAGGAGGGTATCGGACTCCGAGGCTACGCTCAAAAAAACCCGATCGTCGAATACAAGCTGGAAGCCTATGATCTTTTCAGGGCTATGAGGGCCGGGTTTATGCTCGAAGCATTTGCCATTCTTTCAAGGCTTGAGATCCATACAAGCATAGATACCGGAACTGAAGCCGAGCTCCCCATGCCCACCCAAACGGTACACAGCGAATATGACCAGTTCGGTTCGGTTAAAAGCAGTCAGTCACCCCATGTTTCTGCAAAACCGCAGCCGATCAGGAAGAACGAAAAGCTCGGAAGAAACGATCCCTGCTGGTGTGGCAGCGGTAAAAAATATAAGATGTGCCATATGGACGAAGACATGAAAAGGGAAAGACAGGCGCTGTCAGCGAGGTAAAATTTTATGGATTATAAATCGTCCGGTGTTGATATCGAAAAGGCTAATTCATTAATCCATGATGTTGGCCGTTTAGCCTCTCTTACGTACCAGAACGGAGTACTTGAAGGTGTCGGCGGTTTCGGAGCCCTTTTCGAGATTAAAAAATATAAAAACCCTGTCATTGTTTCCTCGACTGACGGAGTGGGCACTAAAATACTCCTTGCACGCCGGATGAAAAAATATTCAGGTCTGGGATACGATTTGGTGGCCATGAGCGTAGACGATGTAATCTGCAGCGGGGCCAGACCCCTTTTTTTCCTGGATTATATAGCTGTCGGAAGGCTGGAAAAAGATATTTATCTTACGCTCATCAAAAGTATTTCGAAGGCCTGTTTATACTGCGGATGCTCACTTATCGGCGGTGAAACAGCTGAACTACCGGGAATGTATCCTGAAGACGGATTCGACCTTGCCGGATTCTGTGTTGGAGTTCTTGAGAAAAGGAATATGATCTGTCCAGAAAACATAAAAGGGGGTGATGCAGTTATAGGACTGGCGTCTTCCGGTTTCCATTCGAACGGATTTTCTCTGATAAGGGAAGTTATAGACACCATGAAACTTGACCTTAATAATAATTACGGATTCGGGCCCCTGGGCAGCGTTCTTCTTTCACCTACAGAGATTTATTCGCCTGTAATCTATAAGGCTAAATCCGTTTTTAAAAAAGCTATAAAAGGCATAGCTCATATTACCGGCGGAGGCATTGAAGGCAATCTCAGCCGGGTTCTTCCCGGGACACTTGATGCTGTTATCAACAGGCGAAACTGGAAAATACCTGAAGTCATACAATTTATCGTAAGAAGCGGCGGGATAGAAGAGAATGAGGCATATAAAACTTTCAATATGGGCATCGGAATGGCCCTAGTTGCTGATAGGTCAAAAAAAGACGAAGTACTGGATTTCTTTAATAAAAGCAGTTACAAATCATACATAATCGGAAGTATCGAAAAAGGTTCGGGTATTGTAAGGTACATTACCTAGAGGAATCGATGACGGTTGCTTATATTTTCATGATGGCAGCGGCATGCCTTCTGGCGGCTATGGCCATAGAAAGTCTGCTGAGGAGTTTAAATGCTCTTAATTTTGCAGCATCACTAGTGCTTTTATCAGCATCCGTCTTTACACTCTGCCTAGGACTTACCGACTACTTCAATCTGCTGGGAAGCCGGACGCTGGCACTCCTTATATTGAAAATCCGCTTTGCGTCGCTTCCTCTTGCAGGTTACGCTTTCTTTTTATTCTCCACAAATTTCCCGAGAGGACTTAAATCGGAAACACCACTCAAATTACATTGGTTCGTACTCGTTTTATCGGCCGCATTCGCATCATCCTCAGTATTCGCCGAATCATACCTTCATTATGCGCTCCTCATTTATACGCTATTAATATACTCTTTTTCCCTCTTTCTTATCGTTTATAAATACGGGAAATCCCTTCTAATATATCAGAAGAAACAGATCCGTTATTTTTTAAGCGGCTTTATATTTTTCATTTTGGTACAGTTTTTCCTGTATTTTTTCGGCGGCACTTTACAGCAGGTAATTAAAAATTCGGTAAGTGCTTTCGCCTTCATAACTGCAGGAGGTGCCCTTCTGTATTCGATAATTGTATACCGTTTCATCAATTTAAGAAACAGGTTACTTATTCTTCTGCGGAACTTTCTAATTGGTATTATAGTATCTATGCCTATAATAATTCTCATTTATACATTCAGGATATGGCTCGATCAGGCTAAGTTTTCTTATTACTTTCTTATAATGATACCATCCCTGGTACTTTTTTTCTGGCTGTATGATCTGACAGGGAATCTCATCCGGAAAATATTAAAAATTAATTATATGACCCAGGATATGACGGAAATCTTTCTCGACAATATAGTAAAATCATTGAGTTTATTCGAACTTGCAAAGAATACAATCAATGCACTGACGGACAATATTAATTGCAGGTACGCCGATTTTCTGCTTTTTGACAGGGAAAAGGACCTTTTCAATGTGCTTTATTCTTCAAACGGTAATAATTACACCATCTCAGCAATAGAACCATTTTTCAGATACGTCAATGAAAAGACCGACATCTACGACAGGGAGCAGATAAACTTTGATCCCAGATTTAATCTTATTAAAGACAGTGCGGAAAGGTACTTTAAAAAACATGAGGCATCCCTTCTCGTTCCTTTTTATTATGAGAATGCGCTTATTGCCATTATTCCGATAAGCGGAAAATTTAATAATACTTCCTATACCAGCCATGAACTCGCCCTTATCTCGAAACTGAAGAAAATCTCGCAGATCGTATTGAACAATATAATACTTTTAGATAAGGAGCAGGAAGCGAAAGTGACAAAAAGGGATCTCATTTTGGCTTCCAATATACAGGAAGCTATTTTTCAGAGTGTTATTCCTTCTTTTACAAGTATTGATGCTTTCGCTCTTCAGATTCCTGCAAGGGGTGTAAGCGGAGACTACTTCATGATAGAGAAAACCTCAAATAATTCTCTCGGAACACTGATTGCCGATGTTTCAGGAAAGGGTTTTTCAGCGGCACTCGTTTCAATGATAATTCATACGATTACCAGAAGCCAGGAATTTTCATCTACAAGCACAAACGCCATTGTTTCAAAGATCAATGACATGATGACATCCAGCCAGAATTACAGCAGTATTACCAAAACAATGAGTTTTGCAACGGTTTTTTGCGGATTTTTCGACAACGATATACAGACAATGTTTTACACCAACGCCGGGCACCATCCGATCATTGTCTATGATATGAAATCAAAAAATTTCGATTTTGTAAAAGCAAACGGTAAACCCGTCGGCATTTTCCCAGAGGAAACTTATCTTTCGAGGTCATATCATTACGAGAAAGGGAAAATATTCGTCCTTTATTCTGACGGCATAACGGAAGCGTTAAATTCCAGTGAGGAAGAATTCGGACAGGAGAGGCTTCTGGCCATAATAAAGCAGAGCGATAATAAAACCAGCCGCGAGACTGCCGATGAAATAATACAAGCTGTTGAAAATTTTGCTGATTCTTACGAGAACCTTGATGATATGACATTGATTGTCATTAAGTTATAGAATTTGATATCCGAAAATCATTGTGACGGTTTTTATCTTTCTTTGATGAGGAGGATTTATGAGAAAATTATTAATTACAATTTTTTTTATTTTATTTAGTGCTCTATCTCTTTATTCAGCATCTATTTCCAATACCGGTACGATTACCGGCGCATCAATCCAGCCGGCAAACCCATATAGCCAGCTGATAGGCTTCAAGACTGGAGGGGAGTTCTATTTCAATACATTTTTGAGCGACTGGTCAACGGGAATATTTTTCGAAGACGTAATCAATCCATGGATCGGCTTTGAGATAGATATGTCAAGCACTGCCATACCAATAACAAATTATACCCAGGTTGTTGCTGTAAATCCTCAAACATTTTACGGATCCGGGAATCTGCAATATATTGAAATGAGCGGGGCACTGAAGTTTTATATCCAGAGCGTGTCATTTTCAATGGGTATATCATATAATAATTTCACGTCGGGATATATTATTCAAAATACAATAAACCAGTATGAATACATAGGAGACGCTTATAATTATTTCTCGTTTTTCGTGGGACCGGAATTGACAGCGCAGATATCATCCGACCTGTATACGAAAGTTGGCGTCCAGATTATTTACGGCCTTATTAACATAAATCCGAATTACAGTGTCGGGGCACGTTTTTATATTTCTTTCGCGTACGGAATTTAAGCAAGCAGATAGCTTCATCTCGTCCTGTATTTAAATTTTGAGAATGTTCTGTAAGGTATCATTAATGTGCGGAGGCTGAAAAACTCCGGCACCATGTCATCACCTCCCTTAAAAAACCAGCCGTTGCACCTTAAGAGCCTTGATATTCCGAGCAGAAACCCTTTTAAAATCCCGAAGCGCAGAATCGATTGCCTGAAATATTCGGAGCATGTAGGTTTATACAGGCATGCCGCCGGCAAAAGCGGCGATAAAATTAATTTATAGAAAGTAAATGGCAGGGATGCTACTTTTCTGAAAAAGATTTTATATCTTCGAGACATTTGAATAACCTTTTCAAATCTGAAAGGTAAGTAGCCGCCTCTTTAGGTCTTTTTGACAGGACTACAACTATATCAAAATTACAGGAAAAATCTTTCCTGGATTTCCTGAAAATCTCGCGTACAGCCCTTTTTACGGAATTTCTGAAAATGGCATTACCCGCCCTCGATGATACGGATATCCCGAGGCGGGTGATTGTTGACGGGATATAATAGGCTCTGAAAGTCGAGGTCCTGATAACTTTGCCCTGTTTAAAAACCGCCTCTATATCCGTCCTTCTTTTTAAGCGGTATTCCCTCTTGTAGGAGAAGGAGCTATTCATCAGATACGGTCAGCTTTTTCCTGCCCTTCAACCGCCTTCGGTTAATTATCAGCCTTCCGTCCTTAGACTTCATCCTTTTCCTGAACCCATGTGTCCTTGCCCTTTTGATTTTACTTGGCTGGTATGTTCTCTTCATGGGCTTGAACTCCTTTGAAGTTAAATAAAATGCCGAGACATGGAATTGAACCATGGACACAAGGATTTTCAGTCCTCTGCTCTACCAACTGAGCTATCTCGGCAGTTCTAAAGTGAGAGTATTCTATCTTATTTTCATTTCAATGTCAAAAATTAGCCACCTGTGGGACTTGAACCCACAACCTGCTGATTACAAGTCAGCTGCTCTCCCAATTGAGCTAAAGTGGCGCATCCAGCATTCTTCGTATTATTAGGCGTGCGATAATTTTAATGAATAATGGCCATAATGTCAAACGGCCGCAATAACGTAATAATTCCCCTTTTTATGTGCCTTTACTCAGCAGGCTAGAGCTAAAAAGGCTCAAAACTGCTGCAAGTGGAACTCACCCAGACCCCATTCGCCTTGCAACTCTTACGCTTACTTTGGATGGCGCGTAAAAAATTGGAATTATTATCTTAACACTATATATTGACTAAAAATAAATTTTATCATAAGATAAATGAATTCCATCACAATACTCGAAATCGATATAACTAAAAAGAAGAATTAATATTTTTGTTGCCTTTCGGGGTAATTGATGAAAGTTAAAACAAAAACATTTGGCATCGGCGGCATCGTTATCGACAAGTGGAAGTTCACAGCCTCATCCCCATTAATAAAAACCCACGTACCGATCCAGGTCAGACTGCCTATGTGCCAGGACAGCGGTAAGCCCGCAAGGACGCTTGTCGCACCCGGAGAGCATGTTGAAGAAGGTCAAATAATTGGTGAAGCTCCTGATAATGACTCGGCTCACATTCATACAAGCGTCTCAGGAAAGGTCATTTCCGTGGAAAGAGGAAGCGGTTTCGGAAAAACGGAGACAGATATCGTGACTGTTGCTACAGGCGGGACAATAAAGAACTGGTACGGCAGGAAATACGACACTGATGATCTTGCACCGGAACAGATGATCAGCGAAATCAGGCAGGCAGGGATTGTCGAAATGGACGGCGGGCTTGACTGCTGGCCTGCACAGACGAATCTCTCACTAAAAGAGGGCAAGAAAGCTGATATTCTTATAGTCGACACAGTTGAAAGCGTCCCCTATATAAGCGCAGGGCATAGAATATTACTTGAAAAAACTGCCGAAGTGATCGAGGGCATCCGCCTGGTTATGAAAATTACAGGTGCAGGCGAAGCCATTATCGCCATTGATGAAGATAAAGCCGATGTTGCCGGGATAATATCGTTCGGACTTATTGGCTTGAAGGACATGAGGGTGGAGATCCTGAAGTCCAGATATCCCCAGGGCTGCGAAAGAGAGCTAATATACGCACTGCTGAAAAAGGAATTGCCTGCGGGTAAAGTTCCCCGCGACTTAGGGATTGTGGTTGAAAATACAGCGACGATTCTGGCCATTTACGAGGCCCTTGTCTTTAAAAAACCCCTTATAGAAAGATATATAACGTATACAGGCGACAAAATCGAAAAACGAGGTAATTATAAGGTCAAGATCGGTACCCCGGTCCGTCTATTGGCTGAAGAATTCGGCATGCCAGGAACCTTTGGAGCCGTAATAGCAGGGGATCCCCTTACTGGTATGGAAATTACGGATATGAATACACCGGTAATGAAAGGCACATCAGGGATCGTCTTTCTTCCAAAATACATGAATTACAAGGTACTGGACAGGTCATGCATAAGATGTTCAAGGTGCCTTTCATCTTGTCCAATGAGGCTTAATCCCGCAGTCCTTGCTGATATCAGCCGTGAGGAAAATTTCAGCGAGTCTTT
Source organism: uncultured Brevinematales bacterium (assembly GCA_964413265.1). Lineage (GTDB taxonomy): Bacteria > Spirochaetota > Brevinematia > Brevinematales > JAOACQ01 > CAVYGN01. The sequence continues at coordinate 34,902 of CAYPRX010000004.1, forward strand.
CAGCCTGGGTCTCTCGCAATGCACCGAATGCGGATGCTGTTCTTACATTTGCCCCTCGTCCATTCCTATTACCGCCCTTATACGCTATGGAAAAAAGGTTCTCTTACAAAAAGGGAGGAACTATAATGGCCGGAACTGAAGGAAAGGCAGGGACGGTAGTATTTTCACCGCATATACACAACCGTTCCAGCATTGAAAAGATAATGTGGAATGTAGTCATCGCCCTTGTACCGGCAGCTTTGGCAGCCTACCATTTTTTTGGGATTAAATCCATCATTATTATCGGCACAAGTCTTCTTACCGGCATAGTGACCGAACTCCTCATGTGCCTTTTCGCAAGAAGACCTGTCACTATTCTCGATGGAAGCGCCGTTATAACATCACTTCTTTTCGCCTATATGATGCCGACCACATGTCCATTGTTTATAGTTGTCTCAGGGTGCTTTTTTGCTATCGCCATCGTAAAATGGGCCTTTGGCGGTCTCGGCTGTAATTTCATGAACCCGGCTATTGGCGGGTATATTTTTGTTACAGCAGCATGGAAAAACTTCTCGACCTGCGGGGATGATCCCCTCTCCGTATTTAAAAGCGGCGGATGGAATGCCGTAACATCCGCACATTTTGAAAATTATTTAAACCTGTTCATCGGCAATATACCTGGCACCGTCGGTGAAATATCCAAGCTTGCTATACTGGCAGGTCTGGCTTACTTGGTGCTTATGAGGGTATTACTGCCAGTGATACCCCTGGTTTTTCTGGGCACGGCAGCCGTATTTTTATGGATTTTCGGCGGTATCCCCGCCGGAGGAGCCTTTTTTACGGGAAATCCTTTGTTCCAACTCCTCTCGGGTGGGATCGCTCTCTGTGCATGCTTTATGGCCGTCGATTATGTCACTTCCCCTCTAACGATCAATGGAAAAATCATCTTTGCCGTATGCCTTGGTATTTTGACTTCTGTAATCCGTTTATGGAGCGATTTTACAGAGGGGGCGTTTTATTCAGTTGCTTTTATGAATATATTCGTGCCGCTAATCGACCGTTTTACCAGGACCAGAATTTTCGGTTACGGGAGGTTAAGATGAAACACTTCGTCCTCGGCCTGGCACCTGTCCTGGCGGTATCCACACTTACAATCAACGGTATAGGCATGGGCTTGATATTTGCCCTGACTCTCCTGTTATCCTCAGGCCTGATTTTTCTGATCAGGGACCATCTGCCTGAAATTATCCGTAACTCAATATCTGTAATAATCATAGCAGCTGTCGTGACTCTCATTCAGCTTGCGACTGTCCATTATGCACCTGATTTATGTGCTTCCCTGGGCATTTATCTCCCGATTATCGCCGTTAACTGCTATATATATTATTCAGCCGGTGTCTATCCTGGTGCCGAAGCACCTTTAAAAACCTTCAAGGCATGCCTGTACATAGTTATTATCTCGGTCTTTGCCGGCCTTTTTCGAGAAATCGCCGGGAAAGGTACGATTACAATGATGATCGCAGGCGCAGGATTTACCTATGATCTTGGAAAATCCATTCTTAAGGATATTTCCTTAAGTCCTGCAGTGGTTTTTGCAATGCCTGCGGGCGGATTCTTAATCGCTGGCCTTGTGCTGGCATTTATCCAGCATATTAAGAATATAAGCCGGAGGAATAAAACATGGATCTGTTAAAGATAACTTCGGCTTCCTTTGCTGCTATATTCATAAATAATTTTGTATTCAGCAGGTTCTTAGGGTTCTGCCCATTTTTTACAGTCTCCAAAAAGCCGTATTTCGCCGTTATTCCGGGTCTTGCCGTCACTGTACTGATGACATTAACCTGCGCTGTTCTTTATCCGCTAAACCATTACGTCCTGGCTCCGATGATTCTTGAGAAATACCTTCAGACTGCTGTATTCGTCTTTCTGGCATACCTGATTACTCAGGCTGCACAATTTGCAATGAAGCGTATCATGCCTTACAGCTCCGGAGAAATTTTCAGTTATTTCCCGCTCTTATCTTCCAATTGCGCTGTACTCGGTGCGGCTTTCATTATAATCAATGAAAATTACAATATAATCCAGGGTTTGGTGTTCAGCTTCTCTTCCGGTATAGGTTTAACCCTGGCCCTTTTAATGATGTCAAGCGTCAAAGAGAGGATCGACAGCCCCCATATTCCAGCCGCTTTCAAAGACCTGCCGATATCGTTAATTTCGGCGGCTCTGATGGCCCTCTCCATGTATGGTTTTACGGGGATATTCAAATAAGAGGTAATGGACTCCATCCCTTTGAACCGAGTTGAAAGTAGTTACGATCTGTGATATAATTCTATAAGTAATAGAGCTTTTAATTTCATACTTCTTAAATAGCAGGGGGGAGTTATGAAAAAGTTTTTAATTTTCATCATGCTTACAATACCTGCGATTACTTTCTCTCAATCTCAAACTATACTGGATGCTGCCAGAGACGGAGATGTAATATTTATCAGGAATTTCAGGGGCAATATCAATAAGATACATAATAACAATATGACGGCTCTGATGGTGGCAGCCAGAAATGGACAAACGGAGGCGGTTAAAGTATTAATACAAGTTGGTGCCATTGTCAATGAGGCGAATAATAATGGCTGGACAGCTCTGATGCATGCGGCCATCGAGGGACGAATTGATGCGGTTAAAGCATTGATCGAGGCAAAGGCTGATGTTAATAAAGTAAATAAAGATGGAAACACGGCTTTGATGCTAGCAGCCCGCTGGGGACAGCCAGACGCGATCAATACTCTCGTCACTGCTGGAGCCAATGTGAATACGGTTAATAAAGACGGCTGGACCGCTTTGATGTTTGCAGCAAGCGAGGGACGAATAGATGCCGTTAAAGCGCTGCTCGAGGCGAAGGCTGATATCAATGCGGTGAATAAAGAAGGAGCTACGGCTTTTAAACTTGCTAAAATTGACAATATAAGGATTCTTCTGAAGGCGGATTATAAAAACACAAATGTGGTGAATGTTGTGAATACACCCAATCCTAGCGCAGATGTTGATACTAATATACCGGAGGGGTATTCCATTCAGAGCAACGCCATAGCCGTGGTGATAGGCAACCGTGATTACCAGAACGGCATAGCAGCAGTAGATTATGCTCTTCAGGACGAGAGGATCATGAAAAGATATTTCGAATCGGCCTTTAAGATCCCTGCCGAGCAGATAATTTCTTTAGAAAACATCACTCTTTCAGGATTTTTTGGGTTATTCGGTACTGAAAAAGCACCGACAAAATCGAGGCTTTACAGGAACGTCCAGAATTATAACCCGGATACGGTCTATGTATACTACAGCGGCCACGGGATACCTGGGCTGAAGGACCACAAGGGCTATCTGGCTCCGGTGGATGTTGACAAAGAAAATGTTGAAGAAACCGCTTATTCCCTTGACCTGCTTTATTCAAATATGGCAAGACTCAAGAAAATAGGCGTCAGGCATATAGTGGTGATACTTGAGTCCTGTTTCAGCGGGGATTCCGAAGGAGGAAGGCTTGTGCAGAACATATCGCCTGTGATTATGAAAGTCGACAATCCCCTCACAGCGGAGAATATAGGATCGATCTATGCTGCCACTTCAGGTTCGGACTACTCTGTATGGTATCCGGAAATGGGGCATGGGCTTTTCACATATTATTTTCTGAAGGGTTTAAGCGGTGAAGCCGACCAGAAAAAGAACAGGAAGATCACACTTGCCGAAATGAGGGCGTATCTGGAAAAGAACGTTCCGAAGAGGGCCAACATCCTCAGGGCTTTCGAACAGATGCCTCAGGTTATAGGCAATGATAATGAAGTATTGGTGAGACTGAAATAGGAACCTGCCTATGCAAAAAAATTGTATGGTTGCACTGATATTTGTTTTTTCAGCAGTTTTAGCTTATTCCGAAGAAGATTCAGTCATAGTGGAAAAAATGGCACAGAGCAAACAGGCTCAAGCCGTTGAAGAACACAACGGCTTCGTATATGTAAAAGCATTTTATGACATGGGCGAGAATGACACCTTGGCAAATGCCCGTGATCGCCTGAAGCAAAAAGCCGTACAGATGGTTTCGGAGTATAAAGGAGGGGAATATTCCAGTTCGGAATTGATCATCAAGGGCAGCGACAGTGATTCCGGCGATAATCTCCGTTATTTCAATTCGGCCAGCCTTTCCACCCTGGGTTTTATTGAAAAGCTCGAATTGCTGAAAGAAGAACCAACCCCGAACAAACTGACGGCATATTTCAAAGTCCGTTACCATATTCTGGAAGGTAAAAAACCCGAATTCGGGTTTATAGCCGATATGAAAAACCGCCACATGCACACTGGAGACAGGATCAGGGTTGATTACTCAATTCAAACCAATGCCTGGATATACTTATTTGACTTATACGGAGATACTGCAGCCTTGATCTTTCCAAATTTCCGGAACAGCTCAAACTTCATCAATGCCGGCAAATATGTATTCCCTTCTGAAGCCGACGGCAAAAAAGGCATACACTTTGACGTGAGTCTTCCTGAAGGAAAATCTGAATCTATGGAAATTATCAGGGCGGTCGTCACCGCCCGGCAGATGAATTTCGATTCAGTAAAGACACCTGAAGACATCCTTCAGATTCTTTTCCACATGAGGCGCGATGAGTTTGAGTTCATAGATCTGGGTTTTTCCATTAAAGAATAGCGGGCATAATATATTTACGGATTCTGTTTATTCTCACATTTTTTATTTTCAAGATACTCCTGGGCTCTGCATGCCGCGATTGCACCGTCCCCGACCGCTGTCGAAATCTGGCGGAGAGGCGTTTTCCTGCAGTCCCCCGCAGCGAATATCCCGGAAACACTTGTCTGCATCAAATCATCCGTTATAATGTATCCGTCCTTGTCTTTTTTTACACTCAGAAAACCTGTATTGGGTATATGCCCGATGTATATAAAAAGGCCGTCTATTTCAAGAGTACTTGTATTTCCTGTTTTAACATTTCTTATTCTTATCGAGCGTATTTTTTCATCACCGAGAACCTCTTCAACAACACTGTCCCACATAAATTCCATTTTCGGGTTTTCCATAGCCTTTTTTTGAATTATTTTTTCAGCCCTGAGCTGGTTTCGCCTGTGGATCACGGTTACCTTGTCTGCGAAACGAGTCAGGAAGAGTCCCTCGGTTATCGCAGAATCACCTCCCCCTACAACGGCTACCCTTTTATTTCTGTAAAGGGCTGCGTCGCATGTTGCACAGGTAGATATCCCCCTGCCCATATACCTGTCTTCGCCCTTTATTTCCAGAAGTCGCGCAGTGGAACCGGTCGTTACAACAATGGTTTTCGCTTTGAATTGCCTGGAATCTCCGTGCAGTATGAATTGTCCGTCCTCCCCGTTTGTTTCAATAGAATGAATTTCTTCGATCTCAAAAACCGCCCCGAATTTTTTCGCCTGATCTTCCATCCTCCTTGACAATTCAAAACCGTTAATGCCTTCATTAAAGCCCGGATAATTTTCAATGAGGTCGGAGACCATAGCCTGCCCCCCGGAGCTCAATTTTTCTATAACAATAGTTTTCAGAAGAGCGCGGGAAGAGTAAATAGCTGCTGTAAGTCCAGCAGGCCCTGCGCCTATTATTGCCGTATCGAAAAGCTCCATTGTATTTGCCCCGGCAGTTGTGCCAGTATCTATTTCAACCTTAAGCATTAAATCCTCCTAATCAACAGTATGGACGCATATTTATCATTTTATATATTAATTTTTATTGCTGAAAATTTCAAATTCCCCCCTTTTTCAAAATATCATGAGGAAGGCCGGATTTTACCAGGCACTCAATCAATTCTTTCATAGGCGCCCCGATTACATTCTCGAAACTTCCCTTAACAATGCTGATGAACTCATCCCTTTCCTGAACAGCATAACCCCCTGCATACATGGTAACCGGATGATTCATAACATACTCTGAAATAAAATTTTCGTCTAAAATTTTAAAATTAAGAACGGTCTCACCTGTTCCTGATATCTCCACATTTCTATTCCTGTTTATCACGGCATAACCTGAGAAAACGGTTTGTGACCTTCCTCCTAAAAAACTGAGTAACTCACAGGCTTCTTCTCTTCCGGAAGGCTTTCCTATTAACCTGCCCTCGCATACAACTACGGTGTCAAAACCGGTAACAAAATCCGAGGTGTATTTCTCCGCTACAGAAGCAGCCTTTTTCAGAGCAAGAAGCCTCGTAAGCTCTGCAGGCTCGTCTTCCTTCACCGCTTTTTCATTAAAATCGGAGACACTGACGATAAATTCTTTAAAGTACTCATTGAAGAGCTGTTTTCTGCCCGTTGACGCACTGGCAAGAATGATCCGGTCCATGATCACTCGTCATCACCGCGTTTGAGGACCTCAATAAAAGCCTCCTGCGGAATGTCGACACTGCCGATTGTTTTCATGCGCTTTTTGCCTTCCTTCTGCTTTTCAAGAAGCTTGCGCTTTCTTGTTATATCGCCTCCGTAGCACTTAGCCAGCACATCCTTTCTGAGGGCCTTTATCGTTTCACGGGCAATGATCTTGCTTCCTATCGCTGCCTGTACCGGTATCTGGAAAAGGTGCTGAGGGATCACTTCCCTGAGTTTCTCGCAAACGTTACGGGCCCTTATGTAAGCGTTTTCTTCATGCACCATCTGCGCAAGGGCGTCAACAGGCTTCCCATTCACAAGGATTTCCATCCTTACAACCCTGCCCGGCCTGAATTCCAGGAATTCGTAATCAAAAGATGCATAACCCTTTGAAAACGACTTGAGTTTATCATAAAAATCATATATGATCTCTGCAAGGGGGAGTTCGCACTTTACCTCAACCCTTGTAGAGTCGATGTAGAGCATATTCTTCTGTATCCCCCTTCTTTTCTGGATCAGATCAAGAATTGTGCCAAGAAAATCGTTGGGCATAATTATCCTTGCACTCACATACGGTTCCTCAATCAGTGAAATATTCGAAGGGTCGGGGAGTTCCATCGCATTTTCAATAAAGATTGTTTCCCCTCCTGTAAGTTTAACTCTGTATTCAACGGAAGGTACAGTGGATATAATATTAAGATTGAATTCATTCTCGAGTCTTTCCTGAATTATCTGGAGATGCAGCAGGCCCAGAAAACCGCATTTGAAGCCCATTCCAAGGGCGCCTGAATTCCATTTGGAGAATGAAAGGGAGGCGTCATTCAGTTTTAGTTTGAAGAGGGCTTCATTAAGTTCGTTGAATTGTTCACTTTCGATAGGAAAAAGTCCGGCAAAAACATATTGTTTGGGAGGTTTGTATCCTTCAAGGGGTTTATCGCATGGCCTCTCTTTCAATGTGATCGTATCACCGACACCGAATTCAGAGACCGATTTTATGCCGGCTATGATATAACCCACCTCACCGGCTTTGAGCCTGTCTTTTTTTATAAGCGACATCCTCATAAGGCCGGTTTCTTCGACATGGTATTCTCTTTTTGAAAGCATGAAATGTATCGCATTGCCGGGCTCAACCGAACCCTCGAAAACCCTTACCTTGACTACAACACCCCTGTAAAGATCGTAATAGGAATCGAAGACAAGTGCTTTCAGGGGTAAATTTTCATCACCTTTCGGAGGCGGTATTTTCCTTACTATCGCTTCAAGAACCTCTTCTATACCTAAACCAAGTTTAGCGCTGATTAGCAGGGCATCCTCCGGCATAAGGCCGAGGTCTCTTTCTATCTGTTCCTTTACCATTTCAACATGTGCACTGGGGAGGTCGACCTTATTGATAACGGGTATAATCTCAAGGTTCTGCTCGAATGCCAGGTAGAAATTGGAAAGAGTCTGGGCCTGGATGCCCTGTGAGGCGTCAATCAAAAGCAACACACCCTCGCAGGCACCAAGGCTCCTTGAGACTTCATAGGTAAAATCAACGTGACCGGGTGTGTCGATGAGATTCAGGGTATAATCCTCACCGTCGTTTGCCTTATACTGAACCGATACTGTGTGGGCCTTGACCGTTATTCCATGTTCTTTCTCAACCTGCATTGAATCGAGAACCTGTTCAACAGCCTTCAACTTATCGATAACACCGGTCTTCTCAAGAATCCTGTCAGCCAGAGTGGATTTGCCATGATCTATATGAGCTATTATCGAAAAATTCCTGATCCTATTCTTGTACAGCATAAAGTCTCCGATATATTGACTTGTAGCATTATAAAATACAGCATTATATTAATCAAACGGTGGTATTTTCAACCGGTCTGTCTTTTATGCGCATAGGAACTAAGCGTAAGATTTGCAAGGCTCAAGCTTACTGAATCATGACAATGAAAAGGGTGAATTATTATCCAATACCTTGCTTAAAATCTGTTTTTATGTTATAAATTAGGTGGAGGAACAGATGCAGTACTTATTATCCGCCTTCGCATTAGCTGCTGCAATGCTCGTCTCATGTGATACCTATAAAAAACCCGCACCTGAAGAAATAAACCGGATTGTAATTTTTGAATCAACTTATTCAGGGGTAAAGATCACTGGCATCAGGATCGTACAGGACCTTTTTGAAAGCAGGGACAGGACCTGCAAGGTTAAGCTTAAAATCAGTGTTATTGTCGAGCATGACATCATCGCTTATATAAAGAAGGGCAAGAAGGATTTTATGCCCAACATACTATACTGGAAAGCTGGCGATAAAAAGATCATCGACGCCGATGCCCTGCTTGGCTATGAGAATGACAAGAAATGGCACCTGAAACAGTATTACTAGTATTAGTTGATGCGGTGGAAAAGCTTAATACCGTTCTTTTAAACTTGCCCGCCTTTTCAGACCGATATGAACAATAATTTATTTTCTTTATGATTGAAGGAACGTTATACTATTCTATTATGAAAGTAAGAGGTATTTTTTAGATGAATAATTCCAGATTTACCATAGGTTTTATTACAGACGGACTTTCGGGAATCGGAAGCGATTTCCTTGTCTGGCATGCCATATGGCCCGCTCTGGCCCGGACGGCTGAGGCGAGGAACGCCAATCTGATCACGTTATTAGGCGGTTCGATAAATATCCATCCCAACAATAAATACGAGAAAACAAGAAACAAGATCTATGAATTTGTTAACCAAAATTTGTTTGACGGAATAGTGTTTGCCGGCAGTTCAATAGGCAATTATATCTCTAAAGAAGAACTAAAAAATTTTTGCGAACGATACAAACCAATACCTATGGTTTGCATTGGAGGTCCGATAGAGGGTATACCAAGCGTGCTGATGGATAACCAGGTCGCACTGAAAAGTATGATTACACATTTATATGAGGAACATAAGTGTAAAAAGATCGCTTTTATCCGCGGCCCAGAGGGAAACAATGACGCCGACATAAGGTTCAACGTTTATTCTGAAATGCTGAATAATTTTGGAATTGATTTTGATAAAGACCTTGTTTTCACGGGGAATTATCTTGAAGCATCCGGCGCTGCAGCAATCAGGTTCTGGCTCGATGAAAAAAAGGCAGATTTCAAGGCAATAGTGGCTTCCAATGATTCTATGGCGATCGGGGCAATGAAGGAGCTGGGAAAAAGAGGTATAAGTATACCGGGTACAATTGCAGTCACCGGCTTCGATGATATAGAGGATGCAGCCGTTTTTAATCCGCCGATTACTACGGTCAAGCAACCCATCGTTGAAATGTCCGTAAAGGCCGGAGAGATGCTTCTTGATTTTCTTGAAGGAAAAGCAACATTACCGGGAAATATTTATATCCAGGCAACACCGGTTGTACGTCAGTCATGCGGCTGCAAACCATTATTAATACAGGAATTTGCATCGATAAGCTTCATTAAAGCAAAAGCAGATTATAAAAACGCTCTTAATTCGGAGCGTATGAAGATCCTGGCAAAACTTACAAAAATCTTAAGCGAGGGAAAGGATTTTTCAAAGTCTGATTTGGTGCAAAAAATATTGGATGCTTACCTTTCAGAAATAATTGAAAACAAGGATGGTAAATTCATCGAGACTGTTGAATCCATCCTTGATGAAATATACAATTCGGGGGATGAGGTCACGATATGGCATCATGTGCTGTCTGCCCTCAGGAATTCAATATTACCTCTTATCGGAAATGAAGATGATTTTGCAAGGGCCGACTCCATGCTTCAGAAGGCCCAGCTCTATATTAATGAACTTTCCCTGCGCGTAATATCCGCAAGGAAGCTTAATGCCGAAAAACGAACTCTTAAGCTCAGCATATTCGCCCAGGCTCTATCGACCACCTTCGAGATGCAGGAGCTTGAAGAAACCGTTATCAGAGAAATTCCTCGCCTTAATATTCCCGGTTTTGTAATATCCCTTTATTCGGACGGCAACAATAAGACCGAGAATTGCCGCATTTTTACCCTATTTCGAGACGGAGCAAGAGTTCAGCCGAATGAAAATGAGGCTGTTTATCCAAGCAGTATTCTTATTCCGAAGAGCCTGCTTCCATCCGCTAGAAGGTTCTCGATGATAGCAGCTCCTCTGTATTTCAGATTCGAACACCAGGGCTTTATTCTCATGGAAACAGGGACCATGGATGGAATAATATATGAGACCGCTATAACCCAGATTTCAAGTTCGCTGGAAGGAGGTTTACTTATAAACATAAGCAGGGATGCTGAATTGGCTCTCGAGAAACGAGCGAGGAACATTGAGAATGTAGTGATGCCAATGATCGAAACTATCAAACAGGTATCCGGAATTTCGGCAGAAAAGATGGTCTTCGTCCGTGATATTACAGGGAAAACGCAGGAAAGTTACCTTAAAATTAAGGATACGAATAATATTATCGAAAAGGTTGCCCTGAACATCAGTAATATTCTTCAGATTATAAACATAATTAATGAAATTTCCAGTACTGTCAACCTTGTGGCGCTCAATGCTTCTATTGAAGCTACCCATGCCGGAGAATTCGGGAACGGCTTTGCGATCATTGCAAGGGAAATAAAGAAATTATCTGATTCGACTAAAAAGAATTCAGAGGAGATCGCAAGAACACTCAAGGACGTCGTTAAAAATGTCCAGGACACAGTTTCAACAGGAAAGGACAGCCTTGCCTCGTTCGAGGAACAGAAGAACGGCGTTGAAACCCTTATTGAATCCCTTGAGGTGATTATGAAAAATATGGACAGCCTTTCGGACAGCAGCAAAAAGATTCTTGAAGTAATGGGGCAGTAAAAAATTAAAATGCCGCAAAATAAAACAACGCATCTTGATAATTTCCATGATATTGATTATAATCTCATTTTAATTACATTTTTTCTCAAAACTGGCAATCGAGGAGGTACAAAAACTGCTATATCTGATAAATTAAAGGTATAGAAGAAATTCGATATGAACGAGGTTTGGCTGTTTAAAACTCACGAGGATTTACTGGGGGAGGGTGAATCCTTTTATAATCTCTACGGGGATTATACCTACCTTCTGGAAGGGTATTACGAAACCCTTCAAAGCCAGTTAAGCGGCGTTAATATCCATCCCACCGCCGAAGAATGCCTTGACGCTTATATAACAGCGCTTGCAATGGAAAAAGCCCAGCTGAACAAACTGCCGGTACCCGAGTATAAAATTGTCACTGATAAAACCAAAATTGATATCTTTCCGGTCCTGGGTTATGCTATGAATCCTTTTTCAAATAATTCATATATAATTGATAATGAGAAATTTTACGATCACAAGATCAAATCCCTCACCCTCTCCGGAAAGTATTTTGCTCTTCTTCAGAGGATACCTCCAGAGGATTACAGGCTTGACACGATTCGATGCATTCTCGGCAGAACAATGGTAAAGGAGTATTCGGATTTCGCCATGACTTCTTTTAAAATTTTCAAAGTGCCGATAATGAAGATAAAAGTTATTGTTACACTGGATAACTACCTTATGAGCGCTATTGAGCCGATGGATTACGACACGCTTACGATCAATGAAAAGAAGATGCTTGAGGGGTTGGGGCAATGGCAAAAATAGCGATTTTTACTGAGAGAAGCACCCTGAGAATGGCAGCTGAGCTTAACTCTCTATTCAATTTCAGGGAACTGGCGCTTGAACAGGGCCATGATCTTGACTTCATATTCAAAGACGATATCAAGTATATCAAGAACTACGATGCCATATTCATCAGGGCACTGACGGATCCTTTAAATAACAGTTACGTGGTATCCAGGATCGCTGAACTGAACAATATCAGGGTCCTGGACATGTCATCCGATATACGGATCTGTTCTGACAAGGTCAATATGTATCTCCATCTTCAAAAAGATAATGTGCCCCACCCGTCCACGGTATTTCTAAAAAACGATGAAGTTACCATCGAGAATGCAAGGGATTTCTTTGAATCAATGGGAATACCCCTGGTCCTCAAGGCACCGAATTCGAGTTTTTCAGCGTATGTGGAAAAAGTCTCTTCTCCTGATGAATTTGTTAAAATAGGCAAGAAATTCCTCCGCCGTTCTGACATTATAATAGTTCAACAATACCTGCCAAGCCGTTTCGATTGGAGAGTTGTTCTTCTCGATGGTAAAGTAATCTCCATAGTCAAGTATGTAATGAATACAAATGCATGGAAGATAGTCGATCATGACCATGATGGGAAACTTCTCCAGTGCACAGTTGAAGGGATGGAGATCGGGCAGGTTAATCCCAGGCTTATAGATACTTCGCTCAGGGCTGGCAACTCAATCGGCAAGGGACTTTACGGTGTTGACCTCAAAGAAGTCGATAACGAATATTACGTTATAGAAGTCAACGACAATCCAAACATCGATCAGGGACTTGAAGATCAGAAGTCGCCTATGATCTATGAATGGATCATAAAATACCTTGTTGGAGAACCTTTTGAGGGGTTATGAAGCACTTTCATTCAGAACGGCAGGTTTACCTGACTATGAACTTATATCAGAGATGGAAAAAAGCTGTTTCAATTCTTTTGATATTTTCAAACCCCACCAGCTTCGCCGTTTTATAAAAAACCCTGCCGGATCCATAATCACCGATATAATCACCCTCGGATATAATCCAATAGGATGGGCCTCTTATTTTACCAGATCAAACTCTAAACTCATCAGACTGTATTCAATATGCATTGTTCCGGAATTCGGAGGAAAGGGATATGCGAGGGAATACATGAAAATGCGTTTTTCAAGCCTGGCTGGCTTTAAAGCAATGATTCTCGAAGTAAGGGTCTCAAACATCAAGGCCATCCATTTGTACGAGGGGTTAGGATTCAAACTTTGGAAAAGGCTTCCCGGATATTACCCTGATGACGAGCATGGGATCAGGATGATCAAAAACCTGGAAGAGCCGACGTGATAAGCGAAAACAAGGGATTTTATCTCCCGTCCGAGGTAAACTCTCTCCCTGAGAAGCCTGGCGTTTACCTTATGAAAGATGCTAAAGGAATTATCATTTATGTCGGAAAAGCAAAAAATCTTAAAAAGAGAGTCTCTTCATATTTCCAAAAAAAGAACGATTCAGAATACGGGGTTAAAACCAGGTACCTTGTCGATAACATCGCAATCATAGATACCATAGTGCTTGACAACGAATCAGAAGCACTTATTCTTGAAGCAAATTTGATCAAGCAATACATGCCTAAGTACAATGTGTCATTCAAGGACAACAAGTTCTATCCTTTCATAGCCCTTACTATGAGGGATGATTTCCCCCGGATCCTGTTTACAAGAGAAAGGAGAAGGGATTCTTCGCTTTATTTCGGGCCTTATACAAATGCAAGGTCTGTCCGGGAATACATTGATCTTATACAGCGTCTTTTCAGGATCAGGACATGCGTAATAATGCCCAAAAAGGAATGCATTCTATATCATATTAACCGTTGTACAGCCCCCTGTATCCATAAAATATCAAGAGAAGAATACATGTTGCATGTTAAAGAGGCCGTAGAACTCCTTTCCGGGGATTCTCATATCTTATTGAAAAAGCTCGAAAAGGATATGAAGGAATCTGCGCGCACTCTTCTTTTCGAAAAAGCCCAGTCCATTAAAGAAAAGATCGACGCTATCAGAATTTTCGAGGAAAGTCAGAGCGTTTTCCTTGAAAGAAATATTAACGCCGATTTCATATCCATGACTGCCCACATGGGACGGGCTGTTTTCGTTGTAACCACGATAAGAAGCGGCAAAATGATAGGCAAGAGAAGCTACAGTGCAGTCCTCCAGCTTGAAGAGGATTTGACTGACCTGATGTTTGATTTTCTGCTTGAGTACGACAGGGATTCTGACGGCAGGCAGGAGCTTTATATAATAGATGAAAAATACAGCAGACTGATCGGACCGGCAAATACTTATTTTTCCGATAAGGGCAGGAAGGCCAAGGTAATAACTCCTGAAGATGATAAAGAGAGGTCTCTTCTAAAAATGGCCCTTGAGAACGCGTCACTTCATATGAATCAGATTTTAAGCAAGGTTGATACATCGGAAGGCCTGAGAGAGCTCCAGGAAATACTCGATCTTGACACCCTTCCTATGAGGATCGAGGGTTTCGATATTGCAGACATTCTCGGTCTTCATGCTGTAGCATCCCTTGTATCTTTCTATGCCGGCAAGCCTGAAAAACAGAATTACAGGATATTTAAAATCAGGTCGAAATCAACACCAGACGATTTTGCCATGATAAATGAAGCTGTCTCAAGAAGATACAAAAAACTAAAAGATGAGGACAGGGAACTGCCTGATCTTGTTCTCATCGATGGCGGAAGAGGTCAGCTGAATGCAGCTCTGGAAGCTATAGCAGGTTTAAACCTGAACCTGAATATCGTATCCCTTGCTAAGAAAAACGAGGAAATATATACCCCGTACAGGGAAAGACCTGTCATTTTAAGCCGAAATTCACCCGCCCTTCACATCCTGCAGCAGGTCAGAGATGAAACTCACAGGTTCGCCAATTCATATTATAACAGGCTGAAAAACAAAAAAGATATTGAATCTGTTTTCGACGGGATTAAAGGAATAGGTAAAAAAAGAAAACAAATTATACTGGAAAATTTTTTAAACTATGATATAATGAAGGACTTAAATATTGACTGCCTGATCAAAAAAGGCATACCTCCGGCAGCAGCGCAGGCCGCGCTTGAAAAGATCAAGCTTATTGCTAATAATGGAGAAAACACATGAATGCCTGTATTTATACGCAGTCTAACTGGGTAAGAAATAATTATGTCAATTCCCTGATTCCCAGAGGCATATCCCTCTACCATGTCGAGCATGGCGAGGAATTGATCGAAAAACTTATAACAACGAAATCAGAAATCGCAATTCTTGATGTCATTCAGGAGGATTATGACTCGATTTTTGCCCTGATTAATCTAATGAAATCGCATGTATCCGAAATCGTTAAGGGTGCATCCATAATCCTCATCATAGGTTCAATAGATAAAAGTCATGTGACAAACGCCATCCAATTGGGAGTGAAAGGCTTTATAAAAAGCAGTGCCGATGAGAATTTTATCGGAAATTATATAATCGATCTCTATAAAAAAGACAAGGGTGTTCCTGCAGAAAGAAAATATATTCGGGTTTCCTTTGACCCGGCCAACCCTAATGAACGGATAGGCATTAAATTCCGCTCTCCAAAAAATTCACAGCTTATAATGGGTCTGATAAAAGACATAAGCTTCGGTGGCATCGCGGTTGAACTTGTCGGAACTTTCCCATCCGAATCTCTTGCAGCGGGAATAACAGTAAAAAATATGCAGTTTATACTTGAAGGCAAGGATGTCTTTGTTGATGGTATAGTTGTAGCCTATCAGAAAATGTTCTGCGCTTTCCGTTTTATTAATATGTCCGAAACAGTAAGTGAGATAATCAGCCATTACGTTTTCCAAAGGATTTCTTCAATTTTAGTTTAACTCAAAAATACCGGGGTTTTATAATGCCTAAAAAAATAATTCCCTTTCCTCAAAGAATTGACTGTGTTCCAGAGGCTCTTATGAAGAGCACTGTTTCAGCCGCTCTTAAGGAAGACTTAGGCGAAATTGGTGACATAACAAGCCTGTCGACGCTGAAGGATATAAAAGAAAATGTTATCTCCTCAGTAGTAACCAGGGAAGAAGGTGTAGTATGCGGTCTTGATATTTTTATTTCTGTTTATAAGCAAATCGATCCACTGCTCGTAATAAAAAAAGAAAAAAACGATGGAGATGTGGTAAAAAAAAACGACATTTTAATTGAAATTTCGGGAAATCCGGCTTCGATCACTTCAGGTGAAAGAACAGCTTTAAATTTTCTGGGTCTTCTCTCAGGCATATCGACTAATGTTCACAGCCTTGTCAGTCTCATTAAAGGCAGCTCTGCAAAGCTTCTTGATACCAGGAAGACCCTTCCGAACTTAAGACTTTTTCAAAAATACGCCGTAGCCAAAGGGGGAGGTTATAATCACAGAATGGGGCTTTTTGATATGGTACTGATCAAGGACAACCATATTACATCCTCAGGGGGGATTGAAGAAGCTGTCAGAAAAGCCCGGAATGCGTTTCCCGATCAGGTCATCGAAGTGGAGATAAGAAATAGTGATGAGGTCAGGGAAGCCCTTTTTACCGACGCCGATATAATAATGCTTGATAATATGGACAATGAAAATGTCAAAAAGGCCATAACCCTCATCAAAAACGATAAGTATATAGAGATTTCCGGAAACATAGACAGGAACAGGCTTGTTGAACTGGCCAATCTTGGGGTTGACTTCATATCGATGGGGGCCCTCACCCATAATTTACGACCTCTGGACTTAAGTCTGCTTATTAAATAAAACAACATCATAAATTAAAGTTTTATTATTCCCTACCGATAATAGAAAGTGGGATTTTCCGCCCTGGTATAATTTAGCCCCTATCCCTTGATTTTTATTAAAAAATAAGCTATATTTGAATGTTGGAGGGGGCGTACGGCTTTCGACTGGGACGGCGGGATTTATAGACTTCAGGCAGGGCTTGAGTAACCCTTTAAACTGCTCAGTAAATTTAGACGCAAAAGAAGATTATTCGTTTGCGATGGCAGCTTAAGCTGCCCCCTGTAAGCTTTTCTTTCCCTCGGGATTGCTGACAGGTCAGAATTGAGGGATAAGCTTCGCAGAGCCGGGATGCGGGGCCGATGAAATTCCGGCTTTGAAATAAACGGTTTTTGTTTCATCCACGTTTATTTTGAAAAAAAGATGGAACTAAGCTTGTGAATAAAGTTTATAAGTTCCGGTTTCAGGACGTGGGTTCGATTCCCACCGCCTCCAATATTATACTCCATTAATGGAGGATTTTATGAAGATCGATAGTTTGAATTTAAATCTTAACAGCAGCAACATTAAAGCAGTTGAAAAAAAAGCTGCGGTAAAAAAAGATTTTTCTTCTCTGGTTACAATACGTGAAGGTAATACTCAGGGCGTTAACCTGCCCAAAAATGCTAATAAGGATCTTGTGCAGGATTTTGCCGAATGGTACTTCAAGGAAGGTAAGTCTTACGAAACAACCAAAAGTTATAAACAGGCAATTTCTGCTTATGAAAAATCCAATTCAGTAGAGCCAGATATTAACAAAGCCCACATGATCGATCAGGTAAGAAAAAAAGAATTCGATCAGTAACTATTCAATTCCTGCTTTAGAATAAAGGAAAATATGGATGAAAATCCTCCCGTTGGCTGCATCATCGTTACTGTTATTTGCTGTGATCAGTTCATGTTCCCAGGATTCCTCATCCATGGCAGTTATTTCGGCAGAAGCCGTCGGCAACTGGGTTAATTTTAACGGCATACCACTTTTGACGCGGACAAGTAACTTTCAGAATAAAGGAAACATAAAGGATATTAGAATAAGCCCATGTGAATTCTACATTGATATAAGGATTATAAAGCTCAAAAACGCTTCCGGAGAGTGGATAACGCTGCTAGACAAGGGGTCAACCGCGAGCAGGGATATCATAGGAACAAGTTTAGCGGCTCCGAGAACGCTCGTGAAGCCTGCCGACTACACCGCGCTGCTTATCGGTCTGAGTGAAAATTGGTATTTGAAGGGCACATACACTAACGCGAAAGGCATAGCGGCAAGCATGGTAGTAACAAATACCAACTCAAGCGCATTAGAATATTTTATCTTCAGTACTTCGGCCGGGGCCTCAAATGCTTATAATTTCAGAAGCGGGGATTTTAAGCAGGTCTATCTTTTTTTCGATACAATTGAGATGATTCATCTAACGACTGATTCCCGGGGGGGGATTTCAAATGTTACCGTTAGAAGGCCGACCCTCGAAATTAATTTATATTAATTTAGAAAATCTAGGGGTCATATGAATTTGCCCAGAAAATTTAAAATTTCTGCAGGAATAGATCCGATACCGTTTTTAAATGTTTTTTTTCTGGTTTTCATGTTTTATATATTAAATCCCCATTCCCTGAATATCAGGGTTTTTAATGTAAGTCCATATGATCAGCCAATTCAAGCTGGAATTTTCAAAGGTTCTGAGGCTTATATCACACTTAAAAAGAACGGTTCAGTCCTTATCAATAACATTCCTGTAGGATGGGACAGCCTGGGTGTCAGGATCAAAGAAATCTATAACGCAGACAGCAACACAACTGTAGTAATACAGGGTGGCAAAGAAATTTCGTTTGGAAAAATCATCGATGTTATGAATGTTCTCAGGCTGGCCGGAATAAAAAAATTACGATTGGCTGAAAATAATAAAAACGAGTAAAGAAATATGAAAGAACTCGGTATTAAAAAAAGTTTTATTATCTCTCTTTCCGGCCATCTTATACTTCTCATCTTTCTGGCTTTTATTATGGCCGCCAGGATCCAGAACGACGATAAGGACCTGGTTACCGTAAACCTTGAACCACTTGGTGAGAGTCTTTCCAAAGACCTCGGCGACAATATGTATGAACCGTCAAGAAAGTCCCTGCCGAGACTGGGGGACAGAAAAACACTGACCCCTGAGAATAAAACAATTCCTGAGAAGGCTATGCCTGAAAAAGAGAAAGAAAGCGAAAAGAGTATCCTGGGCGCAACAGGAGAAGACCTTACGAGAAATTCTCATGACAATAAAACAGATACAGCAGAATTCAAGAACCAGGTTAGCAATACAATCAGCCAGGAAGAAATGAAACAGCAGGAAATCAACAAGCTTTTCGGAGACATAGAAAAGGCACTTGAACAGGGGGGAAGCGCCTCATCGATCGGAGGAAACGGCTCCGATCTTTCTGGTGATCCACTTTCCGATGCTTCATGGGGCTCAAGACCGAGGAAAACAACCTTTTTCCCCGATATCCAATCGAAAATACCAGATCAATATAAAAGGAAGGGGCTCAATTATTCAATTACAGTCAGACTGACCTTCGATAAGAATGGTCTTGCATCAATGGTTGAAATTATAACTTCATCAGGAGACCCGGCAATCGACAGCATCTTCAATGAGGAACTTCGTAAAATAAGGGTTGAACCGATCGATGTGGATCGGATAGATAAGGTAACCAAAATTTTTAAAATATCTTTGAAATAATAATTTCCGGGCTAAGAGGTTTTGTTGAGAGAATGATCCTGAATATAGCTCACCGGGGAGGAATGGGTCTCGAACCTGAAAATACTCTTCGC
Organism: uncultured Brevinematales bacterium; assembly: GCA_964413265.1. Taxonomy (GTDB): domain Bacteria; phylum Spirochaetota; class Brevinematia; order Brevinematales; family JAOACQ01; genus CAVYGN01. The sequence goes on from CAYPRX010000004.1 coordinate 54,496, forward strand.
GCTTTTTCACGAGCTTATTCCAGCGGAGCCGACGGGATCGAATTCGATGTTCAGAGAACAGCCGATGGAAGACTTGTCGTTTTTCATGACAAGGATCTTGAAAGGATCACAGGCTTTAAGGCCAACCTGAAGGATACAACCTTCAGTGAACTGCAAAAGCTGGATGCCGGAAAGGGGGAAAAGGTCCCGCTGCTTGAAGAAACCCTCTATCTTGCATACGGCTTTAAGCTTGTTCTTATTATCGAATTAAAGAATCCTGAATTTTATCCTGGGATAGAAAAGCAATTGCTGGACCTTATCTCAGGAATTTATCATCCGGGACTTGTAAGGATAGCTTCTTTCAATATGGAGTGTCTTGAGCGTCTCAGGATTCTGAATCCTACCATCCATCTTGTCAGGAATTTCCGTTTCAATATGCCCTCAAACAATGAGCACTATGATACAGCAAGCATAGATGCACGGAACCTGAAGTACTTCCCCTGGCGGTTAAGGGGCTACAGGATGCATTGCAGGGATATTTTTGTGTGGGTCGTTAACAGGAAACACGATATGAGATATTTCATTAAGGCCGGCGTGAATGCAATAATAACTGATTACCCGGACAGGCTTAATGAACTGATAGATAAAAAATGAAATATTTCAGGACTTCAAACGTCTCATATTTGAAATCAAATAAGGATATATTATGGATGCCATCAAGGTCAGAGGTCTCTCAAAAAAATTCAAGGATGTTCTTGCTGTCGATCATATTTCGTTTGATGTGCAAAAGGGTGAACTCTTCGGATTGCTAGGCCCGAACGGCGCGGGTAAAACAACGACCATCAATATGCTTTCTACACTGATCAGGCCTGGCTCTGGAGAAGCATATGTAATGGGCTTTGATATCTTAAAACAGAGAGATCATGTCAGAAAAAGCATAGGTGTTGTTTTTCAGGAACCTGCTCTGGACGGCAGGCTGACCGGCAGGGAAAACCTGGAATTCCATGCTATGATGTACAGTATGAATAAGGTCGAAAGAATGTCAAGAATAAAAGAAGTCCTTGAACTTGTAGAGCTCTCGGATAAAGCTGGTAAAAAAGTCGAAACCTATTCAGGGGGAATGAAGCGCAGGCTTGAAATGGCAAGAGGCCTGATGCACAGGCCTGAAATACTCTTCCTCGACGAACCTACCATCGGGCTTGATTCCCAGACAAGGAGACATATCTGGGATTATATCAAAAAACTCAATTCAGATACAGGCATAACGATGATGCTGACTACCCATTATATGGAAGAAGCAGACTTTCTCTGCAGCAGGACCCTCATAATAGATTACGGTAAAATAGTTGCCCTCGATACCCCATCCAATCTTAAAAATATACTTGGAGGAGATGTTGTCGACATCGAAATAACGGACTCATGTGATACTTTCATACCTGAGCTTAAAAAGATCGAATGGATCAAGACAATAAAGGAGCATGACTGCCGCCTGAGTCTTACAATGAACAGCGGAGAAAAAAGGATTCCCCAGCTCGTATCTCTGGCTCAGCGTCATAAAATCAATATTGCCTCGATCAATCTGCATAAGCCTAGCCTTGATGATGTGTTTATTCATTTCACAGGAAAAACGATCCGTAAACAGGAATCTTAGACGGGGAGGCTCTTATGAGAAGAAATCTTATGGTTATATATGTAATGTGGCTTAGGGACATGAAGAGGTTCGTCCGTGCTCCCTCAAGGATCATAGGCAGCCTTGTTATTCCCTTTCTTCTTCTGATTTCTCTAGGTCTCGGATTTGGGAAGACTGCAATACCAGGTCTGTCGGGTAGTACCGGTTATCTGGGGTTTTTGGTACCCGGAATGGCGGCAATGACAATTCTTTTTACAGGAATGTTCTCAGGCCTGTCAGTACTCTGGGACAGGCAATACGGCTTTCTCAAGGAAATCATGGTTGCACCGGTTTCAAGAGTTTCTATTGTCATAGGAAGGATCGTTAGCGGTGCAACGACTGGGGTAATTCAGACTTACTTATTGATCTTCATTTCAATCCTGATCGGTTTCAGATTACCACCCATTTTACCGCTTTTTGTTTCTTTGATTTTCATGATACTTATGGCTTTCATATTCACAAGCATTGGTTTGATCTTCGCATCCAGAATGAAGGACGAACAGGGGTTCGGCCTTATCATGAACTTTATTGTCTTTCCTCTCCTCTTCCTTTCCGGCGCTTTTGTTCCTCTGAATAATTTTCCACTCTGGGTAAAAATTATTTCATACGCGAACCCTATGACATACGGAGTGGAAGGTTTGAGGCACTCCCTGCTAGGCTTTTCAATGATCTCACTTCCCGTCTGCCTGACAGTGATGGGATCGATCGCTGTACTGCTCATTATTATCGGTGCATACTTCTTTGAAACCAGTGAAGTGGTATGATGTCCATCTGATCGATTTCAGCTTATATTATGAGTCTGCGTCCAAGTACCAAGCAACCTGCTGACAGCACTAATACGCCTGAAACAGCCACATAGGTAGAAATCATCGGCCCCAGGGCATAGACAACAGCTCCAATAAAAATCAAAATACCTGCGCTTTTGTGAAATTCCTTTGTACTTATCAGGGAAAAAGTGAAAAGAACAACACCCAAAGCTAAAATGATTTGAAAAATAAGTCGAAAAAGGGCAATCATTGGATGATGCATAAGAATGGACTCACTGAAAAGGGGAATTGACGGTAAATGACTTAAAATTGCCGGATAAACAAATATTTCCCATGCAATCTGGCAGGCTTCCAGAATAAAAGCCGTTACAACAAATAGAAACCCCAGGAAACCGATTATTCCAGCTCTGGAATAAAAAAGTGAATAGACAGCCGTGAATCCAAATATCATCAATAAAACCCCTGCAAAAGCTATGGTAGAAATCAAAATCCAGTGCTGGTTTGATACAATCACAGAGAAGTCTTTAACTCTTTGAATTACAGGTAGAAGAGTTATCCTTAAAACAGACCAGAGAGCCAATAACACAGAACCTGTAATCATAGCCAAACCGCCAGATCTTTGAATTGCTGAAATTTTCATAACGCCTCCATTTATTCCACATCTAAAACAAAGTACCCGCTGCTGTAATTATTGCTTTTCAGCCGACATTCACTGCAATCCCTCCTCTTTCTTTTCCGGCCTTCTTTACTACATTAATTCAGATGCCAATTATAATTTATTAAATATTTATTGTCAAAATGAAATCGGTGCTGAGAATGTTACAAAAAAAATTTTTAACGTTGATTCGATAGATTGCTTAATTTTTTCCAAGGTGTTAAAATAATATAGATTTCTTTTTAAAAAGCGGCATATTATTCATTATTTAATTAAAGATATTATATAATATGCTTGAATTTAAAATGCTTTATTAAAATTTTGGGAGGTTCATATGAGATACGTGTTAATCGCTTTATTATTATTCTCCATGAATATCGCTTTATTCGCTGTTTCTTATGACAACCTTGCACCGTCTCAGAGAAAAATCCTGTCTTCAGATTGGCTGGAAACAGCTAAAGCTTATTACAGCAACCATAAGAACTTAAAGGCTAAAAACTGTCTGAAGTATTCGAATGAGCTTTATCCAATGGGTGCTGACGCAGCCAAGGCAAGGGAACTGTTAAAAAAATACTTTAATATAACGATCCAATATGACTCTGAAAGTCAGTTCAAGACTTATGTTAATAACGCAGATTCAGCACAGGATGTTCAGACGAATTATATTCTGAACAATCTTCTGATGGCATCTGAAATCAAGCAGGATAAAGACGTCCTCTACAGGATCGCTGTACTCTATAATTCTCAGGATGACAAGGTTAACGCTTCCAAGTTTTTAAAAAAGGCCCTGGACGCAGGCTACTCTCCTGACTCTGTTGAGCCCGATTTGAAAGATATCATTAAATAAAATCATTTGATTTGAGGCGGGGGTAGTCGTGGAGATATTATTCGTCATAACGGCACTTTTATTTGTTGTCGGTTATTACCTGTTCCATACCATGCAGGATATGAAGATAAAAAAGGCTGAACGTGCGGTAGCAACAGGAGACCTGGATACGGCCCTGAGTATCTTCATGGGATCCCTGAAAAAAAACCCCAATGATGTTGAAGCCTTGTGGCATCTTGGGAACATCAACGAAGAAAAGAACCAGTACCCGGAAGCCATAGGTTATTACAGCAAGCTTATTGAAATAGGCCGGGAAAGCAAATTTTTTTCACTTTATGAACTTTACAGGAGAATTGGTTTATTATACGTCTCGATAAACAGAGATCAGGAGGCCCTTGATTTTCTTATGCAGGCGTATAATCTGGTTCAGTCTGCAAAGGATGTCCTTGAGGCCATCGCAACAATCATCTTCACACAAAAATATTTTCACAGGGCCCTTCCGTATTTTGAAAAAGCACATCAGTTTTATAAAAGGGATCCGAATTTCCTTAAAAAATACGGATTTTGCCATATTATGGCTGAACATTTCAATGAATCAGTCAGCCTGCTGGAAGAATCCTCAAGAATAAACAGCCATGACTACCAGACAAGGTATCTTCTCGCCTTTTCCTATTTCCGCATGGGAGCACTTCAAAAATCCCGGGAACTTCTCGAGGAAATAGTCAATTCCGATAGGCTGTCTCTCAACAGCGAACAGCTTTATTTTGCTATAAAAATACTCTTCTTAATATATCTTGAGAATAAAAATTTTGAGATATCAAGGGAGCTTGTCGTTCAGCTGCAAAAGCTCACCTCCGACAATCTGAAAAGTGAATCGATGTCGGATGAGATCAATATGGCTTATATTTTCTTCCGCATCCAGCAGGGATACTACGATCTTGCTATGGAAAGCATCAGCAAGAATATTAAATATAAAGACAATATAGAAGATCTGAGCGATGAAGACAAACAGAAAATTAAAGAAAGCAGCAGTTATCTCTATGAACTGGTCTCATCTATGGACAGATATAAAAAGGAGTACGAAAAGACCATCTATAACGGCGCAAAAGCCAAACAGGATTTTGATTACACCATCCTGGAATCAAAGGCTCAAACTGCAGCCAAAGAACTGGCTGTAATGTTTTCGGAATGGAAAGAAAAATTCATACCGGCGGAAATGTTATGGGAGTTTTTCGCTCCAACGAGAAAAACCGAATTTGATCCGACGATCATTCTTGACAAATATGCAGAGGAAAGTGCTCAATCGCTTCGTAAGAAATCCGTCAAAACAGTTACGGGAACTATAACGCAGGAAAAGCCCCCCGAGAAGGATGAGGATGATCTTTGTGAAGAATTCCTTTCAGCGGATTTCCCTCGTTTCCTTGAAATGTCTATGAAGCTCGTAGAAGGTATGGGCTTTAAGGTTATCAATCAGGCAGTCAAGATCGATCCCCTCGCCTATTCCGAAGGCAGGGCTATTGATATACTCTGCGAGGAGAAATATCAACGAGATTCAAGGGTGCTGTTCTGCGTCCGCAGATGGAAAGAACCTATCGGCTATCTCAGTATCCAGCCTGTTGTGCAGTCTCTAAAAAAATTAGAGGCATCACGCCTGATTATAGTATCAACCTCATCCCTCTCTTCCGAGGCCGGAAGGGCAATTGAGGATAATCCGAATATACAATTCTTTGTTTGCAACGAAATAGCCAACCACTTCCTGGATTAAATCATTCAAACTTGAACAACAACAATAGTGAAATAAAAATCAATCAATCTCGTCTTAATAATGGGGAGCTGTATGAATCGTATTAAAAGCGGGCAAAGTAAAACGAGAGGTATTGTTGCTTTCTTCCAGGCACAAAAGGGAAAAGCTCTTCACTACATAAGAAAAAATCTGAGAGACAGTGCTGAACGGGATGCCGAAGATTTACTTCAGGATGTTATGTTATCCGTTCTTGACTCTGTAGATTCGGCAGTTCCGATTGAAAATCTCACAGCTTACATATACAGATCGATACAGAACAGGATTATCGATCAATACAGAAAACCGAACAAGACAATGTCTCTCGATGAACCCGCTTCCGGCGGAGACAGCCCAGCTCTTTCAGAGATACTTTCAGACCTGCGCTATGACACTCATAATGAAATTGAGAAGAGAGAGATAATGGACAGAATTTATAAGGCCATGGATGAACTCCCGCCTGAACAAAAAGCCGTTTGGGCTGCTGTGGAGCTTGAAGGCAGACATTTTGAGGAACTTTCTACGCTATGGGAAGAACCAATCGGAACACTGCTGGCGAGAAAGCACCGGGCTACAGCCGCACTAAGGAAGAAAATCAGCGACCTGATAATATAAATATAGTTAAATATAAAATTAAGGAGGAGATCATGCCTGATATTAAAGATGAATTTAACGTACATCACCATTACTACCATCATCATAGATGGAATAGTTTCGCTCAGCTGGTTGTCGGGCGTTTAATAGGAGTGATAGTTTTTGCATTAATATTCGGCTTTGTGGTCCTGCTTCTCTGGAACTGGCTTATGCCAGGACTGTTCAGCCTCAGACAGATAACCTATTGGGAAGGATTCGGAATAACTCTGCTGATCCGTATACTTTTCGGCTCCATCCTGCCTCATCCATTCTTACATGATGATACCATGGCAAGAATGTATTTCAAACGCTTCGCCCGTAGAGATGATTTCTGGTACGGCAGGGATAAAAGGAATAAATGGAGATTTTACGGAGAATATTGGAATGAAGAAGGAAGGGAGGCATTCCGCAAATTCGTTGAAAAGCGGGAACAGGAAATGAAGGGAAAAGAGCCTGCTGAGGATGAAAAATAATTGAAGTGGCGCACTCATCGCCCCCTAATCGTGAGAAAGAATGTCTGTTTTATATGAGATTATCTTGTCGGGGTGATTATTCTCTAGCAAGTTAAATACGTTGGATAGTATGCTTTGCAAGTAAGAAGGGTCCCCCGACACGGCCACTACTGCCAGCTTCGCACTGGATGTAACCTCATCAGATTCCGTAATTTCAGAAACGCTCACGTTGAACTTCTTTTTCACCGTATCCTTTATGCTTCGCAGAACGTTCCGCCTTTCCTTTATGGTTTCACGGTAGGGTACTGACAGATTTACTGAAAGAATTCCAATATACATGTTCTGCTGCAGTTTATGCATCTTTCAAAAAAGCTTTGTAAGCTCTGTATGTCTCATAGAGATCGCCCTTGCTCATGACCTCGAATGGAGAATGCATACCATCAACCCCTACCCCGCAGTCAACGACTGGTATGCCCCTTTCTGCCAGGTACATGGCAACGGTACCACCTCCTCCCTCGTCAACTTTTCCAAGAATGCTCGGCTGCCACACCACTCCGTTATCGTTAAATATCTTCCTTACCTTAGCCATAAGTTCGGCTGAAGCATCACTGGCTCCGTACTTTCCTCTGGATCCAGTGTATTTTTCAAGAAGAACTCCATAGCCCATTTTAGGCGCGTTTGTCGGATCGAAAGCATCTTTGAACATTGGATTAATGACTGCACCGACATCTCCCGATATGCAGAAAGACCTTTCAAACGCACCCCTTAATTCAGATTCCCTGTATTCAGGATATATGAGGCCGATAATGCTTCCAATAGAGTTATATAAGAACATGGAACGAATTCCCGTAATCCCGAAAGAACCTATTTCCTCCTTATCCACAAGAAGAGCCATTACAGACCTTTCAGGAACATCGGCAAAATCGATCAATGAGCGGAAAGCCGCATAACTGCATGCTCTGTCGTCATGACCGTATGCGCCGATCATGCTCCTGTCGAATCCTACATCGCGGGCTTTGTAAGCGGGAACTATTTCTATCTCCGCCGATATAAAATCCTCTTCATTGAGGCCATACTGTTCGTTCAAAACCTGAAGAGTCATCGCCTTGACCTTTTCCTGGATATCACTATCCCGTAAAGGAATGTTGCCGATTACCAATTTCAGGTTTTCTCCGTCTATCCCGTCTAATAACTTTTTCTCACCCTGTATCTTTCCAGCAAGATGAGGAAGAATGTCATTTATGGTAAATACAGGATCATTCTCATCCTCTCCCAAAGATAGGTCAATGGACTGACCGTCAGCTTTAATAATTGTTCCATGTATAGCAAGCGGCATATTAACCCACTGATACTTTTTAATTCCGCCATAGTAATGTGTTTTTAAAAGCGCCATTTCCGAGTCCTCAATAATGGGGAGAGGCTTAAGGTCAAGGCGCGGAGCATCGATATGGGATGCTATAATATTGAAGCCGTTTTTTATATCACTCTTGCCTATTATAGCAAGAAGAATATTACGGTTGCCATTATTTATTACAATTCTTTCACCGGGTTTGTAACTTGCCGATTCAAAGCCCCGGAAACCTGTTCTCAGGGCTTCACTTTCAATAAATCTGACACATTCCCTTTCCGTCTTGCACATGCTCATAAATTTTCTGTAATCTGATGCAAAGTCAAAAATTACATTCCTACCAGTATCGTTTACTTTTGTCCATACGCTTTTTCTCTCGTATTCGAATGGCGATTTTTTAGGTTCAGGCATGTCTGCCCTCCGTTCAAATGAAATCGTAATTATTATTTTATATAAAAAGGGGGCAAATTGCAAAGAAATCCCCAGCATATCCACTTTACAAAATATGATATTTTTCTTATTATATACTGATGATCATTTATTGATGAAATTGAAGTGAGCTACATTATACAAAATGGAGGCTTCCTTATGAAGAGTAGAAATTACAAATGCAAGACTTGCGGCAGTACAGCAGAAGGATATGATAATAAAGCGCCTGTATGCTGCGGTGAACCGATGGAACCACTTAACGTCTGTACCAGTGCTCCTTCAGCCGAGCACGAGAGGCCCTGGCACGATGACGAGCCCTGCGATGATGGAAGGGCCGGCAAGAGAATTTAATGGATGCGCTGATGAAGAGGATCAAATCAAAGAGAGCCAATCAATTTTTAAAGAGATTGTCAAGAAGCCGGCCGTAGGGATCTGTGGAATTGATTGCTGATTTCATATCCCGGAATACGGAAGAAACTTTATCGTATGCAAGAAAGCTTGCCCATGAAAATTTTCCCCGAGGCAGTGTAATCCTTTTGGAGGGCGGGGTTGGAACCGGGAAAACAACATTTGTTCGGGGTTTTGTTTCAGAGTGGGAATTGGAAAATAATGTTACAAGTCCAACTTTTACATTAATGAACGAATATCGGAATGATAAGATCAGAATCTGTCATTTTGATTTTTACCGTTTAAACAGTCTGGAAGAAATAATGGAACTTGGAATAGAGGATTATCTTTCAAACTGTGATTTTTCATTCATAGAATGGCCTGATATTGGAGAAAAGGTGCTCGATTTCGCTGCTTACAGGATTATTTTGAAAATTGGCAGTGCCGAAAACGAAAGATTGATCAGTATAAAAACACCATGAGGAGGATGATTATGGAAAAGGTCAGTCTGGCTGTTATAGGAGGAAGCGGGGTTTACGAACTAAAAAACGTGAGAATTCTGAAAGAGTTGAATCTGTCCACACCGTTTGGAAAACCCTCAGATAAAATAACCATAGGCAGGACCGGTGACAGACTTGCCGCATTTTTACCCCGCCATGGGAAAGGTCATCGTATAATGCCGGGAGAAGTACCGGTAAAAGCCAATATTTATGCCCTCAAATCCCTTGGGGTAGAGAAAATAATTTCTGTAAGCGCAGTTGGGAGCCTCAAAGAGGAAATACGACCGACTGATATCGTACTTCCATCCCAGATAATAGATAAGACAAAATACCGTGAACTGTCCTATTTCGGCGGGGGTATTGTAGGCCATATATCTTTTGCAGATCCCTTCTGTATTAATATGAAAAGAAAAATCAGTGAAATAATACTAAAATACCTGTCCGATAAGAAATCCTCAAAAAGATTATTTACAGAAGAAACATATGTCTGTATTGAAGGTCCGCAGTTTTCTACCCGTGCAGAAAGCAACCTTCACAGGAGCTGGGGAGCCGGCGTGATAGGCATGACGGCGATACCTGAGGCAAAACTGGCCCGCGAGGCCGAAATTTGCTATATAACTATTGCCCTTGCTACAGATTATGACTGCTGGAAGGAGAATGAAGAAGGTGTTGGAATATCGATGGTTCTTGAATATATGAAAGAAAATAACAGGATGATAAATGAAGTGCTTCCCCTCATCCTTGAACAAATACCGGTCGGGGATGAATGTTCATGCAGAACTGCCGCTAAATACGCCGTAATAACTGCAAAGGATGTGATCCCTTCGAAAATCAAAAAAAATCTTGCCCTCTTCTATGACAAATACTGGAAGGCGGCATCCTGATGCTGAAAAATATAAATCCGGTAAAAACCGAATCATGGCAGAAACTGCAGGCGCATTATGAAAAAATAAAAAGCAACAGAATTTCAGATATGTTTGCTGCAGACCCGACCCGTTTTGAGAAATTTTCCCTGAAATTCGAGGACATAATAGTCGATTTTTCAAAAAATTTAATAATCGATGAAACTATAGAACTTCTTCTAAGACTTGCCGGAGAGGTCTTCCTTAGAGATGCGATTGAAAAATATTTTAGCGGAGACAGGATCAACAGAACTGAAAACAGGCCTGTTCTACATACGGCTTTACGTAATTTTTCCGGAAAACCCGTCATGGTTGACGGTAAGGATGTAATGATAGAGATCAGGGAGGTGCTGGAAAAAGTAAAGAAATTTTCCGACGATATAGGTTCTGGAAGGTGGAAGGGTTATACGGGAAAACCTGTTAAAGATATTGTAAATATAGGAATAGGTGGATCCGATTTAGGACCGGCAATGGTAACCGAGGCCCTGAAACCATATGCCCGTCCAGGATTAAATTCTCATTTTGTATCCAACATTGACGGTACTCATATAGCTGAAACCCTTAAAGTCTGTGACCAGGAAACCACTCTATTCATGATCGCTTCCAAAACATTCACCACGCAGGAAACCATGACAAACGCCCGAACGGCAAGAAAATGGTTCCTCAATAAAGTTCAGGATGAAAAGGAAATAAAAAAACATTTTGTGGCAATTTCCACAAATGAAAAAGAAGTATCAAAATTCGGCATTGACCCTTCAAATATGTTTATATTCTGGGACTGGGTAGGGGGAAGATATTCTCTCTGGTCCGCCATCGGGCTTCCGATAGCATGCGCTATCGGTTATGAAAATTACTTCCATCTGCTGGAAGGCGCTTTTGCAATGGACATACATTTCAGGACAGCTCCTTTAAAAAGCAACATACCGGTGATACTGGGCTTGCTGGGGGTATGGTATAACAACTTTTTCGGCTCAGAGACTCATGCTATACTTCCCTATGATCAATATATGTACCGTTTCCCTGCCTATTTTCAGCAGGGGGATATGGAATCAAACGGCAAAAGTATAGACAGGGACGGAAAATCTGTTTCCTGGCAGACTGGCCCGATTATCTGGGGAGAACCAGGAACAAACGGTCAGCATGCCTTCTATCAGCTTATACACCAGGGTACAAAGATAATTCCATGCGATTTTATAGCTTCTGCCAAAACCCATAATCCTATCGGCGATCACCACATAAAGCTTCTGTCAAATTTTTTTGCCCAGACTGAGGCCTTAATGAACGGCAGGAATTACGAGGCGGTAGAAGCAGAACTGAGAAAAACCGGGAAGAGCGAAGAAGAAATAAGCTCTCTGGCTCCATTTAAGGTATTCGAAGGCAACAAACCTACAAATTCGATACTGGTAAAAATGATCACGCCCAGAACTCTCGGCAGCCTCATAGCAATGTATGAGCACAAAATCTTTACTCAGGGTGTAATATGGAATATTTACAGTTACGACCAATGGGGAGTGGAATTGGGTAAGCAACTTGCCAATAATATTCTTCCTGAACTGGAAGGTGATATGACAGTATCAAGTCATGATCCTTCAACGAACGGGCTTATAAATATTTACAAAAAAATGAGGTTAAATTAAATGAGTATGAAATTTACAAAAATAGTTGCAACTATCGGCCCAAGTTCAAGCTCAGCTGATATCATCAGGTCCTTGATATTGGAAGGAGCGGACATTTTCAGGATGAATTTTTCACATGGTACATTCGATGAACACCTGCTTTCTCTCAAAAATATAAGAGCGGTTTCTGACGAACTTGAAAGGACTGTCGGTATATTTCAGGACCTTCAGGGGCCAAAGATCCGTGTTGGAGCGATAAAAGACAATTCTCTTACTCTTTGTGAAGGTGAAACGCTGATACTCTTACCCGAACCGGTCGAAGGCGGAGACTACAAAGGTATCAAAAAAGTTTCTATAGACTACCCTCACTTGATGGATGAGACAAAACCGGGAGACAGAATACTGATGGACGACGGGCTTCTGGAAATAAAAGTCGATAAAATAGAGAGGGGATCAATCTACACAACTGTTGTTCATGGAGGGTTTTTAAAGCCGCACAAGGGTGTCAACCTGCCCCATGTCAAACTCTCGATATCTGCATTGACAGACAAGGATGCAAGCGATCTTGACTTTGCTTTTACCTATGATTTAGATTTCGTCGCCCTGTCGTTTGTGAGACATTCAGACGATATCCGGGAACTTCTTGATCTTATGCAGAAAAAATACGGAAGAAAAATCCCCATAATAGCCAAGATCGAAAAACCGGAGGCTGTAGATGATCTAGATAATATAATAGATACAGCCGATGCCATAATGGTGGCCAGGGGAGATCTTGGTGTTGAAACCTCTCCGCAGGAAGTGCCTGTTATCCAGAAAGAGATCATCCGTAAATCGAATACTGCCGGCAAACCGGTTATAACCGCTACCCAGATGCTGGAGTCCATGGTGAATAATCCGACTCCGACCAGGGCTGAAGCAAATGACGTTGCAAACGCAATATTTGACGGCAGTGACGCTGTAATGCTTTCCGCTGAAACAGCCTCCGGTAAATACCCTGTTGAATCCGTCAGGATCATGAAGAGTATAGCGCTCCAGGTTGAGGACAGCTGGATCTTCAAAAATACAGAGTTGAAAAAACAGGGCATTTACGACGATTTGATAAAAAAAACATATGAAAATCCTGATGAGGCTGTATGCTTTGCTGCAGTACAACTTTCAGAAAAGATCTGGGCAAATTATATTGTAACCTTTACCCACAGCGGCGGGACTGCCAGAAATATAGCTAAATACAGGCCTATAATTCCTATAATTGCTGTAAGCCCGATCCCATCCATTGTCAGACGTCTTGTGTTTACCTGGGGAGTGACTCCTCTCGAGCTTGGAAACGTCTCTTCAGTCGACGAGCTTCTTGATGGAGCTGCCGAGATCCTTAGGTTCAAACAGCTTGTCAAGAGTGGAGATTATATCGTTATAACTGCCGGAGTTCCCGTCGGTCAATCAGGAAGTACGAATATGATAAAGGTTGTCAGGATTTAAGGATATGCTGAACTGCCACATCATAATTGACAGCTGTATTATGCCCGCCATGAAGCTTGAAAAGAAAAAAGACTGCCCAGGCGGGGCAGCCTTTTTCTGGATTGTGGGTAGCGTATTATAAGGAGTTTTTTGCTTTATTTCAGGGAATATAATTTAATTGTCTCTGTTTATATCATCAGCGGAAAATTCTTCGACAATAAAATGGTAATCCTGAAGATCGTTCTGAGCAACCCTGACAGTTGCCTTCCAATAACCGCTGTTTTTGTCTAGCACCAGAGGTATCTTTTTATTTTCTTTATTGATAGTGCCGACTAAATTCACTGATTTCTCGGTACCTGAATTGGGGTAAACAAAAACAACTTTTGAGGGTTTGAACTGATAAGAGATCAGCAGTATGACCATAACAGCTAAAACGCAAAGTGTTGAGAAACTGACCAGTTTCAATAACCTTAGAAAAGCAAAACTTCTCTGGACCTTTCCTTCAATGTATAAAAATATTTTATCCCGTAAATCATTAGGTGCTTCTACTGAGAACCATTCGCTTTCTTTTTCAAGAAGGTTGTTAATACTATCTTTCAACATACAATGTTCTCCTTGCCAAGGATTTTATATAATTTCCCTTTTGTCCTGAACAACCTCACCTTTACATTCTGTTCAGACAATTTAAAAGATTCGGCAATCTCCTTAATACTGTAATCTTCGTTATATTTCATATAAATTAGCGACTTTTCCATAGTTGAGAGCTTATCGATGGCCTCGAAAAGCACAATCTTATCTTCCGCGCTCATGCGGTCTTTTTCGTCAAATACTATATTTTCCAGGAAATCCTGGTCGGCATACGCTTTTTTTTGTTTCATTCTCTTTTTTAAAAAAGTCGCCAGAATATTCATCTCTATTGTGTAAAGCCAGCTGAAAAATTTTCTTTTTTCATCGAATTTATTTATATAAGAGAATACTCTCCAGAAAACTTCCTGTGTTATATCCTCCGCATCCGCTCTATTTTTAACATGATAATAAGCAAAAGAAAAAACAAGTTTCTTGTAAAGATCTATTAACTGACCGAAGGCTTCGCTGTTTCCTTTTTTTACCTCTTTTATTATCTCTTTTTCATCCATAAACCATCCTTATAATTCCAGCCCACCATTACAGCTCTTCAATGCCAACTTTATATAACTATTATAATATACATTTGATTTTTATGTTAAGTTACAATAAGTTATATAATTTTTTGCTTAAAATATGATATTTCAAAATATAATATTGACTCTTAAATTTTTTCTTATTATTATAAAATAAGTTTAAAATTATTTCATCAAGGAGGCCTATTATGAATCGTCTTACAAAAATATCTCTTTCCCTGGCCCTGATGGCACTATTTGCAGGATGCGGTATGACCATAGTCAAAAGCGATGATCTTTCAAAACTGCAGACTGACAACAGCAATTTTATAACTGAAAACCAGGGTTTAAAAGACGACCTGGAATCTCAAAAGGAACAGACGGCATCCCTGACGGCTGAGAATGCCAGCCTGAAAAATCTTATAGATTCGACTAAGGAAAATCTGGGAAAGCAGATCGAAGAACAAAAGTCAGCCAACAGCAATCTAACACTTGAAAATAAAAGTCTTCAAAATGAAATAGATCTTCAGAGAAACCAGGCGGCATCTCTGCAGGATTCGAGAGATTCACTGCAGAAGCAGGTCGACTCTCTGACAATTGAAATCACTAATCTGAAAAATATGGTGGATTCCACCAAGGGAAATTTAGGAATACAGATAGATTCTTTGAATGCAGATATTAAAAAGAAAGCGCAGATGGTAGACTCGCTTAACGGTGAAATAAGCAATAAAGACATGGAAATAGCTTCGTTAAGGCAGAATATTAAGGATCTGTCCGCCGAACATGGAAGACTCCTGTCTCAAAAAGATATTGAGATTTCAAATATGGCTATGACTTCCTCCAACATTATTAAACAGATGCAGGATATAATAGATACAGGTGATTTGAAAATACAGCAATTGGGCAGTGAACTTAATATTGATTTTAAGGACAAAATATTTTTTGACCTTGGAAGCGCCGATATCAAGATTAACGGAAAAAAGGTATTGAATGAACTTGTCAATGTACTGAAAAATGTAAAGGACAAACAGATAAGGGTGGAGGGTTATACCGATAATATTCCCATAGCCGAACAATACAGGTGGAAATTCCCTTCAAACTGGGAGCTTTCAACATTAAGGGCGACTACTATAGTACGGTACCTGGAGTCCAAGGGTATTGATCCAGCACTTATGAAAGCGACAGGTTATGGAGAATATAATCCCGTAGTTCCCAACGATACCGAAGCAAACCGCGCACAAAACAGGAGAATAGTCATACTGCTTGTACCGTTGGATGAGAGGGCGAGGTACAGATAGCAGCTCTGGAGATGAATCAAAGATCTGATATTTTTTTGCATCCTTTTATTAGCTTCAGCACTCAATTTTAATGAACAGACTTAATTTGGAGGTCAATAATGAAACTTCGATTATTTATAATCTCTTTCCTAATCCTCTACCCCTATTTTCTTTTTTCCCAGGTTGTCAATGTTATACTTACGAACGGGAATGTAATCAAAGGGAACCTTCTGGGTAAATCCGAGAGTGAAATTGTGATTCAGAGCGCCGATGGTAAAACTCAAAGTATAAACAAATCAGAGATAAAGATGGTTTTTGATGCTGTTTCAGGAAATCAGATCGATCTGAACCAGGGAACTGCACCTGCGCCTCCACCGACTGTTCAGGAAAATCCTCCCGTGTACAACAGGAGGCAGCCTGTTTTTAACGGCCCGACAAGCGCTTTCGGCATAGACCTTCTAGATCTCGCATTCGGCTCCGTTAGAATATCCTATGAAAAGTCTCTTACTGACTGGTTTTCATTAAAGGCCGAGGCGGCTTATAGCCCTAATTATTACTGGTACAGCGGGATCAGTTACTGGTCGGCAGCTTTATACGCAAGATTTTATTTTGGACGCAGGTTCATGTGGTTTTACGAGCCCCCGCAAAGCCTTGCAGGTCCCTTTTTTGAATTAGGTGCCGGAGTCGAAGGCGCTACAATCAGTTATTCTTATCGTGACTATAGCGGCTCATACAGTATAAATGGGAATTTCCCGGCGGCTCCAATGGTAAGAATCGAAGTCGGGAATAAGATACTGCTCGGAAGAAACAGCGGCGTATTCATCGAACCGCGTTTCGGAGTCGAGCTGTCTTTCGGATCCTGGAACTCCACTTACAGCGGTTCAGGATACTATTCACAATCCTACCCTAACTACTTTCCGTATATCCAGGGATTTGGTGAACCTTTCATTTACGGCATAGATTTCGGCTACGCTTTCTGATGGTACCGCTCTGTTTATTCGATTTTATGATTTGATCCAAGTCTATGGAAAACATAAGCAGAAACTATATTCATACAGTCATTATTAATGACATCCGAATACCCAACAATCTGTGGCTGGCGCCTCTTGCGGGATACTCAACCAAAGCCCTTAGACTTTTCTCCTATAATTACGGAGCAGGGTATGCTGAAACAGAGATGGTGAGTCTTGAAGGTCTTCACAGGAATAATAAGAAAACATGGAACTACCTTGATCTCGAAGGAGAGCCTTACACCACCGTTCAGCTTTTCGGAAAATACGACCCTGCAAAGTTTTATAAAGTTTCCAGAGTTATGCAGGACAGGCTCGGAATAAAGATCATAGATGTAAATTTCGGCTGTCCAGTTCGCAAGGTGATCAGGGCAGAATCAGGATCATTTCTCCTGAACCACCCTCAATATATGTCCGGCATAATAAAAGCCCTTAAAGACAGCGGAGTAATAGTTTCCGCCAAAATAAGATCAGGGTTCGACCAGGATAATCTTGAAAAAACAGTCCCTGCCCTTGATAATGCTGGTGCAGACATTATAATAGTACACCCGAGGCTGGCTGTACAGTTCTACAGGGGAGAGGCAGACTGGAATAAAATATTCCGGGCACGACAGCTGACTGAGAAGCTCCTTGTTGCAAATGGGGATATCTCATCCCCTGAGGATGTCAAAACGGTCTTTGATCTGACAAAGGCCGATGCTGTTATGATCGGACGCCGGGCAGTAGGTTCCCCCTATATCTTTAAGCAAATTACCGATTATTTTACAAAAGGTTTTTATTCTTATTACTCTCTCGATGAAATCAAGCAGATTATGATGAACTTCGCCGCTCTTTATACAAGCATTGCAAAAACAGGGAATATCATACCTATCAGATCCGCACTGCTTCAATATGTAAGGAACTATAAAAACTCAAAAGATATCCGCCAAGCAATCTCCTCGATAAAGAGTATAAATGAAATGGAAGAGGCCCTGAAAAGCTGGTAAGATTCTGATTTTTAATATTTGATATAATCATGATCCTGATATATATTAATTCCTATTATTTCAGCCTGGAGGAATTCTGTGAGAATTTTTAATATAATAAAAAATATTGCGCCGGCTGCTGCGATTCTTACTTCAACGCTGATATTTTCTGCATGTTCAAGGGAAGCCGGCGTGATTGCAGTTTACGAAGGAGGTAATGAGGAAAAGAGCCTGGCAATAGGAGAAGTAAAGTCGACTATGCTCAGATTTGTCATGAGTTTCGGCAATGATTTTATAACAAACCGGGAATTGCAGAAAGATATAATTTTCAGGACCTTCCTGGTTCCTGAAATCGCAATCCAGGACCAAATCTCCAAAGGATTCACGAATACACTGAATTTCAAGGATGCTTTCGAAACAGAATATAAAAAGAACGAATTGGGTATCCTAGAAAGTAAGGGCTATGATATGCTGACCAACCAGGCTGAAAATGACCAGAGAGAGACTTATGAAGTAGTCCACCCGGCTCATATTATGCTATCTATAAGACGTACGACCAATATCAATATCCTGCATATAAGCTTTATTATTACCAACGGGCTCAAAATACCAGTTACTAATTATGATACCATCCAGACCAATCTTTCTGATAAAGCATATGGTGAACTTGTTAAGTCGAAACAAGATTACGCATATGATTTAATAAAAAAGGTAAAAACTTCAGACAACCCTTTGAAAGAGTTTGAAGACCTGGCACTGAATAAATCTGAAGACCCTATTTCGTCGAGCGATTTAGGAGATATAGGCCTCGTACCGAGGGGTTGTCTTGCCAGGCAGTATGAGGATGCAATTTTTTCTGCTGATAAGCAGGGTATTCTGGACAAACCTGTATTTACCGATTACAGCATCTATGTCATATATATAAAAGCACCGGTTGTAAAAATGACAAGAAAGATGATTGAAAAGCAAAGCGGAAAAGAGAATTTTTTCAGGATTAAACCGGCACTTGATGAGATTTACTATCAAAGATCTCTCAGCAATAATATAAGAGAATATTATTCTATTGATAATATGAAAAAAGCCATTATGATCGGGGGGAAAGAATATAAAATTTCCGATCTTCCAGATAGTGCTGTAATGTTTGATTTATTCGGCAGACAGGTTACCTGGAAGAATTGTGTTGATGATCACCTTTTATTTCAGGCTGACTCTGATAAAAATATGAATTTTGAAACATTTATGAATAACATTAATGCTGTAAAAAAAGTGATTTTCTTTTCAGAATTCGCCAGGAAAAAAGGTATCGAAAACGATCCGAAATTCCTGAAATACATACTTGAGCGGAAGCATGAAATTACAAAAAATATTATTTTTGAGAATTTCAGGATGGAATTAACCTCTAACCTTAATATAAAATTGGGAGCTTATCTCACCCTGAAAGCCATGAACGATTATTATGAGACGAACAAAGAGGCATTTACTAAAACCGTTAATAATAAAACTGTTCAGTTGACTTTCTCAGAGGCCCTGCCTGAGGTTAAGGAAACAATGAGAAATCAGTATCTTACCAATGCCGGCGAACAATGGAAGGAAGATTTGCTGAAGAAAGCAAAAGTTATTTATAAAGAAAGCGGCCTCAATGACTTAAAGGAGCTTGAAATTGAACAATTTAATAATTATTTAACAAGCCTGAGACCTAAATAACGCGGAGTATATATGACTTTGGATAAAAATATAATTAAGATCAAAGAAAATAAAAATAACAAAAAAGGAAGCCCTAAATATATAGTTTCCTATATTAAAGTGAGAGATGATCTGAAAAAAAGACAGACCGCTTATGAAATAATTTCAAATATTGTTAAAGATAAGTTTGTAATCATAGAAATATCAACTAATATTTTAGGTTTACATGAGGGTGCAAGGGAGGATTTTGCACTGAATTTTATTAAAAAAGCAATGGAACTCGGTCTAAATTTCAGGCATAAAATTTCTCCTCCTGCTCCTAAAAGTCTACTATCTATCGCATTACTTCAAAAAAATGAAGATACCCACAATGTAATAACCTATATTCCGGATGAGATCTGGAAAAGACCGGACTTGATGGAAATAATCTCAACCTCAGGAATAAAATACTATATATATAAGAACAAAATCGATGAAAATATAATTCTCGACCGTTTGAATAACGGGCAGATATTAAGAAATGAATTGTATGAGATATTCAGCCTCATTATCTACAATAGCTGTGAAGCCGGACAGATGGGGATTTACACAGAATCTTTAAGTTTTAACGATCTAAAAAATATGATTTTTATATAAAATAGTCAATATGCCCACCTGGCTTATGAAAGCTTAAGAACTTTGCAGCAATTCTCTATTTAAGATGTTTTTGTGATAAATCCCTGTAATTGATAAGCCTATTATCAGACGGAAAAAGTTCCAGCCCTTCTTCAGAAATTGAGAAAGCCTTATAATAATCACCTGTCAAAAATTCTCTCCTCGCATATAAAATATACCAGCTCTGAAGGTTCGATAGAAGGGATTCGTTTGACGGTTCGAACTTCAAGCTTTTCTTTGCATATTCTATACCGCTTGCAAAATACCCCCTTTTGATGAGAGAGCAGGCGGTTAGAGCGATTGAATTCGCTGCTGAGGATATATCGTTCGACAGCACCTTCGACTGGGGTAATTTGTTCAGGCCGTTGGAAATAATTTCAATTCCCCTGTCTATATATCCGTAGAAGCAGTATTTCATACCGATTCTGTCGTAATAATTTTCAAGTATTGTATCAAAATAATCGTTTTTCATCAGCAGATACCATTTCAGCATAAGGTCTTCGCCTTTAGGATAATTTTTCCAGTCATCGGAGAGTTTGCGGCCAAGTAGGTTGTAGCCGTTTATCATCAGGACCCTGATATTATCATAACTGGATTTTTCTGAAAGTGCTAACCTGCCTATATCATAACCCTTCTCAAAATCATTTTCCTTCTTGATAATTTTTGTGAGCAGTTTCTCATAAAATTCCATTTTGTAAGCGTCATTCCTGCCTGAAAGTATTAGATACCTGTCCATTTCAGCTACAGCTCTTTCATAAAGACGTGATTCTGTAAGGAAATCAAGATATTTATTAAAAACATAGAAATAATTCGTTAAATACAGATCTTTAAGCGGAAAATATAGAACTGCCTCCTCAAGGATAGAGAGTGCCTTTGAATAATCCTTTTTTATGTCAGTAAGATATAACGAGTATCCTATTACTGTATTGGCCAGATTCGTACTTATAATTTTAATATTCTCTCCAATGGCAAATGACTTTAATGCATATTGATATGAAGAATCATACTGTCGGAGCAAATAGGAACGTTCCGAAAGCTCAGAATAGAAGAAAGCCAGAAGGTCCCGTTTAGAGGCGTATTCCGTTACAGCCAGGACCCTGTTACTCACGCCCGGATTGATGTCAAAACCGGCAGGATCGGCAGCGTCAACAAGTATATCTGTACTGTCAATCTCCAGCTTCGAATAAATATTTGTTGAAGTCAATATCGTTTTACATGAGATGCCGAGATCCTCCATTATGCTGTTATATAAAAGTGCGGCAGAAAGAGAATTATAATAACCATTAATTAAAAGTAAATCAAGCGAAGATGCCTGTTCAGAATATTTTAATATGACCTGGCTTTGCATCCTGTCAAAAACCAATTTTGAGATTTCAATAGGATTTTCTGGAAGCCCCCCCTCGGAAAACAAACCGGACTCGAAATTTGAAATCCTGTTCAGGCATCGCTCCAGAAGATAGCTTTTAACTCCAGAGGCTGTCAGTGCCCCCTCCTTGAGAGAGAAAGAGTCCGGGTTCATGATGAGCTGATATTCCCTGCTGTTCATATCAAAAATGAGAAATTTTGATATCAAAGAATAAATTTCCACATTAAAAACAAAAAGGAAGATAAACAGCACAATATATCTCAAGCCAATCCTCCGCTATTTCAGCTTTTTACGTAAATAATCCCTGTAATATCTAAGCTTCGGGTCTTTCGGAAAAATCTTAAGCCCATCTTCCGTTATGGAAACAGCATTGGTATAATTTTTATCTTCGATCTCTCTTGATGCATATGTCCTGTAAACAACGATAAGGTTGGATTTCAGGTCCTGATTGCCCGGGTCAGACTCTAGACCCATTTTCAGAAATTTTATAGAATTCTCATAATCTTCCTTGCTGAAATAAGTAATTGACGTTTTTCCCGTAACAAAAGCAATATTATTTTTAATTATAACCGATTTTGGAAAAAATGAAAGACCTTTTTTCAGGACTTCTACAGACTCCAGCGGATCGCCGTATTCGTAGAATTTTGAACCCAGGATATTGTAATGATTCTCCAGAATTGAATCAAAGTAGACATTCCTGTCCAGACCGTACCATTTTAAAAGAAAATCGTCTTCCTTCGGGTAATCCTGCCAGTCATTTTCGAGTTTCCGGCAGAGCAGAGACATACCGTTTATCATAAGAGTAATCATATTCTCATTATCGGGGAACTCAGCCATTGCCTTTTTCCCGTATTTATAGGCCTTTTCGAAATCACCGTCATGATTTATCAGCCTGTAAATGACGTTTATATATGCGCTGTATCTGATATTGGTGTTTGTTCCCATAATTAAAGCTCTACTGTCGAGCTCGTCAAAAGCCTTATCATAAAGGGAATTATCTACAAGTGTATCTATATATTTGTTCAATACATAATAATAATCGTTTAAGAAAAAGTCTTTTTGGGGCAAATTATATATAGCCTCGTCAAGTACAGAAAGTGAGAGTTTATAATCCTTCTTGACATCGGAAAGGTAATGACCATAGCTGGAGTAGGCAGCCAGAATATTCGAATATATATATCCGCCTTCCGGATAAACCGCCCAAGCCTTCAAGGCATCCTGGAATGATTCATAAATGCGTCCGGATTTATGGTCATAATAAGACTTATTCGCATAGTAATATCCTATAAGTCCTTTTTTACCTGTTATTTCCATAATCGACGGATCATGAGAATAAGAAAATCCGGTTAATTTTTTAAAGGTTTCCTGTGCTTCGGTGTCCGAACCTATATCGTAACCATAAGGAATGGTTGTTTCAATGTGGATCTCCCTGCCATTCAAATTAAGGACGCTGAAAACGTGTGTGGGAAGAATGACGGCACCGGCTTCGATCCCGAAGTCCTCGAGAATACTGTTGTAAAGAATTGTGGATGTAAGGCAGTCGAATTTTCCTGAATAAAAAGCCGACTCAATCGTTGTTTCTGACTGGTCATATTCTTTTAAAAAATTTTTATGCATCTGTAAAAACAAAAACCTCGCTGTCTTCTCAGGGTTTGATCTGTCGTAAATTTCATTCGATATCCCGGCTTCAAAATTTGAAATCCGGTCAAGCAGGTTGCTCTGTGAATCTTCTTTTAATCCTGAAATAATCAATGCGCTTTTCTCAAGCGAAAAAGCTTCCGGGTTCTTTATAACGCGGTATTCAGGAGAATTGGTGTCCATTGATAAGAACTTCGAAATAAACTCATAAGAATATGCATAGATGAAAATGAAAATAAGAATAAAAAATAATTTTTTCATATCTTATTCTTCTAAATTATTTATTTATTTTTTTTAAAAAGACCATGACAAACTGATCACCGCTGATTTCCTGGGCCTGTTTATAAAATCCGTTATCCTTACAATCCTGCGTAGTCCCGAAAAGAGTGTATAACAAACATACCATATTACTCGTGTATTCATGCAGAAGGGCTTCCTCAGTTTGCTTTAAATCAGATGAATTCATTGCAAAAGGGTTCCTGAAAAATATATGCATCTTCGAATTGCTTTCCCTGAATATCTTGAAGCTCTTTTCCGAGCTTATTATCTGTGATATATGGAGTCTCAGATAATTAAAAATAAAATCATTGAAAATCGATTCTTCTTTCGAGTAATAGTCTTCAAGAAGTGGATTATCCAGTAAGATCTTGTACTTTGTCATAAGTTCCCTTAAATCCGCATAATCAGGATTGATTTGAAAAGCCTTAACCCATGCATCAATCGCACTCAGATATTCTCCCTGGTCAAAATAGGCCCTACCAAGAATATAAAGGCACTGGTCTTTGTATTTATTCGAAAGCTTATCCATATATGTCATTGAAATTTTTATTGTTTCTTTTATCTGGTTGTCAAGTATCAGGTTTTTGAGGATTTTCAAAAGTGATTCTTCAAAATAATCATTGTTATTAAGAAGCGGTTTCAAAATATTTATCGAAGCCTTGTAGTTTTTCAGATTTGAATAGACTTCTGCCAGCCTGAAATTAATGTTGTTCCTTTCAAGGTTATCATTTATAGATAATTTCAGAGCGCTTTCAAAGTAATATGCAGCCTTGCGGTATCCTCCAATTTCGTTGTATGCCTTTCCGAGAAGACTCAGGGCCTCCCAGAAATCAGGTTTAATAATCGCCAGCTTTTCAAGATTTGAAATAGCCTTTTGATAATTCTTAGAATTATAATAAATAAAGGACAACTGGTATAAGGCCCTGATAGCGGCCGGGTTTTCCTGAAGTGCCAGCATATAATTGCCTGAGGCCATTACATAATCTTTGTTATGATTATACATATCACCGATTCTGATCAGAACTTCGGCTTTCATACTTTTTTTAATTTCTCCAGAAAAGTAATTGATTGCATCCTCATAATATTTGATGGCTTTGGAATAATCTTTCAAGCCTTCACAGGATCTTGCTATATAGTAATAAGCAATAAACGAACGCTTTTCCTTAAAAAACTCCGTTGAAAGGTCAAGTGCCGACTGATAACGGCCGGCATTGATTTCATCCTCTATTGCAATGACCCTCTGCCTTGATTTATAGATTTTATATAAAAAGGAAACACCCAATGCGATCAGAAATATTCCCGCAGCTATAAGGATAAGGTAAAAAATATTCATAACAGTACCGCTTACAAGAAAATTAAATACCAAGACAGCCTAACTAAATTAAATCAATTATAACATGAAATAACTTTTGGGGCATTTTTTAACTATTCTTTTTTTCAGACCAGAGTTTAAAAAAATTATTTTTTTTTAATCATATGCTATAATGGGTTCCGATTTGATTTATAAAACAATTTAATTTTTTAAAAATCGCTCGTTCATGTTGGATAATGATAAGAGTGAAAAACACAGATACAGTACTTTTATAGATCCGGATAATAATACCGTTTCCAATGAAAAGTATAGCTGTATCGATGGATAAGGCGATAGAAAAATAGAAGAAATACAGGAGCAGTAATCTATGATAAAAAAACTTGGTTTAAACATCGATCATATTGCAACTCTCAGGGAAGCACGGCATGCTGATTATCCAGATCCGGCTGCCGCTGCAGTGATAGCAGAACTTTCCGGGGTAGACGGAATAACTGTACACCTGCGCGAAGACAGGAGGCACATTAAGGACAGGGATGTCTATTTATTAAGAGAAATCGTAAAAGTCAGGTTTAATCTGGAAATGGCGCTTCAACCTGATATAATCGAGACGGCTATAAAGATTGTTCCTGATGATGTCTGCATAGTCCCTGAAAAGAGGGAAGAAATTACGACAGAGGGCGGGCTGGATGTAATAAAAAATATTGAAAATTTAAAGAATGTCATACCACAGTTTCATGAAAAGGGCATCACGGTAAGTCTCTTCATTGATCCGGATAAGGCTCAAATAGAAACTGCAAAGAACGTAGGTGCAGATTTTATAGAACTGCATACAGGTAGATATTCTTCAAGCAGGAGCACGGAGATCAAAAACAGTGAACTCTCTGCCCTGATTGAATGCGCCGGCTTTGCATCTTCGACTGGACTCGGGGTAAATGCCGGCCATGGTTTGAATTATAACAACGTATACCCGGTAGCAATGATAGAAGAAATCGAAACGCTCAATATAGGCCATTCGATAATATCAAGGGCGGTCATATCAGGCCTTGAAAAGGCACTGTCGGATATGATAGCTATACTGGAGAGGGCACGCGCCGATTCTCTTCACAAGGGTTTACCTTATAATCCATCCCCTGCCTGATCCCCCTCTCTGCCAAGAGATTTTCAAGAATCACAATATTCTTCTTTTTTTCAAGTGTCCATAAAGGTGCCAGTAGTTTTTCATCCGGGCATTCGCCGAAAAGCCTGTGTATTACAATACCTGGTGGAATTACTGGCAGTATATTGAGCAGAAGACCTATATACTGGTCTCTTTCCATCAATATCAAGGCATTGTCGTTATAATATCTTTCAAGACCTGTGTTTTTTTCAACATATAGGTGATGAAATTTAAAACCATCCACTCCCAGGCCAGCCAAAACAAGTGCACTGTTTACCATATCATTTTCTGTTTCGCCGGGCAGCCCGAATATTAGATGGGCTACAACATGAATGTGTCCGCTTTTTTTAGTCATATATATGGCTTTTGCCGTATCTGCAGCCGTATGAGCGCGTTTGATTTTATCCAGAGTTTCATCCTTCATGCTCTGAGCACCGTATTCAACTATCACAAAAGTATTCTCGGATAATTGATTAAGCATATCGATTTTTGCCTGGTCGATACAGTCAGGCCTGGTTCCTATTGCAATTCCACAGATATCGGGTTCACTTATCGCGGTTTTATAAATACTGGACAACTCATCGGTTCCAGCATATGTATTAGTATAGGGCTGAAAATAAGCAATGAATCGTTTGGCCCCATATTTCTTTCCAATTATTTTCTTTCCAAGTTTTATCTGGTCTTTTATAGAACGCTCCGGTTTTACATAGCGGGCCCTGGCACCGCTTTCTCCACAGTAA
Organism: uncultured Brevinematales bacterium; assembly: GCA_964413265.1. GTDB lineage: Bacteria > Spirochaetota > Brevinematia > Brevinematales > JAOACQ01 > CAVYGN01. The sequence goes on from CAYPRX010000004.1 coordinate 81,113, forward strand.
AGACAGCCGCCGAAACCCTTTGAACCGTCCCTGTTCGGACAGGTAAATCCAGCATCTAAAGATATCCTGAAGACCTTTTCTCCAAATTTGTTTCTAAGAAATGAACCGACACTGAAATAATTATGTCGGGGATTCATGCGGCCTTCACGATCGCCAGAATCAATCTGACCGTGTTTTCAAGATCATCGATCTCTATATATTCCTGAGTTGAATGTACATTCATCATTCCCACCGCCAGATTCACAGAAGCCAATTTGTGCTGATTATAAAGATTTGTATTACTTCCACCACCGCTTCTTTCAAAACGCGGTGTAAGGCCGATCGATTCGATAACCTGCCTGGTGAATTTAATTATATCATCATGCTTTGAAAAGCTGAAGCCCTTGTACAGTTCCTTAAATTCAAGTCCTATATCAAGCGCTTCCTTTCTGAATTTATCAACAGTTTCAGAAATCCCTGCTTTCAGACCTGCAATATCATCAACATTATGAGATCTGAACTCACCCTTTATTATACAATCCTCAGGTATGATATTGATCGCCTGCCCGCCTTCGATTACACCTACATTGGCGACTGTGTCCCTGTTCAATTTTCCCTGAGGCAGGCCACTTATAATTTTAGCTGCAATTTTTATTGCGTTTATGCCCTGCTCCGGAGCAATTCCGGCATGACTTGCCTTGCCCTTGACTCGAACTTCATAACCTGTATGATGAGGAGCGGCCACGACTATACCTCCGACCTTCCCATGGGAATCCAGTATAAAGCCGTAATCGGCTTTGATCTTTGAATAGTCCAGATAGTGTACCCCGGTCAGGCCTATCTCTTCGGCTGAGGTAAATAAGAAATAAATGTTTCCATGGTCAATAGCGGTAGATATTATTTGTTCAAGAGCTATTATCATAGCCGCAGCCCCGGCTTTGTCATCAGACCCCAGGATAGTGCTTCCATCACTTGTAATCCTTTTTGACGTGACAACAGGTTTGATACCTGTACCGGGTTCTACCGTATCTATATGGGAATCAAAAAAAATGCTTTTCATGTTTTTTTTATTCGCATTCAATTTAATTATCAAATTACCGGAAGAAGAGCCGGTTTCATCTATAAAATATGGAAGAAATTCCATTTCAACAGGCAAATGCGACATTCTTTCTTTTAAATAGCTGAACATCTTGTCTTCCTTCAAAGAAAGGCTGTCTATTTTAACAATTTTTACAAATTCTTCGACCACCATGTTCCTGATAGTATTTTCCATCCATTCCCCTTAAATACTCTTCGACCATAACCAGATCGAATGGTGTGGTAATTTTTATATTGCAGTCATCGCCTTCGATAATATCGGCCGGAATACCATTCATCTCAAACAGGCGTGAATCGTCAGTAAAGTCGGTCATACCGCTTTCCATGGCTTTGATATGAGCCTGAAAGATAAGTCCGAATTTAAATACCTGCGGAGTCTGGATCTCATAGGCTTTATCCCTGTCAATATAACCTGAAATTTTTTCACCCTCATCAGATAAGACAAGTGTTCCGCATACTTTTACGGCAGGCACAGCCGAACCATACTGTAAAGCGTGCTGTATGCATTTCCTGAGTAATGACAGTGAAAAGAGGGGTCTTACGCCGTCATGAATTGCTGCAATTTCAATATCCTTATCCGCCAGACATTTAAGGCCGTTATATACGGAGATTTGCCTTGTAATGCCACCGCCAGTTACTTCAATCGATGGCCCTGAAACCAGTTTCCGGGTCTCCTCCATCCATCCTTTATTCGAGACAATGACTATATGGTGAGCGACTTCTTTAAATTTATCAATACTGTATTCAAGGATGCTCTTTCCCCTCAGTTCTAAGAACTGCTTCGGAATTGCGGAACCGAACCTTGAACCATTACCACCGGCCAGAATAATGCCGCCGATTTTCATATTCTCATTTATTTGTGCCAAGCCCCAGATTTGACATAGTATTCATCAGGCTGTTCGTCATATTATTTGTAATTATGATATTACCGTTATGCTGTCCGGGGGCTTCCTGTACCTGGCGAACATGCGTGTAATTATTATATTCCCTTATTTTAATATAACTCATTAAAAAAGCGGTTGCAAAAAAGATGCCGACCAGCCATTTGGTAAAATTCACAAGAACCTCACTCGTTTTTGCTCCGAAAGCCCCCATTGTAAGGTCGCTTCCAAACACTCCTGATTGGGCACCGCTGCCTGACTGAAGCAGGATAGTTGGAACCAGCAGAATTATATCTAAAATAAAAATTACCATTAAAAACGAAAACATAAATCCTCCCTTATAGCCCGGCAACTTTATGTTTCAGCATTTTATCAATGAATATACCGGATATTTAATTTTCTTCCTGCCGTTTAAACCTTCAAGTTCAATCAAAAAAACACATTCTAAAACTTTCCCGCCTAATTTTTCAACAAGCGCTATCAAAGCCCCAGTAGTTCCACCTGTAGCCAGAAGATCATCAACAATAACTACATTGTCTCCTGCTGATATCGAATCCTTGTGAATTTCAAGCGATGCTTCACCGTATTCGAGAGCATAACTTTCGGATACAGTTTCCGCTGGAAGCTTGCCCGGCTTACGAGCCGGTACAAAACCTGCTCCCAGAAGGTAGGCCAGTGGTGCTCCGACTATAAAGCCCCTGGATTCAGGACCGATAACCTTGTTTATATTTTTATCCCTGCAATGAGAATACAGGTCGTCAATACTTGTTTTAAAAACCGATGGAATTTTCCACAGGGTTGTTATATCCTTGAATAATACCCCCGCTGTGGGAAAATCAGGAACTTCCCGGATGTATGCGTTATAATCCATAGGATTCCTCCTGATAATGTACCAGCCTTTTATTTTATAATATTTTTTTAATCCTGTAAATTATTGATATAGCTGCCGTTCCGGCAACCTGACCTGCGGCATAAACCGGCTCGATCATTCAAGTGCAAAATAGATATTGCTCAGGGCGGATAATGCTGCCGTATCTGTTTTCAGGACCATTTTCCCAAGACTCGTACTTTGAAAACCGGAGTTTATGAGGTTTTCCGCCTCGCCGCAGGAAAATCCCCCTTCAGGACCTATGACCAGTTCTACCCTTTGTGATCTGCCGCCCGACAGTATATCTCTTAGATTATTTTCCTCTTCAAGCTCCCAGAATAGAATTTTAAGCGAATCTTTAAGCATCATTTCAGGAATCTTTTCAACTGAGACTGCTTTGTAAATGGCCATCGGGCTGCTCCTGCCCGTTTGTTTCATTGTTTCAAGAGAGATTCTTTCCCACCTTGCGATTTTTTTCAGACCTCTTTCCTCTGAAAGTTTAGCGACAGTTCTTTCTGTTATCAACGGTACTAATTCATTGACGCCTATTTCACAAGATTTTTCCACCACCCAGTCAAATTTAACCCCCCTCGGAATTGCCTGGTAAAGACGCACAAATATCTTTCTTCCCTCTGAAGGACTCATCTCCAGAATCTCAAGTTTTACCGATCCTGGTAATATTTCTTTTATCCTGACTTTAAGTTCTCCACCCCTTCCGTCTGTCGCCATTATAATATCGCCAGGAGTCTTTCGCAGGACATGAGTTATGTGGTGAACATCGCTGCCGGTTATAAAGGCGCTAGTATCCTTAATATTTTCGGCGGGAATGAAAAACTTTCTCATAAGATGCGGTCCGCCTTATTTGAAGTCTCAATAATTCGGTAAAAAAAGCTCGAAAAACGCCCTGGGGTGTTCGCAGACCGGGCACTTTACCGGCGCTTCGGAAGATTCAATTATAAACCCGCAGTTTCTGCATTTCCAGAGGACCTTTTCACCTTTTTTGAAAACTTCACCGTTTTTCATATTTTGTGCCAGTTTTCTATAGCGTTCTTCGTGCCTCTTCTCAACTTTTGCTATTCCATTAAAAGCTTTAGCTACTTCAGTGAACCCTTCCTCCTCGGCCGCCTTGGCGAATCCCGGGTAGAGAATCGTCCATTCCTCTTTCTCTCCTTCAGCTGCACTTTCAAGGTTTTTTGCCGTATCATTCGAAAATGCCACCGGATAAGATGCATTTATATCCAGCATATTGGCGCCATCCAAATTCCTGTATAAATTTTGATAAAAAATTTTGGCATGCTCTTTTTCGTTTTCAGCTGTTTCAAGAAATATTTCTGCGATCTGGTTGTAGCCTTCAGTCTTTGCCTGAGAAGCATAAAAAGCATACCTGTTTCTGGCCTGTGATTCACCGGCGAATGCCTTCAACAGATTGAAACCCGTTTTAGAACCTTTGAACATACTTATAATTCCTCCTCTTTTTATATGCTATATCTATTTATTTTTGCCTGGCCGATTATGCAAACTCATGAGAGGTGCCCTCGATTTCCGGCAGTCATTTTATTCCTTCTTGAATTCATCTTTCGGAGCGCCACACACAGGGCAGACCCAGTTTTCCGGTAAATCCGTAAAACTTGTGCCCGGCTTTACTCCTGAATCTGGATCTCCTGCCGCAGGATCGTAAACATATCCGCAAACTTCACAAATATATTTGTCCATTGCAAACTCCTCCTCAGCCTTTTTATTGTTATGATTTTTAACACAGGACTGATATTTTGATATGAGGGAAAAAATAAGTCAAGATTACGAATCGCTTTAAAAGGTTACTCTCCCTACCCCTCCCGCCGGATACCCTTTGATCAATGCTTCTAACCTGCCGTTAAAATTCTGCTTCCCATGCCGGGGTTATTATGCATAACTATAGATATCATACAGACCCCTGCTTTATTATCTATTAACAATATATTAACATTATAACGTGGATTAGTTCCAGGTTTGTGATGGAGGATTACCAGGCTTGAAAAATCTTTTTTTGCTGTTTTCAAGTATATTTAACATACTGCCGAATATTTTTCCCTCCGGCACATTTATACGGGCTGCACCTTCCTTGACCGCCTGCCTGCCTACAGCTTCCGCTACATATGCGAAGGCTTCAAAATCATAAACAGATGGAATTATCCTGTCAATGGTAAGCTCTTTTATACTTATAAAATCAGATAATGCCAGAGCAGCGGCAAGTTTCATCCCGTCTGTGATTCTTTTCGCCCTGACATCAAGCAGTCCCCTGAATATCGCCGGGAAACCAAGGCAGTTATTGACCTGATTGGGAAAATCGCTTCTTCCTGTAGCAGTTATGAACGCACCAGCTTCCGCGGCCTCGGCTGGAAGTATTTCTGGATCAGGGTTAGCCATCGCAAATATAATGGGTTTCGCAGCCATTTTTCTGATCATAGCAGCCGTGAGTGCTCCCTTAGCTGAAACTCCGATAAATACATCTGCATTTTTAACTGCATCTTCCAGTCTTCCCTTCTCTCCGGAAGGATTGGTCATAAGAGCAATTTCCTCCTTTGACGGGTTCATATGAGAGGGTCTTCCTTGATAAATAATACCAGCACGGTCACACATTATAATGTTGCGGGCTCCGTAAAAGAGCAGAAGCTTTGCTATTGAAGCACCGGCGGCTCCGCTGCCGTTAATGACAGTTTTAATGTCTTTGATATTTTTTCCAGCAAGTTTCAGGGCATTTATAAGGCCGGCCAGAGTTACTATGGCAGTGCCATGCTGATCGTCATGAAAAACCGGTATGTCAAGCTCCTCAGAAAGCCTTTTCTCGATCTCGAAACAACGCGGCGCTGAAATATCTTCTAAATTTACGCCGCCTGCACCTGGAGAGATCATCTTTACGATTCTTATTATCTCCTCCGTTTCCTGAGATGAAATTATTATCGGGTATGCATCTATCCCTCCAAAGATCCTGAAGAGAAGTGCTTTACCCTCCATTACCGGGAGCGAGGCTTTACATCCAATATTTCCCAGCCCTAGAACAGCACTCCCGTCGCTGACAACGAAAACAGTATTGCCCTTGACTGTATAATCATAAACCTTTTGTTCATCCGTGCTTATGGCGAGGCATGGTACAGCTACACCAGGAGTATAGGCAAGCGATAATTCCTCTCTGGTCCCGACAGAGACCTTGGGGATTATTTCAATTTTACCATTGCCTACTCCATTTTTCATATGGTATTCAAGTGCGGCTTTTTCAAGTTCACTTGTCATAAAAAATGCCCTCCCTTAATTTAAATATTTTAATTGTGCATGACCCTTTCCGCAAACTTTATCTGAAAAATAGCAGAAGCTGCATATTTATCCGATACTCTATTGATTATTTATCTTTTTTACAATAAAATAGATTAAATTGAAAATCAGGGGACAACTTTGCTTACTCCTGCCGAAACTTTTATTATTTATATGTTCCTTGGACTATTTGCTTTTTTGGGAATTATCTTTCTTTTTTCATTCAGCATCGTGCTGAAAAGAAGAAGAAGGGAGATAGATTTACCCGGTTACAGTACTAACGAAAAAATAAATATACCGGCTATGAAGGCAGGAAATTACGGCAATAAAATCGGCGGTGATTTCAGAGAAAAGCTTGGCGAGAAAGTTGTCAGGTATATGATCGATTTATCAAATTCAGGTGAAAAAAAAATCGTAACCGATAGAATCCAGAAAATCATACTTGAATGCAATAAATTGAACTCTCTAAAATTGCCGGCGGAAAACAAAAGAATCATCTCTACCGTTTTACTCTGGGCAAAGGGGTTCGATATTGACCGGCATACATCGGAGATTAAGATTTTTCAGCACTCTTCCCAGATTATGTACGATCCGGATAAAAGGGATTTTCAGCTCAGGCTTTTCGGCAAATAATATACCCGGAAAATTGATAAATCCAGTGGAAAAAGCCTATAATTAATCAATCCCCAGGAGGTTTCTGAGTGAATAACGATAGTTACCGTGATTTGACCTCTTCAGACCTTACCATAAAAAGACTTGGAAAGTGCAATTATGATTCTGATTTCAAATATTCAAGCGACCCTGCCGAAGCAGCTTCAAGCTTCATACCGGAAGATGAAAGAGTACTTTCGATAACCGATAATTCTGCAGCGATTTATTTTCTAAAGAACAATATGCCGATGCCCTCATTTGAAAAAGCCGGTGCCCGCAAAAAGCTCTTTTTCGAGCCGGGAAAGACAATCTCCGCCATTGTTACCTGCGGCGGACTATGCCCGGGCCTGAACTCGGTCATCAGGGGCATCGTCATGATGAATTACTACAGGTATGGAAATCAAATAACATACGGAATAAAATACGGCTACGCCGGTTTTATAAAGGAATACGGATATGAAGTCCAGCTTCTTACCCCTGAAATCGTTGAGGGAATTCATACTCAGGGAGGGACAATACTCGGTGTATCGAGGGGCCCTCAGGAGTTCCCGAAGATCGTCGACAGGCTAGTAGAACTAAATATAAAGATCCTCTATACTATAGGGGGCGACGGAACTTTAAAGGGAGCGATCGGCATAGCTGAGGAGGTGTCGAAAAGGTCGCTGAAAATCTCGGTTATAGGCATTCCAAAAACCATTGATAACGATATTGATTTTATCGACAGGTCTTTTGGTATGGAAACTGCTTATTCCGAAGCATGCAATTCGATTTATGCTGCGCATACAGAATCAAGGGCTGCCATGAATGGGATCGGCATCGTCAAGGTAATGGGCAGGGAGTCCGGCTTCATAGCTGCTCATGCCACTCTTGCAACTAATGATGTAAATTATTGCCTTATACCTGAATTTGATTTCAGTATGGATGGTGAAAATGGCTTCCTTTCAATCCTTGAGAAAAGGCTTCTCAGGAGACACCATGCCGTAATTGTTGTTGCCGAGGGGGCCGGTCAGAAATACGTCTCAGCCTCTGAGAAAAAAAGCTTCGATGCATCGGGAAACATCAAACTGGGTGATATAGGAATATTTTTAAAAAACAGGATCAAGGAATACCTCGGAAGCAAAAATATACCGACTTCAATAAAATACCTCGACCCAAGCTACAGCATACGCAGCCGAGCTCCGACTCCGAACGACTCAATATTCTGCTCCCAGCTTGCGCAAATGGCAGTACATGCCGGTATGACCGGAAGGACAGGTCTTGTCATCGGTTACAGCAATGGCCAGTTTGTACATCTGCCGCTGGAACTTGCTGTCCTAAAAAGGAAAAGGATCGATCTTCACTCACAGCTCTGGTATTCCGTAATCGAAGCGACCGGCCAGCCGGTTTCCTTTTAACGGGGTGGGGGCGATGAAAAACACCTTGATTTTACTTACTTTAGTTTTTTTATCCACAAAACTATATGCAGTTAATTCCGATGCGGAGAGATATTTTAATTCCGGAAAATCTTCTTTCAACGAAGGAGCTTATTCTCTGGCAGCCACTTATTTTCAGAAAGCTGTCCTTCTGGATCCGGAAAGCCCGCATGCCGATGAGGCTTCTTTTTATATTGGATTATGTTTCTACCAGGAAAGCATTTACGACAAGGCAATCCAGGCATTCACAAAATTTTCAAATGACTACCCCGATTCTATTTTCAAGGAAAGGGCGGTTTTTATAATCAGCGACTCGTATTTCAAAATGAAGAATTATGAAAGGGCTGTTCAAAGGCTTAGACTATTTATAAGATCCTATCCTCAAAGCAGGTTAGTCCAGAATGCACATTACCTCATCGGAAACAGCCTGCTTATGTCTGGTAAATTCGACGAAGCCTCCGATGAATTCGGTTATATCCTGACAAATTACCCCTCCGGTGAATACGCGGGAGAGAGCTTCTTTCGCCTCGGCGAGGCTTATTTTTATGACAAGGATATTAGCAAAGCTGTTGATACATTAAGAGGTTTCCTGGTGAAATATCCCTCCTCACCTATGGCTGATGAAGCGGATTTCTTCCTGGCAAGGTGTTATTATGAGAAAGGCGATCTCGATGATGGGGTAAAGACCTTCACTCGACTGTCCTCTCTCACGAATTTCAATTACTGGCAGGATTCCCTCTATTACTCTTCCCTGATTTATATCAGGAAGGATGATTTTGAAGAATCAGTTAAATACCTTTCCACTTTATCCCTCATTTCGAACAGCGATTATCATAATGAGGCATTGTACAAACTTGGACTTCTGTATAAATTAAGGGGGGACTTGGTAAGGGCTACCGATTATTTCAGCATCCTTATTTCAAGCGGCAAACAGGATGAATATAAGTCTAAAGGCTATCTTGAACTCGCTTCGTGCTATGCAATCGCAGGGGACAATGAAGATGCCGTTAAAACTTATGAAAAACTTTCAGAACTCGGGGGTGAAAATACAGCTCTCGCGCTTTCAAGGATAGCTGAACTCAAATTCAATAACAAAGACTACATAGGCGCACTTGAGAGTTTTTCCAGAATAAAAAGGGACTTTCCTGATACCGAATACGGCAAGAGCGCTCTCTACTGGACAGGCAGATGCTTCCTTGAGCAGGGTAAATACAAAGAAGCCGTGTCAACATTTGAGGATTATATCAACATAGAACCTCTTTCAGATAAAGCAGATGAGATAAACCTTTTCATAGGAAACGCCTACGCAGGCATGGAAGACTATGATACTGCACTGGTATCGTACGAGAAGATCATTAAAAAGAACAATTCATCTTATATTGATGAGGCATTGAATGCGGAAGCGTGGGTTTATGTAAAAAAGAATGAGTATGAAAGGGCCATGTCCTTATACAGGAAAATAATCAGTAATTATCCGAAAAGCTCCCTTATATCCCTCGCATATTACAGCATAGGAATCATACAGTATAATTTAAAGGACTACGGAGATGCCATTCAAACATTTAAAAAAGTCACCTCTGATTTCCAGGATTCTTCTTATGCCGGGGATTCTCTGCTGAAAATCGGCTGGATCTATTACAAACAGGAAAATTTTGACGGCCTGATCAAATACCTGCGCAGTGCAGATAAAAATAATTTCACAGCCGAACAGAAATCTGAAAGTTATAACCTGACGGCTTGGGCCAATTACCGCCTCAAAGCATATCCTGAGGCCATAGGGGATTTCAAAATTTCAATGGAATTCACTTCAAATAATACCAAGATCCTCGAAGACATGCTGTACATAGCTAAATCATATTACAACCTTGAAAATTACACTGACTCCATTGAAAGCTACAAGGAATATATTGAAAAAGCCAGTATATCAGGAATTACAAATGACATATCAGCCGCACTTTCAGATATGGCATGGTGTTATGTGAAGACAGGCGATGACCAGAAAGCTGCCGGCATCTTTCAGGAACTGGTTAATAAATATCCTCAGAGCACTTACACTGCAGAAGCCCTATTCAAACTGGCAGAAAATTATTATAACAATTCGGATTATAAAAATGCGATACTGAATTATGAAAAGATAATCAATATATCGGGTGAAAGCGATTTTTTGTCGGCTTCCATATACTGGATGGCCTGGTCTTATTATAATCTGAAAGATAAGATAAATGCTCTGAATTATTTCGTGGAATACGCTGATAAATACCCGAAGGGAGATTATTCAATAGACTCTCTCCTTCGCGCTGCGAATATCTATTATGAACTTAACAATTATGAAAAGGCCGATATATTCTATAAGAAACTGATATTTCTTCACCCTGGTTCTCCCGAAGCTGAAAAGGCTAAGGTACTTGAAGCCGAAATCGAGCTGAAAGTTCAGAGCGGGGGAAACGAGGAAAATCTCTATAAGATCCTGATCGATAAAAGTAAAACTTCTGAGGGAAAGGCAGAGGCTATGTACAAACTGGCCATGTTCTATAAAAGAAATGGAAAAACCGAAGACGCCGATAAATTGTTCAACCAAATTATTAAAATTTCTACAGGCGAAAATGCAGCCTTATCCACCTATGAGCTGGCGGAGGAAAGCCTTGATAATGCCGATTATGACAACGCTATAAAACTGTTCGGAAGCATTTTTTACGTATACAAGTTCCCGGAAATCTACCCTCAAAGTCTTTACGGAATATCGATGTGTTATTATAAGAATGGAAATCACGATACTGCAAAGCAATATCTTTTAAAACTCATAGATAAATATCCGTCAACTATCTGGGCGGATAAGGCCAATGAATTGATTAAGGAAATCAATACGAGATAAGCGGTATAATTTCTCCAATTATTGATAAAATTTTAAGTTTGACTTATTATTTAAAATATCCGATATTTTTCCTAATTAATGATGAAATTGGGGAAAAATTATTTTCCGGAGACGAATATGAGCAGATTTTATGACGCTTTACCCGAAAGCTTTATGAAGAAGGTTCTGAGGGGTGAAAATGAGGAAATAGTTGAAAACCTTCTGGCAATAAAGCAGCAGTTTGAAAGGGAGCAGGATAAGGATAGAAAAGTTATCTTCAAAGAACGCCTCACATCGGCTTTCTGGAATCTCTTTTCGGAGATTGGCCAGAAACTCACTGATAAAACCACGAAAGAAAAGAGATTATTTTTAAGATTCGGCATTCTTGACATGAAATATCTGACACAGGAAGAACAAAAGCTTCTCCTTTCCCAACCATTCGATGAGAATGATCCGGAAAAAACAATCTATTATATAGATGAATGGCTTCTCGCTATCCTGAAGGGACAGATCAAAGCAAGCATAGTAGATGAATCAGCCAACAAGAAATCTCCAAAAGCAATGGATGTGATGCAGCAGACAAAATTTGAGAGAATAACCGGCCTTATTGAAGCCAACAAGAAAAACTATTCCAATATTGTGGAAAGAAGAAAAATGCAGGAAGAGGCCATGATCTCACTATCCAATATGATTTGCTCGCATCCGATCGACCCGCTTTTCAATACAGCAGATGTATACAATGAGGATCAGCTGAAAAAAATGGATGACATTTCGGAAATAATCAGGGAACTCAAGAAAATCGACAAAGAACTCAATATAACAAAAAGATCATATTATGATAACTACGAGGAGATGAAAGAACTGGAATCCTCGCTTGTTGAGACAAAGGGTCAGCAGGAAATTATTTACTCTGTCGATTCCCATACAGTAGAATCCGAGATAGGCGCGGTCCGTCAGATGGTCAAGATGTGTATAGGAAGGCAGGGGAACCATTTTCCGATCCTTTTGAGTTCCTTTATACCAAAGGAGAACAAGGATTACAATTTCAAGAAGTCAGCATATCAAAAATTAAAAGAACTTGAAGATATGGATTATACAATCTTTGAAAGGACCTTCAGGCAGCAGACACACAGGATTCCTCCCTATATTATATTGACGCCCGGATATGGAAATTTCGGAATTTGCTGGGAACCTTACGATAAATACAACAAAGCATCAAGTAAAGGAAGAATAGCAGTCCCTATATTTTCACGAAATTCAAAAATTTCCTTCGTGATATCGCTGGGTGATTTCAGATGGCAGGTAGCTAAAGAAATGGCCGGATATCACTGGATGGACGAAGGCCTGACTGCGAGATATTATACATACCTGGATTCCAATAAGATAAAAGGCGATATCAAAACCCATTTTATCAATGACTACATGCTCTGGATGATTAAGGAATCAATTGGCATTCAAAAACTTGATAGTCAGGATGTCCGTTATATTTTCTGGCGCTTCATACCTTTCCCGGATAAAATCAAAGAAGAACTTTCAAATCATGGATTTTACTATAACGACCTTTACAAAAAAGAGCTCAGTTATAGAATGTCCAAAGAATTTTGATGTATCTTAATGAACTGAAAAACCATCCTATTGAAGGCTTGAATTTTCTGACAAAAAGGCAGATATCCCTCCTGAAAAAAATCGATATCAACACCGCATATGATATAATAAATAATTTCCCCTACAGGTATGACGACAGATCTTCAATCGAATCCATCCAGGCAGGCCTTTTAAAAGGTGCCCCTACAGTTATTCTGGCTACTGTCGTAGGACATGAATATATCTTTTTCAACAGGAGAAGGCATCCGAAAATAATAATCCAGGACCAGACAATGCGTGCAAGTCTTCTCGGATTTAACCGTGAATATTTAAAGCAATCTATGAAAATAGGCCAAAAATACTGGATTTACGCCCAGTTTGTCTATAAGTACAACGAAATTCAGAGCTCTACTTTCGACTTCGAGATATACAGGAAAGATACAAACCCTAAAAATTTTGGCTTTATTCTGCCTGTATATAAATTGACCGAAGAGCTCTATCTTAAGGAACTCCGTTCCATAATTAAAAAAACTTTATTAAAATATCTCGATTCCATCACCGATGAAATTCCTGACTATATATTGAGGGCGCATAACCTGCAGGCGAAGAGAGAATCCCTTTTAAACATACATTTTCCATCAGATGCAGTAAGCCTAAAAAAGGCGAAGCTCCGGCTGGCTTACGAGGAATTTTTAGCCATAGAACTTGCCGTGATAATGAAGAGGAAAAATACTGAGGGAGTTTCAAAGCCGTTTTCTTATACGGGCAGTTCTAAAACCGGCTTGTTTTTAAAAACACTTCCTTACAGACTTACAGGCGCACAGGAACGGGCCCTTGGAGAAATAATTAAAGATATGGACAGTCCCTCACCTATGCACAGACTTCTTCAGGGTGATGTAGGATGCGGCAAGACAACAGTGGCTCTTGCTGGCTTGATTTATGCAGCAGAAAACGGGCTCCAGGGTGCTCTGATGGTACCAACAGAAGTGCTGGCGATACAGCACTACAATACGATAAAACCCTATCTTGACGCTCTCGCCATCAGATCGGTACTCCTTACAGGCGGCGCCCAGGGAGTGGAAAAACGCTCAATTTATAATGATATTAACAGCGGAAAAGTATCTATTATTATCGGGACCCAGGCTTTAATCCAGGAAGGGCTGGAATACAGTAAACTTTCCTTAATCGTATTCGATGAGCAGCACAGGTTCGGTGTACTTCAAAGGATCAGCCTCTCAAAAAAAGGTAACAATCCTGACATTCTCGTCATGACCGCAACACCTATCCCGAGAACTCTGGTTCTGACCGTATATGGGGACCTTGACATCAGCTTGATCGACGAGATGCCGGCAGGAAGGAAAAAGGTCTTAACAAAGTGGATAACAAAAAAAAATTATACCGAACTTTTAAATCTCGTCGAAATGGAACTCGACAAGGGCCGCCAGGCTTATTTTATCTATCCATTGATTGAAGAATCGGAGAATATCGATACTGAAAATGCGATCAGGATGCATGGCATTCTTTCCGAGCATTTTTCCGATTATACGGTTGGCCTCTTGCATGGGAGGATGAGCGCCGTCGAAAAATATGATGTAATGGAAAAATTCAGATTGGGCTCTGTCAAGGTTCTAGTTTCAACAACGGTCATTGAAGTCGGCATTGATGTTAAAAATGCTACGGTTATGGCGATTGAAGGTTCGGAAAGATTTGGACTTTCACAGCTTCATCAGTTAAGAGGCCGTGTGGGAAGGGACAAATATGAATCATTCTGCATACTCGTGACCTCAGGGAACGAATCTGATGAAACGAAGGCCCGGATGAATGTAATGTTGAATAATTCCGACGGTTTCAGGATAGCCGAAGAGGATTTAAAGTTGCGGGGCCCAGGTGAAATTTTAGGGATCAGACAGTCTGGAATGCCGGAACTGAAAATTGCCGATTATATAAGAAACGAAAAGCTACTTATTCTGGCGAGAGAGGATGCTAAGAATATTTTGAAAAGCGACCCATTTCTTGGCTCCGATTCCAACCACCGGCTTAAAGAAGGTATAATAAACTTCTTGCCCACAGACTATCTATCTTCAGGATAATTGCAAAAATAAAAATATTTTTTCATAAAGTTTAAATTGGAGCCCGCCGATACATTCATAAGAGAAATTCTAATTTTAATATAGGAGGTTTTTTCTAAATTCCTGCCTAATAGGTGTATCGGAACTTCCGGAATAGCCTTTAGGCTTTAAAGAGTAATATTTCCGCAAGGATGCGGAAATAAAATTATCAAGGAGGATACCTATGATCATTAATCACAACATCAGTGCGATTTTCGCAAATCGTCAGTTGTGGGTCAACAGCCATGAATCTGACAAGGACATTGAAAAGCTCTCTTCAGGCATGAGAATTAACAAAGCAGGTGACGATGCTTCCGGACTCGCAGTTTCCGAAAAAATGCGTTCTCAGATCCTTGGTCTCCGCAGGGCCGAGAGAAATGCTGAAGACGCTACATCGTTCATCCAAACAACAGAAGGATATCTTGCAGAAGCCCACACGATCCTTCAGAGAATCAGAGAGCTGGCCGTCCAGGCTTCCAACGGGATTTACTCCACGGAAGACAGGATGCAGATCCAGGTAGAAGTTTCTCAGTTAGTTGCCGAAGTTGACAGAATAGCTTCGCATGCCCAATTTAACGGCCTCAATATGCTGACAGGGCGTTTTGCCTATAACAGCGGCGGGAACACTCCGACAGCAAGCATATGGTTTCATGTAGGCCCCAATATGGATCAGAGGATAAGAAGCTTTATCAATACTATGACAGCTACAGCTCTCGGCATTAAAGATCCTACATCTCAGACAAATATCAGTATCAGCACTCCTGAAAAATCCAACATGGCTATTGGCATTGTTGATAATGCACTGGAAAAAGTTTCCAAACAGAGGGCAGATCTCGGTGCTTATCAGAACAGACTGGAGAAATTATCCGCAGGTCTCATGGTTGGTTACGAGAACCTGCAGTCTGCCGAATCAAGGATAAGGGATACTGATATGGCAGAGCAGATGAGTGAATTCGTAAAAAATCAGATTTTGACCCAGGCTTCTACGGCAATGATAGCTCAGGCTAACCAAAAACCCCAACTGATGTTATCTCTCCTAAGGTGAAAAAAGTTGGGATAGGCAGCCTAAGAATAAAAATTATGATTATCCCGGCATAAACCGGGATAATCTTTCCTTAAATTATACGGTTATAGGCATTGGTGGTAACTACTACAAACCCTCCTGAAGCTGCGCTTTCATCATAAAGACAGCGCAGAAGGCAGGGACCCCTTCAGTTACAAGGATGATCAAGCATTTCAAGGAGGGTTATATGATAGTAAACCACAATATATCTTCAATTTTTGCCAACAGGCTCCTGGCTCTAAATGATTATAACTTGAATGAGAACATCGAGAAGCTATCGTCCGGTCTCAGGATCAACAAGGCAGGAGACGATGCTTCCGGTCTGGCGGTATCTGAAAAGATGAGAAGCCAGATTTCCGGTCTTCATCAGGCGATGAGGAATACAGAGGACGCAACATCATTCATGCAGACAATCGAAGGATATCTTGATGAAACAACAACAATTCTGCAAAGAATGAGGGAACTCTCTGTTCAGGCCGGAAATGGAATTTACAGCGACCTTGACAGGTCTCTTATCAATGTGGAAATGTCCCAGCTGATAAACGAAGTTGATAGAATAGCTCATCATGCACAATACAATGGAATGAATATTCTGACTGGAAGATTTGAGGAACCAACCGGTACAACGACCGGTTCAGCTGCTTCTACCCAATCAGCCGGCCTGTGGTTCCACATTGGACCAAATATGGACCAGAGAGTACAGGTGTTCGTTGGCAATATGAATGCTCAGGCATTAGGCCTGGTTTCCGCTGAGGGAAACAAGGCAGTTTCTGCGAGCAATATGGATAGCGCGAACCGTTCGATTGGAGTTCTCGACAAAGCCCTTGAGAAAGTCCTCAAACAGAGAGCTGATCTTGGTTCTTATGAGAACAGGTTCGAAAAACTTTATAAAGGACTTTATGTTGCGTTCGAAAATACTAATGCTTCAGAGTCCAGAATAAGGGATACGGATATGGCCCAGGAAATGAGTGATTTTATAAAAAATCAGATCCTTACCCAGGCCAATGTGTCTATGCTGTCCCAGGCAAATTTAAAGCCTCAGCTAGTGCTGAGGCTTCTTGGTTAGGGATAGGCAAATATCCTCTAACTTTTAGCATAAACCAAAAGTAAAAAAACTGATCGGGGTCCCTGCTTATTTTAATACCTAATTACTAATTATATCGGCAATGGTAAAATTAGGTTTAGCAAATAATAGCATTATTTTTTTAATTCCATCCCGAAAATTGACAGCTTTTTCAGCCTTTCAACAAGCGGGGGATGGGAATAATAAAAGAAAACATATAGAGGATGGGGATAAAGATTCGACAAATTGTCCTTGGAGAGCTTGATAAGGGAACTCTGAAGAAAAGCCTCTTCTCCTGCAAGGGTCACGGCGAATCTATCGGCTTCACTCTCCCTCCTCCTCGATATATAGGAAACCAGAGGGGAGAGAAAAAAAGACAGCAGAGATCCGATAAATAGTGCCAGAATTATCTTGACAAATAACCCGCTCTCCGATATTT
This sequence comes from uncultured Brevinematales bacterium, assembly GCA_964413265.1. Classification (GTDB taxonomy): domain Bacteria; phylum Spirochaetota; class Brevinematia; order Brevinematales; family JAOACQ01; genus CAVYGN01. The sequence goes on from CAYPRX010000004.1 coordinate 98,398, forward strand.
GAAAAATCCCTGGTAAAATATCAGTACGGAAAATCAAAAAACAGCAGTAAAACAGGGCTAGTGAGAAAAGCTCGTAAGATATAATGGCTTTTATTATGTGTTTCTTTTTCCAATGCCCGGCTTCATGGGCCAGTACCGAGAGTATCTCATCCCCGGATAGTTTTTCAAGCAATGTGTCGAAGATAATTATTCGTTTTACCCTGCCTATGCCGGTAAAATAAGCGTTCGAGTGCATACTCCTCTTCGAAGCATCTACTTTAAGCACCCGGGAAGCTTGAATCCCTACCTTTAAAAAAAGGGCTTTTATCCTGACTTCCAGTTCTATAATTCCCAAAGGTGTAAATTTATTAAAAAGGGGTTCTATCACAAAAGGACTGATATACATAAGTGTTATGCTTAAAACAAAGAAGAATAGCCATGATATTACCCACCAGAATATCGGGCTTATGCCAGTTATATAGATGACAGCCAGGACTGCTCCGCTGATAAGTAAAGTTTTTATTAGGAAACTCTTGATAAAGTCGGAAACCCATAGTGAGATATTCATCTGATTGAAGCCGAATTTATTCTCGATAAAGAATGTATCATAAAGAGAGAAAGGAATATCAAGTATTTGTATAACGGTCGACAGAATTGCAAAATAAATAAGGCCTTCCATGAAGTTATTAATATTCAGGCCGATGATTTTTGAATTATACATATTCAATAATGGAGTAAAGATAAATATGAAAACCAGAATATCGTAGAACACTGATCGGAATATGCCGAAACGTGACTTCAATCCCAGATATGAAAGGCTTTTTTCCAGAGTTGATTTATCTATGACTTGAGACAGGGTCGCCGGTACAAAGGGGCCTATTTTCCGCTGATACGATATATTGATAATTTCAAGAATGATACTGAGGACCCTCCTCAGTATAAATAATATAACAATTACTTCAGTAAACAGGGCCATAAAAGGTCTCCCGTTCAAAATTGGGGGCATTTATAAGCATATTGACATACTTCACGCGTTATTATATATTTAAAGCTGGGTTATTTTAAATTTTGGTTGCAATAAAATGAAAATAAAACTTCATATTCCTCCAAGCATTGATCCGGTTCTTGCTTTCGGGGTCCATGATTCGAATCTAAGACTGCTTGAGAGGGTAATGGCTGTGAAAATCATCCCTGTGGAAGAAGATATTTCTATTGAAGGAGATGAAGACAAAATCACGAAAACTTCGAATATACTGAACAACATATTCGTACTGGTCCGGGGAGCAATGCCCGTTTCTCACAGTGATATCAAGCTTTTGATTGAAGAGGTCGTTAAGAACAATAATTACGGGACTGATAAGTTCACATCCGACGGTCTTAGTATTTCTAAAAAGGGATACAAATTAAAACCAAGAACTTCCCATCAGAAGGATTATATTCGAGAAATTCTGAATAATGATCTCACTTTTGCAATCGGACCTGCAGGAACCGGTAAAACATTCCTGGCCGTAGGTATGGCTCTCCACTTTCTTTATATAGGAAGAGTGAAGAAAATCGTACTCACAAGGCCTGTCGTTGAAGCCGGGGAAAATCTGGGATTCTTACCGGGAACTATCGAAGAAAAAATTGACCCGTATTTAAGGCCGCTTTTTGACGCACTCAAAGAAATGCTAGGACCGGAAGAATTAAAATATTTAATGGAAAATCAGATAATAGAACTGGCGCCGCTGGCCTATATGCGAGGCAGGACTCTTTCAAATTGTTTTATTATTCTTGATGAAGCCCAGAATACGATGCCTATGCAGATGAAAATGTGCCTAACGAGGCTTGGTGAAAATTCTAAAATGGTCGTAACCGGCGATATAACTCAAATCGACCTTCCATACGGTAAGGAATCTGGCCTCACTCAGAGCATAGACCTGTTCCGGGATATCGAGGGTGTTAAGTTTATCTATTTCAATCAAAGGGATGTTATGCGTCATGGCCTGGTCAAAAAAATATTGGAAATATACGAGAAGAGAGAAAATGATTCATGGAAAGAGATGTCGGTAAAGTAATTCTCAGGAAGCTTTTAAAGACAATCTCTTTAAACTACAAAATCGCAGTTTTATCGGCGATTGTTTACTTTTTCAGCCTGTTTTTTATTTTTCTATCACATATCGCTCCCAATAGTTCACTTTACGGAGTCGGGGAAAGTTCTAAAGAAACTCTACGCTCGGAATATACATTTATCTATGATGATAAATTTGAAACAGAGAGCATGGAAAAAACGATTGAATCTAACCAGCCTCTGTATTACACATTTCAGGATAACCATAAGACTCTATTTTACTCAAAGCTCTCAGACTTTTTAAGTGCAATGTACAAGACACCTGACAGGGATTTTACTAAAAGCATCAGATCAGGGAGGTATAATTTCTCAGCTGAGTCTCTGAACTGGCTCGCTTCAAATCGTGGTCTTTTAAGCCTCTACACAAACAGGCTTATATACCTTTATGAAGCATTGACCGCCAAATACTACCTTGTCAACAAAAAAGAGAGCCCGGAACCTTTACAGGGAATAAAGCTGATAACGAAGCTCGGTGACAAAAAGATACCTGATGAAAAGCTGCTTCTCTGCCCCATTGAAAAAGATTTTATGATCAGTTTCATCGGAGGAATCTATACCGGGATGAGCCAGGATTTCAAAACTATAATAGCTGAAATACTCATAAACCTGGTCGAACCTACAGCCCTTCTGAATCCAGAAGCCAGGGATCTGGTTATTAAAAGGGAATTACTGCAGACAAGGAAACAGAAAATAATCAACAAGGGAGATTTTCTCATAAAAAAAGGTGATATTATTAATACTGAACAACTGGCTAAAATTATCGCCTATTCTGATTATAAACAAAACGATTTCCGTATGAAATTCTGGGCTCTCAATATCATATATCTCATACTGCTAACTTTTCTATTTTACAGATTTATCAAGTTTGAAAAGGAAACATTTAAAAAGAAATACAACATTTATCTCACATTGCTGGGCTTCGCTGCTGTAAATTTTATTTACTATTCTGCTTATATATATACGGATATCCCGGAAGTCCCTAATTTTCTTCTGATGCCATTCGCGATAATTTCAATATCACTTCCTCTTCTTCTCAAAAATGACCGTGTGGCTATAATTATTCTGATTTCCTACTCCCTGTTTTTATTTTTTTACCCCCTTTTTGATATTATCGCCTTTTTCAACCTTATTATAATATCTCTTTCGACAATCTATACTTCACAGCTTTTAAAGAACAGGAATGATTTTTTTATAGCCGGAATTTTCATAGGGTTAATTGAACTTCTGTTTTCTTTTATTTACATACTATATTACAGGAATTTATCCGATATCAGGGAATGGGGGATCATTCTGATCTTTTCCTTCGGAAACGGGTTCATATCGTCTATTGTCTCGCTTGGTTTAATGCCCCTTTTGGAAAACTTATTCAATATTCCTACCCGCTTCAGGCTTCTCGAGCTGACCAATCCCACGCTTTCCCCACTTCTAAACAAATTAAGGACAGAAGCTCCCGGAACTTACAATCATTCCCTGCTGCTTGGAGATATGTGCGAAGCAGCCGCTGAAAAGCTCAATATTGACTCGCTCCTCGCTAAGGGTTGCGCGTATTATCATGACATAGGAAAGGCAGAGATTTCCGATTACTTCATCGAAAACCAGGACGGTAAAAACAAGCATGACGAACTTAAGACAAGCATTTCCGTTTCTGTGATAAAATCACATACAAAACTAGGCGTTGAGCTTGCACGCAAGTACCGCCTTCCCGAGGAAATTATAAGCGGGATCCGCGAACATCATGGTACAACTGCCATTTCCTATTTTTATCACCAGGCCCTCGGCCTTTTAGGCGATGAAAATGTGAATATTACCGATTATGAATACCCCGGCCCTAAACCGCAATCGAAGGAAACGGCAATACTGATGCTCGCTGATGGAATCGAGACTACCGTCAGGGCTTATGCTCAGAACAATGAGCACTTTACGACAAAGATCATTGAAGACATAATTGAAGATGTAATACAGAAAAGAATAGCCCAGGGTCAGTTTGATGAATGCAATATAACACTGCGCGAATTAAAAATAACGGCGAACGCTTTTTTTAAGATCCTCGGTGGGTATCACCATAAAAGGATTGAATATAAGAAGTGAAATGCCTAAAAAAACAGCTGGACGGTATTACCGCCCAGCCACAATTAATGTTCGAAACTGTTTACTACACTATTTTTTCGCGCTGTAACACGCCCAGCAATAAACAGGTCTTTCGCCACTTGGTTTAAAAGGAACCTGTGTGGGTTCACCGCAAGAAGAACAAGTGGTTTCATACATCTGCCGGTCTCTCCGGCCTGAAGCTCTAATAGCCTCTTTCTTCGCTTTCCTGCAATCCGGACATCTGGCAGGCTCATTCTTAAAGCCTTTCTGCGCATAGAAATCCTGCTCAGCTGCTGAGAAAGTGAAAGAATTGCCGCAATCACGGCACGTTAGGGTTTTGTCCTGAAACATGAGGTTTACCTCCCTCTGAATTTGCCCATAGCAGTGGACTGCCTTACTCCGTTCTTAAGTGCAATGGCAAACTCAAAGGGTTGAATCGGATAGACTTTCCTTTAGATATGGGTCTCAGCTTATTTTACGGCATAAATCCTAAAAAGTCAATAATTTTTAGAAAAATATGTGTCATGAAAATAGAAATGTCCTGTTTTTAGAAAAATATTGAATTGACAATTATTATTTTCTATTCTCATGCCATATATCTTTCTATTTTCAGAAGGATGGCATTCAGAATTTCATTTTTTATGAAAGCGCATGTCTCCATGTAATATTTTTCCTTGCGCATGGACTTTTCAATGATGCCTATCGTATATAATTCAACCTCGCTGAGATTTATCCCGAGTTCTTTTACCCCTGCAGCGGCATCATCCCTGAGCTGCATGCCCTTTTTAAGCAGGAAGATATCCCTTATTACCTGGATAATGTTCTCGCAAACAAAATCTGGTTTTCCCCTTTTTAGGAGCATGAGTGTGAAATTTACCGTGTATTTAATAGAATGAGAAAGATTTTTAATGGCGCTTTCAGGAATTTTCCCCTTCATGATAAATCCCCGGCCTGTGCTTTAAGAAAGAACTTTTCGACCTCTTCCCTGTCGCTGAAATGATTCTTTTTTCTTCCGATTATCTGGTAGTCCTCATGTCCTTTACCGGCTATTACCACAATATCTCCCTTTACTGCACCTTCCATGGCAAGTCTTATCGCCCGTGCCCTGTCTACTTCAACAGTATAGGAACAGTTGCCTGTCTCTTTCAGGCCAGCTTCAAGATCGCGTATGATTGTCAGCGGGTCTTCTGTCCGCGGATTATCAGAAGTTATAAAATTAATATCGGAGAGCCTTCCGGCGATTTTTCCCATTATCTTACGCTTTGTTTTATCCCTGTCTCCTCCGGCCCCAAAAACTGTTATAATACGTCCGCCGCTCATTACCGTATCCCTGAGAGTGGAAAGTAGCTTTTCTAATGCGTCCGGTTTATGCGCATAATCGATTACAACTGTAAAGCCGCCCGGTGATGTGAGAAGCTCCATCCTTCCTCTGACTTTAATATTGTAGATTGATTTTGAAAATTTTTGGGGGTGAAAACCGAGTTCAGTCAATATGACACAAGACATAGAGAAATTGTAAAGATTTGTCATCCCGATCATGGCTATGCGCATCGGTACTCCCTCAAATTCGAAATCCGATCCTGATTGGTTTATGCAATCGATCCTTATTCTGTAATCGCTTTCTCCTCCTTCAAGGGAGAATTTCTTCACGGATATATTATTGAAGCGCCTGAGATATGCCATTATGCTCCCGTATATGCTCATATCGGAATTGATTACTGCAATACGGTTATTTTTTTTTGACTTGCTCAACAGGTCGAAAATTTTCAACTTGGCTTCCAGGTAATTCTGCATTGTCACATGAAAATCCAGATGATCCTGGGTAAAATTGGTGAAGGCTGCAACATCGAAATTGAGACCGGAAATCCTCCCGAGGGACAAGGCATGACTTGAGACTTCAATAACACAATATTGAAGACCTTCTTCAACCATCCTTGAAAGCAGGCTGTTTAAAAAAAGCACGTCAGGGGTCGTATTGCCGGCAGGTATTATCTTATTCCCGATATGATATTCTATCGTACCGATAAGGCCACATTTAAATCCACAGTCCTGGATCAAGGATTGAATGGCAAAAGCAGTTGTCGTTTTCCCGCTGGTACCTGTAATGCCTATCAGGCAGAGTTTTGATGAGGGATCATCATAAAAATTTGCCGCTGAAATAGAAAGGGCTCGAGGCAGATCATCGGAACCCATGAAAAAAGCTTCTGGATATTTCTCATGCAGTTCCTTCATTTTTTGAACTGAAACAACAAAATGCCTGCATCCATTCCCGTAGGCATGATCGATAAAACGGTGTGCATCTCCCGCATAACCGGAATAGGCTATAAAAAGAGAAAAAGAGTTTACTTTTCTCGAATCGTTTTCCAGAACTTGCACATCAAAATCTCTATTCAGGGTGCATGGCAGAACAACGTCTAATCCTTTTATTACCTCATTTAAAAGCATTAAGGCCCTTCAAAGATCAAGCTTCCTCAAAGCTGCATCGAAGAGGAAATTCTTTCGCCCTTGCCATAATATGAACCTGGTTAATCATAGTGGTCGCCATATCATAAGTATAAATCCCGGCTACACCTGACCCCTCATTATGCACCTGAAGCATTATCTTAGTCGCTTCAGCGGCCGGCTTGTTAAAAATAGTTATAATAACGGATACAACGAAATCCATTGTTGTATAATTATCATTATGTATAATGACCTTGTAAAGCTTAGGCTCTTTTACTTCTGATTTTTGACGTACTTGAATTTCACCCTTGTTGAATATTTTTAATTGCATATCTTGAGACATTAAAATCCTCTCGGAACCTCTAATATTATAATCCTTAAAGGCATCAGTCGTCAATAAACGCCGATTTTTTAATGGAGTCTCCAAGAATATATACATCCGGGGTATCCAGTTCCAAGGCATTGAATTTTTTCATCAGATCAAGTTCTTCTTTCGATATATCACGTCTTTCTATTAATATCTCCAGATACTCTTCCCTGTATTCAGGGGGTATGCTCCGTTTATAGATTCTGTAATTTTTTAAAGCTGGACTTTTTATACCAAGGTTTTCCCTTGCTCTTACAAGTTCCTGCACATCGACTCTGACCTTTTTAAAAAGTTTAATGAAATCTCTCTTACTGTGAAGCTTAGCAAGCTCCATAAGATAAATTGTTTCAAAATTCCTCACTTTTGACAGCTGATCCTTGAGAGCAGCCCTGTCCTCATCTGTCAATTTTATACAGGAAGAAAGGATAACGGTTATAATCAGAGATACCAACAAACGAGTCAATCGTGTTCTCCTTAATCATTCTTCAACCTTGGAATATTTAAAAATTGCATTATGGCCTGTCTCCAATCATTTGATTTCATTAAGGCGCCGCCAATAAGCACACCGTCCAAACCTGCCCGGGCCAGTCTCAAGGCATCTGATCGATTTTTGCAGCTTGAAAGTGATAACTTAACAATTCCTTCTGGGATCAGCATCGATAAGAGGAGAGCATTATCAGGATTTTCCTCGAGTGTATCCAGGTCCCTGTTGTTTATGCCAATGATAGAGGCTTTTAAATCAATTGCTCTTTTGATATTCTCAGGAAAATGGGCTTCAACCAGCACATCAAGACCGAGCTTCAATGCATAACCGTACAGGTCGGCAAGTTTTCCGTCATCGAGGATCTCGGTAATCAGAAGAACCGCAGAAGCACCGTTCCATAGTGCCATATCGATCTGCACCCTGTCTAAAATAAAATCTTTACAGAGAAGGGGAGATTTCACGAATCTGGAAATGTTTCTCAGAATATTGAAACTTCCGTCAAAAAATTTTTTGTCAGTAAGAACCGAAATCGCATTTACACCAGCTTCATCGAAAATCCGGGCGATTTCCAAATGATCAGCACCTCTGCTCATAATCCCTTGAGACGGGGACTTCATTTTCACCTCAGCAATGACCGCCAGGCTGGTAGAATCCTTAAGCGAGTGCAGAAAAGAAGGCCCCTCGTATCTTTCAGCCGCAGAACATATGCTATCAGCAGCTTTTAATTCACGGATTTCGTTCATTTTACTAATTATAATTTCTTCCAGTTTTCCCACTTCGCGCTCCCCTACTTATTGTTCGAACAAAAAATCAGGTCCCGCAGGGCCTTTAAGGCTTTTCCGCTGTCAATAGACTGTTCAGCC
>CAYPRX010000005.1:0-19492 GCA_964413265.1 uncultured Brevinematales bacterium
TCCCGTGGTAGACTACCACGTCGATAGGCTGCAGGTGTACGCGTGGTAACACGTTCAGCCGAGCAGTACTAATCGGATGATCGCCTTGACCTTCTTTCTTCGTTCTTATTACCACCCCTTCCCCCTCCCCTGTGTCCAAGAAACCGTCTTATTCGCTCTCGACCATAGCGCAGGTGTTACACCCGGTCCCATTCCGAACCCGGAAGTTAAGCCCTGCGTCGCCGATGATACTCGTTTCGGGGAAAGTAGGTGTCGAGAGCTTTTTTATTAACTCAAGTAAAAAAGAGGCAGGATATGGTTAGCGCACTTAATAGTATAGATGAGGCGTTAATTGAAATTAAAAAAGGCAAAATGGTTATCGTCGTGGACGACGAATCAAGGGAGAACGAAGGAGATCTGGTTATGGCCGCAGAACTTGTCACCCCTGAAAAAGTAAATTTCATTCTCAGGGAAGCAAGGGGTCTCCTCTGTTCGCCTCTAACAGCTGAAAGAGCAAAGAAACTCGACCTTCCGATCATGACTGATAAAATAAACGAGAAATGGGGTACAGCATTCACAGTGTCGGTCGATTCCAATGCAGTTAATACAGGCATATCGGCTTTTGATCGCTCAGAAACTTTAAAAAAGCTGGCTTCTCGGGGAGCTGTCAAGGAAGATTTTGTAAGACCCGGCCATATTTTTCCTTTGCAGGCCCGTCAGGGCGGTGTTTTGAAAAGGGCGGGACATACCGAAGCTACAGTTGACCTTATGAGCCTGGCAGGACTCCAGGAAGTAGGGGTGATCTGTGAGATTCTCAATGAAGACGGTTCGATGGCAAGAATGCCCGAGCTTATCAAATTTGCTAATAAACATAATCTTAAAATTATAAGTGTAGCCCAGTTGATCGAATATAGAACAATGAAGGAGAAGCATGTCTACCTCGAGGCAGAAGCAAGGCTTCCTACTAAGTACGGAAATTTTAAGGTAGCTGTTTATCAAAATGATATAGATGAAAAGGAACATGTGGCGCTTATTAAGGGGAATATTAAATCAGGGTTACCAGTTCTGGTCCGTGTTCATTCTGAATGCTTTACAGGCGATGTTTTTGGATCTCTGCGCTGTGACTGCGGGGATCAGCTTCACAGGGCAATGGAACTCATCGAGGAAGAAAAATGCGGGGTCATTCTTTACATGCGTCAGGAAGGAAGGGGAATAGGTCTTCTTAATAAGATCAAGGCTTATTCTCTGCAGGATAACATGGGACTTGACACCGTTGAGGCTAATATAGAACTTGGTTTCGGGGAAGACCTGCGGGATTACGGAATAGGGGCGCAGATATTAAAAGACCTGGGTCTGTCAAAAATAAGGCTTCTTACAAATAACCCGAAAAAAATAATCGGTCTTGAGGGATTCGGGATGGAAATTGTGGAACGTATTCCCCTGGTAATAAAATCCAATAAAGAAAACAAAAAATACCTGATGACCAAAAAAAAGAAGATGGGACATATTCTGGACACTTGAAATCCTAGACAGCGTTTTCCTGAGTAAGGGTCTTTTCGAGAACATCATAATTTCCCATAATCTGCCTGTATATATATGCTGATAGCTTTCTCATATCACTGTGTTCAATATTATCAAAATGGAAACCAGCGGCGTTATTACGTATAGCTATTAATGTCGCTACCGCTTTAATCCCGGTCTCGTCGATCTTCAATAAGAGAGGATCGTAAACGGTTCTGGGGGTCAGGAGAGACACCTCCGATGGATTATCGAATTTTATAGCACAACCACCGGCGCTGATATCTATTACCCTCCCTTTGATAAACCTTCCTGTATCCTTTATGCAGACAGCGCTTTGTATTATTTCCTTATCTTTTGGCCTGACTCGAATATGGACTCTTTGATCTTTTTTTGAAATGTTGTTAGCCACTATGTTGTGGACTATTTCCTCAGCAATGTGAGAAGAACTCTCTGAAAAATTTATTATTGCAGAAATATTAAAAGGTGTAAGTGTTTTCATCATTTCAGGCTTCATTGTGTTTTTCACTATATAAAAAATATAAATTGACTGATTTATCTCCCTGACAATTTTCAGAAGTCCGGTGTCTTCTGTTCCTGTTAAAAGGATGGGTATGTTTTGATCTTTCTTAAGAATATTGACAAATTCTTCTTTTGAGGAGCTCTGTATGCATTCAAGCCCCATCGGTATAAGGTCTATTGTCAAATCAGTTATGTTATTTAGAAAATGTTCATAGGCGAAAATTTTCATGGACTAAAACCACCTTTTTCCTTATTCAGAAAAGAGTCACTTAATCCGATTAAATATAGGATGTTTTTTTTTTTAAATCAACTTTTTCCCTTTATAACACAGTATGGTCTGGAAGGAGCAATTAATGAAAATTTTCTTAATTACTGCAATTTTCATCTTTGTGTATTGCGGGGCTTTTGCATTCAATATTATTTTTCCGGAATTTTACGCCTACTCAGAGTATAATTCAAGCAATACTGTCAACACTTCCTATCTCTTTGATCTGGTAATAGATACAGGACTAAAATACGGTGTCAAATTCGGCATCGGTTTTAAAGAATACAATTTATCATCTCTTCCAACAAATAACGGCGGTCTGGATTCCCTGAAAGCATACGTTAACCCTGTTGATACGCTGAATGTCGGTTATTTTCTCGGGAAAAACGTAACACTCGGCAACGCAGAGATAGGCTACCAGGGGTTCCAGTTCCACCAGCAGACCGGGCTTGAATATATTGGATATAAAGATATAACTGGCACAGGCGTTGAGGCTTATATGGATCTCCTGGATGATGTTTTTCAGCCACATATATATATATACCAGCCTTCAGACACTAACATTGTCAATCTTGATACTGTTTGTTATCTCAGAATGGAACATTATGTTCTTGAAGCTTATTTCGGTGTTAATAATATAAATATCATTGAGTCTGCTATAAGCAACAGCCTGGCCTACAGGGTGGGGTTTTTTGTAAAAACAGTATACAGCAAAATTGATTTTCTGGTAGGGTTATATGTGCCTGATACTATTTTCGGACAGATGCCCTCAGATTCCATATATTTAAATGTAACTGAACACTTAGTGCTCGATAACTTCGAACAGACTCTGACCCTCTTTACAAGGCCCTATATGTATAACGGCGTTATCGATAATACCACCAATGATTTTGATATATATATTGCAATAGGGGCGAAATTCGATAATTACGGGGCTGGCCTTGAAAACTCGCTTCTTTTCGCTTCAAATTATTCTACTACAGACAGGCCGGGCCTATACTTTTATTTTATGATGGATAATCTAATGTATAAAGTAGGTGTATACTACACGGTCTTCGGCAACGCTTTTGCTTCACAGTATGGGGGATTTGTAAGCATCAGTGGAAAGATTTAAACGGCAGTCTGTATCTTTAAGAGTTCTGCGGCTGTGTTTTCAAGTTTCATTTCATGAGAGGCTTTTACCAGGACAGTATCACCACTTCTGACTAATTCCGCAAGCCTGGCGGAAAGTTCTTCCTGATTCTGGAAAAATTTTTTTTCAATCCCTTTTTCTTTTATGTTTTCTATGATATTTCTGGAATTATTGCCGAATGCCAGTACTATATCAGCGTTTTTGTTTTTGGAAATATGCCTTCCGATCATACAATGCAGCTCATGAGACAAATGACCGAGCTCGAGCATATCTGATAAAACTGCGATTCTTCGCCCCTTAGCCTTTCCAAGAAGTTCGAGAGCTTTAAGCATAGATGAGGGATTGGCATTATATGTATCCTGAATTATTGTGAAATTTCCTGGAATAATCTCACTCCTGCCATGCAGTGGTTTGAAATCGGATATTAATCGAACTGTTTCTTTTTCGTCAACCTGATAAATCTCGCTTACTTTAATAGCTGCGGCAAGGTTAGAAAGGTTGTGCGATCCAGGGCAGTGATATTCAAAATAATTGTTTTTATATGAAAGCCTGTATCCCTCAAGCCCCCTGTCTTCGATTATCGAAAGATCTGATATGCCGAAATCCATGGTCTCGACAGGTGATATTTTTTTAAAATATTCCAGGAAATTATCGTCCCGGTTCAAGAGTATGATGCCATGTGAATTTATGCCTGAAAATATTTCGGATTTTGCCTCTGCTATTTTTTCAAGACTTCCGAACATCCCAATATGTGCGTATCCTACATTGGTTATAAGGCCTAACAGCGGTTCGGCAATCTGTGAGAGCTTTTTTAGCTCTCCCTTGTGGTTCATTCCCATCTCCAGAACAAGGATATGGGTCTGCAGGGGAGCCTGAAGAATAGTCAGAGGGAGTCCTATATTATTATTATAGTTTTTGCTTGATGCATGCACATTATACTTAGCTGAAAGGACCCGAGCAATGAGGTCACGGGTGGTGGTCTTTCCGGAACTTCCGGTTATGCCTATGGAACTGGCAAAAATATGCTTTTTATACGATTTTGCGAGTATGGATAAGGATTCTAGCGTATCTTTAACGGGTATTATAAAACTGTTATGGATATATTTTTTTATCCTGTTTTTATAATCATTTTGTATTATAAAAAATCTTACGCCTTTTGAATTGCATTCACGTATATAATTGTGACCGTTATGAATTTCACCGATTACAGCTATGAAACACTGGTTTGGTGAAATATCCCTCGAATCAATCGAAAAACCCTCAGCAATGGAATTTTTAGGGTGCCCTATCTTGATTGATGGAGTTTTAAGGCTTTTCTCAATGAATCCGATATCAACCATCAAAATTTCCCTGCATCGTCATATTGACTATTCTATATTTTATGCGTGAAGAAGCTGTTTTGGCAAATTTTTGGAAACATATTTACATTTTTTCATTTTTCTTATAAAATAAATAATTGTTTCATAAAAGGCATAAATTCAGTGTTCTTCCCTCTCTCGGAGGAAATAATGCAATTGAACAGCCTGCATAGGGTCAGCGATTATGAATGGATGATCCCAAAACAGGATGAGATGAATGTTGATGGTATAATAATTGGAAGCCGTCTGATTGTTGAAAGTATGGAGGAACTGGTTTATTTCCAGTTGAAAAAAGTAGCTTCACTGCCCGGGATTCTTGAGAAAGCGGTAGCGCTGCCGAATGCAAATGCAGGAATAGGATTTCCAGTCGGTTCTGCAGCAGCTTTCGATCTTAAAGAAGGCGTAATTTTGATTGATGGTATGAGTTACGATTTTAATTGCGGTGAAAGGCTCGTTACCACAAACCTGATTTATCAGGATATTGAAAAGAAGGTAGATAATCTCATTAAAGCATTTTTCAAGATAATTCCAACAGGTTCTCAAACCCCCGGTAAGATTTCACTTTCAAGAAAAGAACTCAAGGATCTTATGTCCGAGGGTGCAAGATGGGTTATAAATAACCGCGGATTGGGTAAAGAAGATGAAATCGAATATATCGAAGACAGCGGATTTATCTCTGGGGCTGATCCTGATGCGGTCAGTGATGAAGCGTTAAAAAAGGAAAAAAACAATCTGGGAACATTGGGCGGCGGTAATCATTTTCTTGAACTGCAGGTGGTTGATGAGGTTTTCGACATTGAAAAGGCGAGAGTATTCGGTCTTTTTAAAAATCAGGTTGTTGTATGTTTTCATGCAGGCTCGAGGAGTCTCGGCTATCAGATTGGCATTGATTACCAAACGCTGTTTCGAGAGCAAAAAAAGGGAGGCCCTCCATATGTGCCCTTTGATTCAGAAGAAGGCAGGAGATATTTAGGTGCGGTACGATGTGCTTCCAATTATGCCTTTGCAAACAGGCAGGTGATAAGCAATGCAGTTCATAATGTCTTTAACGATATAATAAAAGACGTCGATACGAATACTATGTACGATCTGGGACATAATACGATCAAAGAAGAACTTCATAAAATCGGCTCTTCAAAAAGGACTGTCCTTATTCACAGAAAAGGATGCACAAGGAGTTTTTCAGGTAAAATGCCGGAAATTACCCGTCCATACAGGGTATGCGGTCAGCCAGTTATTATCGGGGGGTCTATGGGGACCTACAGTTATGTTCTTGCGGGCAGAGAAGAGGCTATCGAAAGGACATTCGCTTCGACTGTTCATAGTTCCGGTCGTGCAATGACACCTGATAAAGCGAAGAAATTAGCCAATTTTGATGCAATAAATGAAGAACTTTTAAAAAAGAATATATTTCTTAAAACAAGAAATAAAGAACTGGCTGTGGAGGAAGCCCCGTATGCATATAAAGACATAGAAGAGGTTGTCCAGTCCATCAGTAAATCCGGGCTTTCTCAAAGAGTGGCACGGCTGAAGCCGATAGGGGTAATTAAAGGCTGAGTATGAGGAAAGTTTTACCGGCCGGAATTTACGGCATTACAGCCGAGGAATACTCAAATGGGCGTAAAAATCCTGATGTGGTGAGGGAAATGGTAAAAGGAGGGGTTAAAGTAGTTCAATACAGGGAAAAGGGAGATAAATCATTACGGAAAAAATATGAGGAATGCATGGAAATTCGCAGAATAACGAGGGGAGAAGATGTTATTTTTATTGTAAATGATTTTATAGATATAGCTCTCGCTGTTGATGCTGACGGTGTTCATATAGGGCAGGATGATATGCCTCTCAGCGTAGTAAGAAAGCTGGCGGGGGAAAAGATCATCGGAATTTCAACACACAATAGTGAACAGGCCCTTGCAGCAGTTCGGGATGGCGCCGACTATATTGGTGTGGGCCCTATTTACAGTACTTTTACGAAAATTCATGAGGGAGGGCCTGTGGGTCTCGGCTATCTTGACTTTGTAGTAAAAAATATATCTATTCCTTTCGTGGCTATAGGGGGCATCAAGGAAAGCAACCTTGATGAAGTTATCAAGGCCGGTGCGAAAACAGCGGCGCTTGTCTCGGAGATAGTAGGCGCCCCGGATATTTGCAAGAAAGTTGAGAGTCTGCGTATGATTATGGACCGATTACAAAATTATTATTTCTGAGGTGGTTTATGGATATCAGTAATATCGAAAATAATGAAGGAAAGATGACACCTTTAGTCTATATTGCCGTCATTATTATCATAATAGTGTCGATAATTCCTTTCATTTCCAATTATAAATACTGTGATAATCATCTGAACTGGCTTAATCATGATTATTGTAAGAATCTCATGGTTTCTACAGAAGAAGGATCAATTTACATGACAGAGGGCGGGGATAACCAGGTATTCGGAAGTCTTTATTTTATTTATGCGGAGAAGCTGAGGCCAGATCTCTCACCGTATGACCAGAAAGGTAATATCTTCAAGAAGATATATGGCGATATGAGATATATTAACGACTCCGAAACTCTCCCGAGGAGGATGAATTTGGTCGATTCCCACCTTTTTGAAAGCGAGGAGCCGTTCTATGAAGATATGAGAAGTCCAGCCGACCCTTATTTCATACCCTACTGGGAGGGAAAAAGACCTGTATATTTGACCTGGCAGAGGCCAGAGCCATGGCTCCTGGGGGATTACTATTATAAACGCTATGGTATAATGTACAAGGTTCAGGATGTTTCCTATTACCTCGTTGATTATCTCGAGTTAAAAGAATCAATCTCCATCAATGAAGCTCAGGATCGATTATCCGGATTGCTTCACCGGACAGTAGACCTTAATTACACAATGGATAAAATAACTTCCATGGTAAAATACGGTTATTTGAGGATTGCCGGAGACAGAATCTATTTTGTGAAGATGTATCCGTCGCCCCATGAGGGTGATTATTTTGAAAATTTTCTTTTGCGCTGGCACCAATTTCACAATGCAATGTATTGGGATTATCTTTCAAGGGAAATAATCGTTAATTATGATTATACCATGGGTGAGATATACAGGGATAAAATCGCCGAACTTCAGGAAGCCAAATCCCATGAAACCCGAAATGAGATACTGGCTGAAATAGATAAAAGGATCAATGAAAACTGGCAAAAGGCGAAAGAATATTACAATGATGCGCTCGTATACGGCGGTGATTTTAATTCCACTCTTCACAATGTCGCTGTTGTTTTTATGAGGAACGGGATAGAAGATTTGAATGACAAAGCCAGGGAACTTTTAACCAGGGCACTGACGCTTTATCAAAATCAATGGGGGACATATTATATTACATTGACATTTCTCGTACTTGATTCCTTTAAAAATCCCCTTCATGAACAGGAGAATATCAGGGAAGCAGATAAGTGGTTTGCACAGATGAAGAGAGAAGCACTTCATTACCGCTCTGAAAAAACTAGGGATTCGATCCTTAATAATTTTGAGGGGCTTGAAAAGTTCTATGATTCGCTAAAAAATACTCCAACATGGCGGCTTGAGGAAGCAGTTACAGCTCTTACAAACCAGTTAAGAAAGAACCCCACGGTGGTGGACGCCAACCAGGCTGAAAATGTTATTGATGTTTTATATTCCCGTGGATTGCCGTTTCAGTATCAGCCCTATATAAAAGAGGCGGATGACCTCTTTAATGAGATGGTTGCCTTAAGGAGCTCTGACTATACCTATCTTAGCAGGGCCTTTACGGTGGCTTTTCAGACACAGAGGCTTAATAAAGCTTTCAGCATAGGCAAAAGCCTTGAAGCCCATACTTCTTCCGGCAGCGATTTTACCTTCAATTACTATATGGGTGTTATAAGTTATTATCTGCACAGGAATAGTGATTCGATTCAATACCTCAACAAGTTTAATGAACTGGTGGGAGCGAGCGGTGAAAATATGATGAAAGCTGGTGAAATGGTTAAAAATGCTGCTGAAATATTGCACCAGTTAAAGGCAGATGAAAAGGGCAGATAGATCATTTCCGCTCTTCCGGCCATGAAACCTCAACATGTACCGCTATACCTCCCCGGTTGTTCCAATCGGCGATTACCCTGATACTGCGCGGTTTGACGGCAGAAACAAAATCATCGAGTATTTTGTTGGTTGCGTTTTCCTGAAAAATGCCGATATTCCTGTATCCGTTGAGATATAGTTTAAGTGATTTTTCCTCTACAAGAAGCATGTCGGGGACATAGCTGATTGTCAGTTTTGCGAAATCTGGAAGGCCGGTTTTAGGACAGAGAGTCGTTAATTCCTCGGACTTTAACTCTACTATGTAATTCCTGTCGGGATAAATGTTTTCAATCGTTTCCAATTCAGGTTTTATAATGAGATCTCTTATCATATACTGGCGATTTCGGTAAGTTCTATTTTTATAAGCCTTCATATTTTTCTCCTTCAATTCCTTTTTTAAAATCATCGTTTAATGTCAGGTTTTGTGAAAGCCCGGCGAAAATCCACAGAAAAATGCCGATAGGGACTGCGTATAGAACAGCATCTAAAATTGAAGTTATAAAAAAAGCCGGCAGGAAAGTGATTATATTAAGGTCAGGCGGCTGCGGGTTCCTCCTCCATCTCTTCAGAGAGGATATGAAGAGCAGTAAAAGGAATATAAAAAAACTTATAAGACCGAGAGCGCCGGTTTCCGTGAGGAGTGAGAGGTAATTGCTGTGGATAAAATCAGTGTCTTCATATCCCGGAGTATTATTATAATTTTTCTTGAATTCTTTGCGGAAATTTAATAGTCCGATGCCGATTAACTGGTTGTTTTTTGAATAAATTTCAAGGCCGGCTCTATACTGCAAAATTCGGTTGCCTAAATTCGGAGCTTCTAGAGGATTCTTCAACGTATCTATAATCTTATCGCTTTTAAAAGCAATAAGAAAAATGGACAACAATACTATCACTCCAAGTGCTGAGTATTTTCGAGTAAAAATAAAAGATAAAATGGATACAATAATGACCCCGGCTATAGCAGCACGTGTGAATGTGAGGTAAAGGGTAAGGAAAGAAATGATGAGTGTAATACTCAGCCATACTTTAATATATGCATTGAGGTTTTTATAATTTGAAACGGAATATGATATGACTATTGTGCTTAAGATAAAAATAAGATTACCTCCACGCCATGGATGCTGAAAGATCGATCTGAGCGGGAGTTCACGGACAGTAATATCCGGGTAAAGCAGTATGGAAGTATGTAAACCGAACAGGCTTATGTCGATATTCTTTTTAATAACAAGGTAATGTATAAGGGCAAGGAGGCAGAAAAAGCATAGTGAAAAACTTATGGAATAAATAATTTTTCTGTAAGCAAATCTGTCAATGGGTATGAACTTAAAAAAAAGATAAATCAGCACATAAAAGCAGAATGCCCCGAATCCTTCCCATGCATCGGTTTGATTTTTAGAAAATAAAGTACTTATTACAACGGTAGCAATAAACAATAAAAGGAAATAATCATGCATTTTAAATGAAAATGCTATTAAATTAACCCTTTTCAGGTAATATATTATAGATAGAATAATTGAGCAGGATAAAAAAAATATAAAAGGGGTTGCAAGAATGCTGAAGCAAAATGCAGTTATTAAAAACAGGTATGCATACCTGCCGGAAAAAGCATTGTATTTAACTTCTGTCATCAGTTCTTTCCAACAAATTTGATTGAAAAAAATTTTAAGACTATTGCAATAAAATGTAAAGATTCATGGCGTTGGCTGCAGACCGGTTTATCAGAGCTGGTGCATCATTTTATGTCAGAATCAATGAAGCTGAAGTTTAATTTTTTCAGGAGCAGACGGTAAGTCAAAAGGATCACCCGGAGCTTTTCCAGCTTCAATTACTGTCCCCTGATTTTTATTGAGATATACTGTCTTGCCTCCGGATGTCACTTCAACGCCTCCTTCCGGACTCGATACCCGAATCTCTTCCCCTCTTTTATCAATATTGAATGTTTTTCTTCCAAAGACCATTGCGCCGTCAGGGGTTTTGACATTAAGGGGTGTGTAAGAGGTAATTTTTCCAGAAATGACGGTAATTAGAGGTATAGTTAAAGAACTTTTATTTTTACCGGAACTGTCCAAGGAAATTTCCGAATTTTCAAAAATCCGAATATTTTTTGAAGAGGATATACGTAAATCAGCCTGTGATGACTGAGATGTTCTAACCCAATCATTTTCATAGACTGTTTGGCCACTGGTCATTCTGAGCCAGCTTGAATTGGATAGAATGAATATCCTTATTGTATTCGGCAAAAATTCCACTGTTCCGAAGGCAATTCTGGCTTTATTCAATTTTATGGCCGGGACATTTTGTACCTCAGGTTTTATTTGCAAATTTGTTCTTGACGGTTTAATAATATTTTGGGGAATCTCTTTAATTGCTGGTATATATACATTTTTAAATCCTGCTTGATACGTACTATAAATGATGAATATATTAAGGGAAAGCCAGACAATCAATGAGAGGAGAAGGAGTATGACCGGGGATCTGAGTTTTATTTTAATTTTCATTATTCTCCTCGACTGGATAAATTGTCCATGTTACGACAGGCTTGCCTTCTGAAACCTCTATTTTCCAGGTTTGTTCGGAACGGTTTTCAAATATATCGAAGGCTATGATCTTGAGAGAGTGACTGCCGGTTCGAAGATATCTCCAGGACATAGGCATATTTTTATTTGTAACGCCGTCAAGGATAGTATAGAATTGAAGCATTCTTGTATTAACTGTTATTTTAAGATTTATTACACTGTCTCCGTAAGAACTAACAGTATTACTTATCTCCTTTTTATTGAGATAAAGTTTTATAATTGGAGGTTCGGTGTCGACATAAAATGTTTTAACCATCCTGCTTTCATAATTCATATCGTTCCTGGCATACAAGACGGCTTTCAGAATGTTTGTATCCGTTGTAACTGTGTAAAACTGACCTTCAACCTTTCTTTGATTTATACCAAAGTAGCAGCTGCAGGCCGACCACTTGTCATAGCATGAATAATTTATCCTGCTGCCGGGGTATAGATATATTTTATCTCCAAAAACAATAAATCTATCGGGAAGAATTTCCAGAATAGGCGGATTATGTTCAACAATAAATTTTACAGATAATATTTTACTTTCCTTCCCAAGCGGATTTATCAGCCTGTAGAATAGATTATGGTACCCTTCATCAAGAAGCGAAGTATCGATACTGATCTGCAGACCTCTGGCCTCTTTAAAATCAGCGGGAGTATCCACTGAATAATATAATATTGAATTTAGATTTACAGGACTATTGGAACTGATAATACAATCCCATTTCAATATATTGGTCCCGCTAGGAGGCTCTTCCTCTATTAAGGCCGGTGATTTAACGCCTGTTAATTTCCCTTTGCCGCCTATTCCGTCGCCGGAAACACTGAAATCCACCGGTTCTGAAAAAAAACCTTCAATACCCTTCAGGATAGGGGCTATTTTTAAATAATAATGTCCCGGTTCCAGATCAATAATATAATTTGTAGTATTTATGATATCATCAGCAACGGGAAAACTGAAAACCGAATTAGTAGCTATTATGATATGGTATTGAGGGGCGCTGTAAGGCCATTTATATTCAACTATAACAGATTTCAGGAAGGATGGGATTAAAAGAATAAAAAAAAGGAAGAATAGTCTCTTCATGATGAGATGCAAACCTCTCTGAAAATTATATAACTCTATTATAAAGGGTTAAATTTGTCAATTTAATTTTCATGGACTGAAGTTTTGAATTAAATAAAATCGGGCAAAAATTTTTGCTTAATTTTATTCTTTTTTATAAAATAATTGATTGATTATTTATGATAAGCGGAGATGATAATGAGCAGTGTCAAGGCCGCAACAGAAAGCAAAGTTTTTATTGATATTTATCCTCATGGTTTCAGTCCGTATAAGATTAAATGGTATGATTTAGCAGCTGCTTCTGTGATAACCCTGATCGTTCTCATTATTTATATACTTACACTTGCACCGAGTGTAATCGCCGGAGACAGTGGTGAGTTGACCACAGAAATATACCAGATGGGGGCCTGTCATCCGCCCGGTTATCCTCTTTACGGCATTCTGGGGAAATTATTCACCTTCCTACCCGTGAGTGATATTGCTTATAGAGTAAATCTTTATGTGGCTGTCTGCGGAGCGTTTGCCATATTTATGTTTTATCTTGTAATGCTAAAGCTTCTTGGATTCAATCGGGACACCGGCAAGCCATCCCTTTCCATCCATCTTCCGGCAGTAGCCGCTTCATTTATTTTTGCGTTTTCCTATGATTTCTGGCAGCAGTCATCGGCCAGCGGAAAATTTTATTCTCTTAACGTACTGCTTGTGGCAGCTATGCTTTTCATAATGCTTCTCTGGTATGAGGAAATAATGTTCTTCCGGAACGAAAATAATAATCATTTTGCGGAACGTATGACGATTTTTCTAGCTTTTATTATGGGATTATCTCTTACGGATCATATGCTTCCTATGTGGTTTATAGTAGCATATGTTCTCAGCTTGCTTCCTTTTGCTATCATTATAATGATCAAGGATGGCTCTGTTAAATTTAAGAAAGAGTTTGCAGTCAGGACACACAGTCTGGTAATTCTTATCCTGCTTGTCGCTGTAAGCATTGCCCTGCTGATGAAATATATGGTAGGTTTGAGGCTGATCTATCCGGAGCACATGCCGATGATTTTGATCGGATGGTTCCTGCTCCCTGCTTATTTGTCGATATATACGATCCTTATAAGGGTCAAAAAACATTTCGGAAGGAAACCGGCTTTGGTACTTTATTATCTATTTATCGTACTGGGGATCGTAGCTATCATCGATTTTTATAATTATGCCTTTACAAACCAGTTTATACAGATAAACCCTCACCTGCAATTAAGCCTTTTCAGTTTTGATGTTGTCAATGAGAATGGAATAACTCAGCAGATACCAATAGATCCGATAATAATAGTCGGACTTGCCGTAATAGTAGTCTCACTCTTTTTATATGGAATCTATGATGGTGCGATAAAGAAATCAGAAGTGGAATTCGGACTGGCAGATAAATTCATTGAAATACTGACCTATAGCGGCTGGATGTTTATTTTTGCTATGACTATATACCTGTATCTCATGGTAAGGAACGTAGCTCTTTCTCCTCTTCCTGAACCAAAACCCCAGAGCTGGGGCGATACTGTTACCCTTGACATTCTCTTCAATCATATGTTCAGAAAACAGTACGGCGGTCGTAACCCTGATTATATTAATCTTGGCGGACAAATCATGGCAGTGCTTAAAGTTACTTTGGCCCAATTTAACTGGGCGGGCATCTTGTTTGCAGTAGCCGGATTTCTATATTTTATATTGATCAGAGACAGTATCTGGGCTACTTATACAGTCCTTGCTTATATAATATCATACGCCGGATTGATCTATTTTATCAATTTCCAGGTTGACCCTTCGACCGTATCTACACAGAAACAATATTTTTCCCAGCTCCATATGATAATAGCACTGTATATCAGTTTCGGTTTCCAGTTGTTACTGGATCTGGTTCAGGGCAGGATTAAGTGGAAGACCCTTCTTTTTATTAAGCAGGACGGCGAAGTCTGATTATTTGATTTTTTTACAGCACATAATTACATTATATTATATTCGGGTTTGAAAGAGGTAATATGATGTTTAAAAAGTTTTTTTTAGCAGCTGTTTCAATAATAAGGAAAAAAGGGAAAAAATGGCAGACTATGAATATAGACAAGCTTTTTTTCGAAGTACAAACTGACAGATATTTTTTAATCCTTAAAGCAGCTGGTAAGAATAACAGTGAAGAAAGCGTGTTTCTGACAATAGGCAATATTTTTGATGAAAATGTGTTCGTCAACCTATTTATGAAATCTGAAAATACGAAAAAATTATTTGACCAGTTGGGTATCAAGATAAAAAAAATAAGGATACTTAAAAAAGTCAGCTCTGCAGATTCAGCAGAATGTGTGGTCAGTATGGGGTTTTCACAAAAGACTATAAAGATGTCGACTGTTGACGCGGTCAGGATGGCACTTGAAAACAATAAAAGCATTGAAGTTCTTCATGGAATAATCAAGGCGGAAAAGTTCGATCTCTCTGGTGCTGTAAATATGTCATCAAAAATTATCAATAATGTTTTCTCCTCTAAGTTCATTGAAAGGGATGTTTATAACAATAACGAGGTGATTATGTGAAACGGCCGGCCCTTTTGCTTTTTTTTATTGTTCTGCAGGCAGGTTTTCTTTTTTCATCTGAAATAGGCAATTATATTTGCCCATGTTCTTTTATGATATTTTTTCCCTCTGCGGAGAATCTAATAGATTCATCAAAACTCCTGTTTAAAAAGTTTTATTCCCGTAACTACGAACAGATGATGTTACAGATGAGTTCCGATTCTAAAAATTCTTATGGGATCGATGTATTCGATTTAAAAAGCCTTGAAAAGGCAGGATTTGATTTGAAAAGTCCTGTCTGCTTTGTTCACATATCAAATGACAGCGGTTATATGCTTTTACCTGTAAAATCAAAAAATGATATGACGACTTTTATAAATAACAACTTAAAAGGTAATGCTCAATTCAGGTTTGTAGGTTCTTTTTTAGCCCTTTCGAGGGATAAATCGCTTCTCAACCGGGTAGGAGCTGCCAGCATAGAAAAATCACCAGGTTTTATAATTTCTGAAAAAAAGCTTTCTTTCGGATGGGATAAAACATTGGTATGGATGGAAAGCAGTTATTTAAGCGATGTATCCTCATCGATCGGCGTTACGGCCAATCTGAAACTCCCTTACGGGTTTACTTCATTCATAGTGAATATCACTGATCAGAAGATATCAATAAAGGCATATTCGGGAATCATTCCTACAGATCAAAAGCTCTATATTCAAAACATCAATAATATATCATTTGTGGAAAAAAACGATCTTCTTGATTATATTGAGGGTAATCCCGCCGTAGAGGGACAGATTTACTTGAATTTACCTGTTTTATATAGATATTACACTTATATCGACAGTATCAATATTTTAGGATTAAAAGGTTTTATTGATGAACTTCGTGAAAAATACATGGTCAATGTCGAAAGGGACCTTATTAATAATACCGATGGCCGTATAAAAATAGTTGTGGATAAATTCGATACGGTAAATAACGAATACGTGATATATGGATCAATCGGGATCAGGGATCCGATTACAGCCGATTACTTTATGGATTCCCTGAAAAATGCCATTCTCGAGTCAGATAACCAGCTCTTTACTTTTGATCTCTTCACAAGGCCCTTTTACCATTTTAAGAACCCGAATTATTCCATATTTTATGGAACAATCGGGAATGATCTGTATTTTTCAACTGATAAGGGTGTTTTAACCAACCTTATAAAGAACATCTTTGAAAATAAAACCATATCAGCAGATAAACTTCCCGATTTTTTCAAGGAAGCCAAGGAAAAAAAGTCGGCCGGATTTTATTTCACCCTGGACACCCAAAGTCTGTTCAATCAGGTCAAAACCGTGATGCAGTTTGATCCTGACCTTCTCATAGGCGTTAAAAATATATACATATACGGTACGCCTGATAAGGGTGATAGAGCTTTCGGCTGGAATTGCGATCTTGACTTTAATTACTATCAGAAGTGAAGCTTAAAACCTGAGGGAATAAATATGGAAAGACAATATGTAGGTTTTGAAATTGCTAAGAGTAAATATTGTGTTGATGTCAATGATATAAAGGAGGTTGTCAGGGAAGAAAATATTACCGTACTTCCGAATGCGCCTTTCTTTGTCGAGGGACTTACCAATTTAAGAGGTGTTGTCATACCGGTAATATCAATAAGGAAAAAACTCGGGATCAAACAGGCTTTATCTTCAGATGAAAAAGTTAATCAGGCCGATCAAATCGAGGCCAAGAAATTGATGATTGTAAATATTGACGGTGTGCTTGTGGCTTTTTCAGTGGATTCTCTTGATAAAGTTTTCCCTGTTGATATAAAAGATATACAGACAACAGAAAAGGTCCTCGATAGTTCTACAGACAAATCACTTATTCAGGGTTTTGTGAAAGTTGAAGACAATCTATACCTTATACTTGATATAAAAAAGATGCTTGATTTTGATGAAAAGTATTTTATACAAAAAGAGGTTATACAGTAATACTTTTTACTATTTTTGGATGGGTAAAACGAAATAAGAGTTGTATTTTTTTTTAAACTATGATAACATCTTTTTGAAGTTTTTGGTAATGCGGCTTTTATCTTACGTATAATAAGAAATTGAAAAGGAGGGAATATTATGAGTAAAACCAGATTATTGGCAGTCGTTTTTTTGTGTGCGGGGATTATGACAGCATACGCTCAGAAGACTACCGCCCCTGATCAGGGCAACAATACCAGTGTAACCGTTTCTTCTAATGAAGCTGCGACAAACCAGGTGACCGCTGAGAAGGAGGTTTTAGCGGCAGAGGGTCTTGTCTATAATGATGGAACGATTGATTATGTTTCACCAGATATCAAGTTTAAAATTGATGCTAAAAATGAAGAGGGGTCCGGTGTAAAGAACGTATACGTTATGATCGACGATTCGCAATTCGGCATTTATGACGGCCCTATTTCGTTTTTTACAGATGGAAAGCATATGATCGCTTATAAAGTTGAGAATAATGTCGGTAATGTTTCTCCTGTCAAATATTACGAATTCATCCTTGATAAGAACCCGCCTAAGGTGACTCTTACAAGCGATAAGAAAGTGGTGAAGATCAAAGATATTTCTTACGTAAGTTCGAATGTCAATTATGGCATATATGCAGAAGACGATTATTCCGGTGTTAAATGGATCAGCTATAAACTTGATGACGGTCCGGACACGACTTATGACAAACCTTTCGTTCCCATCGTCGCAGACGGACTTCATAAGATCGCCTATAAAGCCAGTGATAATGTAGGCAATGTAAGCCAGGAACAGACATATATGTTTTACATGGTTTTAAACCCGCCTACTGTGACTTTTTCTGTTGATCCTGTATTTGAAACGAATGACACCAAATACATTTCACCCTCTACTTCAATCAAGATCGTAGCTACTGATCCTGAAATAGAGGTCGCCAATATCAGTTATACTATTGACGACGGTCAGACTGTAGACTACCAGACCCCATTTAAACTCAAGGGAGGGACTCATACAATAAAATCCACAGCTACTGATCTTGTAGGCAATGTTAGTGAGGAAGCAAGTATCACCCTTACTGTTGACGCTACCATTCCTGAAGCTGAATTGACACCCACAAAAGAAACAAATAAGTAATTTTTTGAAGGAAAGGGGCTGCAGTAAAAAGCAGCCCCATTTTTTTCATTTAATATGGATCCCACTCGCAGTCATAAAAATCTTCCGGTTTTGTTCTTTCCCATCTTCCATGACCAAGTGAAAACCATTGATCGGGATATTCCCTTATAATCCTCTCATACTGCTTATTTATCCAGGTGGTAATATCCAGGCAGTCCTTTGTCATATCGTCTGTTGAAGGAAATGAGACCGGTTCTTCATACCTTAAGATATATTTACCGTCAGGCCTTCTTATGCTGAAAGCCATAATTATCGGGGCTCCGAACATCAGATGGAACCTGGCAGGACCGTCAGCAGTCGCAGCGGGAAGGCCGAAAAAGGGTACGAAAATAGGCTTGAAATAATAAGTCTGGTCATTCACAAAGGCAACAATGCCTCCCTGTTTTATATGTTTCATTATTTTTTTAAGGTCGCCGACTTCATTATAAAAATTTTTCATTTTTGTATATTTTTCCCTGTAATTTTTCAGCCAGATATCAGTATAGGGGTTGAACTGCCTGTTTATTATGACAGCTACATTCCGGCCAAGTAAAGCCGGGACACCGCCAAGATAATCCCAGTTACCCATATGAGCTGTAATGACGATCAATCCCTTTCCTGCTTCAAGGGCTTTACCGACATTTTCATAACCATCAAGAACTGCGAATTCTTCATAATTCTTTATGTTAATCTCACGAAGTTTTACGAATTCTATACCGTACCTTACGACGGACAAATAAAGCTTTTTCACAATAATTCTCTTTTTTTCTTCTGTCAACGGCTCATCTTTAAAGATAATATCAAGACTTTTAAAACAAAGCGATTTGAAATTCAGCGGCAATCTAAAAAGAATTCCGGCTATAATTTCCCCAATGAAAAATGAAATTCTCCATGGAATAAGGCTTAGCATGAATGCTATGGGTACCACGACTATATATTCAAGTATATATAAAAAACGCTGAAATTTGCTTATTTTACGTTTAGCCAAGGCTTACTCCTTACAGGTATCTTTCTTTAACCCTATATTATAATCATGAGATGACCGATTTTCAAATTTGGCGGGGGTTGACCGCTATTCGCCTTTTAATAATTGAAATTAACTTCATTATGTGGTATAATCTTTCACTCTAATTGATGGAGGAAGCAAATGTCAGGTCATAATAAATGGGCCAATATCAAGCAGAGAAAAGGCTCACAGGATGCCAAACGCAGTAATCTTTTTTCAAAAATAGTAAAAGAAATAATTATAGCTGCAAGAAGGGGGGGCGGAAACATTGACACTAATGCAGCCTTGAGAACCGCTGTCGATAAAGCTAAAGAAGCGAAC
>CAYPRX010000006.1:0-76344 GCA_964413265.1 uncultured Brevinematales bacterium
ATGGTATCGCCTTTGACGGGGTCAATATGTGGACGGCAAATGGTAGGGACAAAAGCGTCACCAGGATTACGCCGGAGGGATCGATGACAACCTACCACGGAACGGGGTCAGGCCCTGTTCACATCGCCTTTGACGGGGTCAATATGTGGACGGCAAATAGTATTGACAATAGCGTCACCAGGATTACGCCGGAGGGATCGATGACAACCTATCATGGAACAGGGGCTAAACCTTTGCATATCGCCTTTGACGGGGTCAATATGTGGACGGCAAATCATGATGATAACAGTGTCACAAAGATCACGCCGGAAGGATTGATGACTAGCTATTCCGCAGCAGGGATTTGGCCTGTTTGCATCGCCTTTGACGGGGTCTATATGTGGATCATAAATGCGGGAAGTGAAAACATCTCCCGGATTTCAACAAAATAAGAGCGGTTTGAAGTCAGCCGGATAATTTTTATGATTGTATAAAAAAAATAAGATTAGTTATTAAGAAAGAATAAACTAAGACCTGAACCTGCCCTCAATTTTAATTATTCCAAAAAAGATCCACCATTTAATCTGGGAAATCCCAGTTAAAATATTCATTTTTTTATTAAATTACCTTAAAATACTTTCTTACTTAATTGTTTCAGGGATGTTTATGAAAAGGGTAAATCGTTTCCTTTTTAAGCTTCTCTTTGTTTTTGTAATCATCGCTCTTATAGTTATGGTACTTTACTTTATACAGATGACTTTTCATATATTTGATAAAGAGATAAAACAATTTATCGACTGGATCGCTTATGTAAACCAGGCTAGTTCTTATTCTCTAATTGCCGGGGTAACAGTCGGATCGATAATATTTATTCTAGCAGTCGCTATGTTCCCTTTATTTCTTCGAGGAGTAAACAAGAAGAATTACTGGGTTTCGCTCCAGAAGGGTCTTATCGCTTCATTTGTTTTCTTTATTTCGCAGATAATTTATAAATTTACAGCGAATATTGGAAAATTCTATTTTTACATGACAGTTTTCGCGATCATTGTGCTTACGATTATTCTTATTGAAATCATTACTCTGTCCATGAAAGAAGAAAAGGCGGAGGCAGAGGAACTCCGAACGGATATAATAGCTTCCATAACTTCCGGTCTTATTTTCGGAGTTATCATAAAGGTTATAGAAGTTGGACTACACGAGATTAAAAACCTTCTTTCTCTTGTGCAATAATAAAGAATCGAGCATCAGAATGGCCAGGACTGTATATCCCACCGAGCCGATTACAATGCACACATCCAGCAGATTTTTATGAAAC
Organism: uncultured Brevinematales bacterium; assembly: GCA_964413265.1. Lineage (GTDB taxonomy): Bacteria > Spirochaetota > Brevinematia > Brevinematales > JAOACQ01 > CAVYGN01. Next base: position 1,295 of record CAYPRX010000006.1, read on the forward strand.
AGAACTATGCCTAAATATTGAAGAAGGACCCCTGCGAATATGGCAATCGAATAAAATAGTTTCTGAGAAATAATATAATAATTGATAACAAAACTGATAAGTGCATAGGGCAGAAACATAAACGAGTATAAAGGAAGGATGTTTTCCATACCCTGAAATCTACCTGCAAAAATCACATCTGACAGGAATCTGCTTATGAGCGCAAGGAAAGCACAGAATGAAACAAGGATCAATGACAGAAAAAGAAATCCCTTCAAATTGGACCTTGCTAAATTTTCCCTGTCTTTCGACATAAAAGGAAGCATTACAAAAGAGATGGAATTCGCGATGAAAAACGATGCCCATCCGAACTGTTTTGCCATAGAATAGATGCCGGTCCACTTCTCAAGGTAATGTCTTACCAGAATCGAATCCATGTTAATTATTAGCTGGAAAGCGGCCACCGATAAAAAACCTGTAAAAAATGATCTGAGTATTTTGCCCAAGCTGATAAATTTCGGAGCTGTATTTTTATCTTCGTCTGTCATTGCCTTGATTCTTTTTATATAGAAATAAAAATCTGTGGACAGGAATGCAGCTCCAATAAACAAAGACAGCATAAAACCCCCGAGGGCGCCAAGGTAACTTAACGAAAGATAAACGAAACCGACTCCAAAAACAAATTTACTTATTACGGCTGTAAGCCTGTAAATAATATATTTAATATAATCTTCTCTGGACTGAATAAGACTCTGAAATGGAACAGCGAAAAGATTCAGTGCGGCCATCATTAATAAAATGAAAAAAGGCCTGTCGTCCATAATATCCATATAAACTCTCAGTGCAGGAAGAGCAAGGCCAAGAGCAAAGGCGACGAAGATTATTAATGAAAATATTATTATAAAAACCTTTTTCAGATAGTCCCTGAGCTCCCTTCTTTTCCTGTTATGAATAAGAGCTGATATATCTGCACTGAATATCATTTGAAGAGCCTGGCCGGGTATTGTTACAATCAGCAGAAGTGCTATAAGTGGAAAATATTTTCCGAACATGTCCTGGCCAAGCATCCTGCCGATAAACATAGTGTATAAAAAATTAATGGCTCCTTCAGCTGCAGTAACAATGGAGATGATAGTCGAGCTGAATAATATTCTGCTGGAGACTATTTTTTTTAAATTGGTGAGTATAAAATCCATCATCGGTCCATTACCTCGATGCTTGAAATAAAATTACCCATAAGATTCTGAACCCCTGAAGAGTCAAACTTAACTGTCATCAATTTTTTTGAAACAAATATTACACTACCTCTTCCGAAAATCCTGTGATAGACAATGTCGCCCGTTTTGATTTCGCTGATATCGGAAACAGCCCTTCCCACTTCATAACGGCCCTGAATTCGAACACTTTCCCGCCCTCTGATGTATGATTCTTCCACCTGGATAAACTCATCAGGTATATCCTTCAAAAAGGGTGAAGGAAGGCACCTTTCTACACTTCCGTATTTAAGCCTGGTCTCCGGATATGATAAAAAAAGCCTCTCCATGGCCCTTGTTATTCCAACATAGAACAATCTCCTTTCTTCATTCAATTCCGATGATGAATACAGCGAAGATGAATGAGGAATAAGGCCGGCGATAACGCCGCTTATAAAAACATTTTTAAATTCAAGACCTTTCGCATTATGTATAGTCATCAATGAGATGTAATCCCTGCCGTTATCGCTTTCTAATTCATCGGAACCTGTCTGAAGAGTGACATCATTGATAAAATCCTGGATAAGGGCATCAGGATTGGAATTTTCATATTCCTTTATTGAATTTATCAGTTCTTCAACATTTTCCCAGCGGTCAAGACCATCCTCGTCAAAATTGAGTATGTATTCCTTGTAACCTATACTATCTATCAGAACCTTGACAAAATTCATTGGAGTCATTTTACCGGATGATTCATTCAATTCTTTAAGAATAATTCCAAGATCCTTCATAGCTGTGGTTGGGACAAAACCCGTTTCTGCACCGTTCTCACATCCGAAAAGTGCCTCTATAAAAGATACATTCTTTTCTCCGGCATATTTGATTATTTTATCAAGCGACGCATTACCTATCTTTCTTTTGGGGACATTAATTATCCTTTCCAGAGAAGCTCTGTCATAGGGATTGATTATTAGTTTTATATAGGAAAGTATATCCTTTACTTCCTTTCTTGCATAAAATTTCTGGCCGCCGAACACTTTGTAGGGTATATTATGAAAAAGAAGCTCTTCCTCAAAAAGCCTTGATTGGGCGTTTGTCCTGTAAAAGATCGCAAAATCCCTGAAATCATAATTCTCAAGAAGCTTATCTATCGTATCAACAGTTCTCAAGGCCTCTTCTTTATCTGTTAAGGCATTTATAACTGTTATCTTTTCTCCTGATTTACTGCTTGTCCAGAGCTTTTTATCAATACGTCCCTGAATTTTTTCCACTACGGCATGAGCAGCCGTGAGAATTATACCGGTTGACCTGTAATTCTGTTCCAGAAGAATGAGTTTTGCTTTATAATAGTCCATGAAATCATTGATATTTTCGACATTGGCCCCCCTCCAGCCGTAGATCGACTGATCATCATCACCTACTACGCAGATATTGTTCGACAGTGGACAGAATAACTTGATAAGCTGATATTGCGCATTATTTGTGTCCTGGAACTCATCCACCATAACGTAATGCCAGAGTGATTTATAATATGCCCTGATTTTTTCATTTTCACTCAGTATTTTAATAGGAAGAGAAATCAGATCTGGAAAATCCACAGCCTTGTTCTTTCGCAGATTGATCTCATAATCCTGATAAATAACGGCTGCAGCTTTATCAAAATCCGTTACCGCCCTGCCTTTGAATTCTTCAGGCGTAATGAGCGAGTCTTTAAGACTTAAGATCCTGTCGGCTATCCCCGGGGGATTGAAAGTCTTCGAATCTATACCTCTCTCTTTCATAATCTTTTTGACTATGCTCTTCGAATCTTCAGAATCATAAATGACAAAATCCCTTGGATATCCGATAGTCTCCGGGTTTTTACGAAGTATCATTACTCCTGTCGAATGAAATGTTCTCACCCATGAGCGGGATGCATCAATTTTTGATAGAACGGAAATCCTGTCTTTCATTTCTCCCGCAGCCTTATTGGTAAATGTCACGGCAAGAATATTATGCATGGTGATCTTTTTCTTTTTTAAAAGATAAGCGAACCTGTGAGTTATTACCCGGGTTTTACCGCTTCCGGCTCCTGCAAGAACAAGGAGCGGTCCTTCAGTATGCTCAACCGCCTCTTTCTGCTTTTCATTCAAAGGGTCAAGGATTTCATCCATATTACTTGAATTCTATTAAAGAAGGCTCATATTCTTCCGGTTTTTCGTAACCGAGGAGGTTACAAAGTGTTGCCGCCACATTAGCCAGCCCTCTGTGAGGTAGAGCCGACATCACATATTCGTTTTTATAATTTGGGTCTGCAATTGCGAAAGGCACAGGATTCAACGTGTGCGATGTTTTCACTTCTCTTACCCCGTTTTTTTCTGTGAACATCTCATCGGCATTTCCATGATCAGCTGTAACTACTGTAATTCCTCCAAGCTCATTAACGGTATCAATAAGCTTGCCAACGCATTCATCGACAAATTCTACAGCAGCAATCGCTGCGCTTATCACTCCTGTATGACCGACCATATCACCGTTGGCAAAATTGAGCCTGCCGAATCTGTATTTTCCAGACTTAAGGAGTTCTATGGTTCTATCAGTTATTTCAAGCGCTTTCATCTTCGGCGTTTTATCGAATTGAACTCTGTCGGAAGGTATTTCAATATATTTTTCAAGCGATTCATCAATATAACCCGAATTGTTACCGTTCCAGAAATAGGTTACATGACCGAATTTCTGGGTTTCAGATATTGCAAAAGAAGTGACCTTCTGCGCGCAGAGATACTGCCCTATCGTCCTGTCTATCTCCGGAGGGGCGACAAGGAAATTTTTGGGAATATGAAGGTCCCCGTCATATTCCATCATTCCAGCATAAAAGGTTTCAGGCTTTTTCCTGCGATCAAATCCCTTGAAATCCCCGTAATCAAATGCCATGGAAATTTCAATTGCTCTGTCTCCGCGGAAATTAAAAAATATGACGCTGTCTCCATCATTGATCGTTCCAACCGGGACGCCATTATCAGTTATTACAAATGACTGCAGATATTGGTCCGTTACATTCGGATCCTCTCTGTAATAGGTTTCAACTGCCTCACGCGCGGATGAAAACTGCCTGCCGATGCCGAGTACATGAGCCTTCCATCCCCTTTCAACAACGGTCCAGTCAGCGAAATACCTGTCCATAGTGGTGACCATTCTTCCGCCGCCGGAGGCTATCCTGTAATCACAGCCGTTTTCTTCGTTTATCGTTTTTAGCACTTCTTCCAGCTTATCTATATAGGTAAGAGCAGACTTCTCTGGCACATCCCTTCCGTCCAGTAGAATATGAACTCTGGCATGAATGACTTTTTCCAGTGACGACTCCCTAAGCATTGAGAACAGCTGATCAATATGGGAATGAACGTTTCCATCCGACAAAAGACCTATAAAATGAAGGACATGACCGTTATTGATGCACCTTGATACAAGTTTTTTCCATACCTCACTCTTAAAAATACTGCCGTCACTAATAGCCATATTCACCCTTTTAGCCCCCTGTGCGAAAACCCTGCCGGCTCCGAGTGCATTATGGCCTACTTCACTGTTGCCCATATCGTCATCCGAAGGAAGACCGACAGCCTTTCCATGAGCCTGGAGGGTCGTGTAAAGCGTGCTTTTAAAAAGTCTATCAAGAGCTGGTTTTTTCGCCAAATATACAGCATTGCCCGCATAATCCTTGCCAATGCCTATTCCATCCATTATGATTAATAGAAGCGGACCCTTCCTTCCGGAAAATCCTTCCAACTTGCGCAGCTGAAATTCCATAATTACCTCCGAATTCCGTCTGCAGGACCAGCAAAGAGTTATTTTAATTGGTTCCGGGTTTTATATCAAAATTTAAAGCTTTCACCTTATTATCATGCTGTTAACATTTTCAAGAAAATCGGCAAGCTCGGCCGAGTCTGAAAATCTGCTTATAATTTCATAAAGTTTGAATCTCTGCTCATGCTTCCATTCAGCCACAGCTGCCGCCATTCCCTTGAGAATAAAGGACACCTCCTGCTTATAATTGGGATCCTGTATTTTTTTGATTATCTCGCCGATGAGTTCTGAAATGAAAAATGTATCAACATATGCTCCCAATATATCCTGGATCGGAGGAATAAGATCGTAAAATTTTTTTTCTTTTGATGTCAGTAAATCAATAAAAAAATCGAGTGAATATCTCAGCCTTTTAAAACGTATGCGGAGCTTATGGATAACATTATCGGGGGTATTTTCATAATCCTTTTCGAAGAGTGCTGCTGATTTCACAGTATCTGCTGCAGTCCTGATAAGAATTCTCTGAGCTGTTTTTCTGGTTAATTCTTTTGAAATGCTAAGATTATCGAGTCTTTGAAAATCCGACCCGATCAACTTTGCGGTCCTTTCCAGAAAATGCTTAAAACGGAATGAATGCAGCATTGAAAACATTACCGATCGTCTTTCTTCCCTTATCCTAGCAATTTCATTTTTAATTATGTCCATCAGTTTATTGTTGTTATGAAGAATTTCCTGGGGTATGAAATTTCTGATTTTAATCGAGAAAACATCGATATCCCTTACCCTGCCCAGAGTAAGTGCAATCCATCTCAAGTTATTTTTAAAATAATTAAAATCAACTGATGTCAGGGTAAACTCGAAAAATTGAAGTGCAGTCCTCAGTTTCCTGATTGCGACCCTCATATCATGGATATATTCGTCGTCTATTCCGATTTGCGCTCCCTGAATATTGTTGACAGTGGTTTTAAAATAATATCCTATGATTTTTTTTGCTGTTTCGGATGTTTTGTCATCCCCCTTTATTACAAATGCCGGCTGTTTTCTGGAATTTATACTGAAAGCTGTCAGCGATCTTTCCAGCTTATTCCTTCCTGACAGCTTTAAGTTTTTTTCTTTCGATATCAAAGCCCCTACTTCCAGAAATGGAGTACTGCCTCTTTCGGATTCCTGAACAGATTCCAGTTCGAGCTCAGTAAATTTATAATGTGAAATAGCCGACTCATTATTCCCTGTCATAAGCAGATGAGATTCTGAATGATCCAGACTCAACTCAAAAATAGCGCCGCTGTATTTTATTTCCCATTTGCTCCTTATATCCTTTATCATTATTACAGGTTTTAGATCGCCTGGAACAATAAAGCTGAATTCCTCCAGGAAAAAATCCCTGACCTTTTTATCCTCGAATCTGCCGGCGCTTTTCGATTTCTTTTCTTTGCGGTCTATCAGCCATTCTTTTCTTGTCAGGAAATTATCTCCGGACTTCTTCGGCTGAAATTTAATCTCTATTTTTTGATCATCGGAAATTCTAAGACGGCAGCCGAATCCTGCCCGGAAGAGAGTAAAATCCTTAGTATCGTAATACCTGTCGTAATATTCCTTATTACCAGCGGCTGAAAGATATATCTTTTTTCCCGCTTTGTTAGACAGCCTTTCAAGCAGGGGGGCTATATCAAACCCTTCTCCAGTGATCCATTTATATTCTTTTTCAATCATAAAATGTGTTCATGGTCCGGCACTCGCCATGGTCACACTAGTCGATGATCTTATTAAGCGGATATTCCACGATGCCCGAAGCCCCGAGTCTTTTAAGTTCAGGGACAATGTCGCGCACGAACTTTTCATCCACGATCGTGTTCAGAGCCACCCATTCGCCATCGGTCAGCGGGCTTATTGTCGGTTTTCTGAGGGCTGGAAGGATTTTCAGGATTTCCGGCAGATCTTTATTTGAAACGTTAAGCATAAGACCAACCTTATTCTGGGCTGTGAGAACAGCCTGGAAGAGGATATTTATTCTTTCGATCTTGTTCCTTTTCCATGGATCGTTCCATGAGTCGCTATTAGCAATAAGCTGGGTAGTCGATACCATTACCTCGTCAATTATTACAAGATTATTCGCCCTCAGGCTTGAACCGGTTTCAGTTATCTCCACTATTGCATCGGCGAGTGCAGGGCACTTTACCTCGGTAGCGCCCCAGCTGAATTCAACGGTAGCCTTTACACCGTTTCTCGCCAGATATTTCTTAGTCATTTCTACCGCTTCTGTTGCTATCCTTTTCCCCTCCAGGTCTTTCACTGATTTTATAGGAGAGTCTTTTGGAGCAGCTAACACCCATCTAACTGGATTTGATGTACTTTTAGAGTAGTTCAGTCCAGCGACCGCTATCACTTTTGCCTGGTTCTCTGCGACCCAGTCCATACCGGTGATTCCGGCATCAAGTGCCCCTTCTTCCACATATCTGGCCATTTCCTGAGCTCTTATCATAAGAAGAGAGAGCTCCTGATCATCAACCCAAGGATAGTATGAGCGGGTATTGACCGTAATTGAAAAACCCGCTTTTCTCATCATTGAAATAGTGGCTTCTTCAAGGCTGCCCTTAGGAAGCCCCAGTTTTAAGATCTTATCATTCATAAAACATTACCTTATTTTTTATAAACATTTCCTGGATCGAATTTCTTTTCCTCGCCGTTATATTCCCACTCCCCGTCTCTCCAGGTCCTGAAAAAACAGCTTTCATAACCCTCATGACATGCGGCGCCGCCACGCTGAAATACACGGTAAAGCAGTGTATCGTTGTCGCAGTCAATAAGTATCTCCTTTATTTCCTGGCAATTACCCGATTCCTCTCCCTTTTTCCATAATTTTTCCCTCGAACGCGACCAATAAACAGCTTTACCGGTTTTAACAGTTTCCTCAAATGCTTCTTTATTTACATAGGCGAGCATCAGAACCTTCCCGCTTTCAGCGTCCTGAGTGACTACAGGCACAAGGCCACCCAATTTATCGAAATCTATCTTCATGATCTTCCCCACACATACTTCAAATTCGATTATTTACCGGACCAGGAAGCAATATATACAAGGTTGCCCGAATTCAGGACCGGTTCCCGTGTCTCCCAGGAACCATCCAGGCCAAGCTCCCTTGCCGTAAATTCAAAATGGCACATTGCTATCCCTATATCGAGATTTTGCAGCTTTATATCCTTAAAAAAATTGTTATATATTTTATCTTCATTTAAATAGATATGGAAGATACTTTTATCTTTATCCCGTATAACCCTCCATGGCTGTTTATTTGAAGCAGATGGTGCAAGCCTTACGCCTTCAAGAACAGATCCGTATTTTCCGAGATCCTTTTTATTTAATGGATTATTGATGTCCCTTTCAAAAAAAAGCTCATCAAAGCTTTTACGGTTCCGGTTGCCTCTTGACATTCCCATCAGACCAACAATAAACGAACTTTTATCTCCAGGGTACCCCAGCGGAGTTACTGCAGGAATGACTTCTTCCTGGCCAAGATCCATTTTCTTCGAGAATGAACTGCGGTTGAGGGTACCACCAAGCCAGCAGGTGCTTATTCCCAATTCAGTTGCCTTGAGTATAGCGGCTTCCATGCAGTATCCAAAGTCTTCCATTGAGTTCTTACCTTTCTTTACAGCTCCAGAGAGGTAAAGAGTCGCACCTTTTATCATGCTATTGGTTCCAAGCTTTTTCAACTCGCTCGAATTTCCATCTGCTACCTCTACAAATGCAAAGCGAACCATATTGCCGAAAGGACCCTTACAATGCTCAAGAATATAATCCATCAGCAGTTTTTTCAAGATGTCTTCCACTTTCCTGTCAGCATAGGCCCTGTTTGAAAATCTCTTATTTATAACATCAATTATCGATCCCATAAATTCTCCTTAATGCTAAAATTATAACTTTTAAAGTGTAATTTTGCAAAGAAGCCGATATTAAGTGAGTTGATTACTATTAATTCCCCTTTTTCGCGCCTTGAATCAGTAAGCTTGATTTGCTAAGGCTCAAAACTGCTGCAAGTTGAACTTACACAGACCCTGAAAGATATTAACTTTATAAATGTTATTATTTTACGACTAACTTGATTGATTAGCAGGGTCTGTGCTCGGACAAGAACTTGCTTTTCGCAGTTTTTCGCCTTGCAAATCTACGCTTACTTCATATGTTGCGGATAGGGGAACAGGTGTTGATTACAATGAAACTTTATTTTTTTTCCTTTCCCCATTAAAATAAAAATTTAAAAGATCTCCCGATTAAGCTTATTTGGAGGAATCATGTCTTACAATATCGCAGTTATAGGCGGTGACGGCACAGGTCCTGAGGTTGTCAGTGAGGGAATAAAAGTCCTTAAATCCGCTGAAAATAAATTTAACCTCAAATTCGATTTTCATTACTACGATTTCGGCGGTGAGAGATACCTCAAATCCGGCAAAATAATTTCCAAAGAGGAAATTGATGAACTGAGAAATTATAATGCCATTTACCTGGGTGCAATTGGTCATCCGGATGTAAAGCCCGGAATTCTTGAAAAGGGACTACTCCTGCGCATACGCTTTGATATGGACCAGTATATAAACCTCAGGCCAGTAAAGCTATACCCGAATGTCGAAACACCAATCAGGGATAAGGGACCGGCCGATATAGATTTCGTAGTTGTGAGGGAAAATACAGGCGGCATCTATACGGGGCATGGCGGCGTTACCAGAGAAGGAACACCGGACGAAATAGCATCTCAATTGATGATCTATGACAGGAGGACTGTCGATAGGTGTCTTAAGTATTCCTTTGAACTTAAGAAAAAGAGAAACTCTTTGAAGAAAGCTTACAGCGAAAAGCCGATTCACCTTGTACACAAGATAAATGTACTGACTTATTGCGGTGATCTATGGTACAGGGCATTCGAGGAAATGGGCGGTAAATCATATCCGGCGATAAAACGAGACTATGCGCATGTGGATGCTACAACAATGTGGTTTGTCAAAAATCCAGAATGGTTTGATGTTGTTGTAACGGAAAATCTCTTCGGAGATATAATCACGGACCTAGGAGCCATGATCCAGGGCGGCATGGGGATTGCTGCAGGCGGCAATATAAATCCTGACGGCGTCTCTATGTTCGAACCCATCGGCGGTTCCGCCCCGAAATATACCGGCATGCACGTGATCAATCCGCTTGCGGCCATAGAGGCAGGAAGGATGATGCTTGAAGAACTGGGTGAGAGTAAAGCAGCTCAGGCAATTGAAAAGGGAGTAGCCTTTGCCTGCACAAAGATGAAAAGTCAGTCCGCTGGTAAAATGGGATTTTCTACTGAACAGGTCGGTGATCTGGTAGCCGGCGCGATCTAATAGATTTCAGCACCGGATTTTCATTTATAATCAAGCAGAAAAATTTTACTCTTCTTTTTCATAATTAGTAAATTTATGAAAGAGGGTATATAATAACATATGGAAATAAATGAAGAATTGAACCGGATTATTCTTGCCGGATACAATGAGGCTAAGAACAGGCGGCATGAATATTATACTCCCGAACATCTACTTTATGCCTCACTTTTTTTCAATAGCGGAGTCGATATCCTCGTTCATTGCGGGGGTGACATAGGCAGCCTGAAGCGGAATCTGGAGGCTTATTTTAAAAATTACCACGAGGCTTTAATCGGCGAGACAGAACCACTTGAATCCTTAGGGCTTCAGAGTGTTCTTACAAGAGCGCTTTACTCTTCCTCCGATCCACATAAAAAAGAAATCACAATTGGAGACGTATTTATAGCTATCATGGATGAGCAGGACTCATTCGCTTCTTACTATATCAACAGAGAGGGAATAACACGGCTAGATCTGCTTAACTACATCTCTCATGGCATATCAGTGGTACCCGAGGATGTTATTCCCCGCCTGTCTCAGACTAAACCGGGTGAAGAGATCATTACAGAAAACAACACTGAAAAAGAGAACAAGAAGAGTATTCTCAGCTACTATACCTCCGAGCTTGTTCAAAGGGCAAGGTCACACGAATTTGAGCCTCTTATAGGCAGGGAGGATATCCTGGGCCGGACTATCCAGGTACTTTGCAGGAGATTCAAGAACAATCCAATACATGTCGGAGAACCAGGCGTTGGAAAAACCGCCATTACCCAGGGCCTGGCAAACCTTATTGCCTCAGGTTCTGTTCCATCCTCTCTGAAAAATTCCAAAATTTTTTCCCTCGATATGGGTTCCCTTCTTGCAGGTACAAGATACAGGGGAGATTTCGAAGAGAGGCTGAAAAAGATCATTAACGAATTATTGCTGATGGACAGTGTAATTCTTTTTATAGATGAGATACATACCATTGTCGGCGCAGGAGCCGTTACCGGCGGATCTCTTGATGCATCCAATATATTAAAACCTGCTCTTATGTCAGGAAAACTCAGGTGTATAGGGACAACCACCTTCGAGGAATACAGGAAGTATTTCGAGAAAGACAGGGCTCTGTCAAGAAGGTTTCAGAAAATTGAGGTGGCTGAACCTTCCCGGGAAGAGACAATCCGTATCCTTAAGGGACTTAAAAATAATTATGAGGATTTCCATAAGGTCACATATTCAGACATGGCGCTTAAATCCGCAGTGGAATTATCTGCTAAATACATAAACGACAGGCAGCTGCCTGATAAGGCCATAGATGTCATAGACGAAGCAGGGGCGCAGATGAGGATCAAAAGAGGCCCTGATTTGAAAAAAAAGATGACAGTCAGGGCGAGGGACATTGAAAAGATAGTCGCAAAAATGGCCAAGATACCAGAAAAATCCGTCTCCTCTAATGAGATTGGAAGCCTTAAAAACCTTGAAACAGAACTCTCAAATAAAATTTTCGGCCAAGCAGAAGCGGTGAGGATGGTCTCCGAGGCGATAAAGAGGTCAAGAGCCGGTTTCCATGAGGATACGAGGCCGGTGGCTTCATTTCTCTTTATAGGACCTACCGGCGTTGGTAAAACAGAACTTGTAAAAGTACTCTCATTATGTCTGGGTATACCGCTGATCCGCTTCGATATGAGCGAATACCAGGAAAAGCATACTGTAGCAAGGCTCATCGGAGCTCCTCCCGGTTACGTAGGATATGAAGAGGGAGGGCTACTGGTCGAGGAAGTCCGCAAGAAACCCTACTCTGTCCTTCTCCTTGATGAAGTTGAAAAGGCCCACCCGGATATTTTCAATACACTCCTCCAGGTTATGGACTATGCAACCCTTACTGATAATTCGGGTAAGAAGGCCGATTTCAGGAACGTTATAATTATTATGACAAGCAATGCGGGAGCCAGGGATATGGCACAGGCCTCCATTGGATTCAGCGATAATAGTGAGAAAAGAAAATCAGCTGCCAAAGCGCTTGAATTGCTTTTCTCGCCGGAATTCAGGAACAGGCTAGATTCGATCGTCCAGTTCAAGGCCTTAAGCAGGGAAATAGTCAAGGATATAGTTAGAAAGCAGATCAGGGAATTTCAGGACCAGCTGAAGGCAAAACATATTGTCCTTAATGTTACAGAAAGCTGTTTAGATCTCATAACTGAAAAGTCATTTTCAAAAACCTTTGGCGCCCGCGAAGTATCCAGGTGGATACAGGAAAAAATCAAAAATTATTTTGTCGATGAAGTGCTTTTCGGGAGCCTGACAAAGGGTGGTAAAGTTAAGGCATTCGCAAAGGGTGACGAAATAACCTTTAAAAATTCCAACTCCTGAAAAACTTTTGTCTAATCCACAGGAAGTACTCTTATGCTTCCGTCCACTTTTTCATCAAGGTAATTCTGTATAGCATATAGCGTCCCGGTTGTGCTGGCTGGACACCCCCTGCAGGCGCCGACATAATTTATATAAAGATCAGTATGCCCTTCGCTTTCTTTCAAATCCACAATTTCCAGATTCCCTCCGTCAGCCGCCAGCATGGGCTTTATTTCCTCATCAAGTACTTTCTCTATAGCCTTGAGTTTCTGGACAATTCCCATACCCTTAAAGCTGGATGATTTCATGGATTCTTGAACTTGTTCTTTTTCCATTTGTGCCCTCACTTCATTTAATATATCTTCAAGGTAATATTTTCTTTCTTCATGGCCGCCAGGCCGGATACAGCTCTTGCAGAAGCCTCCTGCTTTAGTGTACTGCGTGATCTGTTCGACCGTCTTCAGGTTGTTTATCCTGATGACCTCTTTTATCGTCCCAAGCGATACCCTCGCACATTCGCAAACAATCTCCTCGTAATCAAAAGATTCCATATCAACGCCTTTGTAAATCGAGGCAGCTTTTTTTATGACATCATAGGCCATAACACTGCAGTGCATTTTCTGGGGCGGGATAGAAGGCGTGTCCTCATTATCCCTCATTGCATGTTCAACGTCAAGATTCGTGATCTTAATAGCCTCATCCACTGTCTTTCCTATGCACATTTCAGCCATAGTATCGCACGATGCTATAGCAGTCCCGCAGCCAAAACTCTTGAATTTGGAATCCAGTATCTTATCAGTTTTAGGATCAACTGCCCAGTAAAGGCGAACTGCGTCTCCGCATGCCTCCGCTCCCCAATCAGCAACTACGAGCTGCGCGCCCATAGCCCCTGCATCTGCTTCTGTTATTTCGCCCCTGTGAACAGGGTTATTCATCTTCTCGCTTACTTTATCAGAATACTGCTCCCAAAGAGCGCCGCCAATTAAATCAATTTTCGCCACAAAATCCACCTGAAAAAATTTTTTATGCGTAAGACGAAGATATGCTCCTCAATCTCTCCACTATCTTCGAAATTATTCCTATCGTAAAATCTATTTCTTCATCAGTTGTATATCTTGAAAGGCTGAACCTTATTCCGGTATGCGCCAGTTCCTTGCTGATCCCCATTGCCAGCAGACTCGGATTAGCCTCTAGGGATTCTGAAGCGCAGGCGCTGCCTGTAGAAGCTGCTATACCGTTTTGATTTAGATCCCAGAGAAAGGCTTCCCCCTCTATTCCCTTAAAGCTTGCAAGGATTGTGTTGGGAGTTCTTAATTCACGCCTTCCGATAATTTCCGTATCATCTATTTCCATGATCGCATCTTCCAGCCTGTCTCTCAGGCTGCGAACTTTTGTATCCTCAAATTCAAGATTATTAACGGCGAGTTCCATTGCAAGTCCCATACCGATAAGGCTTGCGACATTGACTGTCCCGCCCCTCTTCCCGCTCATCTGTTCTCCCCCATGAAGAAGCGGTGTTAATTTTATGCCCTTCCCGACATACAGCCCGCCTATACCTTTGGGACCATGAAATTTATGGGCGCTGAAAGTCAGGAAATCAACGGGCATTTCCTTTACATCAACTTTGATCTTGCCGACCGCCTGAACAGCGTCTGTATGAAAAAGCACTCCCTTTTCCCTGCAGTATTCCGACATCTCTTTTATGGGAAATATAAGTCCGCTCTCATTATTCGCCCTCATGATCGATACAAGAGCAGTTTTATCAGGATCCAGATACTCCCTGAGAATATCAAGGTCCACTATCCCATCCCTGTTTACCGGCAGATAAATAATCTCAACGCCGATACTTTCGAGAAACTTGCATGTATTCGTAACAGCAGGGTGCTCAACCTGTGAAGTGATGATGCGGCTCTTATCGCTGTTTCTTATGATATCGAAATAAACAGATTTTAAAACCGTATTATTTCCTTCTGTCGCACAACTGTTAATTAAAATATCGTCATGATCCGATGCATTTATTCCCGAATAGAGCCGGTCCATCGCAATACGCATAAACGGGTGAACCTCTGTTCCGAAACTGTGAAGGGAATTTGGATTCCCGTACATCTGCGTAAAAAAAGGCTCCATCGCATCCTTTACCAAAGGGTCTACGATTGTAGTAGCATTATTATCAAGATAAATCCTTTCCATTAAATTCCTCGAAATTAAATTTACATAAAAAAAGCATTTAAGTCAATATTTATATGCCAGATTAATGATTCATGTATGCTGATAAACAGGTTTCTGTTTGCCGGATGATCCGCTGAAAAAATTTGATTCCTCAGAGGGGTTTGTTCTAAAATTTTTGAATTATAAATAAAAGCTTTTTATAATTCTAAATACTTCAAAAGATACAGATAAAAACATGCGATCATCTGATATTTAAGGATTTTATATGAGATTCCTTTTTTTAATAATCGCTATTTCAGTTATTGTGCCGGTATCTCTTTTTGCTTCAGAAACGTTGAACGATCCTGAATTCAGGGCTGATAATTACGGTATCTGGCATATAAGAGATAATCCTGCAGGACCCGGCCTTTCACCGGATATATTTGACACTGGGGTATTGTATGCTCCCGGGGAATGGGACATCGCAGCCCAATGTCCTTTTCTCAATTATAGCTACAACTATACCTATAATGATGCGCTTCAAAGGGTTGGAATTTCTCTCGGCTTTGATAAGGGCTTTTCTTTCGGATATGATTATCAATGGTGGCAGCAGCAGACATATGCCGACTTTTCATCGATCGGGTTACTGATCCGCCCCTATGATTTTCTATCCGTCGGGCTTACATGCGATATTTCTAATTCATCTTCTTTCGGTTTCGGAATCGGGATCAGGCCGCTCTCTTTCATACAGGGTATTGGGTCAGCACTGACAATTACTGCTGACGCTCATACCGAATCAAACTCTTTCGTTTTCGAAAGTATCGGCTGCCGGATCGCATTAAATGATTCTATAAGTTTAAGGTCATGGTACGATTTTCAAAACAGTATGGCAGGCCTCGAGCTAACCTTTACAATAGGTCCATTTGAGACAAGGGTAGCTGCGCCCTATTTACCTGATATTTCCGACTTCAGGGCTGGTGAGAGTATCAGAATAGCGAAGAGCACCTCATCATCCCAGGGGATAGATTTATCAGGCAGCAAGATACTCGTTATAAATAATATCGACGAGATATACCCGACTCCTCAAACCAACAGCCTTCTCAGGACAATTTTCTTCGATAAGAATACTATCGACCTACCCTCATTATTGAATATGATCCGCAGGGCCGGGAAAGATCCCGGCATAGTCGCTATAGCTTTCGAAAATCTTCCTTCAGTCGGAATTTATGCGGCCGCACAGGAATTGGCCAACGCACTGGGTGAATTCAGACGAACTGGAAAAAAGGTATATTTTTATGCTGACGAATATTATTTTTCAGGGCAATACCAGATTCTTGCATCTCAGGCGGATTTAATTTTTTTAAACCCGTCAGGCTCAGTTAACCTGACAGGGATCGGTTTTAAGCGGCTTTATTTCAGGGATTTTCTGGATAAACTAGGCATCCGGTGTGTAAATCTGGCCCCATGGGAAACAAAATCGGCTAATAATCCTTTTACATACAATGAAATGCCTGCCGGAGAACGGGATATGACAAAGAGGTATTTAAAGGATATAAGCGATCAGGAGTTAATGAGCTTTTCAGAAGGAAGGGCCGGCAGGCTTAAAGACAGTCCACTGGAAGCGATCGAAACAGGGCCCTATCTCGCTTCCGGAAAAGCTCTCGACGCGGGGATTGTCGATGCTGTTATGTATGAAGATGATTTTGAAGACTGTATAGTCAAATCCAATGAAGGAGCCCATATAATAACAAAATATACTGTTCCCGAAGACACGACCTGGGGACCTCCATCCGCAGCAAAAAAAGTTGCTGTTCTCTATCTCAACGGACCGATAATACTGGGTTTTGGAAACGCTGGAACCAGTATAGGGACATCGGCTGTTGAAGAAATCAGACAACTCAGAAATAACCAGGGTATTTCCGCTATACTCATCAGGATCAATTCTCCAGGTGGAGTAGTTATAACAAGCGATGCAATAGGCCGTGAAGTTAAGAAAACTGTATCAGCCGGTAAAACTGTAGTAGTTTCAATGGGTGATGTCGCAGCATCAGGAGGATATTATGCATCCTGTTTCGCATCTAAGATCTTCGCTGAGCCCGGAACATTGACCGGTTCCATAGGGGTTACTGGTCTGCTCGTCAACTTTTCAGGAACTCTCGGCAAACTCGGAATTCATAGCGACAGGGTCGATCTATATAAAAGTTCGGGTTTTCTCGATCCTTCAAGAGAATTCAAGGAAAGCGACATTTCAAATGTTCATGATATGATAATATCAATGTACGACCGTTTCGTCTCGGATGTTTCTGAGGGTAGAAGACTATCAGATACAAGAGTGCGTGAACTCGGCGAGGGCCGGATCTGGACAGGAAGGGAAGCTCTGACAAACGGTCTTATAGACAAACTGGGAAGCCTTGAAGATTCAAAAAATTACCTCAGAGAAAAACTTGGGGGCTGGGTAGAATTCAATGACTATATAGTAGGAAATTTCAATTTCGCCGAAGACCTGCTGGGGGACCTTACAAAGGCGACCCTGAGTTCAATCTCTGGGGCGGATACGGAAAATATATCAACATCTCTTAAACCTTATATCAGGGCCGCTTCGGAACTCCTGAGCATTGGATCGGGACCTGTTTTATATTATGATTGGATGGGCGCTGGAGAATAGATCAATGAAGGGGCAGCGGTAAACCGACATAGCCGTAAAACAGGCTGTAAAAATAACGGGTCTGTATTACTCTTCTTATATATTCCCGTGTCTCATCGTAATCTATGGATTCAATCCAGAGCTCGTTGCCATATGGGAACCTCTTTTTCCACCGGTTCACGGCAGGTTCCCCGGCATTATAAGCAGCAAGGGCATAAAGATAGTTATGATGGTACTTCCTGAACAAATAATTTATATGAAAAGCTCCAATTTCAAGATTATCCCTGAAATCAAAACAATTGTATTCTTCCTTTTTCATATTTCTTTTTATAATTTCCGCTGTCGCCGGCATCAGCTGTGCCATACCGGCAGCTCCCGCAGGCGAGACCGAATTCTTATTAAAATGGCTCTCCTCCCTGAAAACTGAAAGGGTCCAGAGGGAATCATTCGTATCTCTGGAGAAAGCCAGGATATTGCTGAAATACAGTAGTGGATATAAGATCTTTCGCATCCTTTCCTCCAGGATCGGATGATATTCCCTCCCTCCGCAAATTTTTGTTATATAGAGGTTAAGCCTGGACAGAGCCGCTCCTTCCATTCCTATGCTTCTGTAAAAATCTCCGTAGTTATAAGATGCTTTCAGTCTGCTCACAGGGTCTGTTATTCTTCTGTCAACGATATTGAAGATTTCATGATTATAAGAAAGAAGCCCCCTGTTGAAGAATAAGAACAATTTCATAGGTAATATACCCGTAAGCGAGTCATCGGCAAAGCCCCTGGCAATTCCATCCTGAAAATCTTTAGAGAGTTTTGACTCCTCCGGAGAAGAATCTATTTCTCCTAAAGCAGTCAGTGAATTCAGCCTGTCGGCAGGATTCATATTTATATTTTTCTTCCTGAATTCCACGGTTTCTGAAGAGAAGATATTAGAAAATGATGATCGAAGGCTGGATTCATAAGTTCCAGAAACTATACCTTCAAAAGTAAAAGGATGATATAGCTTAACCTTCAAAAATTTTATGTAAGCGTCAGAATTGTTCCCGGCGTTCAGATCATACAGAGCGTTCACATAGAGAAAATAGGGATCGTCATCATTAAACTTCAGCATCTCCCTGGCTATTTTTTCAGCATTTCCCCTGTTATCCCCTAAGATAAGCCTGAAAATTTTCCTGCTGTTGGTCTGGTCGATCTCTCCTTTTGAAATTAGAGGATACGCCCAGGAGTAAAGCTCTTCATACTTGTGCATCTTATCAAGAATTCTTATCCAATCCTGTGTCAGCTCCGCAGTATATATTTCTACGGCTTTTTTAAGTAAAGAATAGGCCTCTCCATTATGGGAGTATTCCTGGAGAATGCCTGAAAAAGATTCTATGCAGCAAGCCGAACATCCCCCGTGATTAAAACTCACATTAAATAATTTCAAAGCTTCATCAAAATCACCCTCCCTGCATAAAAGATAAAGCCGGCTTCTCAATATCAAATCTGCATCGTTGGTTATCGAGGCATATCTTTTCAGAAGGCGCGATGCAAAATCTGTCATATTGAATCTGTAAAAAACGTTTAAAGCCTGTGGAATTCTGTCAGGCAAAATCCTGTCAATGTCATCCTGCCTGATCAGGTTTGTTATACCGGCGAAAATAAGATTAAAATCCCTTTCATCATTAAAATCGAATATTTCCGAAAAGAATTCATGCCTGCCCAGAGCATAGGACGAAAAAGCTCTGTACATCAACGCTGATGAATTTGTCTGTTTTAATCTGTCCAGCAATGCATAATTAAGAGTCTTCCATTCGTAAAGAAGATAAATTTTTAAAACATCGTCATAGTATACCGAACCTTGATCTAGGCGGGCGAAAAGATCTATGATTTTGCCCGGAGAATTGGTCAGAATGTTTTCATCTTCCCTGCAATAGTCTCCGTATAAGATGAGGGAATAGTAATAGATATAATTTTCCCTGAAAAATCCTGATTCAGGATAATTGTTAAAACTGTCAGGATTTATCTTTGAGAACGCATCAGCAGCATTTTTATTATCTCTCATTTCCTGGAAATCCCTTCCAAGAAGATAACACTCGACAGGTGAAAGGGACCCTTTCATGGATAAGACACTAATTGAGCGGCGGTAGCTGCCATCTTTGTAAAGTTTAAGTGCATCATCAAAAGTATTCGAATAAATATAGTCAATCATTAAGACTATTAAAAATTCAGTTGTCAAGAGGACTTTCATGCAAATACCAAATTCTTTCATCAGTTCGTTTCGAAAAGCAGGTCTAAAAAACCCTTTTCTACATTGACCTTTTTCACGGTAATGTTAACTCTGTCGCCAAGCGTATATTTTCTTTTAGATTTTTTCCCTATTGCGCAATAATTCTTTTCATCGTAATAATAATAATCATCGCTCATATCGCGGTATCTAACCAGACCTTCAACCCCGAATATCCTGATCTGTACAAAAATACCAAAGGATGAAACACCTGTAATAATTCCATCGAATTTCTTATGGACTTTCGATTCCATAAAACGGATCGATTTTATTTTATAAAAATCCCTCTCGCTTTCCATAGCAACCCTTTCCATTGTGGATATATGGTCTGCTATCTTTCTCAATTCATCCTTGCTATAGACGGCAGAGTCTTTTTTGTTTTTCGATATGTAATTTTTAATCAACCTGTGAACAATAAGGTCGGCATAACGCCTGATAGGAGAAGTAAAATGTGTATAGTACTCGAAACCCAGGCCGAAATGTCCTATATTATCGGTATCATACCTCGCCTGCTGCATTGAACGGAGTAGAAGCTGGCTTACGAGCTCCCTGTGAGGCATATTCCTTGATTCGTCCAGTACCCTCTGGAGTTCAACAGGTGACGGGACCGGAACACCGTAAATTTTATGACCCAGTTTCAGTGCGAGCCTGACAAAATCCTGGATTTTCTCCGCTGTAGGTTCGCTGTGTATCCTGTAAATCGATATACCCTTTTCACCGAGGAATTTCGCTGTTATCCGGTTTGCAACAAGCATAAACTCCTCGATTATCCTTTCTGAAGCGAGGCGATCCTTAAGCCAGAATTTAACCGGTTCGCCACTTTCATCAAGAACACATTTTTGCTCCCTGAAATCCAGGTCCAGGGCGCCTTCCCTGATCCTCTTTTTATAGAGGATCTGGTACAGTTCGTTCATCTGAGTCAAGCTTTTTTTTAGTTCCGGCGAGGGATATGCCTCTTTTCCATCTATGTAATCCTGAACTTTTTCATAGGTCAGCCTGTAGCTTGTGTGTATTATAGATTCATGCAGGGAATATTTTATTACTGTCCCCATCCTGTCTATCTCCATGATAATAGACAGCGTCAGCCTGTCCACGTCAGGGTTAAGACTGCAAATTCCGTTTGAAAGCTTTTCGGGGAACATCGGCACAACCCTTGTGATAAAATAGAAACTGTTGGCCCGTCTCCGGGCTTCCCTGTCCAGAAGAGAATCTTTTTTTACATAATATGAGACATCAGCGATATGAACACCCAGTTTCCAGCCGTCTGATAATTTTTCGATAGAGACAGCGTCATCAAGATCCTTAGCGTCCTCACCGTCAATCGTGAAGACTAAATCCCGCCTGAGATCCCGGCGATTAAGAATATCGCGTGTATCTATTCTTTCCGGGATTACTTCCGATTCGCGAAGTACCCTCGATGGAAATTTTTCCCTTATTTTATATTTCTCAAGAATAGCTCGAAAATCATCCGCTGCAGCGGAGCCTTTCCTGAAGGCCTTTTCAATAAAACGCCTGTCGACCGGGGTTCCATCAGATCTCACTTTTCCCCTCATCATGGAACCTTTTCTCATTTCCTGAAGTGCCAACTTTAACTCCTAATATGTAAGACATCCGCCGGTCAGGTCAGTCTATAATATCGATAAAGTTTCCTTTACCCTCTTCCTTTTTCGCCGGTTTATAAGTATCATTCACAGGTCTGCTTTTTTTCCCTTTTCCTTTCGGAATTCCCCCGCCGCCCTCTTTGTTCTTGCCTGAATCCGGGTTTATTTTATTAAATTCACCCGAATATTGCTCCAGATATTTGACAGTTGCATTTGTTTCAATGGATTGCTGACGGGTCTTTTCAAAGCTCATCAGCTGGCCGCTTTGAGCAGCATTTGTAGCACGTGCAATATTTTCCGAATGATCAGGTACCTTTGAAAAAAGGACCTGCAGGTCAATAGGTAAAACGCTCATTGGCGCCTCTCCGAATATCGCCCCTTTTATTATTTGAAAGCAGGCTTTTAAGCCGGGTCCTGTCAGCGGAAACCCAAAGTTCCCGAAGGGGAAACATCTATCTTGATTTATTCTTACGAATAAATTCTAGCGGTTTACCCGCATTCCCTTCCCACTGAGTGGGAAGCCGCAAAGCCGCGTAGTCAGAATGCCTATTTAACCTTGCATCAGAGGGGGCTTGCCATGCCGGGCTACTTATGCAGCCCGCGGTGGTCTCTTAAACCGCCTTTTCACCCTTACCCGGTATCTTATAAAGAAACCCGGCGGTATCTTTTCTGTGGCGCTATCCATCCCCGCTCTTTTTGACCGGGGTCCGGCTGTTAACCGGCCTCCTGCTATAAAATGCCCGGACTTTCCTCCCTCCCGAAACCGGGAGAGCGTTTCCCCAGCCTGCTTTAACCATAATATATATTGATACTTAAAAGGCCTTTTGTCAAGTCTTTACCTAAATGCACTGGTTATCCTGAATATTGTCAAAAGCTATTTCTTTCTCGCTTAATGCAGGATAAAGTTCCAGTAAATTAAGATTTTTTCTGCCGTTCCTGACTTCGAAATATACACCTGGACTTCCGGTCTTTTCCACATTCCCTGCACTGCCGATTACCTGGTTTAGAGATACAGTCTCACCCTCTTTCACCAATCTTTCACCCAGAAAACCGTAAACTGCAAAAAGATCTCCGCCATAATAAATAACGATCACATTATTATAGCCGTTTATTCTGCCTGAAAATTTGACTATGCCATTCCCTATGCTTTTAATTTTTGCATTTTCATTTAAAAATACAATCACTCCTCTCCCCCTGTTCTTGACCTGTTTGACATCCCCCATCTCAGCTGGCATAATAAATTTTTTATCTTTCATATAATCCTGTGGATTTTCATCCTGCAGGGATTCGTGAGACTTTACGCCTGTCGGGAGAATCAGAACCTGCCCTTCCCTGACATTTTCATTTTCAAGCTTGTTGATTATCCTTACGGTGTCAACTTTTACATTATAATAACGGGCTATTTTTGAGAGATTATCACCTTTTTTGACAGTATACCGGGTCAATCCCTCCGGTATGTAAAGGAGCTGCCCCCGTGAAATCATAACGGCCTGCAATTGGTTCATTGAAGATATGACATTAGAGGGTATGTTAAATTTTTTTGAAATGCTCCAAAGTGTATCCCCGCTTTTTACCTTATATTCAAGTGAAAAAAACTGGCAAAATGTGAATAGAAAGATATTAAGCAGGCTCAAACGGCAAATAACAAGCATAATTTGAAAAATAGCCCCCTATCCTTATTAAGAGACACCTTATTGTCGGAAAACGCTTAAAGGTTCTGAACTAATAAAAAGGCCCCGTCTTTTGAAAGGACGGGGCCTATCCCCAACTTAGTTTATAATGTTTAGATTATGCACATTTCGGTCTCATTGTCGAATAAATGGGCGTTCTTCAGTTCAAATATGAAATTAACATCCGTGTCACCGATATTAAGCACAATTGACGGGTCATATTTGGCTGTAAATGTTGTGGATGATGTAGAGAAAAATATATGCTGTTCAGAACCGAGATGTTCAACAATTTCAACATTTCCAACACCTACATTGCTGTCCAGCTGGGTGTGGTAGGTAGACTTATCATATATATCCTCGGGTCTTATACCGAAGGTAACTTCCTTCCCGACATATTTAGCCGCCTTCTCGTGAAATTGAGCTGGAAGCTTCATTTGGAAGTCGCTGAAATCAGCCCATAAAGAACCCTGCTTTTCCGTCAGCACAACATTGAAAAAGTTCATAGGAGGCGTTCCAATAAATCCCGCAACAAATTTGTTTACTGGATTTGAATACACATCCATCGGAGAACCAATCTGCTGAATGAGCTGATTGTTCATAACTACGATCTTAGTTCCCATAGTCATAGCTTCAAGCTGGTCATGTGTGACATAAATAGATGTAACTTTGAGTTTTGCATGAAGCTTGATAAGCTCAGCTCTCATCTGGACCCTGAGTTTAGCATCGAGGTTCGAAAGAGGTTCATCGAATAAAAACACCTTCGGCCTTCTCGTTATTACCCTGCCGATCGCGACCCTCTGTTTCTGACCGCCAGAGAGTGCTTTCGGTTTCCTCTTCAAATAATCAGTTATGTTAAGGGTTTCCGCCGCTTCTTTTACCCTCCTTTTTATCTCTTCCCTGGGATAATTTCGCAATCTGAGTCCGAATGCCATATTTTCCTCAACCGTCATGTGGGGATAAAGCGCATAATTCTGGAAAACCATAGCTATATCCCTGTCTTTAGGCTGTTTGTTATTGACAAGCACATTGTCGATATAAATCTCTCCTTCAGATATCTCTTCAAGCCCGGCAAGCATCCTCAGGGTCGTAGACTTTCCGCATCCGGATGGTCCAACCAGAATAACGAATTCGCGGTCTTTGATCTCAAGGTTGACATCTTTAACGGCAACAACACCTCCTTCATAAATTTTTGTGACGTGTTTAAACAACACTTCAGCCATTTGTATCCTCCTAATTTTTTTAACAATAATTTGGGTATATTATTAATTTTCCAATATATATTTTACTTTGAAAATCAAAATGGTCAATATTTTAGATAAATATATGACATATTTAATTATCATCATGAAAGTTTATTCCGGCATTCTGATCATGACTTTCATTACTTTATCCTTTACTTTATCTATATATTGATAAGCCTTGTCATAATCCCCGAAACTGTAATAATCTGTAATCAGCTTGTCTGCAAAGATTTTTTTCTTACTGATCAAATCTATGGCATCGAGATAATCATTAGTCTGGTACATCAATGTGCCTATGATTCTCAGTTCCCTGTCCTGGATAAAACCCAGGTTCACTTTTACTTCTTCAGGATAAACCGCAACTGCAATAATATCGGTGCCTTTCCGGGCATTAGCTACCGCCTGCGACAATACCTCCTGAACTCCGGCACATTCAAGAATGAGATCCGCTTTATCAGCCCCGAAGGCTTTGTTTATTTCCTCTGCAAGGATGGATTTCGATGTATTAACAGCAACATCTATCCCGCATTCAAGAGCTTTTTGAAGTCTGAAATCACTGATATCCGTGATCATTGCCTTCCCCGCTCCTCTTGCCTTAGCCGTTTGTGCAACAAGATTTCCTATCGGGCCGGCGCCAAGGATAAGAATATTCTTCCCTTCGATTTTCAGACCGCTTCTTCCAAGGCAGTGACAGGCAACTGCTTCAGGCTCAACAAGGGCGCCCTCATCAAAACTCATGGAGGAGGGAATTTTTAATACCTTAGCCATATCCACCTTGAAATACTCCCTTGCACAGCCTTCGGTTTGAAAACCCATTACTTTCAGATTATCGCATATATTATAATTTCCAGTCCGGCATGGATAACATTTACCACAGACAACCTGAGGCTGCACAACAACCTTGTCGCCCATTTTGAATTTATTGGCCCCTGAACCGATCTCGCTGATCTCTCCTGAAAATTCATGTCCCTGTATGACAGGGTAATGAGTATAGGGATGCTTTCCATGATAGACATGAATATCGGAGCCGCATATGCCGATACGCTTGATCTTTATGATAATTTCATTGTCTGATGGTTTTGGGACCTTAACTTCTCTGAAAGATATCTTCCCAGGGGACATCATAATTGCTTCCATCATATATCTATCTCCCAAAAATATTTCTGAATTTTATTAAAAGTCAGGGAAAAACTTTCAAGATGAATTGAATGAATATTATAGTGGAATAATATTATTTTATCAATGGTCAAAACTGCCCATCCTGATCACCTTACACTTTGACAAAATCCATGGATCTTTTATAATATTGTTTTATTTAATAAAAGTTTAGAGAGGTGGAAATGCCAGGAGGTAATTTCAATCTCGTACGTTTCAGGAAGGATGCCTATATACTCATGGAGGGCCAGGCAGAGAACAGTGATTTTTATATAATAAAAAAGGGATCAGTCAGGGTAAGCAGTTCTATCAGTTTTTCGGAAAAACAATTAAAAGACGGTTCCTCCCTCCTTGGAGCAGGAGATTTTTTCGGCGTTATTTCATGCATGGCAAAGCGGCCCAATCTAGAAACAGTTTCGGCCGAGGAAGATACCCTGGCTGTAGCAGTACCCTGTGAAAAATTCGGTCTGCTGATCGAAAACAACCCATCAATAGCCTTGAAAATCATTCGTTATTTCAGCCGTATGCTCAGATATTACGATTCCTTCTTATCAGGGATGGCATCCCGTATCTCTTACGTGGGAATGGAAGAGGACAGCCCGGAGAAATTGTTTGAGCTGGGGGAATACTTCTATACAAAGAAGGGAAACTATCCTTATGCAGGATATGCCTATCTTAAATTCCTGAGTGAAATGCCATCCAGCCGGAATAGCGAAATGGCCAGGGATAGGCTCAGTAATATAGACAGCGCATCAGTTAAGACCGCACCGAAAAAAGACGGTAATATATTCATATATGATGATCAGCAGATAATTTTTCTTCAGGGTGAAACCGGTCAAGCCCTTTATGTTATACAGGAGGGTGAGGTCAAAATCAATAGATATCACGACAACCAGGAGATCCTCCTCAGCGTACTTAAAAAAGGTGATATTTTCGGAGAGATGGCAATTCTCGATAATAAACCTAGGAACGCCAATGCTTTTGCCGATGCAGGACTTAAATTAATGCTGATAACAAAAGAGAATTTCAATTTCGTTGTAGATAACTATCCTATGATTGCCACAAAAATTATAGAGCTCCTATCCGACAGAATCTGGATTATTTACCGTCAGATGATCAATATGCTTATTTCAAATCCTGAAATAAAAATATATGATGCATTATACACACAGCTTCTCAAGAACAGGGCTAATACAGGAGGGAAAAGACCATACACATTCGATTTTGGAGCCGAAGACCTTTTGAAATACACCGGTTTGCTCAATGAAGCGGGATGGTCGGTCTGGAATGATATCAGCAGGAATGACAGGGATTTCAGCATCTCTTCCGAAGGAAAAATAGTATATAATGATATTTCACAGATTGAACGCAAGATCAATCAAATTCGCCGGCAGATAGAGATCAAAGAGAACTTAATATCAAAAGCCGCGGATGAAGGGGTACAATGATGGGTGTTTATAATAATCCGCTTGAAACAAGATACGCGTCTAAGGAAATGCTCAAATTGTTTTCGGATGAAACAAAATTTCTTACGTGGCGGGATTGCTGGATAGCCCTGGCGTTGATCGAAAAAAAACTTGGACTTAATATCACTACCGAACAGCTTGACGATCTCAGAAATAACAGGGATAATCTTAACCTTAAGAGAGCAGTGGAGATTGAAAGGGAAATCCATCATGACGTGATGAGTCATATACGCGCATATGGAGAGGTCGCACCTATCGCCTGCAGTATCATACATCTTGGCGCCACATCGGCCTTTGTTACAGATAATACTGATATGATTATTTTCAGGAAAGCTCTTGTCCTGATAAAAAAGCGGCTGGTCACTCTTATCGACATATTAAAAAGGAAATGCATGGAATACAGGACTATGCCTGTTCTCGGATATACCCACCTCCAGCCGGCACAGCCAACAACTCTTGGAAAAAGGTTAAGCCTATGGCTTTACGATCTTGTTCTCGACTTAAACGATCTTAACGGAATCATATCCGGGCTTGTTACTCTTGGAGTAAAGGGAACAACAGGCACACAGGCAAGTTTTATGGAGCTTTTCAATAACGATGAGGAAAAGGTCAGGCAGCTTGATAGACTAGTGGTTAAGGAACTTGGCTTTGATAAGAGCGCACCAGTATGCGGGCAAACCCTGACCAGAAAACACGATGTAAGAATACTTGAAACTCTTTCAGGAATAGCTCAGTCTGCGCACAGGGCGGCCAATGATATAAGAATACTCCAGCACAGTTCCCAGATTGAAGAACCGTTTGATAAAAAACAGGTCGGTTCTTCGGCTATGCCCTATAAACGCAATCCTATTCTGGCGGAGAGGATGACCTCCCTTGCACGTTATCTTATCAATGATGTTATGAATGCCGTATATACCTTTGCAAACCAGTTTCTCGAAAGGACTCTCGATGATTCGGCCAATCGCCGTATTTCGATGGCAGAAGGTTTCCTGACTGCTGATTCAATCCTGATCATATATCAAAAGCTGATAGCAGGGCTTAACATTTATCCTGAAGTCATCGAAACACATCTCAGAAACAATCTCCCTTTTTTCGCCACTGAAAATATTATTATGAAGGCAGTCAAGGCAGGAGGCAACAGGCAGGAACTCCATGAAAAGGTTCGTTCCTATGCCATGAAAGCCGTTGAGTCCGCCAGGAAGGGTATGCAGTATGATATGCTCGGAGAGATGAAAAAAAGCGGCATTTTTAAACTGACAGAAGATGAATGGAAAACCGCTTCAGATTACAGTGTTTACACAGGAAGAGCGGCCAAACAGGTGGAAGAATTCATAATTGAATATATAGATCCTATCTTGAAGGAAAACAAAGAATTCCTAGATTCGAAAGCCGAGATACGGGTCTGATCGAGGATAGGGGGCCGGCGATGCCGGAGGAAAATATTACCCAGTTGACCCCGATGGTCAGACAATATAACAACATAAAGTCGCGCCATCGTGACAAAATACTGCTGTTCCGGGTCGGCGATTTTTATGAAATGTTTTTTGACGATGCGAGGGATGCTGCAGCCATTCTAAATATCGCACTAACATCACGCAACGATATGCCCATGGCCGGATTTCCCCACCACGCCTCTTTGCAGTACATTCACAGGCTAATCTCTGCCGGTAAAAAAGTTGCCGTTTGCGAACAGCTTGAAGATCCTTCAAAAGCAAAGGGCCTAGTAAAGCGGGACATTGTCAACATCGTTACTCCAGGTACTGTGATCGATGAAAATTTCCTCGGGAAAAAACAGAACAATTATTTATTATCAATATTCAGCTTTTCCGGTAATACTGGTCTGACCTTTTTCGATGTTTCCACTGGAGACCTATTTTCACGTAAAATTGAATCAGGTCGCCTTCTTAAGGATGAGATAGAGAGGTTTTCGCCTTCGGAGATCATTTACAATGAAAGGGCAAAGACTGAAGAGGCCTTTTTTCACGAGCTTGATTCTTCGGGCGTCCTTCATGAGGCATTTCCCGAATGGTATTTCGGGGATTTTTCCTCTTCAAAAGAATCTCTCGTTTTCCCTGACGGCTTACTTTCCGATCCCGTATTAAAAAAGAGCATCCTCGGGTCTTTTCATTACATTTTTGAAACGAGGGGAGAAAGCACCTTAAGAGACAGAGAAATCTTTTTTAAAAATCTTCAGCTTTCCCTCGATAATATTCACATCCTGGGAAGCAATAAAATAGTAGAACTTGACGACTTTACGATCAGGAACCTGGAACTTGTTAAAAACATGCAGGACGGGGGTAAACAATATTCGCTCCTTGATGTTCTCGACAGAACAATGACACCGATGGGAGGAAGGCTTCTGAGACAGTGGATTCTAATGCCACTGTTTGATGCCGGGGAAATTTATGAAAGGCAGAACTGTGTTGAGGCATTTTTCGATAATGGAATACTGGTATCAAATATAAGGGGTATCCTTGAAAAAATCAGCGACATCGAGAGGCTGTCATCCAGAATATCCCTGAAAAGGGTCATTCCGAAGGAGCTGATTTCCCTTTCTTATTCTTTAAAACAGGCCAAGCTTTTAAAGACAGGACTATCCGGCCTGGCAGTCCTGAAGCAACTCAGTGAAAATCTGGATGACCTTGGAACTATATCTTCCCTCATCGACTCATCCATCAAAGAGGAACCGTCCTCGACATTCGGGGGAGATGTAATAAAAAACGGCTTCAATAAAGAGCTGGATTCAATCCGCAATATAATGCGGGAGGGAAGGGATTTTATCCTCAAACTCCAGGAAAGCGAGAGGATAAAAACAGGTATCTCTTCTCTGAAAATAAAATTCAATAACATTTTCGGATACTTTATCGAGATCAGCAAGGCAAATATAGAAAGCGTCCCGGTGCACTATATCAGAAAGCAGAGCCTTGTAAATGCTGAACGCTATACTATCCCGGAGCTTTCCGAACATGAAGCCATGATTAACAGTGCATCCGAACGGGTCTTAAAACTTGAAGAGGAGATTTTTGCCCGGGTTGTGGAAAAGATCTCCGAAAGCTCGAAACAGCTGCAGATACTTGCTCATACGATAGCCTTGATAGATATATATTCCAATTTTGCCCTCATTGCAGGGGAGAACAGTTATACGAAACCGGCCATAAGCTCTGGCACCGAATTTTTTATAAGGGAGGGAAGGCATCCTGTTGTTGAAAAGTATATCGGTAAAAACCTTTTCGTCCCCAATGATGCACTGCTGGATGATGAGGACAACAGGATAATTATCTTGACCGGGCCGAATATGGCGGGAAAATCCACCTATCTCCGCCAGAATGCACTTATCGCTCTAATGGCCCAGATAGGATGCTATGTCCCGGCATCCGAGGCACGGATCGGGATGGTGGATAAAATATTCACCAGAATAGGAGCTTCAGACAACCTCTCAATGGGCAGGTCTACATTCCTTGTAGAAATGCAGGAAGCTGCCAATATAATAAGGGGATCTACACCTAAAAGCCTTATTATTATGGATGAACTAGGGCGAGGTACCTCGACCTATGACGGTCTCTCGATAGCCTGGTCGGTTATTGAACATCTTCATGAACAAAAACTAAAAACGGGAAGGGTACTTTTTGCAACGCATTATCACGAACTCACAAGGCTCGGCAGTAAAAAGGGGATCAGGAATTACAACATAGCCGTCAGAGAATACGGTGAAGAGCTGATATTTCTCCGCAGGGTTGTAGAGGGACCTTCAGACAGGAGCTATGGTATTTACGTTGCGAAGCTGGCCGGCATTCCCCAGGAAATTGTCGAAAGGGCGAAAATCATTCTCGAAACTCTTGAGGCAGAAGGCGACATGGCAGGAGAGAGGATCGAAAAAATATTTGACAAAAAATACAGGAAGCCGGAAGATCGTAAAGAGTCCCAGGAGATCAGCCTTTTCACGGACACTTCTTATCAGAATATAATTGATAAAATCATGAATATCGATATCAATAGGATCACCCCCCTTGAAGCAATTGCATTTCTCGCTGAAATTAAAAAATTGATATGAATTTGGCATGAAAATATCTGCACCGACAAAATTCCCCTTATATTCTTGACGATTTTGAGTTTGTTTATTATATTATAAACTAAAAATTTATTAAATAAAGGAGAGTAAATATGGCAAAAGACTTATTATTTTCAAGCGATGCCCATCAGAAGATCCTAAGTGGTGTCGAGAAACTGGCAGCCACAGTGGGCGCGACTTTAGGACCGCGCGGACGGAACGTAGTTATCGATAAAAAGTTCGGCGCTCCGACTATTACAAGAGACGGTGTTACCGTAGCAAAGGAAATCGAACTGGAAGATAAGTTCGAAAATATGGGAGCACAGCTTGTCAAGGAAGTGGCGACAAAAACAAATGATATTGCAGGTGATGGAACAACGACAGCAACAGTACTTGCGCATGATATTATTAAAGAGGGATTTAAAAACGTCACAGCCGGAAGCAATCCTACTCTGATTAAAAAGGGGATAGATAAAGCGGTAGCGGTGGTTGTCGAAGAGATCAAGAAGAACTCTAAAACTGTAGCCGGCAGAAATGAAATACGCGATGTAGCGGCAATTTCAGCCAATAACGACCTTGCTATAGGAGAATATATAGCTGACGCTATGGATAAGGTCGGCAAAGACGGCGTTATCACTGTTGAAGAATCAAAGGTCATGGAAACAATCATAGAGGTTGTCGAAGGTATGCAGTTCGACAGGGGTTATCTTTCCGCCTATATGGTGACAAATTCCGAGAATATGACAGCTGAACTGGAAGATCCCTTCATTCTTATCTATGATAAAAAAATCTCTTCATTGAAGGAAATTGTTCCCCTTCTTGAAAAAATCGCTCAGAGCGGCAAACCCCTTTTGATCATCGCTGAGGATGTCGAGGGTGAAGCCCTTGCTACCCTTATCGTAAACAAGCTCAGGGGGACACTGAACTGCGTGGCCGTTAAAGCACCTGCTTTCGGTGACAGAAGAAAAGCTATGCTGGAAGATATCGCGATACTTACGAAAGCACAGGTTATATCAGAGGAAAAGGGTATGAAACTCGAGAACGCTACCCTCAATGATCTCGGCAAGGCGAAAAAGGTAAAAGTAGACAAGGACAATTCCATTGTGGTCGGCGGTGAAGGCTCAAAGGATTCAATTCAGGCCCGCATTAAACAGATTAAAAAGCAGATCGAGGATACGACATCCGATTATGACAAGGAAAAATTACAGGAAAGACTCGCCAAGATCTCCGGCGGGGTTGCCGTTATAAAAGTCGGAGCAGCAACCGAAACCGAGCTCAAGGAGAGAAAGGCAAGGGTCGAGGACGCTCTCTCGGCAACCAAGGCAGCCATTGAGGAAGGGATCGTCAGCGGCGGCGGACTTGCCCTTTTAAAATGCCAGAAAACGCTCGACAATCTCAAATCTGATACACCCGAAGAAAAGGTCGGCATTGATATTGTCAGGAAAGCCCTTGAAGCCCCGATGAGAATGATAGCCGATAACGCCGGCATCGATGGATCCGTAATCGTTCATAAAGCCAAAGAAGCCAAAGAGGGTTTCGGCTATAATGCCCTGACCGACGAATGGGTTGATATGGTCAAGGACGGCATTATCGACCCGGCGAAAGTCGAGAGGACTGCCCTTCAGAATGCAGCAAGCATTGCAGGCCTTCTCCTCATTACAGAAGTACTTGTCACCGACAAGCCTGAAAAAGAAAAGATGCCTCCAATGCCTGGAGGCGGTGGAATGGGCGATATGTATTAAACATTATTGTAAAATATAGGGGCTGTCCTGAAAGGGGCAGCCTTTTTTTTGCAAATTCACTAGTTATTTGATAAAATTCTAAACACTCTTAACCAGCATGCCGGAGGGTATAAAATGAAAAACTGGCCGACCGTTTTTTTGTTATTTTTTATTTCAGCAGAGGGTTTTTCCGATCAGTTCGCCGATGAGAGGGAAATCGTGCATACCCGTGAAATACGCGATTTTTCATATATCTTAACAAATACCAATTTTTCGCAAATAGGTTATGATACTGAGGTTTCTTTTGAAAATCCTGCCGGTTTTCAGGCTGAATTTTTTTACATTCAAACCTCAGAGAGCTCCCTTGGCACTCTGGAGACAAAACTCACAGGCGCCCTTACTCCTATAACAGTAAGTGCTGCTCTTGATTATACTTATACGGCACCCATACCGTTTCTTCAACTCAACTCGGGGCTTCTTGTCGGTTCAGGCTGGCCTTTGCCGGGTTACGGCAACGGCATCGGGATGCAGAGTAATTTTTACGAAAGTTCAATTCAGAGCAATGTTTATTCCCAGGAAGTCCTTGACAAACAATATCTCAGGTTTTACGGCGGAACTGGCCTGCAGTTCGATCTGGCTTCCATTTTCCCGGGTGAATGGAGCCACCTTCAATTCCGTACCTATCAGGAGCTGTATTATCAGTATCTGTTAGGCGCTACTTCCGATTCCGATATTTACGAATATGATAATGTTCCGGATAAATTGAAAAATCTGCGCTATTATGGAAGCTATTACATCGGATATGAAATGCCTTTTTTTCTGCACCGTATCGGATTTCTTTATGAAACTGATTTAGATGTCTATCGATATTCATATTCACCGGTTTCTTCAAGTGGATGGGGTTCCGATTTCATTCTCCAGACCGTGGGATTCATACAGACTTTTTTCTTCGATAACGAAGGCAATGAAACACTTGATATGATGGTCCAGTGGGGCAACTACATAGTTTACAGGAATGGCTACGGCACTGAATTGACTCTGTTTGACAGGGAGGTCGATCCGGATTACTATTGGTTCTGGCGACTTCATCAGGTCTATCTTGTATTCACAATGAAAATCTGATCCATTAATCAAAAGCAAGACTCTCTAAAAAGCTGCGCCGATGTTCAATCCGATCATGGATACACAGAGCTGAATGATTCTTGTCTGGCTCTGGTAGGTATCGCTTAACGGTATCATCAGATCGAAGTATGGTTCGAGCATGAACAATCCGTAATTGAATTTATAGCCGATAAGTATTTGTGTATATTCTATTCCAAAATTAAGAATTACGGTCTGATCGCTATTTAAGGTCGAAACAACATTGGCATAACCGAAGCCGAATCCGAGGTTCAGGCCATGAAGGCCCTGATGGTCAAAATAGTAATCCAGCATGAAATCTTCAGCTGTAATGTACATGTTCTCATTATTCGTATAAAAATTCTTGATGACAAGACCCTGACGGAATCTTGCCGAAAAGGTTTCATTAATAGCTTTTTCAAATTCAATCCCCCACCCAAGTGAAGATTCATCACCGTACAAATCCTGCCTGAGGGCTTCATCGAGCCATCCATTATCCACGCAGACAGAAGTATCAGGATATCTGTTGGTATAAGGCATGCTCTGTGGAATAAAAATACATGTAACAAGGGCTGCAACCGCTATGCCGTCTCCCAGTTCTCCAGGTAGACTTATAATGGCCGCATTTAAGTCTGTCAGTGTAAAAGCAATAAAGACATAAACCATGAAAAGAAACATCCTGAAATTCATTATATTCTCCTTGGCATTTTGCCGGGTTTTTCAAAATTAATAGGCGAAATTATAAGGAAGGTCAGAAATTACTGCAAATTTAAAGGTTTTCAAGCATACCGGTCAGCATGCTTATTGTAAATGGCTTTTTTAATACTCCGAGGGCGCCTTCTTTCAGTAAATCTGTTATGATATCATCCTGAGACAAACCGGATGTCAGAAGGACATTTACATCCGGATTGATTTTTTTCATTTCCTTGAAGATTTCCCTCCCTGACATATCAGGCATGATCAGGTCCAGCATTACAAGGCTGATATCAGCATGACTTTCTCTGAATTTCGCCATGGCGTCAGGCCCGGTACTGGAAGATAGTACCCTGTACCCTATTTTACCAAGTATAATTGATGTCGTTTTTAATATAGATTCTTCATCATCCACCAGCAGTATTAATCCGCCTGGCGTCAAAATCTTTGAATTTGTACCTTTATAACCCATAAAACAAATAATTACTCCCTGAAACACTTATTTTATAATTTAAAGCTTGTAATATAATAACCATGGCTGTTTAAAAGTCAATTTTCCATTGTCCGGTTCGGATGACCATATTGAGCAGTATGACGATTTATCCAATCTTGTTAAAATTTTAATTAAGTGGTATAATTATGTATAGATAATTTTGAATCTTCGGCCGTGGGAGGAAGCGAGATGAATCAAATTTTATCAAAATTAGACAGGTTCGGAAGACCCCGCATTGTCATCGTGGGATCTATCGTCCTGCTAACACTTATTACGCTCTTAGCATTATTCTGGTTTTTCAGTTCAGCCCCGCCCAGCAGGCTTGTAATCTCAGCAGGGCCGGTGGGCAGTTCATTATATCATTACGCTGAGAGATATCAGGCAATTCTTAAGCAGAGCGGAGTTGATCTGATCATTATTCCTTCCGACGGCTCCATTGAAAACTACAGGAACCTTACACAAAAAACCAACAGGGTCGATATCGGGTTCGTGCAGAGCGGAATCGTGAGCAATTCGAACTTCGAAAGCCTGGTCTCGCTTGGTGCCATAGGTTATGAGCCGATTTACATATTTTACAGGAGCCCCGTCGCCCTTAACCTGATTTCTGATTTTAAGGGAAAACGTATTGAAGTAGGCGAACGCGGAAGCGGTACAAGGAAGTTTTCCCATCTCCTCCTTTCTAATAATGATATTCTGCCAGGCGGTCCTTCAACTCTTCTGGAAATAAAACCTGATGAGGGTGCCCAGGATCTTATCAGCGGCAAGATCGATGTTGCATTTATGATGGGCGATTCGGTTACCACCGATACTATGCATAATCTTTTAAGGGATCCGTCGGTCAGACTTTATAACTTTACCCAGGCCGAAGCTTATATAAAGCGTTTCATCTATCTGCATAAGGTCGTGTATCCTATGGGCGGCATTGATTTCGGTAAAAACATTCCTTCTCATGACGTAACCCTGATCGGTCCTGTAGTAGAGATCATAGCAAAAAAGAGACTTCATCCTGCACTTTCCGACCTGATACTTGAAGCTGCAACCAAGGTTCATTCGAACCCCGGTCTCATAAAATCACGCAATGAATTTCCGACACCGCTTGAGAACGACATTGCAGTAAGCGCCGATGCAAAACGTTTTTATAAATCAGGACAGGGCATCTTTTACAAAATACTGCCGTTCTGGGTTGCAAGCCTGGTCGACAGGATCATTGTACTGATCCTGCCTCTTGTTGTAATTTTTCCATCGGTAATCCGGGGAATTCCTGCCTTTTTTCAGTGGAGGATACGCAGGCGAATTTACAGGTGGTATCGAGAGCTTCTCAATATTGAAGAGAAAGTCATAAAAGAGCCGCCTGCTCAGCTGACTGAGATATACGCAGATCTTGACAGGATAGAGAATGAGGCGAATAAGAACGTTCCCGTTTCATTCGCAGAATCTTTTTATATTCTGAGGGAACATATCGACTTCGTAAGGGAAAAGATCAGGCTCAACAGATCAATGGTTTAGATAGAATTTTTTTTGGATGGTAATTCATGAGTAGCATCAAATCCATTACCTTTCTTCAGATCTTGAATATAGCAGGTTTTATCGGAATGATCGCAGTTAATGCGTTTGCCGACATTCTGCGCTTTAACGGTAAAAGCACCGGAGAGATTTCAGATGAGTACCCCACTCTTTTCACTCCGGCGGGCATAACTTTCGCTATATGGGGGGTTATCTATCTCCTCCTCCTTGTTTTCACAATTTACCAAGCTAGGGACCTGTTCATCAGGAAAAAGACTACTTTTACCATTCATGAAAGGATCAGTTTTTTATACTTACTAACATGCTGCTTCAACAGTTTCTGGATTTTTGCATGGCATTATGAGATGACATTTATTTCCCTGTTAGATATAATCCTGCTTCTCTCAGCCCTTATCGCTATTTATATGAGACTCGGCATAGGCTTAAAACCGGCTCCCATTGGTGAAAAACTCTGCGTTCACCTGCCTTTCAGCATTTACCTGGGGTGGATCTCAGTAGCGGTCATTGCTAATGCTGCAGTTCTTTTAAATAAAATCAATTGGGACCGTTTCGGTATAGATGAGTTATACCTGGCAATTGCATTGATCATAATAGCGGCGTTACTGGCTCTTGTAATGATCACCTGGAGGAATGATTTTTTTTACAGCCTTGTGATCCTGTGGGCCTTCACCGGCATAATAATCAAACACTCAAAGCATTTCACCGATGTTTCCCAGAACATCATAATGACTGCTGCAGTATGCATAGTCATTATCGTGCTCGGAATGATGAGCCGTTTCCGGAAATGGTTGAATTATTTAGGCCGGTCCGCTTAGATGAGGAATACGATAGCAGGGAATATTCGTAATTAAACCTGTACTGTCTTGAAATCGTGTCAAGGATAAGCCCGATTGACATGAGCAGAAAACTGATTATTATGAATCCCATCGCAAGAATCGCTGATGGTACCTTAAAGATATAACGATACTTTATATATTCTGCAATGACAGGAAGTCCAATAATAATGCCGGCCAGGAAACAAAAAATTGCCGTAGAGCCGAAGAATTGCAGGGGTTTGTAATCCCTTAATATCCTGAAAATAGTCATAATCACTTTGAAGCCGTCTTTAATAGTGTTCAGCTTTGATTTACTTCCCTGGGGTCTGTCCCGGTAATCTACAGGAATTTCAACTATCCTGAACCGCTTGTCAAGGGCATGCAGTGTCATTTCTGTCTCGATCTCAAAACCTTCGGAAAGAATCGGAAAATTCTTCACAAACTTTCTGTTGAACACCCTGTAACCGCTCATTATGTCTTTCAGGGAAGATTTGAATATGAAATTTATAATCAATTTCACAAGGTGATTCCCGAAATTATGGAAAGGCCTTTTATTCTCTCTGCTGTAATAACCCCCGGAAATTCTGTCACCCACAACCATATCAGCACTGTCATTTGACACAGGAAACAAAAGCCCGGCGGCATCATGGGGACTGTAAGTGCAATCAGCGTCTACAAGTACAAAAATATCCGAATCTATTTCGGTAAAAGCTCTTCTCACAGCACTGGCCTTTCCCCTGCGGGGTTCGAAGATTACATCACCCTTCAGTCCGAGTTTTTTAATCGCAGCTTCTGCTGCCTTCCTGGTGAAGTCGGTTGAATTGTTATCTATAACATAAAAATAAGCCTTCGGGAGTGCTCGGTAAAAACCTTCTAAAACCTTTCTTATTGTTGCCTCTTCATTATAAGCAGGTATGATAACGCTGATTCTCGGCAAATAAATCCTCCACGCCTGAAAAACCGGATAAGTATAATATGAGGAATGATTAAAGTCAAAATCAAAATTGAAGCGGCAATGCAAATTTCATCAATGTTTTATAAAATATTGCCCCGGCTCTTACTTTTTTCCTTTGAAAATCATCGAGTCAATACTCCAGATCCCCGAACTGCGGGCCGCAATTAAAAGGAATGTGAAGCAAAATAATGCTGCCAATTCACCCTTATTGACAACAGGAAGAAAAGCTTGAGGTGCATGGATCATAAAGTAAGCACACGCCATTTCGCCGCTGGCGATAAAAGCTGCTACAGGAGTAAATAGACCAACCATTACCAGCAAACCGCCGAAAAATTCAATTGTGCCGCTGATATATAATAATAATAAAGGTATTTGGCCACCCCCCGCAGGAAATCCGAATAATTTCATAGAACCATGCCACAAAAACAAAAATCCGGCAATTATCCGGAAAATTGAATAGATATAGGGTTCTAACTTCTCAATAAAAGATTTCATGATACCTCCTTTTTTTAAGCCCTGAACCGATTAAATTCAATTTATAATACTAAAAAAATTCAGAAAAGGAAAATATTGAACACTTAAACTCCATCTTTTTTAATTCATATTGTAATTGACACGGCCTTAAAGTTCAATGTTTCTTGTCTATTCCTGCTGATTAGATTAAAATTCATGTTGTAAAGGAGCACTGATGAGGATTGTTCTTGATGCAAGAATGGTTAAAATGTCAGGGATCGGCAGGTATATCGATTCACTGATCCCATTTTTAGCAGTAAATTTCGATCTGACGCTGCTCGGCAATCCAGGAGATCTTGAAAAATACGGCATCCATATCATCCGCGCTTCTTCAAGGCCCTATTCACCCTTAGAACAGACAGAGCTGCCCCTGAAGATACCGTCTGCGGATCTTTTCTGGACACCTCATTTCAACGCCCCGATCCTGCCTATAAAGGCCGCTAAAAGGATAGTTACCATACATGATGTATTCCACCTTACATGTCTCTCAAAAGACGGTTTTTTTCGCAGAAAATATGCGATGATTCTCTATTCAAACGCCATCAAAAGATCCGATGCTGTTTTCACGATCTCTGAATTTACAAAAACTGAGATTGAAAGATTTTTCCCGCGGAAGAGAAAATATCTTTCAAGGATCAGGGTCATACCAAGGTATCCGGATCCTAAATTCAGAAAACTCGATATGACTGAAGAATCAATCATTGATTTCATGGACAAGACGAAGCTTCCTGCAAGGTTCGTCCTTTATGTCGGAAATATAAAACCCCATAAAAATATAACAGGTCTCTTGAGAGCCTTTGATCTAATCCGTAAAACAGATAACTCTCTCCATCTTGTTTGCGTAGGCCAGAAGAATAATTTTCTTACCGGTTTTAACGGAATGCAAAATCTCATAAGATCACTGGGCCTCGAGAGTAAGGTTTTTTTCACAGGGATTCTGGATGACGAAAAACTCGTCAAAATTTACAACTCTGCGCAGGTTCTAGTTCTTCCGTCTTTTTACGAGGGATTCGGCCTTCCTTCCCTCGAGGCTATGGCCTGCGGTTGCCCGGTTGTCGCTTCCTCCATACCCCCCTTAAGAGAGGTTTGCTCAAATGCCGCTGTTTATGTTGATCCACATTCAGAACAGGATATTGCCGGTACCGTTTTGAGTGTCATAAATGACAAAAAAATACGGAAACATCTTATCAAAGAGGGATTGACACGGGCGGCAGAATTTAAACGAGAAAAAATTGAACGGAAATATATAATGGAACTTGAATCAATATTCAGGAATATGTGAATGCATGCACTGATTCTGGCAGGCGGTCTCGGAACAAGGCTGTCCACCATCCTTAAAGACCAGCCAAAACCTATGGCACCCATCGGAAAAAGACCCTTTCTGGAATTCATTATAGCTATGCTTGAAAAACAGGGGATCAGGGATATTGTCCTTCTTACAGGACATAAAAGTGGAACTGTCGAAAAGCATTTCGGGGATGGACGAAATTTTGGCGTATCTATAATTTATTCAATTGAAAGGGAGCCCCTTGGAACAGGCGGGGCTGTGAAACTGGCTTCCGGCTTGCTCTCAGGTGATGAGGATTTTTTAGTTCTGAATGGAGATACTTATTTTAACATAGATTACATGAACCTCATAGATTTTCATAAGAAGAAAAAAGCCCTGATGACTGTATCGCTTAAATATGTGGATGATCCGGGCCGATACGGTTCCATCACAATACAGGATTACCGTGTGTCAGGTTTTATTGAAAAAGGTTCTATTTCAGGCGGAGGCTATATAAACGGAGGAGTTATGGTTCTCTCACCCGGAGCTCTTTCGTATTTCAGAAGGGATGGTTTCCTTTCACTTGAGAGAGAGGTAATGCCCTCCCTGCTTGAAACAGGAAGGGTTTTTGGAATTCCCTTTGGAGGAAAATTCATTGATATCGGAATTCCGGATGATTACAGAGCATCACTGGAAAAACTGCCCTTGTGGGAACGAACACACATGATCAGGGCCGCTTTCCTGGACCGTGACGGAATTATCAATGAAGACAACGGATACCTGTACAGGGTCAAAGAACTGAAGCTGCTGGACGGTTCAGTTTCCTTTTTAAAAGTCTTGAAGAAAATGGGTTTTAGTTTTATTATAATAACCAACCAGTCCGGGATTGGTAAGGGAATTTTCAGTGAAGAGGATTATCATATTTTTCAGAACGAACTCATTAGAAAGCTCTCAACAGAGGGGATCGATATTTTAGACAGTTTTTTCTGCCCATTTCATCCTGAAGCAAGCATTTTGGAATACAGGTGGGAGAGCATCTTAAGGAAACCTGAGCCGGGGATGGTCCTTGCTGCCGCTGATAAGCACTTTATCGATATAGCCAAAAGCGTAATGATAGGAGACAAGGAAAGCGATCGTATACACCTCCCCTATCTAAGAAATTACATATTAAGAGGCCATTACGATGTCGATGAGTCACTCGGGGTTTATTCTGATTTCGATGAAATACTGGAGGCCA
Organism: uncultured Brevinematales bacterium; assembly: GCA_964413265.1. Taxonomy (GTDB): domain Bacteria; phylum Spirochaetota; class Brevinematia; order Brevinematales; family JAOACQ01; genus CAVYGN01. The sequence goes on from CAYPRX010000006.1 coordinate 42,532, forward strand.
TAAAAAATGACTGGCGGGATAGTTAGAAGCAAGGCTCCGCTGCGTCTCGGGCTTGCCGGCGGAGGGACTGATGTTTCCCCCTATTCAGAGATTTACGGAGGGGCTGTCCTTAACGCCACAATCGATATGAGCACTTACACTACACTCGAAGTGCTAGACAGGCCCCTGATAATACTGGAGGCTCTGGAAAGGGGTGAGATCTATGAGTACCCCCTTGCATCCCATCTTGACATAGATGGAAAACTCGACATGCACAAGGGTGTTTATAACCGAATCATGAAGGATTTTAACGGGGGCATTGCTTTACCTGTTAAGATAACCACCCACAGCGACGCTCCGGCTGGTTCAGGGCTTGGCACTTCTTCCTCTCTTGCAGTATCGATCATCGCTGCCTTCCAGGAACTTCTCAGCATACCAATCGGCGAGTACGAAGTGGCTCACCTGGCTTATGAAATCGAAAGGATTGACCTCCGTATGGAAGGTGGAAAACAGGATCAGTACGCCGCAGCTTTCGGAGGTTTTAATTTCATAGAGTTCTTCAACGGAGATAAGGTCATAGTGAACCCTCTAAGGATAAAAAAGAAATTCATTAACGAACTTCAGTATAACCTTTTACTCTATTATACCGGTACAAGCCGCCTTTCAGCAGAAATCATCAGGAATCAGGTAAAAAATGTTACGAACGGCGATAATAAATCAATAGAAGCCATGCATAAAGTCAAGGAACAGGCAGTAATGATGAAAGAGGCCCTCCTTAAGGGTGAAATAGACAGGATCGGGGAAATTCTCGATTACGGCTGGCAGTATAAGAAAGAGATGGCGGGATGTATAACAAATTCAGTTATAGATTCCGTTTATGAAAGTGCAATGAAGCATGGCGCCATAGGATGCAAGGTCACCGGAGCCGGAGGCGGAGGTTTCATGATGATTTACTGTAACGGATTAAAAAGGTACGATATATATAAAGGACTCGAACAGTTCGGAGGCCGTTTTGTCGAATTCCATTTTAGCGAACAGGGAGTTGAGACATGGCGGCTTTAATATTTACATTAAAAAGTGGCAATATAAAATAGTTTAAATAAAATAATAGTTATTTTTTTGATTTTATATTATTAATCAAGTATAATAATAATTGGATTGATCCAATCGTTTCTTTATCTATGACGGGAACATTATCGGGGGTTAGTTGTAGATAAGGAATTTCTGTTTTTCTTTTACGAAATAATGAGCATCTGCTTGAATAATGTATTAAAGGGCGTGTCTTGAAAATATTTTTGCTTAGGGGCAAATTTTAATTGCCTTTTTGTATTTTTGTTAGTAAATTTTATTGGCGGATTATTTCCGTCAGAAGAGGTGGATATGTCTATATTTTTATCCCTGACTTATAAGCATCCGGAGGACGCCGAGGCTATAAAAATCGAGAAGGAATATAAGGCCGTTATGAAAGATTTCCTGAAATTCATGTCATACAGGGACGCCAAGAAACTGTTCATTAAAACAGCTATCGAGGCCATGAAGGCTCTGCAAGCTAAGAATAAAGAAAAAGCGGCCAGAGCAGCATCAAAAAAATAAATATTATATAAGGAGGGCTTATGCCCATCAATCTCCCTGACTACGCGGACAACGAAGAAGAAAGAAAACTGGAGGCTGAGTATAAAGCCATGCGAAAAATATTGATACGCGATTGCGATCCTTCAGTTCTTGATAAAATGATAATGAAAAAGGTCATCCCCGCTCTTAAAGAAGCCACAAAGAAAAGAGTGGCAAGCATGAATCTCTTTTAAGGCGGTTAAATAATATGGAATTGAATTTCAGTACCTTCACAGTCTCCAGGGACGTTTACAAGAGGTTTTTTGATCTGCAGAAAAAGTACATGGAAGTTCATTTCGCGGGTAAAAGACGGCTTTTCAACGAATTCGTGATTAAAAACGGCTGCGATACGCTGTTAAAGCAGAAAGGAGTCGCTTACAAGTACAATCAGTCTGAAAAGGTGCATCTTAAATTGTGGTTTTACGATTTTATTGTCGATATACTGGACAAGACGAGAGAAAAGCTCATTAAGAGCGGCGGCCTGACGGCACCCAGGATCAATAACAAGAAAATTCTTATCAACGACCTGATTATAAGCGCCGGGTGCAATAAAGTCATTGAATTCGTTAAAAAAGCCTCTTAAATCATACCCTGCTGAAATCCCTTATAAACCAGTCTATAAGCTTTCTAGCCACACTGATAGAAATGGGGCCGTACTGTATTTCAGCCGGAGAAAACCAGGCAGCATCCAGTATTTCCCTGCCGTCTATCATTATCTCGCCCGATTCATAAAGAGCAGTGTAGGCAAGCATCAGTGAATCCGGAAAGGGCCAGGGTTGGCTTCCAAAATATTTTATATCTTTTATCCTGATATTTGTCTCTTCCTGGACCTCCCTTTTTACACATTCCTCAGCTGATTCACCTGGTTCTATAAAGCCTGCAATAACGCTGTAAAATTTGCTCCTGAACCTGGCAGCCCTGGCCATCAGGAGTTTCCCTTCTCTAATCACGGCAACTATCACAGCTGGAGATATTCTTGGATAAACGGTATTTCCGCAGTTTTCACAATGCCTGGCCCGTTCACGGGCGGAGTCGGACATTACCATCCCGCATTTCCCGCAGTACTTATTGTTTTTCATCCAGTGTACAAGGTGATTACCAAGACCCGCGGCCTTGAAAAAAGCATCGCCGGTTTTACCGAATAGATCATAGACTCTCAAAAATAATAAGTCTGTACCGGCGTGAGAAGGCTGAAACCCTTCCAAAATTCCGCCCGCGATGCATGGAGTTTTGTCAATTTCGCCTATGTACTGTGTAAGATCCATATTCAATTGCCCAATTTCATCAGAACTCATCAGCGGCACTGAATATCCTCCTTCTTCATGGCGTAGAAGAAGTTCGTCGCTTTTGTAAAGAAAAATATAACTCCTTTCGGGCGGAGCCGTTATTATTTTATATCCAGGATTGAATACCATATTTCACCTCCGCCTAAATGACAATGCAGACAAGACCTTTAAGATATTCGGACTGCGGATAAGACAGGAGCACCGGATGGTCAGTAGCCTGTGTCAGCACCTGTACAATCTGAACCTCTCTCAATGCATCTGTCCCTGCCCAGCTGACAGTCATCCTGAAATCAGCTGCACTGATACCACCGGAGCATGAAAATGTCACAAGGATCCCGCCAGGCCTCAGGATGTTCATGGCCAGGAGATTGATGTCTTTGTAGGCCCTCATACCCCTGTTCCTGTATTGTCGGCTAGGCGCGAACTTCGGCGGATCAAGCACTACCATGTCAAAGAGCCTCCCTTCATCCCTGAATACACGGAGGCAGGTAAAGACATCATCCCTCTGAATCGAACAAATCCCTTCCGGAATATTATTGAGCCTGAGATTTTCTTCGAGAAGTTTTAAAGCCTCTGCTGAGGAATCGATCGAAACGACAGAAGATGCACCCGCCTTCAGCGCAGACAGCGTGAATCCTCCGGAATAGCAGAAACAATCCAATATCTCCTTCCCAGCAGCATACGAAGAGGCAATTTTTCTATTGTCACGCTGATCCAGGAAAAAACCCGTTTTCTGACCAATTGCAGGTTCTACGGAATACATTATCCCATTTTCTTTTATTATAACGTCCCCAGGAGTTCTGCCCATCAGGGGTCCTGACGATTCCGGAAGTCCTTCAAGAGCGCGGATTGCCGCATCGCTTCTCTCATAAATATCATCAAGTTTTAAAATAGAATGTAGAATTCCGGCTATGATGCCTTTTATATTTTCAACACCTGCTGTCAGAGCCTGCAGCACCAAAGTGCTTCCGTAGCGGTCGACAATAAGGCCGGGAAGAAAATCAGCTTCACCGAATACAAGTCTCATGGCATCGGTTTCTGACGATAATTCCCTCCTCCTGCCAATGGATGCCCTGATCATTCTCTCCCACCAGGCTGCATCGATTATAATGTCCTCTCTGAATTCCAGTATCCTGGCGCAGATCTTTGAACGCGGATTATAATGTGCCTGGGCCAGGAACGCCCCCTCATAGTCCCTGATATGAACGATCTCTCCCGCCGTCGGCTCACCGGTAGTTTTTAGAACTGCCCCCGTAAAAATCCATGGATGGCGATGATGAATTGACCTTTCTCTTCCGGGTTTAATAATGATGGAATTCATTTCTATATCTTATCCTTGGTCAACTCCGCCTTTTTAAATCAGCAGTTAAATTTAAAATTTTCAAGGAAATTTGTCGAGTACATGCCCTTCAGAAAATCCGGGCTTTCAAGTAGTTTTTCATAAAAAGGAATGGTCGTTTTTATGCCTGATGCCCTGAATTCCTGCAGGGCCCTTTTCATTCTGGCAATTGCCTCTTCCCTGTTCCTTCCCCAAACAATGACCTTTGCAAGCAGAGAATCATAGAATTTAGGAATTTCATAACCGGAGTAGCAATGTGTATCCACTCTGATCCCCGGCCCTCCGGGTAAATGAAAATCCTGGATTACACCTGGAGTCGGCATGAAATTCATGTAGGGATCTTCCGCATTAATGCGGCATTCTATGGCATTGCCCTTGAATTCCACATCTTCCTGCTTGAACGACAGCCTTTCGCCCATAGCAGTCCTTATCTGCTCTTTAACTATATCAATGCTGGTCCTCATTTCCGTAACAGGGTGTTCAACCTGGATCCTTGTATTAACTTCCATAAAGTAGAATTTACCGTCGGTATCATAAAGGAATTCCATTGTACCGGCACCTGAATAGCCGACCTTTTTAACACCCTTCTTGACAGCCTCACCCATCTTCTCCCGTACATCGGCCGAAAGGCTCGGGCTTGGAGATTCCTCGACCAGCTTCTGATGCCTTCTCTGTATCGAGCAGTCTCTTTCTCCCAGGTGTACTACATTTCCATAATTGTCCGCCAGGAATTGAATCTCTATATGTCTGGGTTCCCTCAGAAACTTTTCCACGTAGACATCTGGATTTCCGAAAGCTGACTTAGCTTCAGCCTGGGCGATGGGTATTATATTGGCAAGTTCCTCATCAGACCATGCGACCCTCATCCCCTTTCCGCCTCCTCCGGCAACCGCTTTGACTATTACCGGATAGCCTGCTTTGGAGGCGAATTCAAGCGGCTCGCGGGTATCCGTAATAATGTCAGTTCCGGGAGTTATCGGGACCCCGATCTCCTTCATGGTATTCCTTGCATATGCCTTGTTGCCGAGCAGGTCTATGACTTCGGCAGAAGGCCCTATGAAGGTGATTTTGTGATCCTTGCATATCCCTGAAAATTTGGGGTTCTCCGCCAGGAAACCATAGCCAGGATGTATGGCGTCGGCCCCGGTAATCTCTGCTGCACTGATGACGGCAAGTATATTTAAATAACTTTCGCTGGAAAGCGCCGGGCCAATGCAGACATCCTGATCCGACAGCTGGGTATGGAGGCATTGCTCGTCAGCCTCGGAGTGAACAGATACAGTCGGTATTCCCAGTTCCTTAGCTGCACGGATAATCCTGACAGCTATTTCACCCCTGTTTGCAATCAGTATTTTTCTAAACATTATTATTCTCCATTAATGCTCAATTTCAAAGCGCATAACAGGCTGTCCGTATTCAATGGGCTGACCCTCCTCAACCAGAACTTCTTTCACTTTGCCGTTTACCTCAGACGTGATATCCTGAAGAACACCCAGCACCCGTACATGCCCGACAATGTCTCCCTTTTTAACAACATCCCTTAACTTAATATAATTCTCGCCAGTTTTGGAGTTGAGCCTTGTAAAAAATCCAATCCATTTTGAGTGAAGTTCATAAATTCCGGGATCGGCAGGTGATGGGTCGGCTGCTTTCGGCGGAGCAGGCGGCTTCACCCGGTTTGTTCTGAGCTTTTTTTTCGCATGTGAGATCGTCATCCTGAGAGCGTCTTTGCCATGACGAATTTCTATCTCGCCTATATCGCTCCCTGAAAATATATTCTGAATCTTTTTAATGTCCTTGATATCTATCATAACACCCCCCTACTTGACCCTTTCTATGTATCTGTCATCCCTTGTATCTATCCTGATCTTCTCGCCTTTTCCGACAAAAAGAGGCACCTGCACAACTGCCCCTGTTTCAAGTGTAGCCGGCTTCGACCCTCCGCTTACCGTATCACCCCGCAGGCCGGGGTCTGTTTCAGTTATAAAAAGATCTACGAACATTGGCGGCTCCACGCTGATTATCTCATCTTTATAGATGGAAAGTGTGCATGCCATCTCGTTTTTCAGATATTTCGCAGCTTCTCCCACAATATCCTCCGGAACTGAATACTGCTCATATGTCTCATTATCCATGAAAAGAAAATGGTCATCTTCCTTATAAAGGAGCTGTGCTTCCTTGCTTTCCACGAAAACGTCCTCAAGGGACTCGCCTGCACGGAAGGTTTTCTCAATCACCGTATCCTTTATAATGTTCCTCAGCTTTGTTCTTACTATAGCGCCACCCTTGCCGGGTTTGTGATGCTGATACCAAAGTACTGAATAAAGTTCACCGTCTATTTTAAGAACTAACCCTTTTTTTAAAACGTTAGACGAAACCATATGTCCTCCAATTATAGTTCATACCTGGAGGCTGTCAAGACATCGCATCCTTTTTTTTTCACGAGAACCATATCCTCAAGCCTGATTCCGCCCTTCCCCGGGAGATAAATACCCGGCTCTACTGTGATGATCATTCCCTCCGCCAGGACCGATTCTTCGCTTTCTGACAACGCGGGGGCTTCATGTACCTGAAGTCCCACCCCATGCCCTGTCGAGTGAGGAAAAAATTCTCCGTATCCAGCGTCCCTTATCACACCTGCCGCTGCTTCATGCACTTCTCCGCTTTTTACGCCGTCACTGACCAAAGACTCGGATTTCTTAAGGGCTTCCAGAACAACTCTGTGGATCTCCTGTATTTTCGGGTCGATTATTTTACCTAAATAATAGCATCTTGTAAAGTCTGAGCAGTATCCATCTTTTTTTATCCCGAAATCAAGAAGGATAATTTCATCATTTGAAATTAATTTAGAGCTCGCAGTTCCATGCGGCAATGCGCTCCTGGGGCCAGATGCCACGATCGTTTCAAATGAAGGAGCCTTTGCTCCCTGTTTTATGAGGTAGAACTCGATTTCTGCGGCTATTTCCTTTTCACTAAGTCCCTCTCTTATCAGAGGAAGTGCCATATGGTAACCAAGCTCTGTGATCATAAGATTATTCCTGATAATCTCGATCTCGTATTCGTCCTTGCATAGTCGAAGGTCTTTTATTATCGAGCTGTTCCTGATTTCTATTTCTGCAGGTTCAAGGATCTTTTTAATCTCTTCTGCAAACTCAAGGCTTATCTCCCTTTTTGAGAGAAGGAGAACCGAGATCCTAAGATCTTCTATCAGCGATTTAAGAAGTGCCATCAGCCTTTTTCCCGGCTTCACCTCTTCTACGTTAACCTCAACCCTTTTTTCTATCCTGAACTGCTCAATGTAGCGGCCGTCAGTTATAAAGTAGGCTCCTCCCTGAACAATGAAAAGGCTCGAATCATCCCCCGTGAACCCTGTCAGATAGTAAACCTCTTCAGGGACATTGACATAAATCGCCTCTCCCTCCTTTATGCTTTCCATTATCTTTGAAAGGCGGATGCTAAAATAATTACGCATGATTCTACTCTCCGGAAGGGATCATATCATTGGAAAGGCTTTCTTCCTCGTCTGAGAGCTTTTCTTCAAAATGCTTGATATCGGAGTCTATGTCCTTCAGAAAGGTGCTGTTGGTAATGAAAGTGTTCTTGAAAATTCCCATCAAAATCTCATATTTAATGCTGACTTTATCGATAATTCCGTCCAGGCTCCCTATTTCGTTCAAGAGTTTTGCCTCGCTGGAGGAAACCGGATGGGTTGTATTAGTAACTGCATTAATATAGTTCGTAACAACATTAGTCATTGAATTTAACTGTGTGTTAGTGATAACATTAGTGATGACAACTGTGGATACCTGTACTTCAGGAGTTTTTATAGCCGCTGGAGCAACAGGCTCTACAGTATTGGAAACCGGCATGGCTGAAGACTCCGATACAGAAGCCTTTGACCGGCTGAAAGGCCCGTAAACACCGTACAGCAGCGTAATACTATTCGTAACTCCCCTTGAGAGCTTAAGCGGGCTATAAAAAATTCCGACGGCACTATCATACTGAGGAGTGCCAAGCCTCCTGAAGTCCCTTGAGGAGTCTATATTAAAGTCCCATCTGTTCTCGTTAAATCTTTCCCATGATGCGAAGATGATCCTGACCGGTAATGTCGAATTTTCTATAGTTTCCTGTGCCCTTACAACAGGATTATTATAATTGTCACAGGAATACCAGTATGCCGGTATAGAATCCTTGTACAGCAGAGTCTCCCTGCTTATATCGCCTGTTCCGGCTATGCTGTACATTTTAGGCTCCGAGCTCCCCAGAAACGTATCAAGGACAACCCTTGTCTCAACCGTCGCTTCTTGAGTACCGCTGTAAATATAAGAAAATGTTAATTTCATTGTATCCGGAGCCCCAGAAGAAATTCCGGCAACTATTCCAGCAGATTGGATTACCGTGAGGTCCTGCAACACCCACTCTGAAATGATATTTTCGCCACTGATAAAGGGCTTTTGTTTGAAAAAGCCGCTTTCACTCCCGTAAATACTGTACTGACCGTTGTAAGATATTGTCATGAAAGATGTCAGCGGAAGATACGGATATAGTATAGGCCTGTAATTAAATAAGTTGGTATTGGTACCGGAAATTGCTTCATCCATAGTTAACCTTGCAGAATCGTAATCTTCAGAGATTATAACGTACCTGTTCGAAAGCTTTACCCAGCCTCCGTAAAGGCATCCGGCTAAAGCAAAAAATATAAAAAATAAAACTGTAAATCTCATTTTGAAAAACCCTGCTCAGTCCAATTCTGCTCTTTAAGCCTTGAGAGTGCATCGACCCTTGCAGCCTTTATCTCAAGCAGTCTCTGCTTTATTGCAAGCAGCCGCGATATCCTTTCCAGAATAGCTTTCTCCATCTCGAAATTAACGTTTTCAGTGTTATTTGTAATATTAATCAAAATATTATTTGTTTCAAAAGTGTTTGTAACCTGTTTCTCATTTAAATTCTCAAGAATTGAAATGGAATTCCTGGACTCAAAGGTTAAATCGCTCTCCATATAATTATTAAGAATGAACTTGTAAAACGAAATTGCCTTGAAATAATCACCTTTACCAGCATAAGCCCTCGCCATCCAGTAATATGCATGATCTTCCAGTCTGTCCATTCCTCCATAGTGACTTAAGTAGTCTTCCAGGATTGCAATACCCTCATTAAGCCTCCCTGATATGATGAGGGTTCTCCCGAGTTTGTAAAGGTCCCTTGGATAGATATCCTCTTCGTAATATAATCCGGCTACGGTCTTATAAAAGTCTACAGCTCTCTCATAATCCTGCCTGATAAAGGCTATTTCCCCCAGAAAATAATACGATTTAGCAGTATAAGGGTCAAAAAGTGAATTTCTCGGCAGGCTCATTCCGATTATTCTTCTGAAATTGTCCCCTGCTTTTTTAAGATCTCTGCCGGTAAAAGATGTCATTCCATCCAGATAAATTTTCCTTACCTGACCGATTTCCTGTGAGTTTCCCGCCGATGCCGTCCACAAGACAAATAATATCATGAATCCTGAAAGCCTAGACATTATTTCCTCTCTTTAAAAATTCAGCCATAGCTTCCAGTGCCAGTTCATAGGAGTACGCTCCGAACCCTGAAATTATGCCCAAAGCTATCCCTGACAGGTATGAGACCGTCCTGAACTCTTCCCTGGCGAAAATATTCGACATATGCACTTCCACAAAAGGTATCTTTACCGATAGTATTGCATCCCTGATCGCAATTGAGGTATGGGTATAAGCACCTGCATTAATGACAAGCCCCGCCGCATCCTTACCCTCAGCCTGTATAAAACCAACTATTTCCCCTTCACTGTTCGACTGAAATTTTTTCAGGGAGAAGCCAAGTTTTTCCGCCTTTTTCGTCATGTGGTTTTCTATTTCAGTTAAATTTGTATGCCCGTATTTAGCGACTTCCCTTATCCCCAGCATATTAAGATTTGGTCCGTTGACAAAGAGAATGATATCCATAATAAACCCCCGGTGTGTGCTTCTGCTAATTTTTCAAGGCATAGTTATCTTTTTTTTCTACAGTGATCCACTCGGGATTAAAATCTAAATCCCTGTTAAGGCAGTAAATAGCCTTTACCCTTACATGAAAGGCTTCCGATATTTTTACAAGTCTGGTTTTGTCTGAAGTCGATGAGATCATGTAATTATCCTCCGAACTGTTATCAAGTTCCGGCAAGGCTGTTCTTTCGAGGCTGTCAAAATTCATATAAATGAGTATGATATTGGCGCTTTTATATCTCAGGACAAAAAAACCATCCCTGGACAGAGAAAAATCAACTCCCCTTATAGACATATCGAATAAAGGTACCAGAACTGTGGAACTCAATATTTTTTTATTTTTCGTATAATAAGCGATGAATTCATCCTCCCCCACAGAGGGTTCCTTAGACAGAAGGATCAGGAAATGAGGGCTTCTGCTTAGTGTAAATTGGGAATTTATGCTTACTATTGCAAAATCATACCTGTAATTATCCCCATATGGAGGAGTTTTTATGTATGACTTATCCAAGAAATTATCCGAGGGGATATTTACCCTGAACTGGTAGACAGCGCTCTCCTCCAGACCTCTGAACACCATTTTGTGGAAAGAGGAAGGTTTAGGATCAGTGCGCAGCCAGTCTATATTCCCAACCATGGAAAACAGGATTGAAGTGGGTCTCTCTTCTTCTGTAAAATAGTTTATTGAAACGGAGTTCATGCTCTTATCGGCAGGAAGGAAAAAAGGACCGAATTCATGCGAAACTGTATCGGTCCTTACTGTATTTTTAGGCTCCTGAACACAGCCTGACAGGGCCACCACCATTATAAGAATAGATATTCTAATTTTCATTCCATTAACCTTCCTTTATTTATCGGAAAAGGAAGGATACGGCTTTATTTAACTGTATTGTTTAATGCTGCCTGTAAAACGGGCAAAACCGCTCTGAAATATAAGAGGGTCCCGTTTTCATATTTATAGGCAGTAAAAATAAATCCGTTTTTTATAAATAAGTCATGCAGTTCTTCCTCAGAATAGAGATTTCCGATTATGCGGGATCCTGTTTCATTCCTTTCAGGAACAGGGACACTTGCAAAGAAAATCCCGCCTTTTTTGAGTACCCTTCTCATTTCCAGGAGTACCATTTCAAGGTCTGAAAAGAAGTTCAGTGAAAGGTTGCATATGCATAAATCGAACACTTTATCAATGAATGGTAGAAACTCGGCATTGGTCAGATAAAACTCAGCTTCCCTGAACCCGGCTTTTTTGAACTTTTTTAAGGCTATTTTTAGCAGACCCTTGCTTATATCGATACCATAGTAAGAATTATCATTACTCAATATATTTGCAATGCTGCCGCTTCCTGTGGCAAGCTCAAGGACCCTCTTTTTATGGAATCCTCCAAGTTCATGCGCCAGGAATTCATAATGTTTATCCATGGAAGCATTGAATTTCTTCGGGAAAACCGATTTCTTCATAATTCCGTCATACAGGGAAGAAAAAAAATCCCCGATCCATGGCTGGGGGTTTTCCTGGCCACCATCGAGAAATAAATAATTGATCCCTTTTTTCTTTATAATTACGATTCCATCCTTTATCACCATGGACCTCCTTTATAACCAGAGACGTATAAAAGGGACATTTATTGCCTGATTAAAAATCCTCTACCAGGTAGGGGCTCTGAGCATCCGCCATTTCCGAAGTATATGTAAAGGCTTTTTTCACCATTAAATCCTTTGAAATCTCAAGACAGGTAAATGATGAGGGTACGAATCTGTAATTAATTGATGAGTCCCTTAAAACACCATTGAAATTTATTTTCACATCCTGATATGATTCTGAGCTCCAGTTAACACAGAAGACGCTGACATTGCCGTATTCGTCCCTGTAGATATAAATTCTCGCTTTTTCATTGATCTTATGAATGAATATCATATACTCCTTAATGTGATTCGAAAAAAGCAGGTATGTATAGTACGAAGGTGTGACTTTATGAGAGCCGGCCTTAGCCTTAATAAAGCCCAGTCTCCACCCCTCAGAAATGCTCCAGGGCATGACCGAGAGCAGATTAGGCTCAGAGCTCGACACACCAATATTGTCTGCGACCCACAGCGCTGCATTGAAAGTCCCCGGCATAGCGGATGAAGCTGCTTTCGACACATCACCGTCGGCCGATGAATTCATCTCGCCTATAATAAGGGGAATGCCCGGCGCATAAGGATCTGTTAAAGTCCTTATTCCTGAATAAAAATTTCTAAGATCGTCATATTCTTTTATTGCAGCGTCATACGTTGCGGCTGTTACCGGCCAGTAACCGTATCTATGAAGCGAAAGAATATCCATATAGGGAAAGCATTTTGAAATGAAAGGCCTAACCCATTCTCTGTATTTCCAGCCAAGTTCAAGTCCGACAATTTTTATTCCCGGAAATTCTCTCTTCACTGCAGCGGAAATATTCGTAAAATTATCTATATAATCATTAATATTAAAATATTCAAGTTTTTCGGAAACTTCAAGACCGGGATGGCTCTTATTAAGAGATTTATAGCCGTCAGGCTCATTTCCAATGCTGACATATGGTAGCGAATAACCCATGCTGATAAATTCCCTTATCAGGTTGGTCGCCCTTGTTATCCTTTCTTCGACTGTGCCTCTGCTTGCTACTGGTACCTGGAGAAGCGGCTGTGCTCCGATGGCTTTGCAATAATTCCCGAAACGGGCCAGGAATAATCCGGACAATTCCTGAGGTTTCTCCGTGTCATTATTAATCCCCCCCGCCCTGAGAATCGCAATCTTCAAAGGCCTGACCAGGGTTTCTGTATTGCTGACGCTGTATCCAAATTTATCAACCCAGTTCCAGTAATTAAAGCCGAACAGAAGGGGGCTCACCTTCCTGGCAAATGAAGCGTTGACATCTATCTCTGTCCTGACAGCATTACCGGCAGCGGGCTTAGTTACTCCGGTACATGATGGAATTACCGTTAATGCGGCCAGTACAGCCCATACGGTTATGGCATCAAGTGTTTTTCTTTTCAAATCTTCCTCCTCGAGACAAAAAATTAATAATATTATATACTATACAGTGGATTTATCAAAATGGAGGAGGCAATTTTAACCCTTAAACTATTGTCCGTCTGATGCCGATTATAAATCATAAATTATCACAAGGAGGCTTCGATGAATAAAAAATTTAGATGGCAATATTTTATCGATAAACCTTTCCAGCTAAGATTTATTTCCAGATTTTCAGTCCTTATTATTATCAGCCTTGGGATCTTTCTTGTAGCATTGGGAGTTGTAAATTATTACAGATATAACAAGGGACTTTACGTACAGTATACTACTGATCCAAAAAAGCTTCATGTGATAGACGCGGAATCAACTGCCGAAAAGGCCAGGGACACAGAGATCCTTAGTAAATATTTTGACCTTGGCAAACAGAAGAATCTCTTTGAGTTATATTGGAAGCCGATTGTAGGTATGAACGTAATCTATATATTCATTATCGCCCTTTTTGGCCTGTTCATTTCACATAAGATGGCTGGTCCTGTCTACAGGATAAAAAGGACACTCGAAGATGCTTCTTCTGGCAAGATCGATGTTAAATCAATTCGCTTCCGCTTGAGAAAAGGCGATGAACTCCAGGACCTCGTTGAATCCCTCAATAAATTCATAGAAAAGGCCCATAAATAAAGGCTTTTAATTAAGCCACCTCTCTGCGCAGCCTCTACGAGGCGATTTATTTAGCTTCAAGGTCCTTAAAGGGAAATGTGTAAATGAGGTCCCTGTATTTTTTCGGCGCGTGAATAAAGGAGAAATCTTTATCGAGCAGTTTATCCTTGTATGATGCAACAGGGATCTTTTCGTATATGAGACCCTTTACTACTCCGGATCTGGAAATATCGCCGACGAATACTGCCCCGGCTATGAGGCCATCTTTGATGAATATCTTCCTGTAAGTTCTTTCGTCATAAAATTTTTCCATAACCTCGTAAGAAGAGTAATCGGAAGGGTTTGTTTCTCCGAAGGAGATCGTATAGAGATCATCAAAATAAAGCGAATTCATCGGTATGGAACCATCATATTCGCAATCAATTCCCATCATTGAGAGCCCGGCAAAATATCCCATTTTTCTTGCTACAGGCCATATAGCTATAACCATATTGTCTTTACTTACGAAATTATAACCCTTAGCTACATCACCGGCCGAATAAATGTCCTTCTGACTGGTTCTCATTTTCCTGTCGACTTCAATTCCATTTGAGGTTTTGACGCCGCAATCTTCAGCAAGCTTCGCATCGGGTATCACACCAATCGATATGAATACCAGATCTGTATCAATGATCTCCCCGTTTTTAAGTCTGACAGATCTGACTTTTTTATCCCCCGCAATCTCGGCGACCTCGTTTGCTGTATAAACATCAACACCAAAATCACAAAGTTTTTTTGTCATCATTTCTGAGCCTACGGGATCGAGGCCCCTTGTCAATATTGCCGGAGCAAGCTCAACTATCGAGACCTTTACCCCAAGATGTGAAAGCGCCTCAGTAGCTTTCAGTCCTATAAGTCCCCCCCCGATCACAACGGCCCTTTTGGCACCCTTTTCAAGGACCATCCTCCTCATACCCCTCGCATCGTCAAGGTTGAAAAAATACATAACCCCGGATAGTTCCTTTCCTGGAATAGGCGGGCTTATAGGCCTTCCCCCCATATTTAAAAGAAGTTTTTCATATTCCACTGTTTTCCCGCCGGAAATTTCAACCGTATGGTCGCCTGGTTTGATTTTTATTACCTCTTTCCCGAGCAGCGTATCAACACCCCGCAATTCTGAATAATCCAACCCCCTATAGGCTATTCCTTCATCACCTATCTTTCCCATTGCGTAGTCGACGATTGCCGGCCTTCCATAAACGGTGAAATTCTCCCTGGTCAGGGCTAGTATTTTTGATTTCTTATCGTATTGTCTTATCGCTTCAATCATGCCTATGGCGCCGGCGGAATACCCTATGCTGACATACTTTGATTTCATTACATGAATTCCTCCGTTATTCCTGGATCGCCGTATCATCACTTTCAATAAAGATATGCATAGAGCCCTTGAGGGTCCGCCTGTCTTTGGCGAACTCGTCCCTGTCCTCGTATACCAGAGCGTTATTCGGACAGGCCTCGACACATGCCGGCCCGTTCTCCCTTCCCGGGCAGAGATCGCACTTATCGGCTATACGGAGTCCTTCATCATGATCCTGACGGGGCGTTATTGAACCCTGCGGACATGCCATAATGCACATCCAGCACCCGATGCAGCGGTCGTCTTCAACCTTGACAAGTCCGGTTTCATCATCACGCCACATCGCCGCGACGGGGCATGCTTCAACGCATTCGGCATGCTCACAAATCCTGCAGCTTGCTGAAAATGAAATCGGCCCTTCCATCTCAACTTCTATTTTAGAATTTACCTTAGGTTTTTCAGAAAAAGCGTAAAATAAATTCTTCGATTTTGAATGTTCAACAATACAGGCCACTTCACATAGGTGGCAGGCAACGCAATATTCTTCAACCGGATAAACTCTTTTCACTTTTCCTCCTACATTCCCAGGCCGGCCTGTTTAAGGCCCAGGACCTGCATTTCGCTTTCTGTCATCCCGACGGCGCGGAGCCTCTCCCTGTTACCCCTGAGGCTTTCGATGGCATTTATACCCATACTGCCCAGGACTTCTTTCATTTCGATTTCCCAGGCTCCAAGAAGGTTTGATATCAGCTCTGCTGCGATCTCAGGGTTCTGTCTTTTCGAGAGGTAACTGTCATTAGTTGTGATCCCCCAGGCGCATCGCCCTGTATGGCATTGCTGGCAGAGCGTGCAGCCAACAGCTATCAGCGCAGCAGTGGATATGTAAACGGCGTCAGCTCCCAGCCCGATTGCCTTAAGAGTATCGGCTGCACTCCTGATGCCTCCCGCGGCAACCAATCCGACATTCTCCCTGATGCCTTCCTGTCTCAGCCTTTCATCGACCACAGCAATTGCAAGTTCAATAGGGATACCCGTATGATCCCTTACTATAAGCGGCGTAGCACCTGTTCCCCCGCGGTAGCCGTCGACAACTATTATATCAGCGCCGGCCCTTGCAATGCCAGATGCTATAGCCGCTATATTATGAACGGCTGAAACCTTGACTCCTACAGGCTTTTCATAACGAATCGCTTCCTTCAATGCATAAATAAGCTGCCTCAGATCCTCGATCGAATATATATCATGGTGAGGTGCCGGAGAAATTGCATCGCTGCCCACCGGGATCATTCTTGTTCTGGAGACATCATCCACGACCTTTTCACCAGGAAGATGACCCCCAATTCCGGGCTTAGCTCCCTGACCGATCTTTATCTCAATCATAGCTCCTGCTTTGAGATATTCTTCATGGACTCCAAACCTTCCGGAAGCAACCTGAACAATCGTGTTCGGCCCGTATTCATAAAGATCGCTGTGAAGGCCGCCTTCTCCCGTACTCCAGAGAGTGCCATGCTCCCTGGCAGATGCTGCAAGAGCCTTCTGGACACTGAGATTTATCGAACCATAGGACATAGGGCCGAACATAACAGGTACATCAAGTCTTATGAGACCGGTCTTTTTTGCTTTTGTATCCGAAAGTTTCCTTCCCCTGTTTCCTATATATGTAGTGAGTTCCATCGGTTCTCTCAGTGGATCTATTGAAGGGTTTGTTACCTGGCATGCGTCAAAGAGGATCCTGTCAAAATAAACAGGCTGGCTCTGCAGATCATTGCCCATTCCAGTCACGACTATTGCGCCAGTTTCGGCATTAAGGTAAATATTCTTAATATCCTCTTTTGACCAGTAGCCGTTTTCTCTGAATTGTGACGGGTTTCTCTGGATAGATATGGCGTCTGTTGGACAGTAAGCCTCGCACCTGTGGCATCCAATGCATTTGCTGTGTATAGAGTCTATCATCTGTCTATCATTATCCCAGAAATTCGCATCATAAGAACACTGGGTAACGCAACCCTGGCATTTAATACATCTATCCTGATCTCTTACAACCTTAAAATCATAGTAATTTGTCACGAACGGCTGATAGAGCATCACTTCCTCCTGAAATTTATCTTTCCCTGATATTCCTTACGGCTGGATAACCGTTCTCTTCAAATGAGCCAGGCACAACTGCCTTCCTGTCTGTAATTGTGTGCCATCCGGGAGTATAATGCTTTCCGTAAGGCCTCTTGCTCGCCGGGATTAACTTTGTAAACCTGTCATCAAGAATCTTAGTGCATTCAAGCCCAAAAGCTCTGCAGAATTCCATGACCAGAGGTTTAAGCAGCTTTAAGTCTTCTTCATCTATGTCTGAAGATTTGGCCGCTCTGTCAATCCGGTCGGCATCAACACTGCCCCTGACATAAATCCTTCCGCCATGAATACCAGTTGCAATATTTTTTCCCAGAATCGGTACCTTGCCGGCATTAAGGCCTAAAATTACAAGATAACCCCCGGCCATATACTCTCCGAAAAAATCTCCAGCGCAGCCTCCTATAACGGCTTTGGGAATAAAATTCATATACTCCTTCATATGAATTCCGACCCTGTATCCAGCATTACCCCTTATATATACCTCGCCGCCCCTCATTCCATAAAAAAGTACATCCCCCGCGTCTCCATCCACGTAAACCTTTCCGGAATTCATAGTATTACCTATACCGTCCTGCGCATTGCCATATACATATATTGTCGGACCGTTCATGAAGGCAGCGAGGTCGTTTCCAGCCGTTCCGTATATGTCTATTCTAATGCCATCGCCGCAGAGGCCGTCGCCTATGTACCTGTGGCCCAGGGCGTTTTTAACCTCAATCCGTTTTTCCCCGCCATTTATCGAATCGAATATCATTGAGTTAAGTTCTTTATAATGTAATTTCAAAGCGTCAATTGATTTCATCTCCGGCTCCTTTAAGGCGTCCCAATAACACAGGAAAAAAGGTTAGATATTATATTACAAAACAATAAATTTCTCAAATAATGACAATTCAACAAATTATTCGATCTATGCGCCCCCATACAGTCAGGAAATGGCTTTGCTGATACTGTGTGTCATGTAACTTTTATTCGTTGTCAGGAAATTGAGAATGAGGGGCCGACCTTACCACAATTTTCACATCCAAACTTCGCGGTACTTCATCACCTCGTTCAATTTTTCGCTGAAATAAAAGATGTATTCGTGGGGAGGGGTAGGAAGAGAAATAACGTCGAATACTTCACCGGGTGATAATAGCTTTTTGAAGTCACCGGGCGAAATGTCCAGCTTGGGCACGCCGAGCAATCCGCCTCCATGCGCATAGGCGAGGTGGACGGTGTTGATTGAAAAATCAAAAGAATTGGTAATCCTTTTCCCATCAATGGTGTATTCAAAATCGATATTGAAAATCGTATGTTCCCCGTCTTTCGGGTCATCGCTGCACTGGCAGAATGTTATTGTCGCTTTTACTTTTTGACCTTCGGCCAGTATCTTGTTTTCAAGCTCCGCATTCGAGATATATATCATTATGGGCTCCCGTGTGATCCGGCATCCAAAATAACCCCCGTTCCGTCACTGAAATTGACCCCTTGGCCGGATACTGATTATAGACTCATTGGATTTACCCGTCAAGAACAATCGACAATTTGGACATTGAGTGGTATCCAGACGCCCCACGTATAAGCGCCCTCATGCGCCGCGTTTGATTTCAGTTTACTGAGTAACATCAACTGAGCCATCAAATGGGATTTTGGTAATTATAAAAATGTAGAGATAAGAAAACGGCTAAAAAGAAGAAATTTTATTTTTAAATAGAAAATCTTGTTTAGCATAATTCGTTATCCTTCAAAATTAAAGGCTGATCTTAGCCCCGAGCTGAACAAGCATTCCGTAATAATCAAACATCGCCCAGTGCTCGGCGATCTTTCCATTTTTGAAATAAACTATTCCGATCTCTGTAACAGAAACCTTTTTCCCTGTCGCAGGGATGCCGAAGATAGTATCAAGGTGGGTGCCTGTGTTCAGATGCCTGAAAACCAGCTTGTTGCCCGAGGTGAAACAGTCGAGAAGCTTTTCATGCCAGTCTGGAAACCCCTTATGAAAGAGAAGCACTCTATCCCTGACATTGTTAATGCCCATCAGGTCGCCTTCCGGAGTGTGTGCAACATAGTCCTCTGTGTAATACTTTACGATTAAATCTACCCTTCCATTATTCCATACCTCTTGTTGGGCCTCCTTAAGAATTTCGACAATGTTTGCCATATATCCCACCTCTCTAATATTAAACAGGAGTTTCTCAGTTATCAGAGTGGCTTCTCAAAAAATTTGTCCGGCGGTCATGATTGCCTCCTGAATATAATTTTTGTGGAAAATTATTATATTTCTTCAGAGGCAGTTTGACCACCTTTTTATTGGCCAACTGTCAGGTGAATACCATCAAATCATTATACAAATTTTGTTACCATGATAATAACTCCTGCAGGCAGACAATTAAATTTTATTTTCTTTTATTTGTGATATGATATTCATCATTAATTCATTTATTTTATTATTATCAACAGCATTATTTTTGTTATTTACTGTTGCCGATATTGTGTAAATATTATCCCCCTTATTTTTTTCTAAAATAAAAGTATATTGAAGAACCCCCGGTTCATATCCTCCTTTATAACCTGCAATATACCAATCTTTTTTATTGATAAAAGCTCCTGAATTGATTTTAATTTCGTCAGAATCTTTTAACCCGTATATTAGATTACATAAATCTTTTGTCGAAAAAAACCATTCTATTTTATCTATATCTGTCGGTTTGGAATTTATTTTTACATCAGAAATATCTTTATTATTAAATGTTTCCAGGATTTTTCTTTTTTCCTGAATTTTACTTTTCATATATTCACTATAGATATTAATGTCTGAACTGAACTTTAGTATAAAAAAATCCTTAGTTTTAAGAAAAGGTTTATTAATATCTGATACATTTTTTTCAATTTCTTCACGCCCTAAGTAATCAATTAATATATCAGCAGCAGTATTATCGCTTATAGATATCATTAAAGCTGCTAATGTTTTTAATGTTAATGGAGTATTATCAGGCCAATCCTGTAATATTCCGGATTGAATAGATTTATTATTCTTTTTCAAAATAATTATATCATTCCAATTAATTTTTTTGTCAGTTATTTTTTTATATATTAATTTTAATATTAATAGTTTGAACGATGAACCAACTGCTAAAGGCTCATCTTCATTATATGATAATATTGAACTGTTATTATTTTTAAATATACTTAAAGAATTATTACCCGGGATTTTTTTAAACTCAGAAAGAATAGAATCTATTGTTAAATTAAATAGTATTATAGGACCAAACCATAATCCAATAATTTTATTGTTATCGTTTAAATAGATTTTTGACTGAATTGCACCTTTTTCAAAAATGATATTGTAAGAATCTGCTTCAATTATAACATTAGTTTGCTTTCCAAGAGACCTTTTATAAGAATTCAATATATCATAAGTTTTATCAATTGACACTTTTTCTTTAAAGGATAAGTCAAATAATTCCGCAATATCTTTTTTTTCAGAATTAAATAATTTTGTCAATAATTCAATTTTAAAGTCATGCTCCTGAGAAAATAATAAATTAAAATTTAAAATCAAAACCGAGAAAATTATTATTTTTTTCATTTTTACCTCCCACAGTAAATTATATGATTTTGGGCAAAACGTATTCGCAATTTTCAGGTAGGGATTCTACTTTTTGAAGACGTTAAGTAATATCTTCAATTTCAAATCTATCTAAATCCATAAATTCGACCTCCTTTTATAATAAAACAGAAGATTAACGTTATAATATATGTCATCCTATTATAATTTTATTGGTACTTGTAAATATTATAAATCAGCCAATAGGATCTGTATATTTTTCAAGATAATCATTCAAAATTTTATGTGTCCACCAAGGCTTTTTAGCGACCCACCATATAAAATAGGATAGCCCGGTTCTTTTCAGAAGGTTAAGGAAGTTAGAGGAAGCATAATTGATACCCACCAGAGATTCCATCATCTACTTAAGTTACTTTAATAAACAATGGGTGTGTGTTATAATAAGCGATCAGGCATGAGCCGGAGGTCTTCTGGATGGACAGGATCGGCATTCTTCTTTACGGTTATAACATGAATGACGCAAAAGGTCTACGCAGTATTATTGAGAAGGGATTGGGCAGAAAGATCATCCTCTTCAGCGCCTCGGGAATGGAGGATAAGAACCTCCAAGAAGTGCTGGATGCAGCCAATGTTTCCAGTTTCGAAGATTGCGAAACTAAAATATTGATTTTTCTGGGCTTTTTAGACGGAGACATGCAAAAAACCATGCAGATGATTAGTGGCAAAGATATTACCAGACCTATATTCTGCACACTAACAGCCGAGAATATTCACTGGACCCTTAAAGTACTTATTGAGCATCTTTGCAAAGAAGCCCTTTACTGGGGAAAAAAGAAATAATCCCTCTGAATCCTATTCTCGATCCGGGGTAAAGAAGCGACTTATAAAATTTTATATCCGGCATTCAGTGCGTCATTATAAAACATCCTGACAGTATCAAGCGAATATTCTTTAAGATCTTTTCCGACTATCGTCAATTTCTTCAAAATATCCGGCAAAACGGTTATAATATGACACCCAGCCTCCTCGGCATGGAATATATTTAAAAGTTCCCTGGGGCTTGCCCAAAGCACTTCGGCGTTCGGATTCTTTCTGCATATTTCAACAGCTTTTTTCATAATGGGTACAGGATCGCGGCCGGTATCGGCTATTCTGCCCGCAAATACAGATATGATATTTTTGATCCCAGGATTTATGGCATTAATCACTTCTTCAACCTGTTCAAGCGGCATAATCGCAGTTATATTCAGAGACAGTCCCTCATCGTTCAATTTTTTGATCAGCGAAATTGAAGATTCGCCTTTTGTATTGGTTATAGGTATCTTGACGTAAACATTTTTCCCCCAGGCAGCTATCTTTTTTGCTTCAATTTCCATAGTTTTAAAATCATCGGCAAAGACCTCGAAAGAAACGGGCAGGTCTTTTATTATGGACAGAACTTTCCTTGCAAATGCCTCATAATCCATAACTCCGGCCTGTCTCATAAGCGTCGGGTTTGTTGTAAAACCGCTGACCCATCCTTCTTTATAGGCTTTAAGCATATCGTCAATATTCGCTCCGTCCGCAAAGATCTTTATTTTTAAATCCGACAATTTAAACATAATTCTTACCTCATTTAAGATTTAACTATCAATTTTACGGCATCCAGAAGATTGCCGGCATTAAAATCGGCAGCAGATGAAAATCCGGTATTTTCCTCACTCTTCACAAAGACCGTTCCCGTTCCTCCGTTTCTTCCGCATATTATATCAGCCTCCCTGTCCCCGATCATCCAGGATTTACCCATATCGATTGAATATAATTTTTCAGCTTTTTTAAGAAAAAATGGCTTCGGTTTCCTGCACTCGCATTCTCCTGAATATCCCGCAATAATACCAGCAGGATGATGGTAGCAATAATAATATTCCCTGAATATTATCTTATTCTCTTTAAATATCCTGTCCAGTTTGTTGTGTACAGATATCAGGTCTTCAAGTCTGCATTTACCCTTGGCATAATCAGGCTGGTTCGAGACCAGAAACAGAGAAAAACCTCCTTCAAGAGCGATTTTCAGACTCTCCAGGGTCCATGGATAAAGATCCAGATCCTCCTCCCTGTGTGGTGGTTCGTATACCCCGGTGGTTTGATTTTTGACAAGCCTGTTTATTACTCCGTCCCTGTCAAGAAAAATAGCTTTATCCATCTATTTCACAGACTCCCATTTTCCCTGCGCGGCTTTTAATACAGGATGAGAAACAAGAAGGTGCCAGACCACTGCATGATAAGCCTCCGTCAGGGGTGTGACAGTATCAGGGCTTATTACAGGAATTATCACAGCAGCATCGGCGGCCTTTGCCGTATAACCACCGTCACGGCCAACGAGTCCAATAATTTTTGCTCCCGTTTCTTTTGCATATTTCAAGGCTGACACAATATTTACGCTTATGTTTTTTTCCTCGCTGCCGCCACCGACAGAAATGATGATTATACCGTCCCTTGAATTAAGCCGGCTTCCCATGAGCCAGTTGACAAAAACAGTTTCCCACCCGTCA
Organism: uncultured Brevinematales bacterium; assembly: GCA_964413265.1. Lineage (GTDB taxonomy): Bacteria > Spirochaetota > Brevinematia > Brevinematales > JAOACQ01 > CAVYGN01. Next base: position 65,942 of record CAYPRX010000006.1, read on the forward strand.
TCGTTAATCCTTGCAGTAAGCTCTGAAACGTTGTCAGTAGGCGTGTAAGACTCGATTCCGACCAGTTTCCTGAAATCGTTTACCGCATGACTGGCGTTTGCTGCACTTCCGCCTATGCCAAGAATAAAAAGCCTTCCACGGGATTCTTTTATCTCAAGAAGAATATTAACTGCCCTTTCAATTGACTTTTTATCGATAGTTTCAGCGATCTTAACTACGCCGTCGAAATATGACTCGATATAAGTATTAACATCCATTTATTTATCCTCATTCTAATTTTTATTATGCTTTAAAAGAAACTCTTTTGTTTCTTTTATTCCCTTGAAAGATCCGATTTCATAAAACCTTTCCAATACCTCAAAACCGATAAGCTCATTTTCAGATGCAAGCATGCTGTAAATGTCAGCTAGATCTGCCGTTTCATTTTCTTTAATCTGTTCAAAACAGATATTCCTGATAATCCCGAGGCCGTAGTCAATGTATTTCATTTCAGGATTCATGATTTTCTTATTATAATTTGTTACATATCCATTATCAAAAATAACGTTGCTCTTACCCCAATTGTTATTATTCTTCAATACTGTCATTAATGCTTTTTTATTTTGTTTTACAAAGCACTCAGAAACCGAGCTGAAGTCAATCAATAAATACGAATCTCCATACATTACAAAAAAGACTTCAGGAAGTCCATTCAGGGCTTTTTTTATCGCACCGCCTGTTCCCAGCAGTTTGTCCCCGTCTGACGAATAGCGGACATTCAGGCCGAACATTTTTCCATCCCCTACATAATCACGTACCATCTCCCCCAGGAAACCGATACAGATAACCACATTTTTAATTCCATTTTTCTTCAGCAGTTCAAGCTGATGATGTATAAACGGCTTCCCGTTTATATCAATCATGGCCTTCGGTATTTTCCGAGTGACCGGATAAAGACGGGTTGCAAGGCCGCCGGCCAGAACTGCAATATCAGTTATCATGACCCGGTTACTACCTTCGTCCCCTCGAAATCAAATCTAAAACGGATCTCCTCAAGCCCCTCATTCATTAATGTATGCCTCAGTCTGACTTTGTCTTTTGCATAAAACATCAGAAATCCTCCGCCTCCTGCTCCTATAAGTTTGCCTCCGACGGCCCCGCTTTTCAAGGCAAGATCATACCAGTCATTTATCTGAGGATTTGATATTGAGCCTGATCTTTTTTTCTTGCGTTCCCAATGAACATTCATTAATTCTCCGAATTTTATCAAATCACCGCTTTCAAGGGCCTTTTTATTTTTTAAACCAAGGTCCTTAATAAAATGCAGATTTTCAATCATATCCTGATCATTATCTTTGCTCTTGTCATTTTGTTCCTTCAGTATCAAGGAAGCGTTTCTTGTAAAACCTGTGAAAAAAAGGAGAAGATTGTCTTCAAGATCATACAATGCCTCCCTTTCGATTTTTAAGGGATATGATTTTACGCTTCCATCTCTGTTGAACTCAAAACAGGTCAAACCGCCATAGGCCGAAATGTACTGGTCCTGCTTGCCGATAGGCTCTCCCAGCTTATTTATTTCAATGTCACATGCCTCTTCGGCAAGTTCTTTCGGATGAATGAAATCTCTTTTGTACATATGAAGCGCTTTCAATAAAGCTGTTGTGAAACTGCTCGAAGAACCGAGGCCGGTGCCTGATGGAATATCTGCCATGCTTGTCAATTCCAGATAGTTATCCTTTAAACCCAGTAATTTCAATGATTCCCTGATTATGGGATGCTGTATTTCCGACACTTCCATCACCTTTTCCATCAGTGAATATTTGATTATATACCCCGGCTGAAAGGTTTTATGAAGGGTAATATAAATATATTTGTCGATGGCAGCGGCGATAACGAAGCCGCCGTATTGTTCATAATAAGAGGCAAGGTCGGTCCCCCCTCCCCCCAGAGTTATTCTCAGCGGACTTCTCGTTATTATCATTTAAATTCTCCCATAGATTTTATCGACAATTTTCAGAGCCTGGTATGCATCATTCAAACTGCCGTTTAACGGCTTATTTTTTTCTATCGATTCTACGAAATCTCTAAACTCGAGTTCCCATGAAAAGTCTTCACCCGGATATTCCCATACAGTTGTTTCAGGAGGGCCCATTTCAGGAAGCATTTTATAAAATGAGAGCTTTTCAACTCCGTAGCTTCCTCCCAGCCCGTCAATCTGGAGCTTCCCGTATTTACCATACACCTCAAGGCAGAACATATTTTTCCATTCCGTACAGCTGACCTGAAGCCAGGAAACCCTGCTTCTGCTGTTTTTCAGGTAAATAAAAGCATTGTCATCAGCGTCCATATTCCAGAAATATGTCGCCGTGATACCATCAACTTTTTCAAAATCCCCCAAAAAAAATCGCGATAAATCAATGAGGTGGATACCCTGGTCTATCAGTTCTCCTCCCCCGGAAATTTCAGGTTTTGCCCTCCATTCCTTATCATAGCCGATCCTCCCGCCATGACCGTATCTCCCGCGGATAAACATTAATTCCCCGATACCCTGAGAATCAGCAATACTTTTAGCCTTTAAAATGGCGGGATGATAACGCAGATTAAATCCGACTTTTACCTTCTTTCCCGATTCAAGGCTTTTCCTGTAGAAGGGCTCTAATTCAACTGAATTCCTTGCCCCCGGTTTTTCAATCAGAACGTGTTTATCATGAGACAGCGCATATAATCCAATGGGGGTTAAATAATCATTCGATGTCGATACAATGACAATATCGACCCCGGGGTGATCTGCCGCTTTTTCCCAATTTTCTGCAATAAGGGCATTCTGACTGTTTATTTGACTTACTGTCTTTGCCCTTTCCATGTTTTTATCAGAAACAATTAAGAGTTTATGATTGCCGAGGGACCTTGCCCTTTTTTCTCCAATCAAACCGCAGCCTATTATAGCTACATTCATCCAAAAGACCTCATTCAAATCAATTTAATTCTTCTCAACTTTCCTGCATCGCTGTAAACGGCACTTGTATGTACGTCAGCAAATTTTTTATATTCATCCCTGAAATGAATCAGCCTTCCGCTGATCCCCTTATTCATTTCTCTATTACATAAAAATTCAACCAGCCTTATGATATCTCCAGGTTCTGTCCCGCCGCTTCCCATTGTCTCAAACGCCTCTTCATAGGCTTTATCTCCAGACTTTTCTTTTGAACTCAGCACTTCCTCCGTCATCCTTGTTTTAACAGCACCCGGTGCTACCGCATTGATGATTATTTCTCCATGATCGTTCGATTTCAGCTCATCAGCTATCGTCTCTACAAGTCTTAAAACCCCTGTTTTTGAAACGCCGTAAGAGGAAAAGTTCGGGCGTGAATTGCATGAACCCCCTCCGGAAAATAGTATTATCGAACCGGATATTCTCTCCTTAATTAAAATCTCAATAGCAGTTTTTGAAATGTTAAAGCTTCCAGTCAGATTTACTTTAATAACTTCTTCAAAATCATCCTGGGACAATGTCCATGCCGGCCCTAAAACTCCCTGTATCCCGGCGGTGCTGATAATAAAAGAAGGATATGATCCGTAAATTTTATAATGTTTTTCAAACCCTTTTTTAACTTCTTTTATACTCCCCACGTTCCCTGACAGAATATTTACGTACATCCCCCTTTTTTCAACTTCATCCCTTAATGATTCCAGATTATTTTTTGTCCTTGCAAATACAGTAACCTTGCATCCTTTTTCCAGAAAATAAACAGCTATGATTTTGCCTATTCCAAGACTGCCGCCGAATACAATTACCGATTCCAATTCTCTATCTCCTCTTCAAGACCCATTCGTTTTCCTTCAAATATTCCAGGGTTTTTATGACCGCACTTTTTATTGTTAATTCAGGTTTCCAGCCCAGTTTATTAATTTTTGAACAATCCAGAAAGATGAAGGGGTTATCCCCTATCCAGCCCCGATCACCACCTGAATAACTTATTTCCGGCTTCAGGCCGAGATTTTCAACGATCCAGCCTATTGAATCGTTTACCTCGCAGTATTCATTCGTCCCGAGATTAAAAATATTGACTCTCTCGGATGACTTTTCCAATGCGAATAAAATTGCATTAATGCAGTCTTGAATATATAAATAAGACTTCTTCTGATGACCGTTTCCCAGCACCCTCAACTCGTCTGGATTATGAAGGAGCATCTTATAAAAATCAAAAATGTGACCGTGCGTGTACCTCTCACCAAGAATGGAAACAAACCTGAAAATCCAGCACTGAAAGCCGAAGCCCTCGCAATAAGCCTGAATTAAAGATTCCCCTCCCAGTTTTGAAGCACCGTAGATGGAGGTCTGGACTGGAAAGGGCGCATCCTCAGGGGTTGGAATGTTTATTGATTCCCCGTAAATTGAACCAGTCGAGGAAAAAACGATTTTTTTAATTTTATTTTTTCTCATTGCCTCCAGAACATTAAAAGTCGCTATAATATTCTGATTGAGATCCTTTTGCGGATTCTCGGTCCCGAATCTGACATCTGCATTGGCTGCAAAATGTATTACAATATCACAACCGCGCATTGCTCCTGCAAGAGTTTCATTGTCCAGCAAATCGCCCTTTACCAGCCTGAAGTTTTCAGCTTTTTTCGCCTTAAATAAAAATTCTTCAATACCCGTTGAAAAATTATCATACACAATTACCTGCTCATTATTGTCAAGGAGCCTGTCTGTAATATTGCTCCCTATAAAACCGGCTCCCCCCGTTACAAAATACCTCATTTCCTCTCCATAATTTTCAAATTAAAGATAATTTTATTCATAACAAAGAATGTCAGCACCATCGTTATGACTGTCGCCGCGGCGACCCCGAAATAAATACTGATTTTAAACAGAAGAAGCAGGTTCACCACTCCAAGATTAATCAGGTAATTTATGAATGAAAGAATCAAATATTGTACTATCTGATATTTAAGCCTCGAAAATTTTTTTTCCTGGAAAACAAACATTTTATTTAACGAGAAATGATATATCAACGCTGCAAAGTAGGAAATTGAAACAGACAGGTTATGAGTAAGTTTTAAGATATCATTTGTTAAATAAATGAAAGAAAAATTTACTATTGCAGTCGTTCCTCCGATCAACAAAAATTTCATTACCTTATGAATTTCCGTTTTATTATTAAGTTGCTTGCGGAGAAACAAAAATAATTTCCTTGCTGGCATAAATTACTTTTTATTATGTATTATTTTAAAACCGTGCGCTTCCTGCACGATAAAAATAGGTCTTCCCTTGACTTCATCAAACATCCTTGCAAGGTACTGGCCGATAATCCCCAGGCTTAACAGCTGAATCCCGCTGTAAAAAGAAATTAAAATAACAAGGGTCGGATTGCCCCAGGGAATTTTGATATGCATCAGGCTGAATGCTATATAAATTATACCCAATAAAAAACTGAATAGTGCAACAATTAAACCGGAGATTGATATCAAATCCAGAGGGTACTTTGAAAAGCTCAGGATCCCGTTCAATCCGATTTTAAGAGAGCCGAAAAAGCGGTTATATTTGCCCCTGCCGCAGAATCTGGAATCTCTCTCATATAAAATGCCTGTTTGGTTATAGCCTACATAGCCGACCAGACCCCTTAAAAAGGCGTCATTTTCTTTTAATAATTTCAAATTATCAATCACCTCCCTGCTGATCAACCGAAAGTCCCCCGTATTTCTTGGAATATGTACCTCTGAGATTTTATTGATAATCCTATAACCCAGGAAGGCCACTATTTTTTTTATTATCGTTTCACCCTTCCTGTTCTTCCGCTGGGCATATACTACATGATAACCCTCTTTCCACTTCATTATCATCTCTTTGATCAATTCAGGCGGGTCCTGAAGGTCTGCGTCAATCACAACACAGATATCGCCGGTACAGTAGTAAATCCCGGCTAATGTACAGGAGGGCTGGCCGAAACGGCGGGACATTTTCAGCAATTTAATATTTATATCCCTTTTCCTGAAATTTAATATTATTTTTTCAGTATTATCCCTGCAGGGGTCCATAGAAAATATTATTTCATATTTACATTTTATGGCAGACACGACTTTTTTAAGCCTGGCCAGAAGTGGAGGTATATTTTTTTCTTCATTGTAAACAGGAATAACTATGGAAAGTTTAAAGCTGTTACTCATCCCATACTTCTCATACTATCAAATATTATCTCTTATCGATAAGAATGAACACTAAGTAAAGGTATTTTATAATAAATGCCGTGTTTTGACAACATTTCGGTGCCGAAAACGGCGCTTTAAAAAAATAATGGTCAAAGCTTTTGATCACCCCGGAGGAGTTTTTCAACACAGTAGCAGTCAAGGTCGAAGAGGCCTCTTTTCTTGATATCAATGAAAGAGTTACTTCCGTCGTCAACCTGACTGAACACTGCTTCCCCTGAAGCACCTTTTGAAACGATTATATTTGATGTAAAACTCAATTTTATGAAGGGACTGCTCAGCTGGTTGAAAACAATTGTACCTTTGCCGCCCGGTGAGAGCATTATATGAACTGAGCCGAAATCACGTATTGAGGAGAAAAGGTCCGGATCGCTCGATGATATTACAGACAGACCACTGTTTTCGAGAATGGATGCGTTATCTTTTTTTTTAAAATCAAGGGGCATGTATTCATCCCAATTAAAGTGAGACCTGAGGTTTTCGTTGGACATACTTTCAGCAATTTCACGGCTGCTGAAGCTCTTATACCTGTAAAACTCGTAATTTCCGCCGACCCATACTGCCTGAATAAAGAGTATTAAACCCAGCCCAAACCTAACTGCTTTTTCACCGTTTATCCTGGTGAAAAGCATAGTGGCAGAATCAGCATAATAGATGAATAAAATTATAGCCAGCGGAGTGATGAGGCATAACAAGCGCCAGGGGAACTGTATATATTTAATAAACGGAACAGCATCATAAAACGGAAGGGTAAACTTATTAATCAAGATAATATAAAATATCATGGCAGAAAGAACGAACAGAATGTATTTTTTAAAAGGCTGAACATCCCTTGCAGGTTTCCATGGCAGAACGCTCCTTTTCCGGATAATAAAAATTATCATTATTAATATCAGAGGAAGTACATAAAACCGCCCGATTTCCACTGAAAAAGCCTGCCATGTCTCCCCCATATTGTAATGATTATCAAAAAAGTACCTGTATATTTCAATGAAATTGTCCCTGACAGGAAAAGCCATTATCGGTTTTTCCATATTGAAAAGATTCCTGAACGTCAGGTATGGAATAACATAAGGCAGTCCTGTTATCACCGGGATAATTAGACCAGGAGCCGGTCTCAAGGGATGTTTTAACCACTCAGAGGTATTCGCTAATATGAATATCGCAAAAGAAAAAAGGACGAACATAAATACAAGAGTATGCGCATACAGCAGGAGCGATAAAAGCAGTCCAAGTATTAAAAAGTTGAAAGAGCTGAATTGGAATGCCGTTCTTGAAAATACGAAAAGTATCCACACGAAAATAACCGAAGCTGCAAATTCAGAATGCGCACCCCTGACGAGCCACTCCGTATAAATGTATGATGAAAAAATATAAAGTCCTGCAGATGTAATTCCATAGAATCTATTGTTGAAAAGTTTTGAAACTGTTAGATAAACTGCAGTTCCACCCAGCGATAAAAGAAGAAATACAGAAAATTTTACGGATATCAGCATGTTATTGAAAATAAGGTCGATCAATGAAATCAGGTAAAAATCAAGATGATGATAAAAAAAAGGCATTGGAGAGCCCATACTGTAACTTCCATAGGCGGACCAGGTGGGGAAAAAATCATGATACCGGTATACAAGATCTTTGAATACACGCGCGCTCTTGAAGACAGCATCCCCGTCGTGATTGTAAGGCCAGCCGTCCCGTAAAAAGAGTGTAATACAGGCAAAAAAAGCCATCAGGCAGACAGCGGCATAAGGAAAAATTTTATCAGGCAGTTCCCGGTATGATGGAGTTTTATTCATGCATCCTCCAACAGTCGGAGCCGATCATTTTAATTTAATTTTACCAAAATGTAAATTAATGGATCCGCCCGGGACATGACAGGCATGCTCAAAACCTTGTCATTCCCTGCCAGTAAAGGGATTAGCCTGTTCGTATTGATTCTTCACAGGATGTGCTGTTCTGATCAGCCTCTGTCCAAGGTAACTCCCTGCCGCATTATAAAGCATTATCATTAAAATGGACATGACAGGAAGTATGATCTCAGGGGCTATGAAAACTTCATGAAGCATACTGTCAAATTGTGCTGACAGACTAATGAACATGATTCTATTCATCATCAGCAATACAAGAATCAAAGGGTTAATATAAAAAGCGGCCAGGCAGCCGAAATTTATTCTCTTCATAAGCCTCATATCATTCTTAGATGAAATAAGCCTTGGCGAGAATACAATTCCCGCTACTGCGGCAGTGACAATCACAAGAAGGGCAGGGTATTTAATCAATGGAAAATGAGGCAGATTGCTGTAATAAAAGTTACCTAGCGATAAAAGCGAACAGGCTGACAACATAGTAAAAACTGCCAGGGCTGGTCTTGATATCTTCATATTCCGGGCAACCGGAAACGGCTTGCTGTTATAGAACCATGACAGGATAAGGTGAAGTTCCACTGCACTGGTAACAAGTGTTACAAACGGTGCGGCGATGAAAACCCCTGTAATGGACAGGTGCGGAAAGACAGAAAAAGATATCAGGCAGTCAACTGCTATGGAAAAAAGAATATACTGCCTCAATTTTCCCCTTTCATTTTTATTCTCAATTTCATCCCAGACAGCTTTAAATGCAAGAAGGCCTGAAAAGCGATAGCTGTCAAGGGTATCTCTTACAAGCCTGCGAAGAATGGATTGAAAATTCTGGATCAGAAGAAAAAGAATAACAGAGATTGCCGCCAGTAATGCCCTGTCTGCGCAGTCATAAAACCATGCCAGTGCATGAAATTTCAAACCGATTATCTTAATAAAGTAATTAATTATATTACTCATAATCCATTTCCCTCCCTTAAAATAGAACTTCCAGGTATGTGCAGGCATGATTTGACAAAAGAATAGGGATATGACCTGAAAATGAAGCTGAATCTCGGCATGTTCATTATATTTGAAGGAAGAACTACATTTTTTGTAACAAGAGTCCGGTTATAGATCCTGTTCAAGCCGTCAGTTTCTGAGATCCCGCCTCCCCTCTGGGCAGTTCCGGAATCCTGAACAGTCTCAAGAAGGTATTCCGCTTCGGATATGAACTCCGAGAACTCCCTGGCATCCTTAGGGTCGGCCACGGCAAAAATAACTTTTGAACCGCAGGCGTTGACAATGGAATTTTTCAGCGGCCCGTATAAATTCTCAACCTGCGATAGATCCTGTGTCGCCAGCCAAACCGAGCCTCCCTTGGACCTGGAAAGGGTCAGCAATTCTACAAGCGAATTAAGCCGCTGAAGTGTGGCAAATTCGTCGAGGATAAAATAAACCCTGCGGTCGGCAGAGTCAGGAAGTGAAAGTAAATTCACGGCGATAGTATCTATCAGAAGAGATAATACAGGTCTCAGCGTTTCACGGACATCTGCAAAACCGGTAACATAAAGTACTCCTGATTTGCCGTCGCACAGCCAATTTTTAACTGTAAAATTTCCATCAGGGTAATTCATGCAGAGCAGTGATTCGGTAAACTGAGATAATACGGCAAGCACTCCTGCTGACTGGTTTGAACCCGGAATAGAAATGAAATTTGCGGCTATGGGGCTCACAGACATAACCTTTTCATATAAATCCGCTCCGGAAGAACTAATCAGTTCCAGAAGGCATCTATTGTTGCATCCCCCTGGTCCGCGTATAAAGACAAGATATTCTATAAGGCTTTTGAGAACAGCCCTTGCTCCATCCCTGAAGAATTTCTCATTTCCTCCATCACAGCTCTCAGGAATAAGTGAATTACAGACATTTTTCGCCGATGCTGATATTTTTACATTACCCCCTCCCCCATTGGTGATTTCATCGATTATATTCCATTTGACAGAACGCTCATCCAGAGGATTAAATATCAGGTCCATTTTATCGTCATAAAATCTTGAGAGAAAGTCACCCTTGAAATCATAAACAATGGCTTTTTGGCCACTATCGATTAGCTGCTTCAGAATGGTATAAATAAGGATCGATTTTCCGACCCCGCTTTTATATTCTAATTTATAATATACAGGACTTAATAATAATTATTTTATTATATGATTAAAAATATAAACATGGTTTATAATACATTACTTATTTTCAAGAATAACGGAAAATAGATGGGTTTGAGGTTAGAACTTTATATTGATAGAGGAAAGGAATCAAATAAACAAGATAATCTTGATATATTTAATAAAATCAAAGAAAAGCAAGAGCAAATTGAAAAAA
>CAYPRX010000007.1:0-19424 GCA_964413265.1 uncultured Brevinematales bacterium
AAGAAAAAATTCTGGATCATGGATAGATTCAAAAATTTTTCTCAGCTCGACGGGTGTGGGAACACGGTCTCGGTGCATTTCATCATAGGGAATTGGTATATCTTTGAATTTTATTTTCTTTTCCTTTAGCTCCTCCCATTCCATGAGCTTTGAAAAGAACCCGGAAATTGTACATAACTCACGGTTTATGGATGAATTTTTTACTTCCTTCTGCCTTTCACGTTTGTATATATCAATGTCAAGGGTTGAATAAGCATCGACCTTTTTATCCCCAACGATCTTAATAAATCTCTCAATATTATAGTAATCCTGTTGCCATCCCTTGTTATTCACTTTTGACCAGTTTTCTATGTAAAGATCGATTAGTTCGCTTGCCAATTTTGCAGGTTTTTCCTTTTTTAAATCATAAAACTCGCCGGTTGATATCCGGAGCTTTAATTTGTTCTCCTCAGCGTCGGCTTCTTTTTTGCGTGTTATTCCGTGAAGTTTTATCCTTTTCCGCTTGCCCTCAAGTGTTACAGAAGCATAGTATGACTTGTCCTTTGGATCCCAGTACGACATAAAACCCCCCTATGAAATAATTAATTTATTGTCATAATTCTGTCAGTGTCAGTAAATCTTGTAATTCATTATAACTTACTGACACCTGACTGACAAATTTTTCCAAAATAGGCAAATTAAGCAAAAACATGGAATTAAAACATATTGAAATATATAGAATTAAATGGCAGGTCTGGCTTAATTGGCTCTGGACACTTCGGAGGAGGAGGGATTCGAACCCCCGATACCTTTCGGTATAACAGTTTTCAAGACTGCCTCCTTCGACCGCTCGGACACTCCTCCGTATTGAAGAAGAAGTAATATTATATCAGGCACCTTTATTTGTCAAAATTATTATATTTCTTGCTGTTTTTCAGTAAAAACCGTTTATTATTGTTCCGCTTGCGCAAAATGATTAAATTATTTATAATATTCAGTATTTTAGATATATAGTTTATTGAGAATGGAATAATGCCGACATTTCTAAATCATCGGCAAAAAATCGATTTACTTATAATTCATTAAACTTTAATCGATAATTAATCTATTCTAAAAAGAGGTCGGGTATAATTGAAGTATAAAGAGGTATCAGCTATGTCTCTTAAGTATATTATCCCATTTCTGTTATTGGGATTACTAGTCAGTTGCGGTCCCAGTAAAAGTGATGTTGCTTCAAGCAATATTACCAATAAGGATAAAGCGGACATATTGAACAAAAAAGGTGTGTCAATGTATAAGGAAATGGTGGAAAATAACGACTTTAAAAAAGCCCCGGATGTGAAAAACATATTCCAGCAGGCGCTGCAGCTTGATCCCGGCAACAGCGAATCTCTTTCGTATATTGCCAAAGTCGATAAATTTGTTAACAATTCAATCAATAAATATATCAGCGCAGCAAAGACCAATATGGAAATCAGGCAGCGGACAGATAGAGATGATTACGCACTTTGCGTCCTTCTTCAAAAAGCATCAGCAGTTGATCCAAGCAACAAGGATCTAATAACCTTAAAGGAAAACTCAAAAGTTATCCGTGAGAAATTCGCAAAGAAGATGCAGTCTTCAGGCGATGCCGCTTTTGCTGCTTCAAAAAATACAAAAAATAACGAAATCGAAAATAAACAGCTGAGCGCAGCCATTCAGTATTATGATAAGGGTATGACAGCCTCTACGGGACTTGATCAGTCTCTTAGTTCCAAAAAAAACGAAGCAGTTGCCATTCTTTCATCCAAAATCGATGCTATGTTTGCAGAGGCAAGAGATCTTATAAGCCGGAAAAATTACAAAGAAGCCGATGCTGTAGCCAGGAAAATTTTTATTTATAATCTGGCTGTTGATCATAAGTATGATGATGGGCTGAAAAAACTTCAATATGACATAAACTTTGGATGGGCAAATCAGCTCTTCGAATCTGGAAAATTTGATACCGCCTCTGATAAGGTAGAATACGCTCTCAGATACAACAGAACTGAAGAGGCTCTTAGCCTTCAATCAAAAATACAGGAATCTAAAGATAAAACCGATATAGCCACTTCCTTCCCGGTCTGGCTGGAAAATATTGATGATCTTATAGCCCGTCAGGAATACGCGATGGCAGTAAAGAAGATAAATTATTGTGAACTTAAGATAAAAGATGACCCCAGAAAGGCTCAGCTTGAAGCCAGAAAAAAGAGGATGCTTGACCAGGTCGAAACAATTTATAAAGCAGCCGTTGACAACTTTGTAAATGAGAATTACGAGGATGCGATTGATCAGTTTGAAAATGTCCTTGCTATATCACCAGGATATAAAGATGCCAGCAATTATTTGCAGGAAGCAAGATCCAAGGAAAAGATCCTGAAATCTTATTAAAGGTTTAATATATGAAAGAAAAACATCAAATCTGGTTATTTTTGATAATCGATATAATTGTGTATATTGCTTTACTAGGCTGGCTGTACGTGCCGGTATTTTATCCTGTTCCTGTCATTAAGCTGGAGCTGATGAAATACACACTCAATCCCATTATGTTCAAAGAAGCCATAAAACTTACAGGGATGATTTACTATTATGCATCTTACTTTCTTTTTCTGGTGCCTGCTGCTTTTGTATATAAAGTATTATCGATGTTTTTAAAGTATAAAAGCCCTAGATTGTTCAGTCCTTTGAGTTATTTTTCTTTTATAGTCAATTTTATTCTTTCAGGACTTATTTTAGCATATATCACTATTTTTATTCTGAATAATGCGGGCAGTATAGATTATTTCAAAACATTCGATACTTTTACCGATATTATCATAGGCATGCTGATAATTTTCAGTATTCTTCAACCCTTTAATGCGATTGATAAATTCAGGGGTCTAAGTGTTTCTTACCGCAGATATCTGGAACTGACCGTTTCCTCTACCAGCAAACATTACAAAAGTAATCTTCCAAGACAGTTGAACGGACTCGGGATCCTGCCTAAGCTCTTTGCATCTTTTATTTTAGCAATCACATTAATTATTGTATTCCTGAGCTATATTCTGCTGGCCGGTTTTAAAGATACGATCCAGGAATCAGTTATTGCTACAGGCTCAATGCTTGCTGATCAGAGCGTCAGTTACATCAAGGATAACTTAAGCACGGAAAAATTATTTTTTATAAATTCTTACCTCAAAAAAGAAGCGATAAAAAATAAGAAGTCCTCCATGGCTTTCGATTCTATGTCCTGGTATAACGAGGACCCCAAAAGAGGGACTTACAATATTAAACTTTCAACAGATGAAAAACTTATAGGGAAGGAGCTCTCTCCGGAATACGAGTCGATTGAAGAGCCTACTCCAAGTTATGACAAAAATAACCAGACATTTAACATAATTGCGCCTATAAAAGTCAGCACCAAAAAAATCGGTTTTTCCATAGTTCAGTACAAAGAATCCGAAATATATAAAACTTATTATAAGACACAGCTCAGCGTTGTGCTTTTTTCACTTATGATCATTTATCTTGCCGTAATACTGGTTTATCTCATCGGGAGTAACATCGTCCTGCCCATACTGCTTCTGCAGTACGGAGTAAAAAGAATAGGGGCGACGTTGGCTGCGATGATCAAAGGAACAGAGAAGGTTCAGGCAGGAGCTCTCCAGTATGAAAACGAGATAAAAACAAAGGACGAAATACGGACATTGTCCTACGAAGTCAATAACATGGTTACTGTTATAAAGGGTATTATCCCTTATATTTCTGCTTCAACACTGCAGCACTCCGACAGGATTGAAAAAACATCAGTAATCAAGGACCTCACTTTCCTTTTCACGGATGTAAGAGGATTCACATCAATGAGCGAGGGTAAACCACCGGATGAGGTCGTCAATATATTAAATCACTACCTTGATCTTCAGACACAGATCATCCTCGATAACGGTGGAGATATAGACAAATTCGTCGGTGATGAAGTTATGGCAGTCTTCGATGGAGCAGAGAAGGAAAAAAATGCTGCTAAAGCATGCCTTGCTATAATACGGTCAATGCAGGATGAAAAGGATAGAAGGGAAGCTGATAATTTGCCGGTTGTGGAGATCGGGATTGGAATAAATTCCGGTGAAGCAGTGTTTGGAAGCATGGGAGCCCGCGAAAGAATGGACTTTACCTGCATAGGTGATAATGTGAATCTGGCCGCAAGGCTTGAAGGTGCTAATAAAGCATATAACTCCAGATGTCTGGTAACCGAAAGCGTTTATAATAAGATACATGACAATTTTCTTTGCCGCGAGATTGATTTTATGACAGTGAAAGGGAAAAAAGAACCTGTCAGGATCTATGAAATCATGAATGAAATAGGAGAAGGCGTCAATAACTATTCGGATCTAATTGAACAATTCGGAAAGGGCTTGAAACTATACAGAGAGACTAAATGGGAGGAAGCAAAAGCTGTCTTCAAGGAGATCGCCAGCAGATTCCATGACGGTCCCAGCGCAGTGTTTTATAATCGCTGCAATATTTTCAAGAAGAACCCCCCGGCCTCTGATTGGGATGGAGTCTTCAGTTTGACTGTAAAATAGCCGCTCCCGGCTTACCGCAAGGTACAAGTTCAAGAAATACCCTGACATTGCTATCTTTTCTTTATTTTTTGTCGATATAATGATATAATAAATGTGATTAATCTTATGAGAGGGAGAAGTATGGCTGTTCGAAAAAACGGGGCTAAAAAAAACGGTTGGAAGATTTTTATCATCACTCTGGCCGTAGTGGCTATAGCGTCAGGAGCCTTTTATATATGGACGACGGTACAGCATTTCCGAAACGTCAATAAATATGAAGAAGCGCTTTCGAGTTATTTTAAATTCAGGGCTGACGATAATAAAGAAGGTCTGGCCTCAGTCGCTGCCGGAGATTTTGAAGATGAACTATCTTCGATTAACTTTAAAGGTTCCGGATATTCTCTCTATGAGTACAACTTTACAGATGATAATTACACCAATAAAATGAATGAGATCCTGCAGGTCAAAAAGATAACCTTCGGCGTGACCCTTAATGAAAACAATAATCCTGTCTCATATATCGGTGAGGCATATTTAACCAATCAGGATAATAAAATTAAAATTGTTTATATAAAGAAATTATACAAGGGAAAAAACATAACAAAACTCGGCAAGAACAGGGACTTTAAAGTTTAAGGTCTTTTTCATGACGCCATTCATTTTCATTAAGGCAGAGTATATTTCCATCTATATCTGTAAGTTTGTGAACCGTTCTGAGAGAACTGCCATTATTATCAATCTGGGCAGCAGCTAAGATTCTCTCACCCTCTTTAGCCTCTTTTTTATAGGTGACTTTCAGGTTCTTCAGCGTGTAATCTTGGAAGAAATCCAGGGGAAGCAAATCAAGGGCCCAATCAATATATCTGGTATTATTAACATGTCCATTAGTGTCAATGTCATTATATTTGACTGTAAATTCGTAAGATGAATCCTGCCTTTCGGGCGGTTCGATTTTGATAATATCGAAGAACTCACTTTCTTCTGAAGTTATCCCGTATGCCTCATACATGTCTGAGGGAACTTTTGTAGGCCTCTTTTTTACCGTATCGATTAAAAACCATACTGACTCAGCTTTGGATATTTCTTTGCCGGAAGAGTTAAAAATATTATATTTCCTGTAAGCATAAAAACCGTTAAAACCGGTTGGGGTCGTTTTTACTTCTATCAAATCCCTGTAGACAGGATAGTCAAGGATTTTAATATCCCATTGATACAGCACCCAGGTTAAATTCCTGCCTTCAAGAGTATCAAGATCCAGGCAGGCTTTTTCACTCTGGAATATCGCCGTATCATAGAAAAAGTTCATCAGCTTTGAAATGCGAGCCCTTTTTTTTATATCGATTTCATAGTAGTGAATCTCAAATATTTTTGAGACAGTAGGCAAAATAGAAACTCCTCACTTAATCCACTTGTGTTTCCTGCCGTAGACCTCCATGGGAAGCCCGAAGAGCTTTATGAATCCCTTCGCGTCTTTCTGGTCATAGTCGGTTCCTTCCTCGAAGGTTGACAGATTGATATCGTATAGCGAATAGTCCGATATGCGTGATGCTGCGATGCAGTTGCCCTTATAAAGCTTCATCCTTACCTTTCCCGTCACGTTTTTCTGCGTTTCTTCAAAGAATTTCTCGAGTGCTACCCGGAGCGGATGGTAATATTGGCCGTTATAGATCATTTCAGAATATTTAAGTTCCAGCTGCTGTTTATAATGCATGGTATCCCTTTCAAGTGTGATTGTCTCAAGAGCCCTGTGAGATTCTATAAGTAGAGTAGCCCCCGGAGTCTGGTAGACGCCCCTTGATTTTATACCCACAAGTCGGTTTTCGACTAGATCAACCAGACCTATGCCATTCCTGCCGGCAATGGTGTTAGCCTCGTCTAAAAGTTCAACAGGGTCCAGATTCCTGCCGTTAATGGAAACAGGGTTTCCCTTCAGGAATTCTATTTCAGAGTATTCGGGTTTATCCGGAGCCTCGACAGGATCTTCGCCCATCTGCAGTATTGAAGGATCATATTCATGAGCCGGGTCCTCAAGAAAACCGCCCTCGTAAGAAATATGCATAATATTCTGGTCCATACTGTAAGGTTTTTCTTTGGTTACAGGTATGGGAATGCCCCTAAGCCTGGCAAATTCTATCAGTTCTTTTCTGGCCTTGAAAAAATCATCCTCTTTCCATGGAGCGATTATTCGAAGATTAGGTGCAAGGGCCCTGTATGTCACTTCAAAACGCACCTGGTCGTTCCCTTTTCCGGTTGCGCCATGACTTACGGCATCAGCCTTTTCCTTAAGAGCAATCTCAACCTGTTTTTTAGCGATTATAGGCCGTGCCAGTGATGTTCCCAGGAGATATTTATATTCATAAACGGCATTGGCCTTAACAGCATTGAATACCGCTTCCTTTGTAAACTCCTCTTTAAGATCTTCGACATAGACCTTATCGGCCCCTGTTTTTAAAGCCTTTTCCCTTATCGCTGAGAAATCTTCTTTCTGGCCCAGGTCGGCAATAAAGGCTATCATCTGGGCTTTATACTTTTCTTTCAGCCATGCGAGAATTACGGAAGTGTCCACCCCGCCTGAATAAGCAAGAACTATCTTCATTCTGAACTCCTGCAAATTTATAACTGGTAATTATAATATGAAATTTTTATTCCATCCAATATATCTCAAGCACCGTCATTACATGCCATAATAAAGCCTTTCACCAAGTTCAGAAGGAATACCTTCATTTTTTATCTTTTCATATACTCTGTCTATTTCATATGTAAACCTGAAAAAAGTAATGCACATTTCATCATCAAGCAAGCAGAAAGAGCCCCGGCTGTCCCTGTCTCTCGGCTGTCCTATACTTCCGGGATTTATCAGATAATAATGCTCGGGTTTGATAATGATCCTTTCGTTCTCCCTATAATAATAAGAGCTTTCTTCATCGAAAAGGCCTGGAATGTGTGTATGTCCAAAAAAACAAATGTAACGTTTCATGATCCTGAGAGTTGAGATTGCTGAAAATACTTGAGCACGCCTTAATATATAGGTATCCGGCTCAACTGGAGAACCATGCGCAAGGACAATCCTGCTTTCAATGTCAAGCATTTCCGGAAGGCCGGCCAGGTAGGACTTTTCGCCTGCACTGAGTTTTCTATCGGTCCATTCGATAGCCCGCTGAGCCCTGTCGTTGGCAAACTCCCTCAAGCCTTTATCAAGAAGCATCCTCTCATGATTTCCTGATATTACATAATCGCACTCTTTCCTTACAAAGGATATGCATTCAGAAGGGTTAGGCCCATATCCGACAATATCACCAAGGCAGGCCATAACATCGCCGGTTTTATGCATCGGTTTGATAAATTCCGAAAAAGATGCAAGGGCATCATAATTCGAATGTATATCACTTATAATAAAGATCTTCACAAATTACCTTTCCATCTGAAAAGGATACCGATAATGGTATTTTATTACTAATTCATTTTGTTGTAAATAAAATCACATATCTTTAAATTCTGTTACTTGACATTTCAGATATTTATTTTAAGCTATTACTTATTAGTTCCTTGAATATTTATTGAAATAACCTTGTAATTTCAAAGTTAAACTGATGATCAGCATTCTGTTTCCATATTGGACTCCTTTCAAGTGGCGGAGGCTTTATTTATGCTCAATGAAAAGATCAAGGTTTTTATTGCATCAGGTGAAGCCGTCCCTTTTGCCAAAGTCGGCGGACTGGCTGATGTGGTAGGTGCGCTTGGAAACGAGATCAATAAGAATGGGGTTGAAGTCAGGATTATCATACCCAAATACACGGTTGTTTATGACTATATAGAAAAAAATAATATAAAAATTGATAAAACAACGGCTTTTTCCGTCCAGGTTGAAGATAAAGATATTAAAGTTAACGTTGATCAAGTCACATATGACGATGTGGTGTATTATTTTATCGATAATCCATATTATTTCAAGCGCGACGGCATCTATACTGACAGTAAAACCCGTACTGATTACAGCGACAGTCTGGAACGTTTCGTGTTATTTTGTAAAGCAGTGCTTGAGTGCGCCAAGGCATGTGATTTTAAACCGGATATCATTCAATGTAACGACTGGCAGACCGGCCTGATTCCCGTTTATTTAAAAACTCTTTATAAGATAGATACATTCTTTAAGAATACATATTCTATATATTCCATTCACAACCTTTCTTACCAGGGCATTTACCCCGTCGAACAGTTCACCATCACTGGACTTGACTGGAAATACTTTTCCGTCAACGAACTTGAATATTACGGCCATCTCAATCTATTAAAGGGTGGAATTGTATTTTCTGATATGATCGTCACGGTCAGTGAAACTTATGCCAGTGAAATTCAGACATCGGAGTTCGGTAACGGCCTTGAGGGAATTATGAAGCTGAAATTCGCTCAGAATAAACTGGTTGGCATAGTCAATGGAGCCGATTATAAGGAATGGAACCCTTATACCGATAATTACCTCAAAAATAAATACAGCATCAACTATGATATAAATAACCTTGAAAATAAAAAAAAGATCAAGGAATTATTCCTCAAAGAATGCGGTTTTGAAAATCCAGGATTGGATCAGCCGCTTCTGGGCATGATTTCAAGATTAGTCGACCAGAAAGGCCTTGATCTTGTTTTTGAGATTATTGACGATCTTTTAAGGACAGGAGTATACTTTACGGTATTGGGCATGGGTAAGGCTGAATACGAAGAAAAACTTAAAATCATAGCAGAAAAGTATCCGAATCAGGCAGCGGTCTTTATTGATTTCAATATTCCGCTCTCGCATTATATTGAATCCGCATCTGATATTTTTCTTATGCCCTCAAGGTTCGAACCATGCGGGCTTAACCAGCTCTACAGCCTCAAATACGGCACCATCCCTGTAGTCAGGAAAACTGGAGGTCTCGCCGATACTGTCAGGAATGGTAAGACAGGCTTTGTTTTTTCATCCTACAGCCCTGAAGAATTCCTCAGTACACTTAAAATTGCAATAAATACATATAAAAATGAACCGGTTCGATGGAGCGAAATGATTGAGAAAGCGATGAAGGATGACTGGTCCTGGGAAAGAGCAGCGAAAAAATATTGCGAACTTTATAAGAGCATGCTAAGCTGATAATCTGTAAGGGGGAGAAGAGGAATGGCACTGTCTTACGATGACAAGGAACTGCTGCTGAATATTATGAGAGACAGTTTCAACAGGATTCCGGGAATTATGAGGGACGTTGTAAAACCTTCTCTTGTCCTGGATTACATCAAATCGATACCGGCGAATTTCAGAAAATATACGCTCGAGGAATTGATTGATGCGATGGAAGATTACAGGCCGGATGATAACAATAGAAAATAAAATATCTCCAAAAGGGAGGTTAATATGAAAAATATCTGTTTGATTTCAGGGGCTGTTTTTCTCCTGTTTATGCTTTATTCCTGTGGACCAGGAGTACCGACAAAAGAGATCGAAGATGCAAAGGCTGCGCTGGAAAGGGCAAAAACTGTTGATGCGCCTGTTTATGCCTCGCAGGATTTTATGGAGGCTCAGAATGATTTGGATCAGGCTAATAGTCTGGTAGATGCAAAGAAGAATCAGGAAGCTCATGACAAGGCGGTTATGTCCAAAACTGCATCAGATAAATCATATGAAATTGCCAGGAAAGCAAGGGCCGAGGATATATATCAGAAATGCAGCGACCTGGAGACATCGGCAGAACAGAATTTTGCAGATAAGATCGCGCCTGATAAATATGCGGAAGTGTCAAAGGAATATAATAATCTTAAAGAAATATACAATAGCAATGATTATGATTCTATATATTCTAATGGAATACTATTATACCCGAAAGTCAAAGAACTTTCGGAATACTGTTCTGACCAGGTGAATAAGGCCAAGGATGAAGTGGCTTCAGCACAGAACAGTTATGATGAGGCTGCAGAAAAGGAAATCGTCAGGCAGTTCGCCTTTGATGATCTTAAAGCAGCAGAGCCGCTTCTTGAGGAAGCGAGGTCTTCCCTTACGAATGGTGAGATAGATAATGCCATAACTAAAGCGAAAGAGGCAGAGGCCGTAATTAATGCCGCCGTGCAAAAAGCTGAAAGTGCTTATCAGGCTTCGGTAATAAACGCTACAAATTCTCAGCAGACAATTGACATCGAAAAGCAGAAAGAACTGGAAAAGGAGAAAAAAGAGGCATCTGACGCTATCGAAGCTGCAAAGAAAAAATTAGAGCAATTGAAGAATTCGTTGAAGGGCAGTTTCATGGGGAGCAGCTATGAAAATTTTGCATATCTTGAATTGCCATATATTTATCTTGGTGATGATGTTTCCGGACCTGATACTGCTTCTAATGAAGTGAATGTGACTCAAGTTAAAGATGAAGATATTACAGTGGAGATGGTTGAAAAATATATCAAAATGGCTCAGGACTCTTATGATAAGGAAGAATACCTCGATGCAATCGATTATGCAAATGAAGCTTCACGGATGGCGGATATTCTTCTAGCCAGGTCACAATCTCAGATTTATACAGTACAATTAAAACCCCACAACAGGGATTGTCTGTGGAAAATATCAGGATATATGTACAACGACCAGTATTCGCTGTGGCCAGTTATCTGGAGAGCAAACAAATACCAGATCCAGGACCCGGACCTGATCTATCCCGGACAGAAATTAAAGATACCTCCGTTTACTGTAAAATAGGAACCCCCGTCCGGAAGAAGATCCGGAATGATAGATGAGTTTGAATGCTATAAAAATATTAAATTTTCGAAATTATGAAAAGATTGAAGTTGAAGGCTTCGAAAAATTCAATATTCTATTTGGAATGAACGGCAGCGGTAAAACAAACTTTCTCGAAGCTGTTTTTACACTTTCGCAGGGTAAAACCTTCCGAAAGGGGCCGATGGAAGATCTTGTCCAGTGGGGTAAAACATCTTTCTATATCGGCGGTTCTTTTAACAATGAAAGGAAAGAAATAGGATACAACCTTCAAAGAAAGGTTCTGCGCGAGAATAATTTAGTTATTAGTGAAATCGAATTCGGAAGTATAAGCCCGGCGGTTGTTTTTCTTCCCGAAGACATCGCTGTAGTTTCAGGCACACCGGAAGAACGCAGGGTCTTCATGGACAGAACTCTAAGTCTGCTGGACAGGAATTATGCACATTCCCTGCTGATTTTTCAGAAGGTGCTCAGGCAGAGAAATGCTCAATTGAAGCTCTCTTTCCGGGATGTACATATATGGGATGAAGATTTTGTCAGGCATGGAAGTTTCGTAATAGAAAAGCGCCTGATCTTTATGCGTAATATAGGTGCGAAGATCAAGGCCATATATTCAGAATTCTTCGGTGACGAAATAGAATTGAAATACTTTAATACATTCAAAATAGAAGGAGATGTCAGGAACTCTTTTTTAAAAGCCCTGGAAGAAAACAGATACCTTGAAATGAAAAAAAGAATCTCTCTTGTCGGCCCTCACAGGGACAATTTCGAGATAAGAAAACATGATAAAAAGTCAGGGGCCTTCTTTTCACAGGGACAAACAAGACTTCTTGCTCTTGCCTTAAAGCTTTCGCAGGCCGAAGACCTTTCAAAAAAGGGAATAAACACACCTGAACCCATATTGCTTCTCGATGATGTATTGCTTGAACTTGATGAAAAATCAAGAGATAAATTCCTTGAAAGGACAATTAATTACCAGACATTTCTTACTACTACTTCTCATTATTCATTTAATGGATCGGCAGCTCATAAAAATCTTTTCCTTATTGACAGGGGGACAATAAAAGTGATTGATAGTTTTCGATATTTTTCCTGATTTGTAATATAATAAACCCGGGGAAGTTGCATGAAGAAAAAATCCATTGTTCTTTTATCCGGCGGACTCGATTCTGTGGTAAATTTTAAAGAGGCTTTCCTGAAAACAGATGTGGATTTGATACTGACTTTTGATTATAACCAGTCATGTAAAATAAGAGAGATAAAGGCCACGCGTTTAATATCTGAAAAATTCAAAATTTTACACCACATAATCCCTTTACCGTTTTTATCAGATATGGAGCCGAACCTGTCAACCGGAAATATTCCGAATTTTGATGAAAAGAAACTTGACGATAAAGGATATTCCATGAAAAGTGCCAAAGCAGTATGGGTCCCTAATAGAAACGGGATATTCTTAAGCATTGCGGCTGCATACGCCGACAGGTACGGAATCGACCTTATCATTACAGGATTCAATGAAGAAGAGGGGCGTACTTTTCCCGATAATAGCGAGGAATTTATTGATAGTGTAAATAAATCATTCAAGCTTTCCACAATGAACCATCCAAAGGTAAAAAGCTACACAATCAATATGCAGAAGAAGGAAATCGTAAAGATGGGCATAGAAATACAGGCCCCCTTTGAATTTGTCTGGAGCTGCTATCGCGGCGGGGGCAGAATGTGCGGTTTATGCGAGTCCTGCCGGAGATTAAAAAGGGCTCTCGATGAAAATAATTTTATGCAGGAATTTATTAAATTGAACCGCTGGGGTTTTGATGAAATCAAAGTTAATTAAAAAAAGGGTAATTTACGATGGAACACAGTTATCCAGTCATTTTGCCTATAAGAATTTCAGTCTATCCGGTGACAGTATAATAGCTTTCATCGGTCCCGTTGATGTAACTCTTGCAGAAATGGTCGATATTGAAGATGTTTTATTAAAAGACAAAATTTCTTCCGATGAAATGCTGAGTTTTATTATAGAAATTTTCCATTTGGATCTAATTGGAACAATCTGCCTTCAGAGGCTGTTCATGTCTATAATCTGCGACGAATTGAACTCCCGTCTCAAAGGTAACAAAGTGAGGCGCAAAGGCGATGACCTTTTTTTCAATGAAAAGAAACTCTCTGTTTCAATCGCCACAGTCAGCCCAATTTCCTCTTTGATTCACAGTGCTCTGAATATAAAACCGACGGGGGCACCGGTCCCGATATCCTGTCTTGAAGAAATGGATGTGGAAGCAAGCGGTTTTGCAAAGGTTGTAATGGACAGGTTCTGCCTCGAATTTGAAAGCATGGAATTCGCAAGAGTAAAAGTCAATTGGGTCAGATAATGAATAGGAGCATTAAATGTTCACAGGCATTATCAGGTATACGGGGGAAATAGCTCTTGTCAAAAGTATCTCCAGAGGAAAGAGATTTACAATAACAGCAGATGGGGGATTTCTGGCCGGACTGGAAAAAGGTATTTCGAGCGTCGCCATAGACGGTGCATGTCATACGATAGAGCAGTCAGATTCAAACTCTTTTACCGTATTTTCAAGTTTTGAAACTCTGGGAAAGACTACTTTGGGATCAGCACGTCCTGGTACTAGGGTCAATCTTGAAAACTCCCTCACTATCCAGGGTATTTTAGACGGCCACATAATCCAGGGCCATATAGATGGAACTGGAAGGCTTTTGTCGCGAGAAAAAAAGGGGGAGGCTTACCTTTTCACATTTTCTGCTGAGAACCCTCTAATAAGATTTTTAGTTGAAAAGGATTCTATAGCTGTAGATGGGATAAGTCTTACTATGTTTAATGTAAACGAAACTTCTTTTCAGGTCTCAATCATACCTGAAACGGTAAATAGAACAGCGCTCTCAGGTAAAAAGCCGGGAGAGAAAGTGAACATAGAGATCAATATATTCGCAAAATATGCGAAAAGGTTCCTAAATATCTATTAATCCCTTCTTTGGTTCTCCCAGATAATACCCCTGAGAATAGTCTATACCGATTTCAAGGCATTTTTCATAGACTTCCTTTGAATGAACGTATTCAGATATTGTCTTTAGACCGAGTTCCCTTGCAAAATTTGCGATCGTACGTGCAATGATCTGTGAATTAAAATCCTTATCTATGTTCTTAATGAGTGAAGCATCGATCTTTATATAATCAACCTGCATCCTGATAAGGTGAGAAAAATTAGAATATCCTGTACCGAAATCGTCTATTGCAATCTTACAACCGTTTTCTTTTACATAACCTATAAATTCGAAAACTTCGTTATAATTTTCAATGTTCTCGGTCTCCAGGAGTTCAAATACTGCTCTTTTGGAACATTCCCTGCTGGCCTTAATCAGATCGAAAAGATATCCTATTGTTTTTTCATCCATTATATCGTCAAGAGATATATTGATGGAAAATTCAAATTCTTTGTCCTTGAAAAATACAAAAGACTTTTCAAGTATCATCTTAGTGAGGTATCTGTAGAGTCTCGCCTTTTTGGCGACATTAAGGAATAATAGAGGCGCTATCATTTTACCGTTTTCATCGATCATCCTCATTAAGCATTCATATTTTTCAACTTTGCCGGTATGATTGTTTAGTATAGGCTGAAAATATGGAATAATACGGTCATCCTTGATTGCGCTCTTCAGCTTTTTCGTCCACTGAATATTGTTTTCGTATTCCTTTACAATTTCCATAAATTCCTGATATACGACATACTTTTTCCTGGATACTTTAGCCCTTTTCAGTGCCATATCTGCATTTCTGAGGCAGTCTATCCCGGTTTCGATGCTTTTTTCATATGATTTATTCTGGGAAATTCCGATTCCCACGCTCACAGTAATATAGATTTCAGTATCCCTGTAAATAAATGGCCTTTCCATCACCTCTTCAGACAGGTAGATTCCCCAATGGTCAAGTTCCTTCAAAGTTGCTTCTTTTTCGATTAAAATCGTATATTCATCGGCATGCATTTTGTAGAGCCTGTATGGTATGCCAAGGTTCAGGGAGCTCAGCCTGTTTGCCAGTTCCTTCAAGATCATATCACCCGCCTCAATCCCGTAAAAATCGTTTATTTCCTGGAAACTGTCGACATTAAAAATAATGATCACAGGATTTGAACATACCTCCAGGTCATCTATAAATTTTTTTCTATTGGGCATGCTTGTAAGGGGATCCGTCAGCAGCTGATTTATTAGATATTTATTGGAGTTTTCGATTTTTTCAAAACTGTCTCTTAAACTCTGGGTCATTCTGTTGAAATTAACAGCCAATTCGCCAATCTCATTATCAGCATGAATATTAATTGTATGTGAAAGCATACCCTTTGCCACGAGGGCTGTGCCCCTGCTTATTTCCATTACTGGATTGACGATATCTCTTTCAAGGAAATGCTTGAGAACGAAGCCTGACAAGGCGACGAATCCGATTAAAATTAAGGCCGCCATCAGGATAGCAGACTGGAGCGGCCAGAAATTTCCCTCTTCGATACCAGCTTTAATAACAGCTATTGTTTCCCCGTCAGTGTTCCTGATCGTAAGATATGCGTATCTTAAAAGCGACTGATTGACCATTCGGTAATTTTTTGCAATGACTATGCCCTTTGCTTTTAAAGCATCACGGAATTCTTGTGCGAGATCTGCCGAACTTCCTGACTGGTTGGATTTTATGACGATAAAATCAGACCCGCTCGGAATAATGATACTTAATTCAGTCAATTTTAATCTTTTCTGATATGACCCTATCTCGCTCTCCAGACCGAGTATTTTTTGATCATTTAATCCATGAATTGCATCTGTTTTTATTAAAACTGCCATTGGTTTCATTGAGCAAAGAGAGTTCGAAATCCTGTCATCCATACTCTTATTGATAAAATTTAACGATATCAAATAATTAAATGCACATATAATAATGATCATTAATATGAACAGAAAAAAATATGAAAGGTAGATCCTTTTTCCGACAACAGTGCTCATTGTAAAGTCCTAACCATAAATTCAATTTTTAATGTTCTGCGATATTACTTTTTGATAAAATAGATCAGTTTATCGATAGTATAAAGAGTGCTTCTAAAAACCGCCCGCTCCCTTTAGGCGGAAAAGAAACTTCTCTTAACTAATTAGTTAATATTTTAAAATGAAAATAAAAAATATCAATTAATATTTCGTTTTTTATATTTCATTTTTGATCTGTTCCGGACTTATGTCAACATTCCTGTTTATATAAACTGAATAGTCTCTCGTAAGCGGCATGTACTTTTCTTTCATGAGCGGCGATGAAATCAAAAAATCGGCTGTTGACCTGTTGCAGGCTGTCGGAATATTATAAAGGACGGAAATACGCAGCAGCGCCTTTACATCTACATCATGAGGATGGGGCTGCATAGGATCCCAGAAAAAAATCAAAATATCGATTTTGCCGTCGGCAATCATTGCGCCGAGTTGCTGATCGCCACCGAATGGTCCTGATTTAAGCTTGATTATTTTATTCTTTAAGGGATGATCTTTATCTGTTTTTTTAGCCAGTGCCTCTTCTACAAGCTTACCCGTTGTTCCTGTACAGATCAATTTAAAATTCATAAGCTGAAATGCGTTCCAGTCTACCCACTCGACAAGATCCCTCTTTTCATTATCGTGAGCTACAAGCGCGATATTCTTAACATGCTCCATAACTCCTCCCGTGATGTAATAGTTCCCTTGATATACAGTTAATATAATATAAAACCGTATTAAAATTTACTCAAGATTTTCAGAACGAGATTTAACGTATTGATCGCAAAGCCTCTGCAGGCAAAAGTTTTTTCGCTCGTCCAGCGGGATAAACAGTCGCTAGTGATGGAATGATGATTCCCAGTATTACAGTCAATGCCAGTACTTCCGGGCCGATCTGGGGATGTACGATATATTCCATAGGAATGGCTGAGTAATTCTGCATTACAAAATCCATGTCAATGCCTGCTCTGCTGAAAACAAAGTTGAAGATGAACCCCAGAGCACCTCCTGTAATGCTTCCCAGTCCTCCTATAATACCGCCTTCCAGTATAAAATTAAGAAAGATATCGCCATCTGTCATTCCCATAGCTTTGAGTGTCCCTATTTCCCTGGTCCGTTCGAAGACAGACATCATCATTGTATTTACAACCACAAAAGAAGCGAGAAACACAATGGCTGCATAAATCAAATAGTAAACCCAGCGCATTACGCTAAAAATATCATAAAGCTTTCCAAGCTGTTCCTTCATGCTCTGCATGGAAAGGCCTGTAGGAAGAAATTTTTCAATAGCTGCTTCAGTTTTGTCTGAAGCCACACCCTTTTTTGTATAAATAAGAATCTCAGTCGTCCCCTCAGGAATTTTCAGGAGTTTCCTGGCGTTTGAAAGATCGATGAAAAAAAACTGATCGTCGAAAGCGACAACATGAAAACTGTAAATGCCTCTGACAGGAAGTTTGATCCCGTTAAATCCGCCTTCAGAGGTCTTGGCTGCAAGTAGAAGTTTATCCCCTATATTAACACCGAGCTTTTTTGCTAGATTCTTACCGATGAATATACCGCTTTCATCAAAAGTCCCGTTTATTATCTTATCACGAAGCCTCAATTTGCTTCCAGTCAGATCTATCCCCATTCCAAAGGTATAAACCGTGGTATCGCCTTTAGCCATCATAATCCCGAATTTAATCCTTTCTTCGGCTGATAAAACTCCCTTAATATGCCGTATCTTTGATAATAATTCTGCAGAATCAGAAACGATCTCATCCACTGGAACAAATTTTTCCCTTTTCAAAAATTTTTCTGTTGTAATGCGGAAATCTCCGGTTTGATATTTCGCATAATTGTCTAATATTAAAATAAGCCAGCCGTTAAGCCAGCCCATCGCCACTGCGACAATCAGCGCAGCGAAAAAAACTGCACTTGCAGTCAATAATGTCCTTTTCCTGTTTTTTATTACATTTCTGAAGGCAAATTTTAATATCATCCGCATTGGAACCTTCCTATTGAACTGTCCGCAGGCATTCGGCTGTCTGCATCATGGTTGTTTTCTTTGCCGGATAGTAACTGGCGACCAAGCTCGATATAATTGAGAAGAAAAAGGCATAGAAAAAAGATGGAATATTCCATCCCCACCTTAATGTTCCTTCAATTCTCAGGGAAGCATAGAAGTTTTCGTAGCCCTTTCCCATCATAGCATTCATATCCATACCGACAGCAGTGTAGTACCATACAAGGAGACCGCCTGCAGCCAATCCTGCAATCCCGCCTGCTATGCCAATAATCAGTCCTTCCATCAAAAATATACCCTGGACGCCAATGTCAGACATACCCATTGCCTTGAGTATGCCGATCTCCCTCACTTTTTCATAAACAGACATAAGCATTGTGTTTACTATCCCGATTACGGCAATGATACTTAAAAAAACAATGAAAATGTAAGTTGAGAATTCATTCTCCTTAACCTGCCCTTCGATGCCGGCTGAAAGCTCTCCCCAGGTTGCGATCTGATTTTTCGGGAGATCAATTTTCAGGTCATCCCTGTAATAATTTTCTCTTTCCGGATTATCTGTAATCGCGGCAATTTCAGTTACGTTCGAAGTCGCAAGATAGCGTTTTGCCTCGTCCAGCCGGATATATATCATGGAACTGTTAACCACCGGGTCCCTTGCTTCCACCAGTCCCGAAACGGTGAGTTCGACAGAGTCGATCATCCCCTCCCTTCTCCTGAACGTTATAAAAAAAGAGTCCCCGGTAGAAAGCCCCAGGTCATTAGCGAGCGATTTTCCAAGTAAAGCCCCGTTTCTTTCCAGACTGCCTCTTATTATATAGTTAGTAAGGGAAAAAACCCCCGGATCGCTTTCAGGGTCGATCCCGACTGCGGCACAGGGAGATGAATCCCTGCCATTATCCGCTTCCGCGAGAAACTCAATCCTTTCAGTAAACGCCTTAACATAAACTTTTTCCTTAAGGACCTTTTCCACCTCTTTCGAGTTTTGAATATTATTGGAAATTGAATATGGGTCATCTTTATCATAAATCGCGCTGCGGACCTTTAAGTGCGCTGTATCGAACTTTATAAAATTTTCGATGGCCTGCTTTTTATAACCCTGCACGAACCCGACCATCCAGAGATAAAATACTAT
>CAYPRX010000008.1:0-9546 GCA_964413265.1 uncultured Brevinematales bacterium
CCGGGCAGATTTTATCTTTGCCCTAAGAATCGACAAGGATACAGTGGTCAAACTCTCAGGCTTGAAACACATCTGCGTAGAAGATGATATCCTTGTCGTTCTTACCCCCGCTTCCAAAATTGAAGAAGTGCCTTTAAAGAAAAATTTACGTATTGATAATATTATTCAAACTTCCCTTGCTTCATCACTTAACCCTCATTCATTTGAATTGCCTCTTAATAAGCATCTTGTAGGTTTATTAAAGACGGATGGAATGGCGCTAACTAAGAAGAAAAAATCAGTTTATGTAAAATTTGAATATCTGTGTTATGACAAGGTCCATATTCCCAGTACTAAACCAATGAAGCGGAGTAACCTTACAGTGTCAATGAAAATGAGATAAAGACTGTAGATTCTCCTTTTCCTGCGGTTTGTGGTGGAATTGAAAAAGGAAAAAGGTGGATGTGTCAATATTTATGATCTGGAAAGGGAAAGAATAATTACCGATGTCCTGAAGTTCCAGACATATAGCCGTCTCAGGACTGCATTTGAAGGCAGCCTTCTGAAAAAAAAGGCGAGAAGTTTATCGAAAACAAGGGCTCAAAAGAACACCGCATTTCCACCCATTCCGACTTTTTTACCTATGATAGAGAAAAGCTCCTTGATTATCAAGATACTCTGATCAGGGATCTTGCAAAAAACCTGCCTTAACGCATGATGGCATAAAGCGGAGCATCATTTAACGTAATCGCTTGAGGGAGGAGGCTGATCCTGGTATGGCCTGTGGCTATACGCTTCATTTCAAGCCTCACTCCATCCCACAAAAGTACGCTCCCAGACACCAACCGGGGGAGATCAGGCCTCCCGCCGGGAGGCCTTTTTCTATGCTTATTCCGGCTATCAATTCAATTTTAAAGGATTCTAAAGCCGATACATTTATTTGTATATCTTCTTTTCAGGAGGTTTTTCTGGTTTATTTTAAGTCATTATTACGGTATTCTCTTACACTCCTTAGAACTTTATTTTTTATATGCATTTTAATGCTGATTTACCTGCTCGCATCGGCAGTCCTGTTAAAATCCAGGGATGTTCCATCTTTTTTTATAGATTCAGTTAAAAATTATGGAATAGTTATAATCAGATTATTGCCATTTGTCACCATTCTTGCAAGTCTTATATATTTTTCTAATATAGCATCAGTCACCGGCAGACCCTTTATGATTACAATGATACCAATCCTGACTGTTATTAATACCTTTATATTCTGCGCTTCTTTTTTTATAAGCGGCGATTTCATTGAATTCGCAGGTCAAACACGCACATATTACTATCCGGATATCCAGACGGACGCTGTCAGCGACATTAACGGTTATAAAATCGTGCTGAAAAGCGGCGCCAGGGGTGCATTATTTTATAATAATTTATACCTTTTTAATAATTTCAGATCGATTAGCGGCAATATCACCCTTGACACCGGTACTGCAGTTTTCAATTCTTCTCTTGGACCGTCCTACAGCCATTTAAGCCTTCCATTTAAAGTTGAGACGGTCAATCCTGGAGAAACAGGTATCTCGGATTATCTTATCAATAATTTGCTTGCCTCTTCCAGACGCCTCCTGACTGTATTTTCCGGAATGAAAGCTGGCAGCTCGTTACCTGCCCTGATTATTTCGATTTTATTCATGAATCTCGGGTTCTTCGCCTTGTCCTGTTCTTTTGCTGTATTTTTTAGCGACAGGCAGACAATTCTCCTATCATGGTCTGTTATCCTGTTTTTATCGGTTGTTTTATTCTTAGTATTGCCACAGTATTTTATTCTAATATCGATAATTAAATCAGGAATAAAAAACACAAGGTTTAATCTGATACTTCCAAGCATCTTTGTCGGGCTCCCTGGCGGTCTTGTCGGTTATATCCTCATCAGTCTCAGAACATTCGGACAGAGAAGGAAGGCGGCCCAATGAAAAAGACGGGGAGTTTTATCGGACTTTTTTTATTACTTGCTGTTTTTGTTTTAGTTTTCTCTGTTATCTACTATTACCGAATGGATAAAACCATTTCCTCCTTGTTGATAATAACTGTCTCAAGGACTTTCTTATTTTATATTCCTGTCATAGCATCCCTGAGCATTTTATGGCCTATAGTATTCCGAAGCGCAGCTGAAAACAGCTATACAGGCAGAGAAAGCGGGTCTAATTTCAACATCACGGTTTTCATGTTCCTGGTTATCGGGGCTGTTTTCCTGTACCAGGAAGCAGCCCTGCCGGCTATCTATGACAATATCAGCTACAGTAATAATCTCAGATCGAAGGGTATCACCGTTAAAAATACCGTCAGAGATACAACAGGAGAAAAATTCACAATGGCTGAATTCAATGCACTTGGAGAAATGAATTTCAGATCAAATATCGCTTTTTCAGCAGGCACCTCCTATATCTATTTCGGAAAAATGTATGACGGGAAGGGCTCTTATTATATAGAGGAATTTCGCTTCATAAATTTTAAGACATCCGGAGAAGTGGATTATATAATAACATCCGGTTACGCCAAAATAGTCAATGATCTCATCTATATTGTCAATCCGGTGTATTTTGAATATTCAGGACAGATAGCTAAAACAGAGAAAAAAATAAACGGGATCAAGTCTATTATTCTTCCATACAGGGCTTCAGGAATTTTCGCCCTTTCCTCTGAAAATGTCCCTGAGACCGTCAGTTTGATTAATATATTGTTGTACAATGATTTTGCTTTAAGTTCAGGGATTAATTACCGATCACTCGGTAATGTGATCTTCAACAGGATCGGCTATTATTTAATACTTGTTCTTATGCTCCTGATTTCCTCGACCTTCGGTACTGCTTTTAAAAATATGAGAATGCTGAAGAGGGAATACCTTCAGACTGCAGTATTTTATCTGGCGTCTTTCCTTCTCGTTTCTCTATGCTATGATACCTTCAATGCAGTTTTGAACCTGATCTACTGCCTCCTCATTTAGGACTGCTGAAAGGAATCCGGATTTATGAATACTATAATGATCACTGTTATTCTGGCGACAAATATTTTAAATATTGAGATTGCATCGACAAGGGAACAGAAAGAGACAGGCTTAATGAACAGAAGGTCATGGGGCTCTACTGATGGCATGCTCTTTATAAATAAAAACCCCGGACATGTTTCTTACTGGATGAAAAATACCTATATTTATCTGACGATGTATTTTATGGACAAAAACCTGAATATAATTGAAGTTTACAATCCGGCTCCTCTGTCAATAAGTATAATCAATTCCAGGTCGGATAAAATTCAATACGTCCTTGAACTTAACCCGGCACTCACGAATTTACTTAATGACTCATACCATGACTTCCGAAAAAAGCTCAGGGAAAAACTGAGCTCTCTGGAAAGTTCAATCAAGCCTGAAGATTAATTCAGTCCAGAAAAGTCTTTTTCGTTCTGGAATAACTCAATTTCTCTGAGAAGAACCTTAAGTATATTCTCTTTTGATACTTTTCGTATGAGAGAGCCTTTTTTAAAAAGAACAGCTCCCCTTGCCCCAACGGCGATGCCGATATCTGATTCCATTGCTTCCCCGGGACCGTTAACAACACAGCCCATGACAGCGACTTTCATGTATTTTTTAAACCTTTTTGTTTTTCTGGTAAGCTCGTCTACGACCTTTTCGACATCAAATTCATGCCTCGCGCATATAGGGCAGGAAATAATCTCTATACCTTCCCTTCGAAGACCGAGAACCCTTAAAAGTGTTCTGGCTGCCACAACCTCTTTTACAGGATCACTTGTGATAGAGAACCTGATAGTATCGCCTATTCCATCTAGTAGGAGTGATCCAATCCCGGCTGAACCTTTAATCAAAGCCTGTTCATAGCCGCCTGCCTCAGTCACGCCCAGGTGCAGGGGGTAATCATTCCTTTCTGAAAAAATACGGTTAGCCTCGACCATTACTTTCACATCCGATGATTTCAGTGATACCTTAATATCCCTGAAACCCTCATTCTCAAGGAGATTTATATGACCCATAGCAGAATCACAAAGAGCTTCCGCTGTCGGATGAGGATATTTCCTTTTATCCAGCGACCCTCCGTTAACGCCTATCCTTATAGGAATGTTTTTTCCCCTGCATGCCCTTGCAACCTCACGCACCTCTCTGACATTGCGCAGATTACCAGGATTTATGCGGAGTGCGTCTATCCCCGAATCCACAGCCTTTAATGCAAGACGATAGTCGAAATGTATATCGGCCACAAGCGGTATGTCAACGTACTTTTTTATTTCTTTTATTGCTTCTGCCGAGAGAGTATCCGGAATTCCAAGCCTGACTATATCGCAGCCTGCGCTGATGAGCTTCTTGATCTCTTCTACAGTGGCTTTTACATCATCGGTGCGGGTTGTTGTCATAGACTGAACCGATATTGGCGAGAAGCCCCCAACTTTCACTTTGCCGATCATAAGGGGCCTCGTATTTCTCCTTGCGGCACTATTCATACTTCATTGCTTCGGAAAGCTTGAAACGGCCTTCATACAGGGCTTTCCCGATTATTACACCCTTTAATCCCATTATTTCATATTCTTTAAGCTTACTGATATCCTCCAGTGCCGAAACCCCTCCTGAAATTATTATCGGAATGTCAGTTACTGTGAGCATAGTCTCTATTGCGTCATAATTTGGACCTTCCAGCGTACCGTCACGCATTATATCCGTATAGATCACCTCTTCCACGCCGAATTCCTCAAGCTCTTTTATTATATCCACGGCCCTTTTATCAGTCATTTCCTTCCAGCCATTTTTTACAACGAACCCATCGGCTGCGTCAATCGCAATGATTACACCATGCGGGTCATTTTTGCATAGGTTCTTTATAAACTTTTTGTTATCAATCGCTGCTGTCCCAATGATTATCTTATGAACACCCCTGTTTTTCAGGGCCCTTATAATGCGGTTATCCCTTATGCCGCCACCGACCTCGATTTCGATTTTAACTTCTTCAACTATTCTCTGGATTATATCTAGATTTTTCGTTTTACCCTCAAAAGCACCGTCGAGGTCAACTATATGCAGTCTTTTGGCTCCCTCCCTTTCCCAGTATTTAGCCTGAAAAACTGGTTCATTCGAATAGATAGTCTCGAACTCAGGATTGCCACGGACAAGTCTTACACACTTCCTGTTTTTTATGTCAATAGCCGGAATAATTAACATAAATTTCTCCTTTTTTAATTATATAAATTTTATAATCTGCCGAACCTTTCCAGCAGCCTCAACCCGTTTTTATGGCTCTTTTCCGGATGGTACTGCACCGCGAAAACATTTCCATCAACGATTGAAGATGCATAGCGGATTTCATAATCAGTAGTAGTAGCTATAATATTTTTATTTAAAGGAACCGGATAATAAGAATGATCAAAATAAAAATAAGCATTATTATCCAGAACGTCAAAAATACCACCTTTTTTAACAATAGCTACCTGGTTCCAGCCTATATGAGGTACCGGAAGGGAAATATCAAAGCGGATTATTTCACCCTTAAGAACACCCAAGCCCTGAAAAACCCCATTCTCATGACTTCTTTCAAAGAGAAGGTGCATGCCAAGGCATATCCCTAAAAAAGGCTTTCCGGATTTAATTGAATCCAGAATTGGATCTTTCAGCGAAAACTTTTCAAGATTTTTAACAGCGTCCTCAAATGCCCCTACTCCCGGAAGCACAATCTTGTCGGCTTTCATTACGTCTTTTGAGCTTGAAGTAATAACCGCGTCCGAAAAGCCAGCTCTGGATAAGGCATTGTAAACGCTGGCAAGATTTCCCATACCGTAATCTATTATAACTGTCATGTTATTTTCAAACTTTTTCAATATAATCTTTCGTTGAAGGGATTGAATTTTTAGCCCTTTCATCGACTTCGACAGCCATCCTGAGAGCCCTGGCGAAAGCCTTGCATGCAGCTTCCATGATATGGTGGAGGTTATCTCCGTTTTTCACTGTTAAATGAAGTGTGTATCCCATTGAACAAAATCCCTTAAAAAAAACATCACCCAGCTCAAAATTAAAACTGCCGATGTCGCCCGTAAAACCGGATAAATTTGTCTTACAGTAAGGTCTTCCGCTGATATCAAGAGCAGCTTCGACAAGAGCTTCATCGAGCGGCACAATAGCATATCCGAACCGCTTTAAGCCGGCTTTACTTTTCAAAATCTCGTTAAGTCCTTTTCCAAAAAGTATTCCTGTATCCTCTACAAGGTGATGAAAATCCACATTAATGTCGCCGCTTGCATCAACTCTCAAATCCGTCAGGCTGTGCATTGCAATAGTTTCAAGCATATGATTAAAAAAGCCTATGCCGGTATTGATCTCGAAAGCACCTGTCCCGTCGATATTTATCTTTAAGTCGATATGGGTTTCTCTAGTTTTCCTCGAAAATTCTCCACTTCTATTCACCGTAAACCTCCCATGATAAATTTTTCATATCCGCATTTATATTCTAATTTATCTTTTTATTCTGTCAATAGTTATTTTTTATTGGGGGTATCATTTCCAAATCTTTTTTTAAAAATACAAGGGAAAGAAGCACCAAGTCGGCCAATAAAACAGACCCGCCCATTACAGGTATGAAAATACTCATATCGAAACATTTCAGTGTAAGATAATAAATACCTGCAAGTATTGCCAGTATAATCCAGACAGCTGCGCTTATAAAATTGATATTCCTGGCTATCGAGTAATTCAGGATATTAAGCATGATACCAAGGGGAAGGCATGCTAAAATATAGACGGGTAGTATCTTTACAGCAGGCAGATACACGGTTCCCAGCAGCAGCACGACAATCTGTTTTCCAAAGAATACAGTGAATAAGGCAGCTGATGAAAATGCCAGTAAAGTAAGAAAAATTCCAGCCCAGAAATGTCCCTTCCTGCTTTTAAGTGAATAAGAGTAAACAACGTTCGAAAAAAACAGTGAAAGTGTTACTATATTCTTACCGAACTGTGCACAGACTGAAATAAAACCCCTCTGATCCTCCCTGAGGTAATTAACAAGAGCCTGATCCAGAGCATATATCAAGCCAAAGGGAACAAGTACAAGACATGTTTTCAGATAGGTCCCAAGAAGGCCCCAATTTATTTTCAGCTCCCTTTTCCCTAAGAACGACCAGCCTCTTGTTCCAGTCAATATAAATATAGCAGAGGCGCTTCCCGCTATCGAAGCGGCAAGGGCTCCTGTTACTTGCCAGCCTGCTATGATAAAGACGAAACCTGCAGCCGCTCTGATCATAATTTCAAGGCTCTGATTAATACTTAATTTGAGAAAATCCATATGACCCTGGTAAATACCCCGGTAACCTGCGATTATAAGCCATAGGGCGGCTGCTGCTCCCCCCGCTGCTGTTTCGACAGGGCTGTTAAGACTGTATACTATTTTAAAAAAAGGGTGCAGAGCAAAGATAATGCAAAACATTATAAAACCGGCCAGCCAGAAATCAAGTGACAGAACTTTTACAGCTTCAGAGGTAGTATTAATATTATTTACAGCTACATATTTTGCCGATGCAAGCTGAAGTGATGAATTAGCCCATGAAATTCCAATCAGAAAATAAAAAAAGGCTGTAAAGATGCCGAAATTTGCAGGTCCCATAAGGCGGCCTGCGATTCCAATAAAAACGATATTCGATATGGTGAAAATGCTGAAACCGCAAATACTGTAAAATGTGTTCTTTGAATAATTATCGGATTTCAATTCATGCTTCCTTTGCTCAAATGCTTCGCCTTTTCTTTTGAAAAAAAGCCAAACATTTATTTTAATGCAAAACCCGTTAAAACACAAGAGCAAAAATCATAATGAAGGAAGTTTGATTGAATATTTATTTTTAGATTAATGGATGAGAGATTTATAGCTTCTGGAATGGTGAAAATCCCGCCTCAGTTCTGCATACGGCCTTGTTTCTTCAGTCATTCCTTTAAAATAGATTTGAATATCGGCAATTAATCGATTAGTTAAAATTTGACCTGAATCCGCGCTTTTATTTTTCACTAAATCATCTGCAATTCTAAGGGCCAGGGAAATGTTTTGTGACAGTATAAATTTATTATGATAATCGCTCAGTTTTAAAAATGTTTCATTGTATAGAAAGAAGAATAATAGTGAGATGAATTCAGATATAACACCTACCACAGTTGTCAGATAAGCAGGATCAGGTTTTCTAAAGAGCAATAAGACTATTCCAGTGGCGGCGATACTGACCAGTGCGAATATTGAACTTATAGTCATCAAAATAAAGATGATAAATCCTTTGTTTATCTGTTCTTTTGTCATAATATAATATTGATCCAGATATCTAAATTCTTTATTTACAAGTTTTGTTAAAAAGTCTTCTTTTAAATATTCCCGTAAGGTATCAGCTCCTTCATTGATCAGATCGAATTCAATTTTTCTTTTTTTTGATTCCAAAATATATTTTATGAAAAAAATAGTATAAATGTACATCCCGACCCCGGACACCAGCCCAGATGTTATGATCAATATTATCGATTGATTAGATATTATACTTGCTAGATAAGATACGGAAAATAGGGTATAAAAAAAACAAAATCCGACAATAAAAGATAATTGAATGCCGAATATATTAATTTTCAGCTTGTCTATGCGTTTCGTTATAGTATCATAATCCTGTTTTAAAACTTTTATTCTTTCGACATCAACTTCTTCTATTTTATTCATAAAAACCTTCATAAAAACCAGACTTTTGCCGGAGGACTTGGCAGTCTCAATAACTAATATAATAAATTTTAGCTTTTATGAAAATAAAAATCAAAATAATGGTTTAATTCGGCGAAAAAACTGTAAAACTTAAATATGCAATAAGATACCCTCTCATATCCACGATAAAAGGATTTCATTCTCTCTTAAAATTCATTTAAATATTAATTTCTTGGGTCTAATCCATTATTAATTTAGACTTTGAATTTAAATCCTACCGGCTTTGCTAGAATTATTTTAATAAAATTTCGAATAGATTTTAATTAGATGCAATGATTAGTTTTTGAGAAGATTTTTTATATGGCAATTCGAAGCATTGACATTCTTATAATTCATCAATAGAATAATTTCAAAAATGAAAGTATTACAATTACGAACTGAAACATAAAGGGAGGTCACTGATGAAAAAAAGCATATTAGTCTTTGTTATTATGATTACTTTAGGATCAATGACAACCTATGCAGCGAAAGTGGAAGTCCGCCTTTCGGCTATTGCCTTTGACGGGGTCAATATGTGGACGGCAAATCATGATGATAACAGCGTCACCAGGATTAAGCCTGATGGATCGTATATAACCTACCACGGAACAGGGGAAGGTCCTATTGACATCGCCTTTGACGGGGTCAATATGTGGACGGCAAATGGTAGGGACAACAGCGTCACCAGGATTACGCCGGAGGGATCGATGACAACCTACCACGAAACGGGGAATGGACCTGAGAGTATCGCCTTTGACGGGGTCAATATGTGGACGGCAAATTTTAGTGACAAAAGCGTCACCAGGATTACGCCGGAGGGATC
>CAYPRX010000009.1:0-4731 GCA_964413265.1 uncultured Brevinematales bacterium
ACAGTACCTCCCGGATTGGCATAGTTATGAAAATGTCAGCGAATACTATGTATCTAATCCTTCAACCGGTGGAGCGAGAGAAATTGTCCCTCTTGAGTTAACCTGGTTTACATTAGTTTTTGGTTTTCCTCGGAGAGTAGCAGGCAATTATCGAAAAACAATAGAAATTGAAGGAGCAGAATATATTGACGATACTTATAATTGTTTATTGGATTACGGAAATTTTCTTTCGTCTGTAACTGTGGACGTGGTTTCCCGGTATGCCACCAGACGTCTTATTATTAATGGTTCAAAAAAACAGCTTTACTGGTCTTGGGATGAAAATTGCATTAAAGTTTTTGATCCTGAAAAGAATGATTGGGATGAAAGAAAATATGAAATGAAAGCAGCACAGACCGGTTATAATGCCAATATCGGTGAAAATATGTATATTGAGGAAATTTCAGATTTCATAGAGGCGATTGAGAATAAAAAACCCTTTATTAATACATTGGAGAAGGATTATGAGGTTCTCCAGCTTTTATATAAAATAGAAAGATCGGATAAGTTGTCCTCATTTATAGAGGTCTGAAATGAAGACCGGGATCTTTATAACTGCAAGGATGGGTTCAACAAGGCTTCCCGAAAAACATTTACTTAAAATAAACGGCCGCGAAATTATGGGTTATCTTGTTTCGCGTATTATTCATGAATTTTCTTCTGAAATTAAGTCAAATGAAGTTCTGGTAGTAATTGTTACCGGCAACAGGAATACCAATTTTAAATTTGAAACTTCATTCAAAGAAAGTCTGGTTTTTTACGGCGATGATGATAATATTCCTAAAAGGCATCTTGAGGCTGCTGAATTTTATGGCATTGATCTTATTGTTTCAGTTGATGGGGATGATATTCTTTGTTCACCAAACGCTATGAGAGAGGTTTATAACATACTAAATGAAGGCTATGTTTTTGTAAAAACCAACGGGCTACCTTTAGGCTTAAACGTCTGGGGATATAGTACCTCTTTTTTAAAAGAAAGTCTTAAAAAGAATAATTATTCAAAACTTGAAACAGGGTGGGGACGGATTTTTAATCAGACAAATCTTAAGACTATTAATTTTAATATTAAAAATGATGATTTCCTCCGATTTACCCTTGATTATAAGGCTGATCTCGATTTTTTTACTGAAATAATCAAACAGTCTGATATTGATATCCTTACAATAAAAGATGATCAATTAATCGATTTAGTAATAAACAAAAACATTTATAAAAAGAATATGAGTATAGCAAAGGAATATTGGAAAAATTTCAAAAAGAATATAAAAAAAGAAGAGACATAAAGTAAAAAATCGTTGGGAGTAATTTAATGGCTAAAGGACAGAATCTCTACATAAAAGCAAAAAAATTTATACCTGGAGGAACTCAGCTGCTTTCAAAACGTCCGGAAATGTTTCTTCCGGATTATTGGCCGGCATATTATTCAAAGGCAAAGGGATGTCACGTTTGGGATCTTGATGGCAAAGAATATATTGATATGATCTCCATGGGCATAGGCACGAATATCCTTGGTTTTGCCGATCCTGATGTTAATGAAGCGGTTAAAAAAGTTGTTGATGATGGAAATATGAGTTCCCTGAATCCACCTGAGGAAGTTGAGCTTGCCGAACTAATGTGTTCTCTCCATCCATGGGCAAATATGGTCAGATATTCTAGGGCCGGAGGGGAAGCAATGGCAATTTCAGTCAGGATTGCCAGGGCTCATACAAAAAAGGATAAGGTTTTATTCTGTGGTTATCATGGATGGCATGACTGGTATCTTGCAGCCAATTTAGCTGATGATTCGGCTTTAGACGGGCACGTTTTACCAGGTCTCAGCCCTGCGGGAGTTCCGCGAGGATTGAAGGGGCTTTCAATCGGCTTTAATTTTAATGATAAAGATGCTTTTTTGAAACTTGTACATGAGCATCAGAATAATATCTGTGCAATAGTTCTTGAAACCATCAGAAATGATCCCCCCAATAAAGAATTTGTCGAAACAATCCGCCAGGTATCAAAAGAAATGGGAATAGTTTTTATTACAGATGAAATTACCTGTGGTTTTAGATTAAATATCGGAGGTGCTCATTTATTATATGGAATTAAACCGGATATTGCTGTATTTGCGAAAGCAATATCCAACGGTTACCCCATGGCAGCAATTATCGGTTCTTCTAAAGTTATGGGTTCTGCCCAGGAATCATTTATAAGTAGTACATACTGGACGGAGAGAATAGGCTCAGCAGCGGCAATAGCCACAATACAAAAGTTGAAGAAAAATAATGTTCCGGTACATTTGATCAAGTCTGGGAAAAAGATTCAGGACGGCTGGAAAATATTATCTGAAAAATTTAATCTTCCAATTCATATTTCAGGCATTTATCCGTTGAGTCATTTCGATTTTAAATATGACAAGCCACTGGTATTAAAAACCCTTTTTACCCAGATAATGCTGGAAAAGGGGTTCCTTGCGTCAAATCTTTTTTATGCTTCCTTCGCACACCAGGATAGTGATATTGAATCATACTTAAAGGCGAGTGAAGAAGCCTTTTCAGATATATCTTCATTTGTAAAAAAAGGGCATCCTGAGAAATATTTAAAAGGCCCGGTATGCCACTCCGGGTTCAAGAGGTTGAATTAAAGAAAGATTGAAGTTTTATTAAATGATAAAGTTATAATAGTTACAGGCGGTGCCGGTCTTTTAGGGATGGCATGTGTTAATGCAATTGCTGAGAATAGCGGCATACCGATTATTTCCGATCTTGATAAAGATTCCGTGATTAATATTAAAATGGAAATATAATCAGTTTGTCCTCGATTTACGGCGTGATCGCCCCAAGGTTAGACATTTATGAAGGTATGAATATATGATTATGGCCGTTGAATATATGGCTATTAAGTCAGTAATAATTCATCTTATGAGGTATATGGCAAAATATTTCAAGGGTTATAATATCCGCTTTAACTGCAACAGCCCCGGAGGAATTTCCGATAAACAGCCTGATTCTTTTCTAAAAAAATATAAAAATTATTCTATTTCAAAAGGGATGATGGAAAACAATGATCTTACCGGTACATTAATTTACTTATTATATGATTTATCCAAATATGTTAATGGTCAGAATATATTAGTCGACGACGGGTGGTGCTTGTGAATTTTTCATTATTTTGTATTAAATGAGACAATTCGAATTATGAAAATAATTTTTATTAATTATCAATCCCTGAGTTTAAAGAAAGAAAAAGATTTTTTTATTTGCGAATTGCTGGAAAGAGGTATTGAGGTTGAATACTGGGATATCTCACAATTTTATTCCAGGAATCTAAAATTTATTGATGCTATAGACAGGCCGTATGTTAGAATGGTAACAGATTATAAAGAATTAAAAAAAATGATTGAATCTCAGGATATTGAAAAAACTTTTTTTAATCCGCAAATGTCATATGAAAATAAGTTATTAAGGTTATTTTTTTTACTGACTAGGAAATGTTGTAAATTATTCTACTTCGGCCGTTATGGTTTACCGATAGAAGAAAATAATAATCAGGAGATTACAATTATCAAGAAAATAAAACATTTTTTTAATAATTTTATTAAATCTAAAAATAAAATTGAAAAAATAAATAGTTTTATCAAGCATAATTTTAACAGAATATTTTTAAAAATATTAAAAAAAACAGGTCTGATAAAAGACTTTGATGTGGTTTTTACTTCGGGTCAAACCGGGCATAATCTTCATCTCTCGGCAAAAAAAAGGGTAGCTGTTAATCATTTTGATTATGATGATTATTTGAGGGTGAAAAATCGCAAAGAAAGGATATTGGAGAAAAAGTACTGTGTTTTTTTAGATGATCAGATTATTGACAGCAACGATTTTAAAATAATGAATATAAAATCAATTGATGCATCATGCTATATAAAGAAACTTAATTGTTTTTTTCTCGAACTTGAAAACCGTTTTGGGTTTCCGGTCGTTATAGCTGCTCATCCCAAGGCAAAATATGATAAAGGCCTTTTCGGTGGAAGAAAGATTATATATAATAAAACTAATTATCTTGTAAAAGACTGCGAATATACAATAACTCATGCCAGTACATCAATAAGTTTCCCTGTTTTATATAATAAGCCTATATTATTTATTCATACTGATGAATTTGAAAAACTTTATGAAAATACAATTTTGAAGCATCAATCAATTATAGCGAAACTGCTGGGTTTTCGAACTTATAATATAGATGATATTGGTCAGACCAATGAATTAAAATTACCGGATATCGATGTCAATAAATATAAAGATTATATTTATGAAAATTTAACATCCAGGGAATCTGAAAACAGATTAACCATTGATATAATAATTAAATATTTTACTTAACGGCTTGAAATTCATGAACTAATCTTAAGTCAAAATGAGTTATTTCTGAAATGATTAGGAATGGGTGTTAATATAAAAAAGAAAGCAGAGGTTTTGATAATGAAAAATCAACGAACAGATATAATTCTGATTCAGCCTGTCGGTTGGGCTTGTCAAAATCCTCCTTTGGGTCTGGCCTTATTAAAAAGCAGTTTAACTGAAAAAAGTATTTCTGTAAAAGTAATGGATTTAAATATATTTTTATACAACTTGAGACAAGGAAAATATGCCCATGCCTGGGATTTGGCAAACGGATATTATATTTGGCAAAGGGAAACCTATATCAACCAATTTTTTA
>CAYPRX010000010.1:0-2182 GCA_964413265.1 uncultured Brevinematales bacterium
TTCCGAATAATGATTTTATAAATTGAATTTTCAATAAGGATGATAAAAAAGGCTAAGAAATATTTAACAAATAATTCAAAAAGCCCACAATGAGGAGTTGTTTGATTCAACCTTGATGAATTCTTTGAGAATTTGAATATCAAGCTCTTTATCAGCCACAATCCATTTAAGCCTGCTGTTTTCTTTCTTCATTTCGATGAGCCTTCTGGACTGATCGGTTCTCATTCCCCCGTATTCCATGCGCCTTCGGTAATATGTCTGTTCCGTTACACCGATTTGCCGGATGCCCTCGGCCATGCTTATGCCCTTTTACTTGTTAACTTCGACTTCGCGAAGTTTCTGGATGATCTGTTCTGGTTTGAAGATTTTCTTTGCCATATTTTGGTCCTCCTGATATATTATAAACTAACATATCATGTGGAACAAACTTTGGGGAGCTAGTCACTTTCCGATTTAAAAAATAGTTTCATGA
The DNA here is from genome assembly GCA_964413265.1 of uncultured Brevinematales bacterium. GTDB lineage: Bacteria > Spirochaetota > Brevinematia > Brevinematales > JAOACQ01 > CAVYGN01. The sequence continues at coordinate 473 of CAYPRX010000010.1, forward strand.
AGGAAGGATGAGACGACAGGCACCCATAAAAATTGATAAAATAGAAAATTCAGGAGGTCCCTATGATAAAAAAATCTGCTATTTTCATTGTTTCCGCTATTTTACTGACAACTGCTTGCCGGTTCATTTTCAGTTACGACCTTATCCCCTACAGGGACGGCGATAAATGGGGCTATTGTGATGCTAATAAAAAAATCGTAATCCCCGTGAATTACGAGGACGCCGGTTTTTTCAGGGAGGGCCTGGCATTCGTAAAAAATGCGAGCGTCGTGGATGTTAATGGGATTACCAACGGCGGCCTGTACGGTTACATCGATAAGAGCGGCGCTGTAATCGTGCCTTTTATATACAATGATGCTTATAGTTTTTATGACAGTCTAGCCGGGGTAGTATCGAACGGTAAGTGGGGTTTTATCGACAGGACCGGCCGGCAGGTCGTGCCCCTGACATACGATTACGAGTACGCCTTCACCAACGGCCTGGCCAAGGTCAATCAGTTCGGCAGTTATGATGACAAACTCTACGCAGTCATTGGAGGCAAATGGGGATTTATAGACACCAACGGCAACGTCGTCGTCCCGGTCAAATACGATGCAGCTGATGATTTCAGTGGTGGTCTGGCTCTTGTAAATATGGGAGGAACATTCGAAACTGACAGACGTGATATTGAGGGAGGCAAATGGGGATTCGTCGACATGAAAGGAAAAGTGATTGTGCAGCTAAAATACGATAAGGCTAACGATTTCAAGGAAGGTCTCGCGGGAGTATGCGTAAATCATAAAGGCTGGGGGTTTATTGACACTAAAGGCCGTGTGGTAATTTCCCTGAAATATGCCGAGGCGAGGGATTTCAGCGAGGGACTGGCCGTTGTCGCTATAGATACCTCGAGTGCGTCGAACCCGTTGGGAGGGCATAAATACGGGTATATAAACAAGAACGGCCGTGTAACGATCCCTATCAAGTATGACCAGGCGGTCCCATTCAGCGAGGGGATAGGTTGCGTTTACACAAGCGGCAATATATGGGCAGGCACGGCAAGCGCCATGTTTATCGATAAAACAGGGCGAGAACTTTTCACTTTCGGTACTCATAAAGGGGTATATCCGTTCAGTGAAGGCTTTGCGAAAATCAGGTCAAAGGACGGAAATATGTACTACTTGGTGGACAAAAATGGGAAGGAGGTCGCCGAATACGACAGGATCGGTGAATTCATTGAAGGAATGGTGTGGGTTGGCAAAAAAGATCCCTCGACAGGTAAAAACAGCTACGGATTTTTAAACTCCAGGGGGGAAGAGGCCGTTCATACGAAATACGAGGACGAGTTTAATTTCGAGGACGGCCTTGCAAGGGTCGAGATTGACGGGAAATGGGGCGTGATAGACACAAATGGGAATGAGTACTGGAAGTAATCGGCAGAATAAATTTAAAGCTCCAATTTTTAGAATAGGGAAATACCGTTTTTTCTTCAACAGCAGAGAAGAGAGGAGGCGTCATGTGCATATTGAATCACCTGATGTCAGTGCTAAATTCTGGCTTGAGCCTGAGATAGAAATTGCGATATATTACGGTATTCCGGAATCTGAATTTACATATTTGAGAAGCATTATTAGGGAGAGAAGAAATGATTTCATCGAAGAATGGGACAGGCACTTTGGAATTTGAAATAACAAATATAGAGCGGATGGGATTCTGGATTCTTATAGACAATAG
>CAYPRX010000011.1:0-2320 GCA_964413265.1 uncultured Brevinematales bacterium
TGAGTGTGAATTATAATTTTAAAGAGCATTGCAACTTCATTGCTTCATTATGGTAGAGGTTATGAATGTCTGATAGCATTATTAAAATTGAATATTTATCAAAAAAATATATATTGAGCCATCAGCAGGCGGGAGCATATAGAACATTCCGTGAAGCGGTAACTGAGAAGATTAAAAACTTGGGAAAACATGTCATACCTCCATTCAGGGAGGAATTCTGGGCTCTCAAGGATGTTTCTCTTGAGGTCAGGAAAGGTGAGAGACTCGGCATTATCGGCAGAAACGGCGCCGGCAAATCAACACTGCTGAAAATACTCAGCCGTATTACTGAACCTACCAGGGGGAAAGTAAGTATCCGGGGCAGAGTGGCATGCCTTCTTGAAGTCGGAACAGGGTTTCATCCTGAATTAACGGGACGTGAAAATATTTATTTAAATGGCTCGATCCTTGGAATGAGACGTATTGAAATCAAGCGCAGGTTTGACGAGATTGTGGCTTTTTCAGAAGTTGAAAAATTTCTGGACACTCCTGTAAAACACTATTCCAGCGGCATGTATGTGAGGCTGGCTTTCGCTGTTGCAGCCCATCTCGAGCCTGAAATAATGTTAGTAGATGAGGTGCTTGCGGTCGGGGATGCGGCTTTTCAGAAAAAGTGCCTTGGCAAAATGGAGGATGTGTCCGCAAAAGAGGGGAGAACGGTTCTTTTTGTCAGTCATAATATGGATGCAGTTTCAAGATTGTGCAGTCAGGCCATATATTTAAGCCACGGACAAATTAAGGAGTCGGGAGATATAGAGACAGTCATAAATAAATACATAGCCAGTGACCTTGATTTTCAATCTTATAAAATATGGGCGGAAGATAAAAATTCCGGCAGTGAAGTATGCAGGCTTATGGAATTAAGAGCTCTGGATGAAAACCTGGAAAATAAAAGCAGTTTCAATATTAACAGACGCCTTATTATTGAAATTAAATATGAAGTATTGGTTGATAACAGGATTATAACCCCTGCTTTAAACTTCTATAATGAACGCGGAATCAATATTTTCGATTCTCACGATACTTCCTCAGAATCACAAAAAATTAAAAAAAACAGAGGCATCTATACTTCGCGTGTCATTATTATGCCGCATTTCTTTTCTGAAGGCTCCATTATCGTCGGCGCTGCCTTATTAACACCCGATCCTTTTCAGGTTCACTGTCATGAAAAAGAGGCTATTATGATACAGATGGTCGATGATTTAAGTGAGGAATCCTCCAGAGGAGTTTACAAGGGCAACATGGCCGGTCTGATAAGACCCCTGTTTCAGTGGAAATTAATAAATGACCCTGACAATCAATAAGGTGATTGATAGATGTTAAAGAATTTTATAAAAACCGTTCAATTCAATTTAAGAGCAATAGAAAAAGGGCATCATAAAGTCACATATAACGGAATTAAAGCCATCCGCAGTCCTTTTGATTATTTAATATACCAGATGATATTATTTAAGATTAAACCGGACCTTGTAATAGAAATCGGCACAAATGTCGGAGGGGGTGCCCTTTATATTGCGGATATTTTAAATATTATAGGGAAAGGTTTTTTACATACCATAGATATAAAAAACCAGAGCGATGATTCACTCAAAAAGCATAACAGAATCAAATGCTTTACTGAGGGCTGGGAAAATTACGATTTAAAGGAGGCTGAAAATTATAAGAAGGTTCTTGTCATTGAAGATTCAACACATACATTTGAGAACACATTAGCTGTAATGAAAAAATTCGCTCCTGTGGTTACTAAAGATTCATATTTAATCATTGAGGATGGAATAATTGACAGATTGGGCATGAAACATGAATTTCATGGCGGTCCACTGAAGGCAATTAATGATTTTCTTAAAACGAATGACGATTTTATTATCGATCGGCAGTGGTGTGATTTTTTTGGAAAAAATGCAACATTTAATGTTAACGGCTATCTGTTAAAGGTTGTTTAAATGATATTTATAAAAAAAATAAAGAAAATAGTAAAATTTTTTATTAAAAAATTATATGATTTCATTTTATACATTAAGAATAAAATGAGTTTAGCAAATAACGGCGAAAGGGTAGATATTGACTTTCGAAATAAAAACATCAGCTATGATAACTTTGACATGTACCAGAAATCTCATTACAGGAGATATCAATATGCCTTTTCAAAAATCAGAAATGGTTTTATTATCGGCGATTTCGCCTGCGGCTCCGGATATGGAAGCGTATTACTATCAGAGAAGGCGGAACAGGTTTACGGGGTGGATATTGATTACAGGACAATTAGAGCCATAAAAAAAAG
>CAYPRX010000012.1:0-4985 GCA_964413265.1 uncultured Brevinematales bacterium
AGTCGGCCTTTCCATCTCAGGGGTGCGCAGGCGTTTGAGACTGCTGAGGAAAAAGGCTAAAATGCTTCAGGAGAAAATATTATGAAAAACCGGATAATATCAGACCTCGAGCTTGAAAGATATCTTCTTGGTGAATTAGAATCCCGGAAGATTAAAGAAATAGATAATTTATTGACCCGGGATAAGACACTGTCAGAACGGCTGGATCTAATGAAAAAATCCAATGAAGAAATATTGAGCCGTTATAAACCTTCGGAAATGGCAGCCAGGATCGAGCATCGTCTGGCACAGGAACAAATATATACCTCAGATAAAGCAATTAAGCAATCATTTTCCGGGGAAGAATCAGTCAGATATAAAAATGTCCTGCCCCGTTTCAGATCTTACATACCTGTCCTGTCCCTCATCTTACTGGCACTGATAATAATACCTGTAATAATTGTGAATACAGGAAAGGTCGATAACTTACGCTCAAAGGGGCAATCTTACCTTCTGATATACCTGAAAACAGCATCGGGGGTAGAATTGCTGAAAAATGGCGATACTGCCAGGCAGGGTGACATCATACAGCTTGGTTATTATGCAGGTGGTCAAAAATTCGGCACAATTTTTTCTATTGATGGAAGAGGCAGTCTGACCTGGCATTTCCCAGTAAACCTGCAGGCAGATACTATTCTTGAGCAGGGCAGGAGAACATTGCTTCCGGAGTCTTATGAACTCGATAATGCTCCGAAGTTTGAACGTTTCTTTTTTATTACATTCGATAAAAGAATTAATTTAAGCAATATAATGAGTATTGCGGAAATCCTGGCAAAAGACCCGGAGAGTTCAGATAAAAATAGCCTGAAATTATTCAAAGAAGAGAAGGTATTTGTATTTACATTAATCAAGAGGGACTGAATATGAACCTCAGGATATTAACGGCATTCCTGTTCGTCAGTCTGGTTATCATTACCACTAGTTCCGGCATGACCTCTGGAAGCACAGCTGTACGGAGATTCGGTGTCTTTATCGGTGCTAATAATGGCGGTCCGGAGCTTGAAACACTGCGTTATGCCGTTCGCGACGCCGAATCAGTTTCAAAATTGTTCATGGAAATGGGTGGTATAAAAGAGCAGGACAATATTTTCCTTGTAGAACCATCACTGAATGAAATCCTGAGCAGGCTGAGGACACTCAGAGCGAAGATGGTTAGTCTCAGGAGCGACTATTTACGCATGGAATTGATTTTTTATTATTCAGGACATTCCGATGAGGAGGGAATCCTTCTGGCAAAGGATAAATTTACATACAAAGATTTAAAAGACGTTATCAGGGATATGCCGGTAGATATGCGCATCATTATTCTGGATTCCTGTTCTTCGGGAGCCTTGACAAAGCTGAAAGGTGGCGCAAAAAGACCTGCATTTTTAATTGATAATTCAGTAAAAACTGAGGGTTATGCGATTATAACCTCCAGTTCTTCCGATGAAGCTTCACAGGAATCTGACAGCCTGAAAGGCTCTTATTTTACTTATGCACTGTTATCTGGTCTCCGCGGAGCGGCCAATACAGGCGGCAATAAAAGGGTCACTCTAAATCAGGCTTATCAGTATGCCTATCAGGAGACTCTTGCAAAAACGGAAAAAACAATCGGAGGAGCCCAGCATCCGAGCTATGATATCCATATGTCAGGCTCCGGTGACGTTGTGATGACAGACCTGCGGCAAACGACGGCATCATTAATAATTGACGCAGACATTACCGGACGGCTCAGTATCAGGGATGATTCGGGAATTTTGATAGCGGAGGTAAATAAGCCTGAGGGAAGTATGATTGAACTCGGGCTGGAACCGGGATCATATGTGATTAATCTGAAAAAGGACAGGGAAATCTTTCAGGGGGATATAACAATAAATGAGAATGAAAGACCTGTTTTTTCAAAAAACATGCTGGTTATGGTAGAAACGGAAAAGACAGTTATGCGAGGAAATACTGTTACCAATGTGGAAGAAAATTATGTAAGGATCCCTTTCTCGTTTTCAATATTACCAATAATCTCTACAACAAATAAAATTATCGTAGATTTCCAGTTAAATATCGGTGCCGGCTATTGCGACAGGCTTGAGGGTACTTCTCTGGGTTTCATTAATATTACTGGTGAAGATGCAAAATATGTGGATATATCTCTGGTCGGGATCACGGTGCATGATTTTACCGGATTCCAGGGCTCTCTCATAACATATACTGGACATGACTTTAGAGGTGCCCAGTTCTCACTCGTCAATATAGTAGTGAACGATTTCTCTTACTTCCAGTCAGGCTATATAAACATAGACTTGAATAATTTCAATGGTTTCCAGGCTGGATTATTTAATCTTGACCCGTCAAATTTTAACGGCATGGAATTAGGGCTTATTAACATAAATGGAATGACCAGAGGATTGCAGGTAGGTCTTATCAATGTATCAGCCGGAATGGATGGAGAGTCAGTAGGGCTGGCAAGCATAGTCTTGAGCAACGGGCAGACCCATGGTGAAGCCTGGATAGATGAGACCGGATTTGTCAACGCTGCATTCATCAATGGTTCAAAAATAATTTACAACATCTACAAACTGGGTATTAACACAAGCGCCTCTTTATGGAGTTACGGGCTGGGACTCGGCGTACATCTTCCGGCAGATCCGTTTTATTTCAATTTTGAAATATCGGTTTCCAGTCTTGCATATATAGATAGCTGGGTAGGCAACAATACCCTGAGCCAGTTCAGAATATATACAGGCTGGGACATACTAGATCATTTTGCGTTTATTGCCGGTCTTTCATTGAATTTTTATAACATCTATAGCGGTCAGGCTCCCGGCATAAATCCGGTTTATAATCTAAGCAAAGCATATAATAATAATCTAATCATCTGGCCTGGAATATTCGCAGGAGTTGAATTTTAGGGAAGATTTCTAATCCCAAGTGAGATAAAAATTCTTATAAAAGTAACACATTCTCCTTTGTTTTGTGTTTTTATAGTATCACAAAATAAAGGAGATTTTTTATGAAAAGAATTTTTACTGTTGTAATGGCATGCTTAATGTTCACTGGTTTATTTTTTGCGCAGGCACAGAAGTCAACAAATGAACAGGTCCAGGGTAATCCGGTCAACAAAGAAAATCAAAATTATGTTGTAGTTCCTTTCAGTTTCTCTGTATTTCCCATAATAGTAGATGGGATAAAGACGATTTGTTACGCTCAGATCAATATCGGAGCCGGATACTGTGATAGGCTTCAGGGTCTTTCGCTGGGTTTTGTGAATATTACAGGCGAAGATGCAAAGGGTGTGGACTGTTCACTCGTCGGAATAACTGGCAATGACTTCAATGGCTTACAGTGTTCCCTTGTCACATACACTGGAAATGATTTTAAGGGAGCGCAGTTAGCCCTGGTTAATTATGTAAATGGAAACTTTTCAATGTTGCAGTTTGGTCATGTCAATATAGTGATGGGAAACTTTAATGGATTACAGGACGGCCTGATTAATGTCAATGGCTGCAATTTTAAAGGTGTGGAGTTAGGTCTTGCCAATTTTACAGTCAATTCAAACAGCGGTGTGCAGGCAGGTCTTGTCAATTATTCCGGGTACTTTGAAGGTCTGCAGCTGGGGCTTGTAAATTATTCCGATTATGCAGATGGAGTACCGATCGGCCTTGTAAGCATTGTAGCCAGAAATGGGCAGACACATGTTCAATTCTATGCGGATGAAATGGGCTTCGGCAACATCGCTCTGGTAAATGGATCAAGAACCGTTTACAATATTTATACCGCGGGAATTGATTACACTGAAACTTATTGGACTTATGGCATGGGACTTGGCATACATCTTCCTCTGGATCCATTCTATGTAAACATTGAAATCCTGGGATCAAGTGTCAGCCATATTGATACATGGGATGGCGATGACATTTTGAGTAAAGTCAGAGTATATGCCGGATTCAGCCTCTTTGAACACCTTTCATTAATTGTAGGAGTCTCGCTGAACTATTACTATAGCTGTTGTCAGAGCAGTTCGGCATATGTTCCCCCGATGTACAACATTACCAGAACTTACAATAATGGCGGTAAGTTATGGCCAGGTATTTTCGCAGGGATAATGTTTTAGATGATTAAAATAAAGATTGTAAAATGTTGCTGTTAGCCTCTATATGATCCTGAATTAAAGAAAAATTAACATGTTCTTAATGTCTGCTTCATTTGGTTTCTTTACATTTTTCTTTGGAGTATTTTAAAATGGGACTATAAAATTCAGGAGGTTACCGAATGAAGAAAACAAGGTGGAGGATAGCGGCTGCAGCGATGCTTTTTTCTCTCTTGGCAGCCTATGCTTTTACAGCGGACAGGACATCTCATAAAACTTACTTGAAGCCGGATGAATGCGACCTTACATTATTTGTATCTCAACCCCCTGCAGATAATTCAGCCAAGACAAGATCGGAAATCGAGGAAATCCTCAGATTTCAGTCAAACCGGACAAAAGATATGTCTGATTTTGCGAGAGCCGATCAGGAACTTTCGGTTTTCAGGTTTGCCGATGTGCTCGGGCCCGGTTTTAAAAAGGAAAATCTTCCGGTCACCGACAGATTTTTCTATAATGTTGTTGAAAACGCTAAGGATATAATAGAAGTTTACAAAAAGTACTGGAAGAGACCGCGGCCTTATATCCTCGATTCCAGGGTCGATCCCTGTGTTGATAAGCCGGCTAACGATTCATATCCAAGCGGGCATTCAACTATTGGTAATCTGATTGCTACGATACTTGCAGGGATGGTGCCTTCAAAAAACGAGGAATTATATAGACGGGGATGGAATTATGCACTTAACAGGATAATAGGAGGGGTCCACTACCGCAGCGATGTGGAAGCAGGACGAATCTGCGCAGCAGTAATTGCGGAAGGGATGTACAGGAACCCGGAATTCAAACATGATTTCGAGGCGGCGAAAGCGGAGCTGAGGACTGT
>CAYPRX010000013.1:0-171094 GCA_964413265.1 uncultured Brevinematales bacterium
TCCCCTTTTGGCTGATAATAATACCCTGACCTTGCAAGACCGCATATTCTGCACTGACGGTCAATGGAAATATAAGGGTTATTATTCTCAATCCATGTTTTCTTAATCTCTGCAGGAAAGTCCGGATTTTTTTTTGATCCAGTAAAGTTCAACCTTTAACTGCCCGATCTGCTTGAATAATTCGTCCTTTTGCTCTTCTTCCTGCTTTAATCTTTTATCTTTCCTTTGATTGAATCCTTCCTTGATTAACTCAATGGCTTCCTGTTTCCACATGGCTATCTGATTAGAATGGACGTCAAACTTTACAGACAACTTGTTAAGAGTCTCTGCTCCCCTGATGGCCTCCAATGCCACCCTCGTTTTGAATTCCGCGCTGTGATGTTTTCTCTGCGTGCTCATACCCGGCCTCCTTTAAAATTTTAGATTTTACGCAGCAAAATTTCACCTTAAGCAACTGTCCAAATTTTGGGGAGCATTATATTTTAAAGGAGGTCTGGTATTAAGTACGTCAGCGGAAACATTACAGAAGTTTAATATTCATTCAAATCAGTTAACTAGTTTGAAATAGGAAACAATTGAAATAAAAGATGGATTTAAGCAATATAAACTGATAAAATATGTAAGTATTAGAATTAAAGAAGGACGTATTATATGAAAAATATAATAATTTTAATAACAGCTGTCGTTTAAATGTCTTTATCAATTGCGGCTTGCTCCAATACGAGTGCTACACTTAGTGTTTATAGCAGCGGTGCATACTGGACTAAGACAGATTCAAACACTTCCTTATTCGCCAGGTGATATCATACCAGTGTAGTTTTCAACAGCAAAATGTGGGCTATCGAAGGTTGGAATGGAACCTGTATTATGAACGATGTAGGTATTTATCAGACGGCACGCACGGACTGGACTCAGGCATTGGTCAGCGCACAGTTCCCGGGCAGATGCAGCAATACCAGCTTAGTTTTAAATAATAGACGCTCATATCTCCGGTATTTTATCTGGTCTATTTTCTATCCAAAAAAAGGAGGATTAACTATGAAATCAATACCTGTTATTCTTTTAGGACATTTCCTTATTATTGGAGGATGTTACCTGGCAACATGGGGATTATACTTACTCCCCGTAAGCGTTCCCACTCCTGCAGGAATTTTGTCAAGACCATTTTTTTGGGGGCTTATCTTAATATTCGGCGGGGTATGCACTATTAAAAATTCTGTCAGATCTTAAGTATGGAGGATGAAGGATGAAAGCGTGGATGACAATTCGTTACTTAACAGGCTACCTCGCCGCCGTATTAATGTTTATAATATTAATACCGGGGGCTTTATACCTGATCGCCGGATTTGAAGCCGGGTTTTTAAGAGCAAAAATTAACATCAGCCTTACCGTAAGAATAATAATATCAGTGCCTGTACTGGTTACAGGCCTGGTATTTGCATTCTGGTCGAATCTCGATCTGCTCAGGATCGGGAAGGGGGGTCCAACGGACGCTTTCGGAGTAGCCGTTACGCCAAGGACAAAGAATCTCGTGGTAAGAGGGCCTTACCGTTATACGAGGAATCCCATGGTTTTCGGCGCGCTTGCATGTTATTTTGCGGAGGTGATTTACCTCAGTTCCTGGCTGGGAATCGGGGTTATGATACTTTTCAGTATTCTTGCCGTTCCGTATATAAAAACTTTCGAGGAGCGGAGGCTTCTTAAGGATTTCGGGGAAGAATATGAAAACTACCGTAAAAGGGTTTCAATGATCATACCCTGGCCGTTTAAAAGCTTCGGGAAATAATAAGGGCAATTCCAAAAACTGCACTTATAATTGTTTATCATAATTAAAAAAGTTGCGAAGTTCACGGGCTAAAATTCGTGGTTTGACGCTATTATCAGCTTTATGACCCAACCCAGAAATATCGATTCTTCTTACATTAGGTAAAACCGAATTGAACTCATTAAATGCTTTTTTCATATCATTGCAGCTCTTTCTCCCTCCGAGAAGAAGGACCGGGATTTTCAATTCCTTGAATCTCTCAATTTTTCCAATAGTTTCATCAACAATCATGGAATCATACCCGAACGAAGGAATTGTTGATTTTATTTGCGGGGATGATTCAACGGTTTTGAAAAAATGATGAAAGAAAAGGGTGTGTTAATATTGAAAAAGGCATTATTTTCAGACCTTTTATGATAAATGAAAATACTTATCCCAATTTTCATTTGGATAATGCCTTGTGATAATTTACTTCCCAATGATCCGGGGGTTGCTTTTCCGTGTCGTAAGGAGGTTCATGAGCCGCAAAGACATTCAGTAACGGAGAAAGAATTCTTATGGGCTCCCATAGTGCCTAATATTGACTTTGTTCAGAGCAATGGTTAATATAACGATTCAAATCAGAATATAAAAAAAGGAATCGAATGAAAATTTTAATTATTTCTCCCAGCAGCGATCCCGGTAAAAGAACCCCTCATGAGCATATGATTCCTCAACTGGCCATGTATATACTGGAAGGGCTTACCCCTTCCCGGCACCAGGTAAAAACAGTTGAAGAGGAGATCGAGGATGTTGATTTAGATGAGGAATGCGACCTGGTCGGGATAAGCTGCATGACCGCCAATGCTCCCAGGGCATATTACCTTTCGCAGGAATTCAGGAGACGGGGTAAAAAAGTTGTTTTAGGAGGCGTGCACCCGACTATACTGCCTGACGAGGCCATACAGTTTGCCGACTCCGTAGTCATTGGCGAAGCCGAGGGTATCTGGGAGGAATTGCTGAGTGATTTTGAATCCGGGAACCTAAAAAAAAACTATTATCACCCGAACATTCCACTTGACCGTTACATACCATTGAAATTCCGGGAAAGCACCAAAAAAAGACTGTTCAATGTCGTCCCGGTCATGTCGACTCGGGGCTGCCCCTACAACTGCGAATTCTGCTGTGTTTCAGATTTGTTCGGAAAGCAGATCCGGCATGTTCCGGTGCCCAATGTGGTTCATAATATTCAGGATTCCTGTGGCAGGATATTCATCTTTTTAGACGACAATATCGTGGGGAGCCCGCCGTATGCCAAAGAGCTCTTCAAGGCTATAAAGCCATTAAAAATCAGATGGGTAGGTCAGAGCTCCATTTCATTCGTGCAGGATGATGAACTCATGAAGCTTGCGGCCGAAAGCGGATGTGTAGGGCTTTTTTTCGGCCTGGAAAGCGTATCCATTGAACAGTTGAAAAGCATGAGAAAGTCTATAAAGGACATCGGCCAGCTTGAGGATGCAATCAGAAAGGTCAAGGATTTCGGAATTCATTTTCATGCTTCCATTATCTTCGGTTTCGACAACGACACTCCAGCGATTTTCCCCGAAACGTTGGAGTTCCTTGAAAGAAATAAGATCGGTTCGGCGTCTATTAATATTCTGACCCCCTATCCTGGCACAAAGATATATGAAAAGTTTAAAAGTGAAGGCAGGCTTCTGACCATGAACTGGAAATACTATGATAATAATACCGTGGTTTTTAACCCTAAAAAAATGACGCCCTATGAACTCCAGGCCGGGGCTATCTGGACAAAAAAAGAGTTTTCAAAAATGTCATCGATCCTGCACAGACTTCCCGGAAATATTTCCCACCCGTCCCTATATCTGGCATTGAATTTCGGTGTCCGGAAAAGCAACAAAACGGATCCGCAGCGCTTGAAGAACATTGTGACAAATATCTTCGATAACATATCTTCAGTGAATGAATTATAAACCAGAATTTCCCAGATAAAATCTTTAAATTTGCCTATTGACATGATATAGGGGCGGATGCAGCAGGGTCGAACATGTTTTCGGGTTTGTTGAAAATAGTATAAATGGGAGCTTTATAAGGTCTATCAGAATAAAAAGGGCTGAAACGAATATTGGTCTTATGAACCTTGTCTATAACATGATGAGATATGCGTTCCAGAAGAGGGAAGAATCCCTGATTAGGGCATAATTTCACAAGAAAGAGAGAATGGTTCATTTCTGAATCATTATTGATGATGATCTATGGGTAAAATAGAAAAATATTCTGATTTTAAGGATAAAGAGGTCATAAAAGCTAAGATATTGGAAATGCCCATAAGACAAAAACCGTCATGTCTTTGCGTCTCCCTGTGAATTTCTCCTGTTATTCATCCTTTTACTATAAAAGAGTGGGGCTTGCAGATTGAGCATCCCAGTATATGGAGGTGTAATCTGTTTTCTTCTTTTTCCCACATTTTTCCGATGAGGTAGTCCTTTACCTTCAATTCATTTTTACACACCGGGCATATTCTTTTTATGCCTCTGCCGGGCGGGTAGCATGACGGGCAGCCCCGGACAAGTATCAGTTTTTCTTTGCCCAGTGAATAAGCCATGGTCTTTACCCTGTCGCCATCCCTGATTAAAGAACCGCAGACCGGGCAGGGGGTTTTCCTGAGATTGAGTTCCACTTTTCCAACTTTCAATTTTCTCATTGTGAACAGGATATTGTTCTTTATTAATATATATGCCAGTATCAGTATAAAAAGCAGGACCGCGATATAACCGATAAATTCAAGAATACACTACTCCTTGTAACCGGTTGAGGATCTGTTTGTTCGAAGCGTCATGGACATATTTACAATAAAACTATAATATATATCGGCAGATACTTCCAGATTTATTGAGGTGCTTAAGGTCTCCTATGTCATTATTAAATTAATTCCCCTCTTTATTTTTGAATAATATCAGGACCTGTGCCATAATATCTGGCTGATAATTATAATGAAAGTCAGCGTTGTCCTGTAAGGGAAATTCCGGGGGTTTTTATGACCTTTAAAAGACTGCTTTTATCAGGATTTTTTATATCGCTTATGGGATGCAGCATGATCTCATCAGCCTTGCTTAATCACAGCGGGCTAGATAAATTTAAAAAGGGAGATTATTCAGGTGCAGCTAAAGATTTCAGAGAAGCGCTGAAGCAGAACCCGAAGATGGTTGAAGCTTATGTTAACCTCGGCCGTACTTTAAATGAGCTACAGAATTACAACGATGCCATAGATAACTTGAACAAGGCGCTCGCCCTTGACCCGAAGAATGCGCTGGCTTACAGCAGCCGTGCGCTGGCAGAGAACAGCACGGGGAATTATTTTGCGTCTCTCCAGGACTGCGACATTGCCCTGCAGATCGCTCCAGATTTGGCCGAAGCTTTTAATAACCGCGGTTTTGCTCAGTATTCTCTGGGTGATAAGAGCGCGGGGGTTGAAGATTACAATCAGGCCATAAGGCTTAATCCGGAATACGCGGAAGCTTATAATAACCGCGGAATGGTAAAAAACGATGACGGCAGTTACTTAAATGCTGAAGAAGATTTTTCACGTGCACTTAAGTTAAAGCCTGATTTGGCAGTTGCTTTTAATAACCGGGCCCTTTCGAGAATATATCTCGGCGATTTTAAAGGCGCTATTGATGACTGCTCCAACGCTTTAAGGATACGCCCTCTGCTCGGAGAGGCTATGCTTAATCTTGGCGTTGCAAAATACAAAATCGGAGATAAAAAGGGCGCTCTGGATGACCTCGCGCAGGCAAAGAAGATCGGTGAAGATACTACAGATTCTGTCCTGATAAAGGCGAGCAGCATGCTGCTGAGTAATCTTCTTAAATAATATTGAGAGGGATCCTGTTCCGGAGGATAATTGATGGGTATACTTATATATATAATAGCACTCCCCATATTGGGGATACTGGTCTTCGTTCATGAACTCGGCCATTATATTATGGCTAAGATTAACGGGATAGGGGTTGATGTATTTTCGCTGGGTTTCGGGAAAGAGGTGTTAGGCTTTACTTCTGGGGAGACCCGTTACCGCCTGTCGATAATTCCATTCGGGGGATACTGCAAGCTCAGGGGCGAGGAGGCCAAGGACAGGGATGACAAAACTGAGTCTGACCCGAGAGCATGGCTGAACAAACCGCCATTATCAAGGCTGCTGACTTCCATAGCAGGGCCGTTCTTCAATTATGTCTTTGCGGTTATTCTACTGTCCATCCTTCTTTATGTCGGATATAAAGCAGTGTACCTCACTTCCCAGGTCGAGGTACTTGACGACAGATCTGCACCGGCAATGATTTCAGGCCTCAGATCGGGGGACACCATACTTTCAATCGATAATAAAAAGATAGAAAAATTTGATGATATTCTTCCTGCTGTGATGTTTAATGTCAATAAGAAGCTTGAACTTACTTACCTGCATAACGGGTCGACAAATCATACCCATGTGGTCCCCATTTTCAACACGAACAGCGGTGCGGCGTATATCGGAGTGTCTCCGCTCTTTTACTGCATTGTAGGTTCGGTGATCTCGAATACACCGGCCTTCATGGCCGGTATTCAGCCTGGCGACGAGATCAGGTCTATAGATAATGTGAAGACCGATTATTTTTACAAGCTTCATGAATACCTCAGCCGGAAGACAAACGGCGAACGGGTGACGATTGTAAT
Organism: uncultured Brevinematales bacterium; assembly: GCA_964413265.1. Classification (GTDB taxonomy): domain Bacteria; phylum Spirochaetota; class Brevinematia; order Brevinematales; family JAOACQ01; genus CAVYGN01. Next base: position 6,473 of record CAYPRX010000013.1, read on the forward strand.
CTCCAGGCCCGATAAGATCCTGACCAATAGGATAATTACAAATTCGGTTATTCTTGCCGGTTTGAATGGCAGGGGATACCTCGGCATTGAGCCTGACCCTTCTCAGAGTCCGAGAGTATACAGGATCGTCAGGGCTGTTGGAGTTTACCCCGCGTTTGCCGGAGGTCTTAAAGAGGCTGACGATCTCATAATTCTGACGTACAAGGGGATCCAGGCGATGGTCATAGGAAAGATCGATGTGCGCAAGAGTGTAGCTGGTCCTTTAAGGATACTCCAGTTCACCGGCACTATCGCTACACGCGCTGACCTGTGGTATTTTATATGGTTCATAGCTTACATTAGCATTGCCCTCGGTTTTGCAAACCTTCTCCCCCTTCCGGGTTTAGACGGGGGTCATGCCATAATAAGCGTAGGGGAAGTCGTCAGCGGTAGAAAACTGCCTGACAGGGTGAGGGAAAGGATAGAAATTGCCGGCGTGATCTTCATAATTCTTCTCGCGATTTTCGTAACTCAGAACGACATTATTAATATGTTCTTTGGAAGATGAATTTCAGGATAGCAGTACTGGTTTCGGGAAGGGGTTCAAACCTTGAAGCGGTGATCAAATCTATTGAATCAGGATATCTGGGCAGTGCCCGTATCGTGCTGGTTGTCAGCGATAATAAATCCGCAAAGGCCCTCGATATATGCAGGAAGCACAGGATAAAGGGTATATATCTGGATCCGGGGGAATTTAAAACAAAACTCGACGGCAAAGCGCAGGATGTTTACATTAGTAAAATAAAAAAAGCAAAACCGGATCTCATTGTACTTGCCGGTTTCATGAGGATATTGAAGGATAAGTTCATAAAGAGCTTTCCCAACCGCATAATAAACATCCATCCATCCCTTCTGCCGAAATTTCCTGGTCTTCAAACCCATAAAAAAGCCATCGATGCGGGGGAACAAATCTCCGGGTGTACCGTTCATTTCGTGAATGAGGTGACTGACGGAGGTAAGCTTATAATGCAGGCGAGGGTGCCGATCATACCGGGTGATACAGAGGAGAACCTCGCCGAAAGGATCCTTGAAAAGGAACATAAGATACTTCCCCTCGTGATAAAAATGATAGCTGAAAAAAAGATAACCTTTGAATCCTTTTCAGGCGGGCCGCTTATATACGGTGAACAGGGAAGTGAAGAAAGCTATGAATAAAAAAAGGCTGCTCCTCCATGCCTGCTGCGCACCCTGCCTGTCGCAGTGCCTGAATGTACTGTCAGGTTCAGATGCATGGGAAAAGGTCCTTAGAAAAAGCCCGGATTTTTATGTGTCCCTCTATTTCGATAATCCCAATATCTTTCCCGGAGAGGAATACGGCAGGCGAAAAGGTGAGCTGAATAAAATATTCGGAATATTCTCCGGAAGCGGGATTGGCCTGTCATTACTTGAGGATTCTTCCGTTGAAAGGCGTTCTATGTGGGATGAGGCGGTGAGGAATTTTCATGATGAGCCGGAAAAGGGGCGCAGATGCGAGCTGTGTTATTCTATAAGGCTTGAAGAAACTTTCAGGAAGGCCCGGGAAGGCTTATTTGACGCAGTAGCGACATCCCTGACCTTAAGTCCCTGGAAGGATGCGGAAAAGATCAACGCCATTGGCTGGCAGCTCTCGAAAAATTACGGAACTGAATATATCGAATCGGATTTTAAAAAGAACGATGGGTACAGAAAATCAGCCTACATATGTTCGAAGTTTGGTATTTACAGGCAGAATTACTGCGGGTGCAGGTTTTCAAAGCCTAGGCATACTGATAATCTACAAACGAAAGCTCAGCATTATCTATGATCCTTTTGACGACATCAGTGGGATTTTTAATGATAAGCCTCTTTCCCTTGGTATCGTTGTATTTGGCCGACATAATAAGAAGGCTGATTGCAGCTGAATCGATGTAATTGACATTACGCATATCGAATACAAGGTATGCCACATGGCCGCTTGCAATATCCTTTTCTATATCCAGCTTGATATTGTTTAAAAAAAAGATCGTAAAGTCGCCGCTGATTGAATACTGCACAATATCTCCTTCCACGATGCTCCTTGAGTACTGCATATACCCTCCTTATTAATAGCTTTCAAATTATAAATTAAAAATAAAATAATACAAGTATTTTTAACACATTTTTCACACAATTATTGCACATCTGTCATTCTATGGCTGGAATTGCAATCGATCCGTCCATGTATTTCTGGAGAATGCCCGGGACGGCTATGCTGCCGTCCTCCTGCTGGTAATTCTCCAGAATGGCAACGAGTGTCCTGCCAACGGCAAGAGCCGAACCGTTAAGGGTGTGGACGAATTCCACTTTACCCGTGGATTCTCTTCTGAATTTTATTTCGGCCCTTCTGGATTGGAAATCCAGGCAGTTGGAAACCGATGAGATCTCCTTATAGTTGTTCAGGCTGGGAAGCCAGACTTCAAGATCGTAACATTTTGCAGCCGAAAAACCCATATCACCGCTGGAAAGCATTACCACCCTGTAGGGAAGCTCCAGGAGCTGGAGTATCTTCTCCGCGTCTCTGAGCATATCCTGGTGCTCTTTCACTGAATCTTCCGGCCTTGTGAATTTTACAAGCTCGACTTTGTTGAACTGGTGCTGGCGGATAAGCCCCCTGGTCTGGCTGCCCCAGCTCCCTGCTTCCAGCCTGAAACTGGGTGCATAGCCTGTGATTTTAATAGGGAGGTCTGATTCCCTGAGAATTTCGTTGCGGTATATGTTAGTCAGGGGTACCTCTGCTGTCGGGTTAAGGTAAAGTTCACTGGAATCAATCCTGTATAGATCTTCTTTAAATTTAGGAAGCTGCCCGGTTCCCTGCAGGGAAGTGGAATTGATTAAAAAGGGAACTAATTTCTCTTCATAACCGGCGGCCTCGTTGGTGTCAAGCATGAAATCGATGAGAGCCCTTTCAAGTTTTGCCGCCTTTCCGTTATAGAGGGTAAAACCGCTGCCGGCTATCTTTGCTCCCCTTTCGAAGTCGAGAATACCGAGCCTCTGACCCAATTCGTAATGCGGCAGAGGATTAAATGAAAATTCCCGGGGATATCCCCATTTTCTTATTTCAATGTTGGAGGATTCGTCAGGGCCGGCCGGTACGTCATCCATCGGCAGATTGGGAAGAAGCAAAAGATTCTCTTCGAGTTCAATATTGACGGCCTTTTCCCTTTCCTCGACCTTTGCCAGTTCAGTGCCGATCCTGTCAACATCTTTCATCAGCTTTGAAGCGTCGCCTCCCCTTGCTTTAAGTATGCCTACCTCTTTGGAGATGGATTTCCTGCTGTGCCGGAGTTCGTCCGCCGTCCTCTGGATTTCCCTTTTCTCTGCGTTTAATGCTGATATCTTTTCAATCAGTTCAGGGGATTTAAGCCTGTATTTCAGCCTTGATTTTACATCTGCCTCGTTTTCCATTATCAATTTGATGTCAAGCATAATTTTCTGCCTCTTGGTAAAAGCTGTTAATTACTGGACGTATCTTTCCAGTATCAATTCTACGTAAGCCCTCGATATTTTCAGGCTTTTCGATATGTCCTCGATGCTCCATTCCTGCTCTTTGAGCCTGAGTATATTCTTGATCACGTCCTCATCGGCTCCAAGTTCATCGGATGAGGGCTTTCTGTGCCCTGAGGAGCCGGACTTTTCCACGAGCGCAGTTTCCTGGGTATCCCTTACTCTCTCGAGCCTTGTTTCCAGTTTTGCGACCCACTCTCTCATTTTCTGGACCTTCTTGGACTCCTCTTCGATATGAACCAGGAGGTTTTCGATATCAACGATCTTATCTACTGCGTAGCTTACCCTGTCCTGCTCTCCGAAGATCTTCGAAATGCCAGCCTGCGCGGTTTTGATATCCTCTTCTATCTTTTTGGATGTTTTCACAATTCCGGTTATCTTTTCCTCCGCACCTGCTATTTTTGCATTGATATCTTTCAGATCATCCTTCGAACTTTCAATCGAATTTAATATTTTGTTGACCACATCTTTTTTCTTTTCAACCTCGGCAGCTTTTAACTTTATATCTTCGTAAGATTTTAAAGTGTCCAAAAGGGCTTTTTTGACCTCCTCCGCTTTTCCTTGCTGTTTCTCAATGAGGCTGAGTATATCCTCCGTTTCCTTAGCTTTCTGAAGGGCTTCGGTCATTGTCTGGTGGACTATCGTGGTTTCTTTTTTACTGGCAGCCAGATTAAGGAGCAGGGCGTTGAGATCCCTGTTTTCAGACCTGATCTGGTTCAATGTTTTTAGCGACTCCTCGATGTCTTTCTTCCTTGCATCAAGTTCCTTTATGTTCTGGTTGAGCATTTCTATCTGCGAGTTTGATTTGGACGCGAGCCCCTCAGCCCTGTCAAGGATCTCTGTCTTTTTCAGCAGGTTGTCGAAGCGGGCTTCTATATCTCTGGTTCTTTTTCCGAGTTCTTTAATATTTTCACTTATCTCGTCCTTGAACTCTTCCTTATCGCTTCTAAGCTGACCGATGAGTGCAGTTACATCGGTTTTGACAGAGCTGAAAGCCTGGTCGATATCCACCCCGCTTTTCTTGATGTAGTTGTCGAAGTCGCCCGCCATATCTTTTATTTTCTTTGAAATATCTGTTTCGATAGCGGATGCCTTTTCCCTGATGGAACCTATTTTCTTTTCCTCGAGACCGCTGAGTTCCTTTTCTATCATGGTTATCCTGTCGAGTATTTTTTTGTATTCCTCGGTTGATGAAGATACATAGCTGCTGATTTCGTCGGTAAATTTATTTTTATATTCCTCAATCTTCATTTTGTATTCGGAAATTATCATATCGGTCTTTTCGGCCAGTTCTTTTTCCCTGTTCTTCATACGTTCTATAAAGTCCGCGATCTCCTTTGAAGAGTCACTTGTCAGATTTTCTATTTTATCCTGTACCTCCCTGATCCAGGTGTTCAGTTTTTCGGAGCTTCTCTCGCCTGCCGAATCTATGCCGCTCTTAAATTCATCTATCTCTTTTTTCAGGGAACCCATCTGCTCCAGGCCCCAGCGCTTTGTCTCTTCTATTGAGGCATTCAGATCTTTTATGGCCTGTTCTTTAAGTCCGCCTGCGGCTTTGCTGGTCTCTGAGATTTCGGCTTTCAGTTCTTTTATATCGCTTCTTGCCTCTGAAATCTGTGAATTGAACTCCTTTTCAAATTTCTGTATCGACTTTGAATACTGATCTTCCACAGTTTTAAGGCGTTCATCGGCGTTGCTCAGAACAGATTTTTTCATGTTCTCTATCTCTCCGGCAATACCGGATTCAGCCTTCTTGAACATGTCATCAGCTTCGACAGTGATTTTTTTATGGAGAGTCTCTATACCGGATCTGATGGACAGGAACTTGTCATCCATGGCGGCAAACCTGGAGATGAAGTCGGCCTCAATCTCTTTGAATTGCCTTTCAATATTGTTTCCGGAATCTTCCATTTTTTTAGTAACAGCTTTTTCACTCTGGGCAAGTCTTGTTTCGATTTCGGAAGTCTTGCTTACGACTTCCCTGTTCATCTCGTTAAAGCGTTTTACACTTTCATTCCATCTTGTGTTGAATTCATCGAGGGTGTTTGAAACATTTGATTTTAATTCCTTTGCTCCCTTAATAAATTCGTCTCTGGAACTGCTGATCTGCTCATACATGGCCGAGGCTTTTGTTTCTGTTTCTTTATTATATGATTCTATTTTTTCATTTAAAGCTTCCTGAATTTTCGATGCTTTGCCCTGGAATTGAGATGATAGTTCATCGATATGAGATCCGATAGTTTGCTCTATCTCCCTTTCCCTGTCATCCAGTTCCGCAAGTGCCACGTTCCGTAATTCCTCAATACTGTTCTTTGCCCATTCCTGCGATTGTTCGAACTCGCTCCTGACCTCTTCAGATAGCTTTTTCATCTCTGCCATTTCATTTTTCAGGATTTTGACTTCATCAGAAATACCGCTGATATCGGAGAGCCTTTCCCTTAAGGAGGAAATCTCATTATTAAACCTGGCTGCCTCCTTTAAATCTCCGGTAATCCCTTCTTTTATGTTCTGATACATAGCAAGAGAGTCTTTTATGTCTAAAAGCTTGTTGTTTATGTAGGCGGTCGCTTTGTCCAATTTTTTAAGAGAGATATCAAGATTAATGGTTTTGTCCATCAGGTCTTTCTCACGGTCCTGGAACATCATTTTCATGTTGTTTATCGAAGATGCAATGAAATTTTTCAGCGTCTTGAGCTGAGTATTGCGCCTGTCTATCCTTCTAAAATAGAGAATTAAAAAAAAGCATAAAAATGCTGTTGTTATGCTGATAAAAATACTCATTATACCCTCCCAGTTCGGCAGCTTTTACCACCCGCTATCTTGCAATAACTCCTCCGACAATGACCCCTCCTGTCCCTGTTGAATAAAATGTATAGGTCCTGTTAAAAAGTGGGATTATGCCCAGGGCCTCGCCGTAAGCAGTTCTGATGCCGAGTTTTCTTGCGGAAGCGGTGTTAGTCACAGCCGCCACGAATTTCAGGATTTCTTCCTGGAAATCGCTTTTATTAAGTAAGAAAAGGTCTTTATCATCGACATTAAAGGTGCCGGGAAACTGGTCCTTCCCTGTAAATATGTTCACTCCATTTTCATGACTGACGGTATCACTGAAAAGCCTGTCCGGAAAAGCTATATTCTTGGCGTTGCCTTTTTCAACCAGGGAATAGTCGAAATTCAGGACGCCAAAGTCGACGAAGAGTTTCCTGCCCTGTATTGTATAATTGGCAGATCCTCCGGGAATATCGGAGTCTTTTGCCGGGGAGTATGCAAAATAAGTGATCTTGACACTGATCGATCTTTGATCGCCGCTTATCACGGGTTCGGCTTTTAATTCCAGGACCTTTCTTTCGGCTTTAAGGTTTTTAAGGGCTGCTTCCATTAGCTTTATATCCCGGTAAAGCGACAATCCGGCCGAAAGGTCCTTGATCGTTATATAAACAAAAGCCAGGAAGAATATTACGACCAGCCCGATTACAATGTTCGTAAGTTTTGAATAAAAATCAAAGAGCAGAGCGGGTATTGAACTGATGAAATTGCCGATGGAGAAATGCCCGCTTTTATCCCTTACCTTTCCTGCTATCATGACCAGTATGAAAAAGACAATGATGAGCCATCCCCAGATTGTCAGAAAAAGGAACTGCGCCACCGCAGCGATAGGCCCTACAAAATTTAAAAGGGAATTAACCACGCTTTGAAGATTCTGAAGTGATTTAAGGTTTTCCATTTATTTTTCCTCCATAAGCTCAAGACCTCCATTCGGGTGTACTGAACATTTATAAATCCGGCCTTCTTCAATGCTGCTGAATTCTGCCGGATGAAGTGAAATATCCATGAAGTTAACTTTAATGTCCTGGAGAGTGATATTGGTATCGCTGCCGGCAGCCTTCATGGCCTTTTCAAACAGGAAAATAAGCGTGTTTTTATACTGTTCGTCCATATTTGTAAGGGTGTAGGTTGAGGGAAAACCATTTACTGCATAGAGATCGGTAATCGACTCCCCCTTTTCCGGGGAGGTTCTATCGGAGTATAGATTGAACGGGAATACCACTGCGTTACTGAATTTTCCATTTTTCACCACTGCCACCTTGCTTTCCAGGAAGATGTCCCTGCCATTAAGGGTGAAAGTTTTGCCGGTCAAAACGGAACCGCCGGCATCTATCAGTTTAAGACCGGCTGTAAGGTAATTTTCGTTATTAGAAATAATGAAAATCTCTGCGAAGGAATATTCAGACTTAATCAGGGCGAGGGCTTTCTCAAGATCGATCTTCCTGTTCCTCAGGGAAAAATTAAAAACATATACCGCTAATCCGGCAAATATGACAATGAATAAAATCAGGAGGATCATAGCGCCCATGCCATGTTTTGCTCTTTCAGACATGAACAACTCCCGGAATTTATGGCTTTATATTACATTATAAAGCTGATAAAATCAAATACTTGTGAGAGCGCGAAGATCCAGCTTTTAATAAATTAAATTTGATAAATTTGTGAAAAATAATTATAATTCTAGGAAATTAAAATGAAATAGCTGGATCAGGAAGCACAGGAGGTCAGATGAAATTCACCGTTAATAAGGAAGAGTTCATTCGCAATCTGGGAATTGCCGATTCAATCATAAATATTAAGACTCCGCTCGCAATGCTCCTTAATGTATATATTGAAGCCCAGAACGATGGAACTATAATGCTCCTTTCTTATAACGGTGAAAACGGGGTAAAGGTCGATTCTGCAGGCACTGTTGAAGAGGGCGGCAAAATAGCCCTTCTTTCAAGAAAACTTCTTGAAGCTGCAAAAAAACTTCCAGGAGACAAAATCTCATTTAAAACAAAGCCTGACAACGAACATGAAATCATCCTGACTGCCGATGGCAAGGAGAACCCTGTATTCAATATCAACGGCGTATCTGGAGATGCTTATCCGATTTTCTTTGAATTCAACTGGGAGACATATATTAAAACATCACAGGAAACCCTCCTTGAACAGATAGTATCGACCGAGTTTTCGATTTCTACGGACTTTGCAAAACCCGCATTTACGGGGACATACATTGAGGAATCAGTCGATGGTTATATTTCATTCGTGACGAGCGATGGCAAGAGACTTGCCGTCATTACAAGGGATTATGAAGAGAAGAAGGGCGATGTAAAGCTCGGCGTCATAGTTCCCCAGAGAATATTCAGGACACTTCAGCCGATACTTTCAACAGGCGATGTTCTCTTCTCAGTTCATAACAACCAGGCATTTTTTAAGATCGGTCAGGTCTACATCTTTTCCAATCTTGTTGATGGAAAATTTCCAAATTATAAGGATGTAATACCAACGGAACGGGTAAATGTGGTTACTCTGGACAGCACAGAATTCCTGCAGGCCATAGATGTTGTTTCCGTTATGAGCGATCCTGAAACCGGCAAAACCAAATTCGAGCTTTCTGATAATAAATTAACTATCCTTGCAACCCATCCGATATACGGAGTGGCCCGCGAGGAAATGGATATCGTTTACAGCGGTACTCCTATAACGATAATGTGCAATTATAAGGCTATTGTGGACTTCCTCAAGGTTACTCAGGGAAAGAAGATAGAATTTGTAATAAATTCGCAGGGAAGCCCCATGCTTTTCAAGACCATCGGCGATGAAAATTTTGTTTATATTTCAATGCCGCTCAAGCTCTACGAATAAAGACTCCTAGTCGAACTGGTAAAAGACGTGTTGTAATCCAAGTCCGGCAAATCCGTAATCATGGACCCTTTCTTCATATGTTTCCCAATTGTCCCCATAGTGAGTCAGGATGATCTTCGACTTTATTTCCCGGGGCAGTTCGTTGAGTTCGTCAAGAGATGCGTGCACTCCTCCCGTGAAGAACTGGCAGTCATGGAAGATATTTTCCAGTCTGAAAAGCCTGCTGTAAGAAAGAATAAGTTCTTCGTCATATCTTGTATCGCTTGTAAACATCACCCTGTCGTCTATGATCAGTCCGCAGCTCCAGAACGATGTTTCCCAGCTTTTGGATGTTCTTGGAATGTGTTTCGTACGGAACATTTTAATGTTTATGGAACCGACATTGGCGGCATATGTCTCTCTGGGGTAATCCGGCATCCTTTCCGGCCTGATGATTTTCCAGAAATCAGTGAAATTGAGAACGGAACCGTTTATTTCCTCATTATAGGCGCATCCGCCCCTGAGGGACATTTCCCAGAGTATGTCCTGATAGTTTTCAGTTATCACAATTGACGGCTTCTTTTTGGCGAAAAACATCCCCATAAGCGATGCTTCTTCAAGGCCTCCTATATGGTCCGCATGCGAGTGGGTAATCAGAAAGGTTCCAATATCAGTAATGTTCAACCCGAGCTCATTGAGGGATTCAGAGCACCTGGTTCCGCAATCCACAAGAACATGGTCGTTTCCCTTCATTATAAGAAGATTGGTTTGATAGACTCGTTTGGTGAAAGCGCTCCCAATGCCAGTAAAGAAAAACGTCAGTTTACCGCTGTTCTTAAGGGAAAGTATTTTGTCCTTCATCTTCAGGATCTTCATCATCCGACCTCGCATATTACGTATAGTTATCGTCAGAATAAATACATATTCTTTAATGATGTAGGTGATCTGCAGGTTATTGAATTGCCCTTTCTTATACGCCGGCAGATACATGCACCGGCGCAGGAATTGACAAAGAAAAGACCCCGGAGTATGATTAATATAAATAATCATAAGCCGGAGCAATAAATTTGAAGGGATATAAAAGCGGGACAGGCGACATCTTAGAAATTGGCGGCAGGGCATTTACCAGCAGGTTTTTCGTCGGGACAGGTAAACTCTCCTCATCAGCACTCATTCCGGATATAATAGCCGCATCAGGATGCGAATTGATAACCGTGGCTTTGAGGAGAGTTGATTTTACTGCCGGCAGCAATAATATACTTTCCTTTATTCCAAAGAACGTAACGGTCATGCCAAACACCTCCGGAGCAAGAACTGCGGATGAAGCAGTCAGGATTGCCAGGATAGCGAGGGAACTGGGATGCGGCAATTTTATAAAGATCGAGGTAATCCATGAAATGAAATATCTTATGCCTGATAACGACGAAACCGTCAAAGCGACGGAGATCCTTGCAAAAGACGGATTCATAGTACTGCCGTATATACAGCCGGATTTGGTGACTGCAAGGAAGCTTTATGAAGCGGGAGCCGCAGCCGTAATGCCACTGGGATCGCCCATTGGTTCAAACAGGGGTCTCAGGGCGGCCGACCTTATTGAAATGATCATAGAGAATTCAAAACTTCCGGTTATTGTTGATGCCGGGATAGGCAGGCCTTCGCATGCCGCTCAGGCTATGGAAATGGGAGCAGATGCGGTCCTCGTGAATACGGCCATAGCTGCCGCTCCCGACCCTGTAATCATCAGCAGGGCATTTTCGATGGCTGTCCAGGCCGGGAGGACTGCGTTTCTGTCGGGAATTGCCGCGGAGAGGAAAACAGCCGATGCAAGTTCACCGCTTACCGGGTTCCTTGAGTGAGCAAGATTTCCAGGGAAAGACTTGACCTGCTGATAGTCTCGCGAGGTCTCTGCGAAACTAGACAGAAGGCTCAGGCGCTTATCCTTGCCGGAGACGTTTCCGTTAACGGTGTTATTACCAGAAAATGCGGTCTGGCTTTTCCGTTTGAGAGCGATATTATCGTTAAAAACAGGTTTCCATATGTCGGAAGAGGGGCCCTTAAGCTTATAACTGCCCTGGATTATTACAATATCGATCCAGATGAAAAAATCGCCGTCGATATCGGCGCCTCAACCGGAGGGTTTACCCAGGTCCTGCTTGAAAGAGGGGCCAGGCTCGTTTATGCCGTAGATTCTGGTACAAACCAGCTGGACTGGAGGATAAGGAGCGACCCCCGTGTCATAGTGATGGAAAAGACCAATGCTCGCTATTTAAAACCGGAAATGTTCAAAGAAAAACCTGAGATCGCGGTTATTGATGTATCCTTTATCTCAATTACGAAAATCCTTCAGAGTGCCAAAGACATCCTTGTCGGGGATTATTATATAATAGTCTTGATCAAGCCCCAGTTCGAGCTTGAAAGAAAAAAAATCGGGAAGAGAGGCCTGGCTTATGCGCCCTTCAGGGAAGAAGCCGTCAAAAGGGTCATTGAGTTCGCTGAGGGTATTGGACTTCAATCTGGGGGGGAGATTGAGTCTCCCATAAGCGGCCTGAAATCAGGGAATGTAGAATACCTTGCGGTATTCAGAAAAAAGGGTGTTGTTGAGTCATAATAAAGTCGTGCACTATTAAAAAAAGTTGTGCACTGACTGTGTCACGAAAATTTTGGGGAGCATTATAAATGAGAACCATAAGCGCAGTATGTGCTGCATGTACCCCTGCAGGTTCCCCCGCAGGTACTGAAGCATTGGCCTGAACATCCTCCCTTGCAGCTACCATCGCATCCGCCAGTGCATTCACCGTAGCAGTTGCCCGTGCATCCGGAACAGTCGGGTCTTGCGGGCCCACAGCCCGAAATTGACAGTCCTAATGCTGCTAAACCGAGAATAGAAAGAACTGGTAAAAGTGCCTTGCCGGCCTTGCTCAGGAATTCGCGCCGGTCAATTCCGATATTTAAATCGCCTTTTTTCATTTATCTCCCCTTGCCTTGAAGTCAATGGAGACAATACCGCCCTTTATTTATTCGGAATTCCCCACTTAGCATTTTGAGCCATCAGCTATTAACTTCCGTCCAATTTTTGGTATTGTAATACCAAAAAACTATTTTGTCAATTGAACGAATTGCCTCATAATAGATCTACTCGAAACGGTATCGATGCCTCAAAATTAAAATATACTCGAAACTTCTGCCATTATAAACAGCAGAAGGCACAAAGTGAGGTTACATTGGAATTTTTTTAAATCACTACCTTATAATCCAATCATTATCGAATACCCTTATTTCTTCATCTCCATCTCGATCTGTCTTATCAAAAGTATTAGCGCAGATATGACAATGGTAGATAGTATATAACTTTATTGTTAGTTGACAGTCGAGTAATATCTTTTTTTTGGCTGTATTCTCGAAGAATAGATATTAAAAGTTTATGGATAATATGTTATTTAAGATATAGTCAAGTGATTTTTGAAATAATTGATGAAAGTTCCTAATCAGATAGCTTATTGATCATAAAATGCCAGAATTCAATTCAGTGAGATGTGTGTGCGTATAAAAAAGTTGAAAACCGAATAACAATGTTGGAAATTGAATAAAAAAGTTGGAAATTGCATAAAAAGATTATTGTGCACCAACGTTATTTTCAAGCTGAAGGTATTTATGTGTCCAGCTATGCTTCAGTCAATTGAACCAAAAATTATTGGTTTTTAACTGCAGCTGTCAAATCGATTTGATAAAAGCATCTATTTTTTTCCAAACATCTTCTGGCTGTTCTTCGGCCATAAAGTGGCCGCAGTCATAAACAAGTGCCGGCCTTATGTCCCTAATTCCAGAATCGGATAAGCCGGTAATGTACTCTTCGATTTTCCCCCGGCTTTTTTCGCCCCTCATATATAGCAGAGGTGTTGCAATGACATTGCCTGATCCCGCCAATGATTTATTATATTCCGCATCCTTATTGAAGCCGCGGTACCAGTTGAATCCGGTTGATAATGATGCCGGTATTGAATAGGATCTAACATAATCTTCTTTTATTTCCGAAGTTATCCTTTCCGAGTGAGCCGCAATAGTGTTGTAAAAATAATCGAAATATTCACTTTGCTTTCCAGTCACAATAGTCTCCGGGAGGTCGGGTATTGCGTGAAATGCGAAATGCCAAATATACGGATTGCGTATCACATCTTCCCATGGTTTTAGTCCCGGAATAACAACATCCATAATGATGGCTCCTCTGATTTCGGAATGATATTTATGGAGATATGAAAAAACTACTTGCCCTCCCACATCCTGGCCTGCTATTACGAGATCGTTGAGCTTCAATGCATTCACTAATTCATGGATCGTTGCTGCAATCTCCGATTTTAAAAATGGCGCATCCATGAAATTCGAATCTCCGATCCCGGGTAGGTCAATCGCAATTGCGTAATAAATTTCCCCTGCCAGTTCAAGCAAATTTTCGAACGATCTCCAGTTTTCAGGCCAACCATGAAGGAACAAAATTGATGGTTTTGCTGGAGATCCATTCTGTGCCGTATGGATTACTCCTTTTTCCCCTATTTTGACCAATTTGTGGATAATCACGATCTTCCCCCACCAAAATTTTCAAATCCAGTAACTAACTTTAATAATATACGCAATAAACAATATTAGTTTCCAACTTTTTATCTGATTTTTCTGTATGAATGATAAGACAGTTTCCAACTTTTTTATTCGACCACAAAATGCTCTCTGAAGACCTTCTAGTAGATCAACCTATTTAGGAAGAACATGATGACCTTTCCGGAGGAGCTCCATCTCCTGCTCCTGAAGATCATTAGTGTTTTGCAAGTAGTGAAATTGCTCGAAGAATCCCAAAACCTGAACAACTTCGTGTTCAACTTCTTGTTCTGGCATTTGAGGAAATGAATAATGGATCATGAAAAGCAAATGCTTGAGACAGACATCATGAGAATAATCAGTGAAATTAAGGCTGATGTCCCCCGCCAATGGTACATGAATGTCCAACATCCTTACGGGTGTGTTGCCCGAAAAGTCCAGCTTGTTAAAGTCAATCTGACGCATCTGCGGATTCAGCTTGGTATGAAAGTAAACCTGGAGATTCCGGTTGTCGAATACGATCGACCAGCAGGTAATCGGCTGCGCTACTGCGGCCAGGATATAGAAAGCATAGTACACCATCTCCTTCTTGTCGATCATCAACACCGTGTTAGGATTCGGACTGAATCCCTTTAGTAAATCCGCTGCCATACCAAAACGGATCAGTGATTCATAATTATTATGATAAAGCTTACCGCTGCGCCACAATCGAACACATTCCTCATAGGGATCGTTGGTCAAGACCTTTACAGGTAAATTTGGACCTTTGTGACAGACCAACTTGCCGTTCAAAAACTCAATAACTGCGCGGTTTCCCTGTTTATCTGAAACCATATAATGATCGGAACCATCTACCACTCTAACCTTCAAATCGCAGGCGATAACTTCATCCACCGTACTGCAGGTGTCCAGTAGATACTGAAGCCAGACTGTGTTGTTCAGCGGAGGTCGTGAATCAGCGATTTCCATCCTGGTTTCCTCTAGCAACATCGTGCTTATGACCAATCCAGCTTCGTTCATGCCCGCCCAAACGCTCTGGTACCCGGTCAAATTGAAGGTCACACTACCGTATTTTGAGGTCCAAACGGCACGTTCGCCTCCTTTTCCCATTTCCCATCCGGCCTTGAGAGTGTTTCTCTTATTCACAAATATAAGCCCTGGCGAAACGCCATAATCCAGATTTGCTCCAAATATGCAAGATTTACCATCCGCATAATCAAGACAGAATGAAGTGCAAGCGCGAGCTGGGGCTTTTGCTTCTGTGACAGCCTGTGATGGAAGTGCTGCCCAGCAAATTAACAACAGACAAGAGTATATACTGACCTTCTTAACTACAAGCTTAACTACAAGGCCAACACTATTTTTCATTAAGGTCCACCTTTGCTGTTTTGAAGAGTAATTATCTGGAATTTCCTACTTGACCTCATATTTTAGTCAAAATTACCGAGAATATCTCCAATATTTTTAATTTTATCATAGCCGTCTCAGCTAGTCAACATAACATAACGAATGGCCTCACCAAAAATGGTATGAGCACGCATTTGAAAGATACCTCGTGATGTTATCAACAAAAAATAGTTTCAAAATGTATTGCAATAAAAAAACCAATTAATTAGGATTATTGATATCTAATCGATGTATCAAAGGAGGGCTTTATGAAAAAGGTTATTTTTGGAATAATTGCCGCATTAATAATTTTCATGATTTCATCCTGCTCAAATCCACCGGGTTCTTCCAGTTCACAATTGCAGGCAAGTTATTACACTATAAACAATGGGTCTCAGTTCATTCGATCTTTTGTACCCTTTAGTACATCGACAGGTAGTAATGGTATAGCACTGCAAACCAGCAACCCGGATGGTTCAGTAACATTAAACATCAATAACTCTCCAGCATATGCCGATTGCGGTTTCTACATCATTTTTGGGAAGCTTGGAGACTTGAATAGTGTTAAGATCACTGTTGCATACGGGTCTGACCCGATTGCCATAAACATCTGGTTTGATAGGAACAATGACGGGGAATTTTTTATATGGTCCAATAACGTGTTAGTCGGGTTGGGCGGAGACGCTTATATTTTGGGTCCTCAATCCACTAATAATTTTCTGAGTGTTAATACGGGCAGTACCTTTACATATCTTATTCCAGGCGGGGGTGATTATACGTTAGCACAGTTAATTGGCAGTGCAGCATCAGGAATAACAAGTACAACAGTGATAGCAATATGGGTCGGTATTACTGTGAATTCCGGAAGTAGTACGGCAATAATAAAATCTGTAACGATAAATTAGGGTTTAATGCTCCTTACGGCGTTTATGTCGACGGCAGCGGCAATATCCATGTGGCGGATTTGATGAATAACAGGATAAGCAAATGGCACTGACGGAATAGATTGACGGCACCCTGACAAATTCATATTCCGATCAGCTAATTTTAGCCGGAATTTTTGAAAAACTGCCTCAGAACGGTTAACGTGGGACATTAAAATATGGCGTCGAATTATACGTGTGCAGAGAAATTAAAAATCATAGAAAGACTTGATTTATAAACTCAGGTAAAATTATATAGAATAAAATTTGGTAAATATCAATAAAATTTCACCTTTTTTATTCAATTTTCTGTCCTGAAAATGGGGCGCAGTTAGGAATGTCCATAGTGCACAACTTTTTTATAAGTCAACAGGCTCCGTAATATAGGGATTACTTTTTCAAAATAACAGACCAAGAATCCATGGTGCAGTATGGAGGCTTTTTTTGAAGATCCGTTTGGTAATTCTTTAATTCCTCTACAAGATGGTTAAAGATCTGAAAGTAGTATTGATTTTAAAATAGTTGATTATTATATTGTTAATATGATAAAAGGAATAATCGCAAAGGCATCAATAACAATTAATGCTCCTGTAGCAATCGTATGGGGGGCATTAACTAAACCAAAATTAATAAAACGATATATGTTCGGAACAAATGTCTTCACGGATTGGCAAGTTGGCAGCTCAATTATTTGGAGAGGTGAATGGAAAGGTAAAACATATGAGGACAAAGGTAAAATCATTAAATTTGAAAAAGAGAGATTATTACAGTACAGTCATTTTAGCCCGCTTTCCGGTATACCTGATATTTCAGAAAATTATCACACTGTCACCATGGAACTTGAAAAGAAAGGTAATAAAACATCAGTTAGCCTGTCGCAAGACAATAATTCAACTGATGAAGAACGAGAGCATTCAGAAAAAAACTGGCGGATTATGCTTGAGAGTATGAAAAAGCTGCTTGAGCAAGATTTGATGGAAGGACCCTATGACTAAAGTTACACCTTATTTCTTTTTTGATGGTAATTGTGCTGATGCCATGAAATTTTATCATTATGTTTTCGGTGGAAAGCTTTCAATCATTCTGGTAAGCGAGTCGCAAATGAAAGAGCAATTCCAGCCGAAATTGCATGGTAAAGTCGTTAACGCCAATCTAAAAAGCGATAATGTTGATATTTCGGCGTCAGACTGGCTGGCAGCTACCCGTGTACGAAGGCCAGGTAATACTGTATGCGCATATATCACCGGTGCAAGTTATGAAGAAATAAATAAATATTTTACCAAGCTCTCAGAAGAAGCAGACCAAACTACATTAGATGAGTTAAAGGAAATGCCATTTGGCTTGTATGGGGCACTTACTGATAAATATGGTGTTCGTTGGATGTTCCAGGGTAAACCACAAATTGAACAATAAAAAAATGATCAGTTATTAATTAAAAAAAAAGAATATCAATATGAGGGGTGAAATGTTCAAAACAGTAGATGAATATATTTCTTCTTTTCCAGA
Source organism: uncultured Brevinematales bacterium (assembly GCA_964413265.1). Lineage (GTDB taxonomy): Bacteria > Spirochaetota > Brevinematia > Brevinematales > JAOACQ01 > CAVYGN01. Next base: position 24,070 of record CAYPRX010000013.1, read on the forward strand.
GAAAGTTCAAACAAAATTAATTGAGATCAGAAAAGCGATAAAAGAAGCAGCTCCTTCAGCAGAAGAAATGATAAGCTACAATATGCCAGCATTTTTTATGAAGGGAAATCTGGTGTATTTCGGGGCTTTTTCAAAACATATCGGATTTTACCATGCTTCAAGTGCCATTGAAAAATTTAAGACTGAATTAACCGGATATTTAAAACCGAAAAGTACAATTAAATTTTCTTTGGAGGAACCTTTGCCGCTTGGGTTAATCAAAAAAATTGTAAAATTCAGAGTTGAAGAGAATTTAAAAAATGAAAATAGTTTGTAAATCAGAAGGATGAATATAGAAAAATTTATGATCTCAATATATTACCGGTGAAAATCGGAAAATCAAATAAATAAAAAGAATAAATAATACAGTAAATAACTTTTTTATAACTCAACAGAATTATCTTAAAATATAAAAGGGATCAGCGCCTTCCTTGATCCGGGATAATCGGTAAATTCCTTTTTATACCACTGATGGTTCGACATTGCCCTCGGTACCAGGTTTGCGGCTGTCCACAATGCGAAGGCCAGACCAGGCAGGGACCATGTTGCAATCGCCCATCCTGACCATTCTATAATCTCTCCCAGATAGTTCGGGGAGGATACTAGCCTGAACAAACCCTTTTGAGGAATTTTATAAGAATTGCCGTTCTGCTTTTTTAAATCGATGAGTATCGAATCTGAAGAAATATTCAATATCATACCGGCTGCAAATATAAGGAAACCCGCAATAAAACGGACGTCCGAAAGCCATCTTATATCATATTCGGGGGCAAAATGGAATATATATCTCCCGTTGATATAGGCATTTACAAAATTAAAAATTAATCCGAAAGCAAGGATTAAGACAGGAAAACTGGAAGCTGACTGGCGTCTCCTGAAAGGGAAAATAAACGCCCGGTGAATATAATGAGCTTCCCACATTAATAGAAAGATCAGATTTGCAATATTCACTTTTCCGAGCAGAAAGAGAGCCAGCATAAGAAGGGGGGATGGTGTTTCCATGATTGTCCATGCTGTTCTGGAACTTATCATTATTCCCCATCCCTGTTTTTTGTGCCTTCCATATGGCGCGGTCACAAAAAAGAGCGAGGTGAAAACACCGGCAGCGATGCATATCCAGATCAGCAGAATCAGGTTGAACAAGTATGATTCATTAAATTTCATTTTAATTGCCTGAAAAATCCGGCACAAATTATACCAGATCCGGTATAAAACTGCAAGGACGGTAGTGGAGGACGGTATTGGAGGGCGTAGCGTTGGGCGCAAAGAAAGGTGGCATGAAAAGTCAGCCTGGCAGGGGGCAGGACAGGCATGGGAGGCTGGAAAGTCGGGCAGGGGGCAAAGCAGGCATTGGAGGCTGAAAAATCGGGCGGGAGCATGGCTGTGGGGTGCACAAAAATTCGGGCGTGACGGCTTGCTGTAAATGTGGGGTTTGCAAAAAGCCGGGCTGGGCGGCTCGCTGTAAAGGCGGGTGCGTAAAAAGCCGAAAGTTTCTCTCTTTCTTCTTGACCTTTACCATCAATATTAATAAATTTTTTCTATCAAGGAGGTAAAAAATGAATACAAGATTCCTTGGAAGTACCGGAGTTAGAGTTTCTGAATTATGCTTCGGTGCGATGACTTTCGGCGGAGCCGGATACTGGACCAGAATCGGGCAGGTTCAGCAGAAGGAAGCAGATGAACTTGTAGGTATAGCCATTGATAGCGGAATAAATTTCTTTGATACTGCCGATGTTTATTCTGAAGGAATGTCTGAAGAAATACTCGGGAGGGCGCTCTCAAACCATCGAAAGGATGTTGTCATTGCCACGAAAGTCAGGGGAAGGACAGGCCCCGGCCCCAACGATATCGGGCTTTCACGAAAGCATATAATTGATTCATGCGAAAAAAGCCTGAAAAGATTGGGGACTGATTATATCGACCTTTACCAGGTGCACAGTTTTGATTATTACGCTCCCCTTGAAGAGACTTTACGGGCTCTCGGCGATCTTGTCAGAGAAGGGAAAGTCAGGTATATAGGAGCATCAAACTTTACCGGATGGCAGCTTATGAAGGCTCTCGCGATTTCAAAGGAGCAAAATCTCGAGCATTTTGTAACACTGCAGGCGTTTTACTCCCTGATTTCCCGTGACCTGGAATACGAATTGGTCCCTTTATGCCTGGATCAAAAATTGGGTATTCTTACCTGGAGTCCTCTGGGAGGAGGGTTCCTTTCAGGGAAGTACAGGAGAGGCAAACCTCGTCCGGAAGGAGCCAGAAGAAGCAGCGTGGAAGGCCAGTTCCTCCAGTTCGATGAGGAGAAAGGCTTTGATATTGTAGACGAGCTTGAGAGAATAGCAGTAAATCATAATGCCACAATTGCTCAGGCAGCATTGAACTACCTTTTGAGAAAGCAGGCTGTAAGCTCAGTCATAATAGGTGCCAGGAATAAAGAACAGCTTTCCGAAAATATCAGGTCATCGGGGTGGGAAATGAGTTCAGATGAGATAAAGCGTCTCGATGACTTGAGCAGGCCTGCGAGAGTATACCCCTACTGGATGCTTGAAAATGCATCCCGCGACAGATGAATCTGGGAATATGAACGGAAATAGGATTATAGCTGTTGAATGGAATGAACGGCATAAATAGAGGTGCTTTAAATTTTCTGATTCAAAGATTTGTTTTTCATCGCACCGATTATTAAGTATTCAATTGTCCTGTCAGTTTTATAATTTCTGTGAGGATGATCGGTATCTGCCCTGAATCTTATGTATTCGATCTTTTCAAATTTATAAGAGCTGCAATATTCTTCAAATAGATTCCTGATAAATTTCTCTGAAATTAATCCCTCATTATTATATGAGAGTAATATATATTTTGAATTTAAGTTTAAAAACAGCTTCCTGTAAGATTCTTCAGCCCTGCTTCTCAAGCTATAATAGGAGTTCAATTCTTTACTGTTTCGAAGCCCTGTTACCCCTCTCGGTAAAAAATCATTAATATCCCATTTCGCTATTGTTTCAAGAATATGATAATTTGCCGAGTACTGGCGGTGATTATACGGCGGATCAAGATAAGCCAATACAATATCCCTGTTTTTCAATAATTTCAGAATTTCCAGGGCGTCTTTACAAAAGACTTTATTCAAATTCGGTTTTAGTCTGGAAGCGACTGGTTTGATGCCGGTCAGCTCTATAGTCTTTTCTGCAGACTTTTTTATTTTTTTTAAATATGCCCCGTAAACTGAGGCAGTGTTTGCAACCCTGTCCGCTGATTCTAATAAACATGCAATAAGCCAGGTTTTTTCGTTATAAGTTATAAAATTATATCTGTGCCAATCCTCTATTTTATCTCTGATAGCCTGGATTTTTTTACCATTATCCTTAGAAAAGTAAAGACGGCCTTCAGTTCCGCCTTCACAATAAAAATCATAAAATTTACCTTTTTTACCCTTTAAATTCTGTAAATATTCCAGCACTTTTATAAATGACTTATTATTCGGTTTATAAATTCGATTGTTTAAACAGAGTATTTTAATATTCTCTTTATCAACATTTTTAATTAATTTGCCTTCTTCAGTATTTAGAAGTTTATTAAACACCGGGAAATCATTAAATAATAGAAATGAAGCTGATAGGCAGTAAGAATAATACTGCCAGTCGTTAGCATAAGTAATATAACCCATTGATTTGAATAATTGAGAAACGATGCCGGTACCCGAGAACAGATCTAAGACAATTCCTCCTTTTGGAATATCAAAGTCTTCTATGATCCTGGTTATTTTATTCAACAGACTATATTTAGAGCCTATATAATTCATAAGGATTCAGCTTTGCAGGCATATCATGCATATGTCGTCATCGAAATTTTCATTCCCTTTGAATTTAAGAAGATTTATCAGAAGGCGCTCGACAAAATCACCTGGGGGCAGCTTTGAAAGTTCCAGCATAGACCTTTTTAGCTCGTAGGATTCAAAATTTTCCATCATATTGTAAGAGCTTATTGTATCAGTCAATCCGTCTGTATAGATGAGGAGTTTCGAATTTGCTTCAAGCGTTACCGTCAGATCGCAGAGTTTGGATGGTGAATTGTCATTATCAAGAACTCCAAGAGGTATGCTCTTATTGCTGAAAGGAAGATTTTCAATTTTATTATTAAAAATAACATAGGGAAGGTTATGTCCCGCATTTGCATAGGTAAATGTACGATTTGAGAAGTCATAAACGCCGTAAAGCGCCGTTATGAAAAGTTCTGTGGAAAGGTTCAGCAACAGGAGGTTCAGCTGAGATAAAAATAGGGACGGGTGATGGTTCCATTCCTCCGATTGAAGAATAAAGCTCTTTATCATTGATGTCATCATCGCCGCTGGCGCACCATGACCTGAAATATCGCTTATAAAGATTCCTGTTTTTGTCTTTTCCTTGAATGAAATAAAGTCATAAAAATCGCCTCCAAGCTGCTCCATCGGCCGGTAAAATACGGCTATCTTATCAAAAGGAGGGACTTTGGGGATCATCTGAAGCTGTATCCTTTTCGCCATTCCCAGTTCGATCTCTAACTGCCTGTTTTTGATTTTTATCTGCCTTCGGTCCAGTTCCAGCTCAAGATTTTTTGTCTGGAGTTCAGAAGTCAGATTTTCCAGGGATTTTGATTTTGCAGTCAGTTCCTTATTCTGATTTTCAATTGTCAGGTGGCCGTTGAAATCATTTAACCTGATGTTATAGAATGTGCCGCATATGAATAATCCAATGGCAAATGCAACAATGCTGTTAGCTATATTGGCGGCTAAAATTCCGCTGTCTTTTTGTATGAGTGCGACTCCTGTTATAAAAGTAATTTGAGGAACAACATATATGATTATTGCATTTATCAGCCTCATATTCATCAGTATTCCACCGGTTAGAACACCCAGCAGGTAAACAATGAATGAACCGGAAGTTAGCTGGTCAACCACACTGTTCAATGAGCAGATCATTAGAATAAGAAAAACAAAAATGTAGTTTGTGACGACATGGAACTTTTTTATTTTTTCGGGTTTATCAGGAATGATGGTAAAATTTATTATAGCTGTAATGATTGACACTGACAGGAAGCCAAGATCACAAAGAGTGTTCAGGACATCATGATAATAGCGGCCGCTGCCGGTATTACGCAGGTCAGAGAGATCGGAGAAAATAATTAAGGGGAGCAGAACTAGAATCAACAAACAGCACAGATACTTTATCTTCACATGATTCTGGAAATCTATTTTACGAATAAAAGCATCTTTTGCGTATTCTGGAATATTATAGGAAAATGATTTAATCAAATAAGCATAAACTGACTTAATTAAATTAATCATGACGGCCTTTTTGATTAAAACTAAATTAAATTTAAAATAAAAAAATTATGTCATAAATTTTAATTCAATGCAAATTTATGTTTGAAAATTCATTTTATTCAATAAGCTGGTTATCCGGACCTTAATTTATTGATAATTAATTCTTGCCATAAAGAATTGATAATGTTATATTTATTATCTTTTTTAAAATAAGCTGACCTTCCCCATTATGAAGAGAAAAAGATTATCATTTGCAGTTTAAGGAAATGTTAATGCCATTAGACAAACAGAACAGAATCCGGTTAGCCGTCTTAATCCTGATATTAGCTTTAGTTCTTTTTACCGGGAGCTGGATCTCAATCAGCTTGCTATATAGAACTGCTTTAAATGAAGAAAAAGCGAGACTGTTAGAGATTGTAAACAGCCAGGCTTTTGTTTTGGAAAACCTTCCGGCTGAAATGTCATCAGGACCATCCTTTTTAAAATATATCCATAGGGCCTATGAAGAGTATTATAATGCAGGCTATAAAAGCGAGCTTGCAATCGGTGAACTGAAAGAAGGCAACATCGTCTTTCTTGAAAGGCAGATTAGAAAAGGTGAAAATGAAAAATTGTCAATACCTTTTTCATCGATAATTGCAGAACCTATGCGCGAGGCGCTCTCCGGGAAAAGCGGGATTATCTCCGGGCTTGATTTCAGGAGCAACCAGGTCCTTGCGGCCTTCAGGCCATTAAAATCATTGGGCTGGGGACTTGAGGCGAAGATCGATATAAGGGATCTGCAAACTCCTTTTATGAATGCCGTAAAGACAGCTGCTGCGGTTTCAATTCTCATTTTTGCACTGGGAGCAATATCCCTCTTCAGAACAACCATTCCTTTCTTCGAAAGATTCATAAAAAGCGAGGAGAATTATTTAACCCTTTTACAGAGTGTCAAGGATTATGCTATTTACACTCTTGACAGCGGCGGAATTGTTACGTCATGGAACGCAGGAGCTGAGAACATAACCGGTTATAAATCCTCTGAGATAATCGGGAAACACTTTTCCCGGTTTTATACAGTAGAAGATAAGAATAAAAATAAACCTGAAATGGACCTGTACAATGCAATGGTGGAAGGAAAATTAGAAGATACTGGCTGGAGGGTTAGAAAAGACGGTTCAAAGTTCTGGGCAAATGGAGTAATTAGGGCTATATTTGACAAAAAGGAGAGTCTGGTCGGTTATTCGAAAATAATTCGTGATGTGACGGAAAGCATGATGGCTGAAAAGGCTGTAGAAGAAAACAGGGAGAGGTTCCAGGCACTCTCGGAGATGGTTGCGGAATGGTCTGCGGAACTGGAAATAAATCCGGGTAATGACATTAGAACAACGTGGAGGGGCGGGGATTTTGAAAGGATGACAGGATATACTTCTGAAGAGGTTAATTCAATAAACGGCCTGGCAGACATAATTTATCCTGATGATCTGGTAATTTTCAATAATAGCCTGGAAAAGGTCAGCAGGGGGGATAGTTTTTCCATAGAGTACCGTATTATAAAGAAATCAGGCGAAATTCGATGGATACAGGTTATTGGAAAGCCATTTAAATTTTCGGAATCAGGAATTCCGATTCGGTATTTGATCGCCGGGTCCGACGTAACCGAAAAAAAGATGATCGAGGAAAAGCTTAAAACCTCAATCAATGAAAAAGAAGCCCTTCTCAGGGAATTATACCACAGAACAAAAAACAACATGCAGGTAATAAACTCCCTTCTTCAGATTTACTCTTTAAAAGCAGATGATGAAAAGATCAGGAGAGTTTTTCATGAGATGGTGAACAGGATCCAGTCAATGGCGCTCGTTCATCAAAAACTTTACCAGTCTAAAAATTTATCAAATATAGACCTCTCTGAGTATATGACTGATCTATCCAACCTTCTTCTTGCAAGTTACAGCGAATCCATGGGGAGGATCTCTATTGTATTCGAGATGGAAAAAATACCGGCTCAGATAGATCTGGCCATACCATGCGGCCTTTTATTAAATGAAATTGTCACAAATTCCCTCAAGCATGCCTTTCCTGAAAACAGGACTGGCGAGATCAGGATAGGGCTGCATAAACTAGACGACAATGTTATCGAAATGAGCGTTGCGGATAACGGTGTGGGCGTTCCACCGGATTTTGATTTCAAAAACAACATGAGTATGGGTATGCAGAGCGTTTACGCAATATGCGAAAACCAGCTCCATGGAGAGGTAAGTTTCGAATCAAGTGGAGGTGTCAAGTGCACCCTGCGATTCAGGAAATATTACACTTGATAAATGGATTGGCTGATGGATAAAAATAGTAGAATATTAATAGTAGAGGATGAGGCGATAACTGCGATAATGATCTGTGAAAACCTGAAAATCTCAGGTTATCAAGTTATAGATCCAGTATCTACAGGCGAAGAAGCCGTGAAAACCGCTCTTTTAGAAAAACCAGATGTGATATTTATGGACATTCATCTTGCCGGAGCGATCGATGGTATTGAAGCGGCTGAACAGATAAATGAATCAATAGTTATTCCAATAGTATTTATGACGGGATACACCAATCAGGACTTTGTAGAAAGAACAAAAAACCTGAGGCCTGTTTATTATTTAAATAAACCTATCAGGATAAAGGATATGGAAAGGATTATAGAATCACTTTGAATTGCCGTCCTTCAAAATAACCCGGCTTCAATGTCGGGCAGAGGCCGATCATTTCCTCAAGTATATCAAATCCGGAACCTATATCGCATCTCGAGTGGGCATCCGATCCTGTAGTTATCATCTCACCCCCTGCTGTGCAGTATTTTTTAAGTAAATCTGCTCCCGGCAAAGGTTCAGCATTTCCCTTTCTGATCGTAGAGGAATTCAATTCCAATGCTATGCTGTTTTGTTTCATCTTTTCAAGAATTTCATCCTCAAGACTGCCATGGAATGGAGCTCCCAGATATCTTTTCGGAAAATCGAAATGAGCAATAGCGTCGAAACCTCCGAATTCAACGGCTTTAAAAAGTTCTATATAGTACATCTCGAATATCTGTTCTTTTGTGTATAGTCTTAACAGGTCGTTCTCACCTATATAATGATTACCTATCCAGTGAATTGCGCCAAGGATCATATCAAAATCCATTTTAAGGACTTTTTCAAATTGCTCCTGATGCATATGAGGTTCGCCTATCTCCACGCCCTTAAGTATCTTTAAACCAGGGCTGAAATAACTCCTGGCCCTGCCGATTAATTTTGAGTATTTATCGAAGTCGAAATCAGGGAGGTCTTCCTGATTATTAACGAGGTCAAGATGTTCAGTAAAACATATGATATTCAATTTTTTTTCAACTGCTTCCCTGCACATATCAAAAATCGGGTCATTGCCGTCTTTTGAAATCGCAGAGTGGACATGCAGATCCATTCTTACCCGCATAGGACCTCGCTTTATAACAATGTTTCTGTGAATTTACATAAAGAGAATAGTGTAAAAGAGGGATTTACAATAATCAAATGCCCGCATATTTATTGTCTTATTACATCCCCTGAAACTCTTTTATACCTTGACATTAAAATTTATATAATATATACTTCCATACATTTGTTTATGTTATGATGTTATAAAGTATTGCATAAGTATTTGTTCTAAAAGGGACTCGTTTATTTAACTTTAATTTTTTTAAGAAAATTGCATATTTCCGATCAATAATAAATTTCTGCTCAATAATGGAATAAAAAATCTATAAAAAGGAGGTGGTTTCAAAGAGCGGCGAAATTCATTTTATTCCATTAATTCATTGAAGAAATTATCTGTCAAAATTTCAGAGGAGGGTCAAATATGAAATCAAACAAGTATGTTCTAGGTATTGTCACATTAATTTTCATTCTTGCTTGCGCAGTATCTTTTGGCGCTCAAAAGCTTACCTTTTGGAATATGCCGTTTGTTACCCAGGAAGTATCCACAAATTATGTGAAAATTTTTGAAACTGATGCAAAAACTGCCCTACCAAACTACACGATTGATAATTTTTATGGTCCTGGTGACTATAAAATTCTGAGACAAAAATATTTACTTCAGGCAAAGACAGGAACCCCGGATGTTATCGAGGGTTTGCTTGAAGATGAGGCAGTATATGTCAATAATGATATTATTGAACCTCTCGACTCCTATTTTAATGCATGGTCAGATAAGGGCATGTTTGTAAACAGCACAGTGGAACCTCTTAAGATCAACGGAAAGCTTTACGCCGTGCCTTACAACTCAAATGCCAGGGCTTTGGTATACAGAAAAGATCTCCTGAAAAAATACGGTCTGGCGGTTCCCAAGAACTGGGATCAGCTTGTAGCCACAGCTAGGGTAATAACCAAAAAATCGAATAAGGCAGTGTTCGGTTTATTTGTTTGCACGCTGGTCGGAGATCCCAGGGCGCCCCAGGAATTCATAAGCTGGTATTTCCAGACAAGCAAAAAGAAAAATCCTTTTGCGGTAACCACATCAGGCGGAACAAGGACAGTTAAAGTAACCGCAACACTGGCTCAGCTTGAGAAAGTCCTTGGTTTATATGCAAAACTTTTCACCGGTGATTTTCCCGCCTGCGATCCCAATCAGAGAGGGACAGGCTGGCCGGTTGAAGATCCGGGTTATGTCGCCGGAAAATGGGCGATGGCCCCTATGGGTCCATGGCTCTGGGGCAGAAGAGCTGATAGCCCCATGGCAAAAGTAAATCTGGAAAATAATACCGCTATTACAAGACTTCCCTATCCGAAAGACGGCGTAGCCGGAACTTACCTTGAAGTGAAACCTATTATGATGAATAAGTATGCCGCTGATAAAAATGCCGCATGGGAACTGCTCAAGTATATTACTTCTAAAGAGAAAATGGCTCAGTGGCTTGTTGATTCCGGCGGAATACCCTGCAGGACTGATTCTCTGAAGATGGATGTTTTTGATAAGGCAGGAGTCAGGTGGTGGATTAACGGTTTTGCTAATGAGCTGCCTGTTTCGGTTGCCTTAGCTGCTATAAACTGGGCTCCTATAAATGAAGCGAACATGCAGGCCGTGAATTATGTTGTTTATGGAAAGAAGTCTGTAAAGGAAGCTGCTAAATGGCTGTTGGACACCTATAACGATCTTAACAGTAAAGGTACTTTATAGATCAGTTGTCTGAATAAAAAGGGGTGGATTTATTCCACTCCTTTTTATAATAACGGGGAAACTTCTTTTAAAAAAAAGTAAATTATTCTTTTGTTTAAATGTGTATTACGTCATATTAATTGAGGGAAGTTATTGTATATGGATAGAAGAAAGGGTTATTATCTGATACTGCCGGCTGTTTTTATAATGTGCATGTTTACACTTTATCCTGTAATAGAGGGGATAAGAGTGGCATTCACGGATAAGAGTCTTTTGAGAGGAAGCTATCATTATATAGGTTATGCGAACTATATACAGATGATACAGGATCCTATTTTCTGGGTTTCATTCTGGCATTCGCTGATATTGACGCCGACAGTCGTGGTATTGCAGCTGGTCCTCGGGATTGTCCTGGCCTGGACTATGAAGCAGAAAATACCCGGCATGGCGATCTTTAAAAGCCTTATTATGGCAAGCTGGGTAATTCCTGTTGCGGCCACAGTGACCGTATTCAAATTTATGGCACAGCCGGATGTCGGTTTTATTAATATCATTTTAACCAGCTTAGGTTTAAAAGAGATGGTGAAATACTGGTTCGGAGTTCCGGAATTTGCAATGCCTTTCATTATATTACTCCATCTCTGGAGGAATGTCCCATTCTATGGAATTGCATTTTTGGCTGCAATGCAGACTATTCCCATCAGTTCTTATGAATCGGCTGAAATAGACGGTGCCGGGCCTTTTCAGAAGTTCTGGTTTATAACCCTTCCCGGAATCAGGAGCATGTTGATCCTGATGGTTACCATACATGTTCTCTGGACTTTTAATAATTTTGATTTTATTTATCTGGCCACTGGAGGAGGCCCTGTAAATTCGACCGATGTGCTTCCGGTTCTGGTCTACAGGCAGAGCTGGGATAATTATGCGGCGGGTTACGGCGCAAGCATCGGGTCGGTTATGCTTTTAATAATGGGCTTATATTTTATAGTTTACTTAATGATTCAGGAAAGAGGGGAGTACAAAAGATGAAAATTACAGATTTATTAAACTTTAATTTTAACAGAAAACAGATAAGAATACGCAACAATATAACAGCATATATTATTGTAGTCCTTTCTCTGATCTTTTTTATATTCCCCATGCTGTGGATTTTTTACTGCTCATTCCGGACCCAGGAGTCCATTTTTACGGCAAAGTTAATTCCCCCGCTCGAAGGATTTACGCTGATCAATTACTCGAATATATTCAGCGAAACCGACTTTCCGCGGTATTTTTTGAATTCCATTGAAATTTCCGGACTTGTGACGCTTTTGAGTCTTATAATATCGATATTAGGCGGGTACGGTCTCAGCCGGTACGAGATAAAGGGTAAAAAAACGATTTTGCTTGGCATATTCTCCACTCAGATGTTTCCTCAGGTTCTTATGCTGATCCCTCTTTTTATCCTTGTTTTTACACTGAAATTAATAGACAAGAAAATCGGCATCGTCCTTACCCAGCTGATCCTTGTTCTTCCTTTCTGTATGTGGATGTTGAAGTCATATTTCGATACCATACCGAACGATGTGGACGATTCTGCCAAGATCGACGGATGCAACATCTTCCAGCTGCTCTGGAAAATTATTCTGCCCATCGCTGCGCCGGGAATCATGGTCGCAGCATTTTTCTCTTTTGTAGTATCATGGAGCGATTACCTGATCGTATCTGTCATAAGCCAGAGCCAGAGCACAGCTACTCTTACTTTGATTGTAGCACGCCTTTCATCTTCCTTGAATATCCGCTGGGGGCTGGTCTGCGCTGCCGTTACCCTTACCATCATTCCGACCCTCTTCCTGTTTTCTTTCGTGCAGAGAAGGCTGATAGAGGGTATGACTGCAGGTGCCTTGAGAGAATAATCTGATGGCTGATGCAGATGTATTAGTCATAGGGGCCGGGCCTGTAGGAATGATTTCCGCCCTGCTTGCTAAGAAAGCCGGACTATCTGTGATACTGCTTGAACGAAACAGCAAAAGACAGGAAAATTCAAGGGCAATAGGCATAACACCTCCTTCTCTTGAAATTCTGCGTGTTCTTTCCCTTGACAGAGAATTTATCAAACTCGGCGTACCGGTAAAACACTCCGAGATCTGGGGGGAGAAAGTGCTTCTGGGCAGGGTAGACTTCTCATGCTTTAAAAGCGAATATAGATTCATTCTGGCACTACCTCAAAATATAACTGAATCGATCCTTGAAAAGACAGTTGGCTCTTCTGTTAAGATCAATTTTTTTAGAGGTTATGAACTTACAGAAATAGGAGAAAACAGCGGGATTGTAACTGCAGAAGGAATTTCATCCTCGGGAGAGAGGTTTCAATTTACATCCCGGTTCGCCATTGCCTGCGACGGGATTAACAGCGTTTCAAGGGAATACCTCGGGATTCCTTTCATAGGAGCGCAATACAGGGAAACATTTCTGATGGGCGATTTCGAGGATAATTCAGGCTGGAAAGATGAAGCAAGGATCTATTTGACCTCCAGGGGATCTGTTGAATCTTTTCCCATGCCCGGGGGCAAAAGGCGTTATGTTCTAAGAACTCCCCATTTTATCAAGGAGAATACATCGGATTTTTTGGAAAATGAGATTCCGGCCAGGTGCAGTGTCGAAATACGGGAAGCTTTCAAGTTCTGGGAAAGCGCTTTCAGGGTTCAGCGCTATCTTGCCGAACGATTCTATAAAAAGAGGATTTTTTTTTGCGGCGACTCTGCCCATGTAATGTCTCCGATCGGGGGCCAGAATATGAATTCCGGTTTTGCAGATGCTGAACTTGCAGTCTGGGCGGTAATGCACATGGTTGAGGATGAAAACAATATTGAGAAACTGTCGTCTTTTTATACCCGCTTAAGGAAAATATCGGCAAACAGCGCAGCAAGGAGGGCCGAGTTCTTAATGAAAGCCGGTACAGCAGGCGGCCGGATTTTGTCAGTGGTTCGGGGAACATGCGGTTTTATTATTCTGCACAGCTTTTTAAGGAATATATTCATACCGATGGCGGGAATGCTTAATATTCCCTTCAGAAATATCAATGCCTCCCGGGAAAAGATATTCCGCCTGACAGGTTTATAAAATAACCTGCAGGATGCGCCTTATTTGAAACATTACAGGTAGTCTTTAACAAGTTTTTCAGATAACTCCCATAACAGTCTTCCGGTTTTCTCATCAAGAGAGTTCTCTGCGCAGGGTGTGGGCTTTCTTTTATAAAAATACTTTCCGGAAATACCCTTCACCGCATCAGAATGGGCGAGATATATAGGTGTATCGGCGCCTTTTTCAGGGGATATCATAAACAAATAAAATAAACGCATCAATGCCCTTATTATCCAGTTTTTTGTATTGTTTCCGAACCCCGTATTTACTACTCCGGGATGAAGGGCGTTGGAATCAACCCCGAACTCTTTCAGCCGCCTGGCCAGTTCGAAGGCGAAAAGATTTACGCATATCTTCGAAGCGCTGTATGCTGAAAATCCCTTATAGCTGTTGAGCTTATAGATTTTATCCAGATCGATACTTTTCAAATATGTGTGAGCTCCGGAAGAGACATGAATGATCCTTGATGGCGAGCTTTTCATAATAAGGTCAAGAAGCAGGTTTGTCAGAAGAAAGTGAGACAGATAATTTACGGCAAATGTAATCTCTAACCCGTCCTTCGAAGATATTTCATTAAGAAAAAGTCCTCCTGCGTTATTAATAAGAACGTCAAGCCTGTTGAATCTTGACTTGAATTCCTCTGCAATGCCTTTCACCTCTTTGAGAGAGGTCAGATCTCCCTTTATTCCCTCGACTTTCTTGTTTCCTGTCCTGCCCTTTATTTCATTTATCGCGCTTGAGATCTTCTTCTCGCTTCTTCCATGAATGATCACTGTCGCTCCCAGACCTGCCAGGGCTTCAGCTGTAGATTTTCCTATTCCGCTTGTTGCTCCTGTTACAAGAACCACGCTGTTTTTAATATTTTCCATCAATACCTCCTGTCGGATAAAGGAATTTTACTATAATTTAATAATGATAATCAATAATGTCCATAATTTGTTATAATCAACATATGGAGATATATTTAAGATAGAGGCTGTTTTATGTTTGTAAGGTTTGCCCTTAGAGGGGCGGTCATAGCGGCGGCCTTAGTGATAAGCTTTGGGGTCTCAGCCGCAGAGAATTCTTCACTCATCTTTCTAAACCGCATTTTATCAGGCAATGAACTGAACTATGATAAAAATATCAAGCGTATAGCCGGTGGAAGGCTGCTTCTCTCAGATGATCCGGCAAATTATGCAGTTTATGAAACGCTTGAAAAACATATAAGGGCCTTTCGCAAGGATATAGAAAATAAGGCTGACCTCATTTCATATTACAATTATCAGGAAGCAGTGACGGGAGATATTACGGATATTCTTCAAAGGGTAAGGGAGCTTGCATTGAAAAGGTTCGATCCCTTCTTTTCCGATAGTGAAAGAGATATTATTGACAGGGAGATAGGACAGGACTATGACCAGATAATTCTTGAATTACGGCAGTCTGAGTTCAATGGGAAGCATATCTTCGAAGATCTGTTCGAAGACGGAGCTGTGAAAAGCCTTTTCCGGGATAAAGACCATTTCAGCCCGGATAATGTAGAGAACCTGATTGATTATTTTATATACCAGAGAACTTACACTGGTGCGGAGATTAACAGGCTATTACATGAAATTTATGGCGAAAAGGTCGCTGAAGAGAATATGACAAGGTCACAGAGCCAGAACGATACCGATATTGCCCGTGAAATGTCATTACTTACGCTTAATCATTTAAAAATGCTTATTAATCTTCTCATGCTGCATGAGGCCAAGAACTGAGTTCAATCAGGTTTTGACCAGTTGATCTTGACACCGATTTTAGCAGCTATTAGATTTACGGATTTATCATCATGGTATAATAACCCAGCCTTTGTATAAACAATACCTGCGGCTGTCCTTGAAAACCTGAGGTCACTGTGGTGAGCTGATTTGATGATAACGGGATTTAAGCCTTCTGAATCGGACAATGTGGCAATTCCGTTGCAGATGCAGACATAGGTATTGTCATTATCTTCGACCTTTATAAAGAAAGTAGTGCCCCTGACGGCAAGCGCTGCTGTAGAAGTGTGTACCCTGAAAAGGTCTGCATTTCCGCTGGAGGAATGCTGAAGGTTTTTAAGCACGTTTCCACCTCCTCCTGATTTGATATTTAAGTTTTTAATATTGCCGGACATGTCCATTTCAATATCGCTGTTTTCTATAATGTGGATAATGTTTTTTTTATTGAATACAATTTCACAGGCCGAATCCTTTCCTGTAACAATCTCTGATTTTTCAAAAACTGGTTCGTCTATATAGGCAGTTTCACCATTAATTGTCACATTCCCTGAAATAAATATTATTTTACCGTCGAAATCAGACTTACTTCCGCTCATCGAGGACAGCAAAAAAGCAGAAATTATGAAGCCTGTGATAATCATCAATATTTTTCTCACAAATCATCCTCCATGATATGGTTATGACAAGGATGCTATTTATTTTTTGATCTGTAGTTCGTAATAATAGTCAAGTTTCTTTTCCAGGGCGAATAAGTCCTGCTTGTATTTTAAATTGTATTTTTTTAATATGCTCTTTTCAATAAGAGAAAAATAAATTGTCTGATCATTAATATGGGCCAGAATATTTGCCAAATAAACAATATGCACAAGGTCTTTAGTCTCATCAGGCGATAAAAGTGGCTGATGATGGTAATTTATCACATCGACAATATTATCCGGAAAGTTCCAGTGCCTTGCAATATCAGCTCCGATCCTTGCATGGGATAGACCCAGGGAAAGCCTTTCAACCATACTGCTGCTGATCCCTTTATCTATGCAGTGACTATTTATCATATCCATGAGAATAGGATAGGCGGTAACCGCTATGATTTTTCCAATATCGTGAAGAATTCCGCCTATGTATGCATCATCCTGCAGGTCAATCCGTTTCATGTCATGTGCCAGATGATACGCATATGATGCTACGCGGTAGGAGTGTTGCCAGATCTCATCCATTTTACCGAATTTTCTGGTGAGGATATTCTGTGTTCCATAAGAATAAAGAAGGTTTTTAAGGCCTTTGAAGCCGATCAGGGATATTGCATTCGTAATATTGCTTACCTTTTGAGGGAGCATATACTGAGCTGAATTAACAATCCTGAGAAGTTCCGCGGTAAGAGTCATATCACTTTGAATGACCGACGCTACTTTGCTGAAAGCCACATCCATGTCAGAAAGCATATTCTCTAATTCTTTGATTTTTTCAGGGAAAACCGGCAGATTGTTTATTTCGGATATGATTAAATCTGAGATGTAATCGACCTGCATTTCGGTCACAGTGTCAAGGTAGATATCTACCGAAACCGATGTTTCATTGTTTATATCATCTTTATTTACTTTATAGAAACTTTCATCCAACCCTATGCTTCTGAGCATCAGCATAGAAGTTATGAGTCCCAGCCCGGTTCCCTCGGTAAGATCGGAAAGTTTCTGGTATGCTTCTGCAATGTCCCTTGTCTTTTTGGATTCTTCAATCATATTCCGTATCCTTTCAAGCTCCTCTCTGGTAGGTATATTGCTGTTCTTGACTGATACTGTCAGGACATGGTTTTTAAGTAAGAAAGATACCCTTGTATAAAGGGAATATTTTTCGAAATCCTGCTTGAAAATATCCAGCTTGTCATGGAAATCTTTTGCGAAGGTTTCCATACCCTTCTTGTAGTCCGCATGGTCATTTATATTAAGGCTCATGAACTTGAAATAAACCCGTTTCAGATTCGATTTATTGGCATTTGTTACAAATTCCCTGAGGAAATATGATATTTCATCCATGAGATTTGTTTTATTTATAGAATTTAATATGTTCGCCAGAGCTTCCATTATGAACTCGGACTGTTCGTGATCGACATATCCGAACTTGAATTCTATAGGTTCGCTCCGGGATATAGCCTCCGAAATTGTGTTCGTAAAATTAGCAATATCCATACAGCCTCTTGATAATCTATAATTTCAGAACAAAGATTAAACAGTTATAATTTTCGGCCGATGCCTTTTATAACATGAAAGTTTTGCTATCTGAAATCATCATCGCAATTTTTCTTTTAGTCGCGCAGAACCGTTCAATCTCAGGTATCAGACCCTATGCCATCGTTGAATCTGCAGGCGATATGCTCGCCGGTACAGAACGGCTTATTGCCGGATTTACCGCAGCGGCAGAGTGTTACACGGTTCCGCCTTTCATAAGGAGTGCCGTGATGGGATTCTATTATTACATTACCCTTAACCCATAGAGGTCCGCTGACATGATGTACAGGGTCTTCGACTAAGCTTAGCGATGGATTGAAGTCAGGTTCGTATGCCTGGCCTGTTTTTTTGTTCCAGGCGACCAGTCTGCCCGAAGGACAGTCACAGGCTTCCTGGATGGCAGTTTCACGAGCTTTTTTATCGTTGGAGCGTTCGGTCAGGTTCCAGGCATCTCCGTCGCGGTGGCAGAAAAGAGCTATTGCGCAGAGCTTTTCAGCATCGGTCAACAACAGTCCTGGTCCTGGATATTTATCCGACATTTCGAGATATGGTTTCCTTTCAGCGGTTTCTGTTCCGTCAAAAGCGATATTTTTATGTCTGCCGTCGCAATATGGCATATTTTTTGAAGCTCCGCAGCGGCAGATTGAATATGTCTGATCAGAGGGAAAGGAAAAGCCTTTTTCCCAACTTACGGGAATTCCATCCCGGTCCGGTACTATGGTTTCCTTTTCAAGAGGCAATCCGCCCGAGATAATATAAGGACCGTTTTTAGAAACGACAACTTTCGCCTTTTCTGCTGAAGTTCCTTCTCCTCTGGTTAATCCATTGCCCATAAAAGAGTCTCCCGATCAAAAATAACATCCGTGAGCTTACGGCCGTTAACCGTAAAAGATAAGCATATTTTTTTGACCGGGTCGTAAATCATGCTCCAGGAATAAAATTCGGTATCTTCAGTCAGAACCTGCTCGGATTTCCATTGCTTTGCGTTCATGCGCCTGTCAAAAAAATTGCAAAATATTTCTTTATTGCTACCTTTTGTCAATCCCGCAAACTGGGCGCGAAAAAGCTTCCGGTTTACGAGTATATAATTCTTCTCCGCATTGTTGCTCGGTAAATCGGAGATATATTTGAATACAGCTTTTAAAGCAATTGCCGCATCATTGTAGCCAGGCATCCATATGCCGTCGCATTTTTCATATATATTATCTTTATTTTTCAATATCGTCCAATCTCCGGGAGCAATGGGATACACTTCTGCACTTAAATTATTAATTAAGAACAGAAGCAGAGCCTGAAAAAACAACAGGCATAACAGTAGTTTCACGAAGGAGCCTGCCAGTCCTTCATGCCTTCAAATACTTCAAATAGAATATTAGCGCATTTATCCAGCTGTTTTTTTGTATGATATGAGGATATTGAGAGCCTCAGTCTTGTGCGTTTGTTTGATACTGCCGGATAGGTAACCATACCGGTAAAAAGACCTTTTTCCATAACCCGTTTGCTTATTTCCCTGAGGCGTAAATCGCTGCCGGCTATTACCGGTATGACCTGGGATTTTGTATCTCCGATATCAAGACCAAAATTTTTAAGCTTTTTATGCATATATCTGGTATTCACCCATAGCTTATCGCGCGCGGATTTATCTTTTGAATATAGTTCAAGGACTTTAAGTATTCCGGCTGCCGTATGAGGAGCCATTGCACAGGAAAAAACATAAGATCTGGCAAGCATGCGCATATAGTTGATCAGCTTGCGGTTGGCTGCAGCAAAACCTCCGATAGCTCCAAATGCTTTGCTGAATGTGCCGATAGTTATGTCAATATCGTCTTCAACACCGAAATACTCGGCTACTCCCCTGCCATTTTCTCCGAAAATAAGTGTGGCATGAGCCTCATCGAGAAGGGTCTTCGCACCGTATTTTTTACAGACCTTGATAAGCTCCGGAAGATCAGCCAGGTCCCCGTCCATGCTGTAAACGCTTTCCAGGCACACGATGACCCTTTTCTTGCCCAGAGATTTTAAGACCTTGTCGAGATGTTTGGCGTTATTATGGCTGAAAACCCTGATGTCAGCCCCGGCAAGCCTGGCCCCGTCATAAGTGGAAGCATGTGATAAAATATCGAGAACTGCGACATCACCAGGTTTTAAGAGACAAGACAGCACTCCGAGATTTGAAGCGTATCCTGTGGGGAAAACCATGACATCCTCTTTCTTTTTAAAAGCGGCAATTGCTTCCTCGAGTTTTCTGGTCATATCGTAATAGCCGCTGAAAAGCGGGGCGGAAACGGCTCCTGTTCCGTATTTGGCTATGGTATCCTGAACTACCTTGATTACTTCAGGATGATAAGAATATCCCAGATAATTATAGGAGCAAAAATTTAAAAACTTTCTTACAGAATTACTGTATCGGTCGTAAACATCGAATTCCGCCAGCGGGGCGGACATAATCGGGTTATGATAAACGAAATATTTCTTTTTAGTGACGTCCTTTACCATCTCCCAGAAATAATCCGTAACACGGAAGAGATCATCGCTTTCAAAATCCTCGAAATCTGCTAGTGAGTAATTATTTGAGTTGAGATTCCTGATATCCATGTCTTTAATGCTTAACCCCATTTAAAACCTCCAGATATTAAGATAAGACATTTGCTCATGAGACCTAATATGCGGTTTCTGCAAGAAGACACTCCCCGTAATTCGTTTTTATTGTAACATATTTTGATGGAAAAGGAAAGCATATTTGAAAATTGTAACTAAGGACTCGCTTCCAAGCCGTTTTATGATTGCTGGTAGCACAAACTGCCGTTTTCCTGGGCCCAGCAAACGCCGTCAAGTGATGCGGTATTATATTTATCCAGGGATATATTCATTTCCTTCAATATTGATGCAACTTCGGGGAAATTATTCTCCTCGCTCTTTTCTACGAGAAGTAAAAGCCTTCCAAGATCGTTCTTACGATCAAGCAGTGCATCGTTTATATTCTGGCTTAAATTAAGTTCCGATAAGATCTCTTGAATAGGCATTTTGAACAGAGGTTCAATAAGAGAGAGTAAACCAGTCAGGTAAGCTTCATCAAGCACAGCTTTGGAAACACCGCGTTTAAAGTTTTTCAGCAGGATTTCCATTGTCTTTGCACGCTCGATGGCCGCAAATAAGAGAGGATTGCCGGCTGATTTTCCCTTCATAAATGCGTATTCCATCAGAATAAGCCAGTTAAGCAATTGCCTGTGTCCGAGAAGTGCCAGGGCCTGCTTTATAGACTCTATTTTATACCTGTTGCCTATGGCAGCGGAATTGATGAACTGAAGCAGATTAAAAGTCATTTCAGGCCATTTTTTAAATGAACTCTCGAGGTCTTCTATATCAGAGTCCTTATATATCAGATTGATTATTTCCATTATGGCGAGCTTACGGGGGTCAACGCCCTTTCCCTTTATGATTGTCGGTTTGGCGAAGAAATAACCCTGGAAGAGGGTAAATCCAAGGTCCTTGTAAAAGAAAAATTCGTCCATATCCTCAACTTTTTCAGCCAGGCAATCCACACGGTAAGTTTTGAAAATCTTCATTTTAGAAGCGATCGTTTCTTTCGGGTTCTCCCTGACATCGACTTTAACATAAGAAACCTTGCTGAAAAGAGGCTCAAAACGTTTGATATTATCTTCCTTAAAAACGAAATCATCAAGAGCGAAAACGAACCCTTCCTCCTTCATGGCATCTATCAGTTCAAGAAGTACGGAATCTATCTTGGTAGTTTCAAGGATTTCTAGTACATAACGTTCTTTCTTAAGAGTTTTCAGGAGGTCTCTCTTTATTATTTCCTCATTTACGTTAATAAAGGCAAGCTTGTCGCCTATCAGCCTGCTGAAACTTATATTATTAAGTGAATTTACTATTACTGTTGCTGTTGCAGTCAGATTATCTGTAATTTTTGCGAAATTATTCTCATCATTCCTGAAGAGTAATTCAAACGCGACAATATTCTGGTCGCTGTCCAGAATGGGCTGCCTGCCCATTAATATATTACCTGCTTCCATGACTAAGTAACCGCCCTAAATCCTGGAATATTTATGCATATCGGCAGATGTATTTCAGAATTCAATTTAATTTAATATAACCAGTTAGTGAAAAAATGGCAATTAATAAGTATATCCTTTTTTATGGAATTTGTATTTTTAATAAGTATTTTTTATAATAAATAAATAAATAAAGGGGATGTAGCTCAGTGGGAGAGCATTGCGTTCGCAACGCAGGGGTCGGGGGTTCAAATCCCTCCATCTCCAAATTATTACAACTTTTATTATCAGCATTTAAACTTTAAAAACTTGAATCAAAATTGACGGAGATTGCCTTATTATATTATAAGTATATATTACGTTCCGATGGAGTGATTCGAGTTTTGATTATTACAGGAGGTATTTATGAAAAAGCTATTGCTTACATTACTGCTTCTCCTGCCGCTATCAGCATTCTATGCATTTGAGGTTAATATAATAATGAACGACGGCAGCGTGATCAAGGGAAATATGCTTGGTAAGACTGCAGACGAGATATTTCTGGATGGAGAAAACGGCAAGGCTAAAATCATTAAAATAGCCGACATTAAAAACGTTTTTGATGCCGAAAAAGGCACTCCAGTAGCTATAAAAGCAAGTCAGTCTCTGCAGGCTCCTACGAATGCACAGAATCAGCCGGTTTTAACGAATGTTCCCGGTTCCGATGTTTACTATTACTATTACAACGAGGAGCCACTGTATTATTATGGAGGATTCTGGTGGAGATACGACGACGGCATATGGCTCAGGTCTCCCTATTATGCCGGACCATGGGTAATTATAGGAGCTCCTTACGTACCCGGTCCGGTTTTCTATATCGGTCCGCGATGGTATTACTGGGGTCCCCGCTGGGGCTGGGGCTGGAGAGGGGGCTGGCACAGGTGGTAGTTATTCCTACAGTACTCCCTTCTTTCTGTAAGAGCGCAGAATGAATCCGTCCGTAACTGCGAATAGCAAAAGCGGGACAACAAGGAATATCAATGTCAGCGTCGATGCGGCGCTCCTGTCAGAGGAAATAAGAAGGGGAAATAAATAGCCTGTATATGAGGGCACGCTTCCGCCGCCTATAAGAAACACAAGAAAATATTCAGAAAAAGCTACAAGGAAGGCCACAGATCCGCCTGATATAATAGCAGGAATTAAAAGGGGGATCTCTATCCGGATGAGTATCATCAAACGGCCGGCGCCCAGATTACTGGCGCACTGAACATACTCCTCTCCATAAGCCTGGAAACCTGCAGTAAGGGCTCTAAGCATATAGGGGTAACTTACCAGTGAGAGTATAAGGACCACACCAGGGAATGTATCGGAAAGCCCTATCTTTATGAAGATAAACTGAACGCCCGTTGCAAAAGACATCGCAGGGATCAGGGCAGGGGCAAGGAAAAGTCCTTCCAGGAGATAGCGGAAGGGGAAATGACGCCTGGCGAATATTGAGGCGGGAATCACAGTCATGATGAATGTGAGAAAAGCAGCTGATAGAGAATACATCACAGAGGAGAAGATGCCCCGGAAAATTCCCTGAAATTCCATGATGGTAAATCTGGCACCATGCAGGTCAAACCTCTGCGGTATTATGTCAGGGTATTTCCACATTGAGGAAAAGGAGTAAAAGAAGAGCACCAGTAATGGCAGGATGAATATAAAATCATATACAAGTATAGATAAAATCCGTTTTTTCATATTTTCCTCAAATCATCGCTTAATCTTCCCACCAGGCGTGAATACAGGGCTACGAAGAATATTGAGAATATAAAGATTATAGAAAGTATCGCCATTGCGACCGGTCTGTAATAAAGATCCCTTTGAAAGTAATATTCGTAAACCCTGAGTGACAGCATTCCCGGATAGCTGTCGCCCAGTACATACGGCAGGTCGAAAGCGCCGAAACTGTAAATAAAGAGTATTATGAAAGAAGTGTTCAAAACTGGCATAATAAATGGAACAACCAGCCTGAAAAATATCGTAAGCTTGCCGGCTCCGAGCATACCTGCCGTTTCTATCATCCGGGGATCGAGTTTGGAAAGAATCCCGAAAACAAGAACCATTACGAAGGGGATCTCCTTGAGAAAATACCCGGCAATAATATCCAGCCCGTTTCCAGAGAAAACAAGTGAAGGGAATTTCTCCGGTCCCCTTACCAAACCTGCGTGATACAGTATAGAGGATATAACGCCTGTCTTTCCAAGTAAAATGATAATAATATAGGCCACTGCTATATGTGGCATGATAAGAAAAATCCTCTGCGCAGAAGCAAAACGGCGGATCTCAAAAGGCAGACTCCATACCCACCACGATAATAATGTCCCTGCTATGGTTGCCAGTACTGCCGAAGCAAAAGCAACGTAAAGTGAGAAAAACCATGATTTAACAAACCATAGGTCTTTAAAAAGGATTTCATAAGCGAAAAGGGGAGAGGGGTAATTGTATGAAGAACCCGTAATGCAGAAAGACTGCAATAGGGTGAAGATAATACCTGCAGCGAAGAGTAAAAACGGGATTATAAGGCTCAAAAGGCTCATAATTAACTGCCTTTTTTTCATTTCGACAGTACCTCGTTCTTCCAGCCGTCTTCAAGGGCCTCAACATAACCGGAGGGGATTTCCGGGACACCATATTTTACAAGCTCATCGATAGGAAGGGTAGACTTCCCGAGATCAAGTTCCCTGAATTTAATTTTCCATTCTTCCGGAAGACGCTTAAGATCGAGTACGGTAAAATCGCCCCAATTTGCCGGCATGTTCTTTGAATATTGAGCCTGAGGCGACATCAGAAAGTTCGCTAAAACCATAGCTCCGGCCTTGTTGGGAGAGTTAAAAGCAATAGCGGTAAAATGGGTATTGTAGACGGAACCATCCTTCATTACAAAAGTCCTGACGGTTTCGGGATAACGGCCTGTAATAATGCGGTTTGCGGCATCAGCCTGATGGTAAGACATGTTGAAATCCACTTCCCCCCTTTCGAAAAGACCGTCAAGTGATGCTATGTCCCTGGGAAAAATTTTTCCGTTCTGCCATAGATAGGGTTTTATTGAATTCAGGTATTTCCATAAGAGCACTGACCTGTTTTTGAGAAGAGCAACATCATAGCCCTTCATATACTGGGAATATCCCCCCGTTAAAGCGTAAAAAGCCTGTCTGATAAAAGCCGAGCCGGTAAAATCCGGAGGCTGGGGATAGGTGAAGCGTCCCGGATGGGCCTTGACCCAGTTTATCAGGTCCCTGAAGCTCCTGGGCGGATTTTTAATTCTGGCAGAATCGTATTCGAAGACAAACTGGGCCCTGCCCCATGGTGCTTCAAATCCTTTCACCGGATATCCGAAGTCATATTCTGCGGACCCTGGATCAATATAGTTTGTGAAGTTCGGAAGCTTTTCAGTGAATGGACCGAATAGAAGGCCGTTTTCAAATGCGTTTCGGAAGTTTTCCCCATTTATCCATATCAGGTCGATGGTCCCTATTTTTTCACCAGCCTGTTTTTCTGTAAGAAGCTTGTTAACAATCAGTCTTGTATCCATCGGGACGCGTATGAGGGTAATTCCATAATATGACTTTAACTCCTGCGATACAAAACCGTCAATCCAGGCATTTATACTGACAGATCCTCCCCACATGTAAAAATGGACCACAGAGCCATGCGCCGCTTTTTCAATATCGGAATATGACCTTGAAAGCCAATCTGTATTGACAGTCCTGGCGCATGATAAAATCATGACTGAAATAACCGCTATCAGAGCATTTCTCATATATCGGAACCTCCTTTCCTGAAGACCTCAAATATCAACAGCTCACCAGAATGACTCGGACCCTGTCGCCTTTTTCTATGCCTCCCTCCAGCCTGTAAACCGTACAGAGCCAGTCTTCCCATAAAACCCGGTAGATTATAAAATGACCGGCAAAGTTAACATCCAGTACAAAAGCAGGGCCCTGTTCGTCTTTTTCTATGCGGAAAGATTCGGCCCTTGCATAAGCTTTTATGCTGTCCCTTTTCTGAGGAGGACAAAGCAGAGTTCTGAATTTTTCAGGAATAATATTAACATGGCCGAGAAACGAAGCTGCCTCGATAGATATGGGGTTATTGTAAACCCTTTCTGCGGTATCATACTGGATAAGCCTTCCTTCTATTATAATCCCTATCATATCTGAAACCATAAAAGCCTCCTGCTGATCATGAGTGACAAGCAGAGTTGTTGTTTTATATTCCCGTTGTTTGGCCCTGATAAATTCGGCCATTTCCATTTTTAAATTTTTATCCAGATTAGCAAAGGGTTCGTCAAGAAGAAGAACATCCGGCTCAAGGACCATTGCCCTCGCTATGGCTACTCTCTGCTTCTGCCCTGCTGAAAGTTCAGATGGATAGGCTTTAATTTTGTTTTCAAGTGAAAAGCTGCTGAGGATGTCCCTGACCTTTTGTGATATTTTTTTTTCGTTCAGGCGGGCTGCTTTAAGCCCGAATGCAACGTTCTCAAATACATTCATTGATGGGAAAAGGATATAATCCTGGAAAACAAGGATAGCCGGCGCTGCGGAGAGAAAGACGACATTTCCGGAATCAGGATCTTCAAGACCGGCTATGATTTTCAGCAGCGTCGTTTTACCAGCGCCTGAAGGGCCTATTATCGAAACGAGTTCTCCTTTTTCAATGGAGAAATTGATGCCGTTGAGGACGTTCAGGTTTTTAAAGCTTTTCCTGATTTCTTCTATTTTAAGAACCATTCAATCCCGCCGAGATATTCTTTAATCTTGTTGAAAGTTTTTATATTTTTTATCGGACGCTGCATATGCTTGTATTCATAATAAGCCATATAACACCAGGACATTGCACGGAGGAAAACAGCTTTCTCAACGGTTTTCGTTCTGTCCATCACCTCTTCAAAAGTCAATGCGGTTCTATCCTTTATTTTATTATAGTACGATTTGACAAAATTGATCCTGTCCTCTTCCTTAAAATAATAGCCGGTCTTCCAGAGGGTGGTGGTTTTCGCCATAAAATGGGCAAGGTCCAGGTAACGGTATGAAAATACGGCCTTTTCCCAATCAACCAGATGAGCTGAATCCTTTCCTATGATGAAATTCGACGAGTTGACCTCGGTGTTTACAATGCAGCGGCTTTCTCCTGAAAAGACCGATGTGGGCGGAGGCATTTTCACTGCGAGCTGTTCGTAAATTTCCATAAGCAGGGAGTACACATCGCTGAATTCAGAACCGGGATATTTATTAAGCAGCGCAAGACTTTCATCGGAGACGGACTTTATGGGATCATTCTGGATTAAAAGGCTGTCCGTTTCCGGTATGTCGGTTACATCGTGCACCCTTGAAAATACATAAGCGGCATTTTCAAAATTCTTTCTGTAATCAAGAGGCCTTCCCCTTATAAATTCTTCCAGCAATACGCCGGCGGGGAAGTTGTTCCCGCGGGGTTCGTAAAAATAAGCAATTGGTGTTACTCCAGTTTTTTCCAGCAGCTTGAGGCAGCGGAATTCATACCCTGTCTGGTCGTCAATGCCGAGCTGGCTTCCGTAATTGACGCGGAATACGAACAAACCTGTCCTGTTTTTCACAAGATAGTTGGAGTTGTATTCTCCGGAGGCGAGAAATGATACTGAATTTATTTGTTCAAGCCACCTGCTTTTTAGTAAAAAATTTTTTACAAGTGATTTAGTTAACGGTTTTTGAAAATTGTGCATTGTTAATTTTATCTTTTTGGGGTATTATTTGCAAAAGCTTGCCTTAATACCGAACGGGTATTATTTTTATAATAAACAGGCTGGAGGTATAAAATGAAAAAGAGCATGGGAATTGCATGGGTTCCGGTGACGGGTTTTATCATCGCATTGCTGGCTATTGTGATTTTTATTATAGCCGCCCTGGGCAACAGGTTTGATTTCCTGTTTACGGCTTTAGTCGTGCGAATGGTGTTTATTTCGATGATAACCGGTTTTGCCGCGGCTATTATTTCTGTTGCAGGCATAATAATAGGAATTCTGACCGGGAAAACAAATGGGTATTTATTTGGTTTATTCGGTATTGTGCTTGGTCTGGCTATTGCCTGGGGGCCATGGAACCTCTACTCAAAGAATATGCCCAGGATACATGACATATCTACCGATACCCAGGACCCTCCCGGGTTCGTGGATGTAATGCCTCTGCGTGAGAAAGCTGCAAATCCGGCAGTATATGAAGGTCCTTCTGTTGCGTCCATGCAGGAAAAATATTATCCCGATATTAAACCCCTTTTTCTAGAAATACCAGCGGGAGAAGCATTTGACAGGGCACTCACTGTTTCACATTCCATGGGCTGGAAGATCATCTCCTCTGTAAAGGATTCAGGGCGTATTGAGGCTACAGCTACAACATTCTGGATGGGCTTTAAGGACGACATTGTCATCCGTGTGAAAACTAGCGGAAGCGGCAGCAGGGTTGATATAAGGTCTGTATCAAGGGTTGGTAAGGGGGATTTCGGCACTAACGCCGCAAGGATCAGGTCGTTCCTGAAAGCTATGCAGAAGTAAGAGGGTGTGACTGATGACAATGCTTTCTGTCGTTATTCCTGTTTACAGGGAAAGGGGTATAATAAGAGATGCAGTGGAAAGGATTGTAAACAGGGCTGATTATACACCTGCCAGCATTGAGATCATAGTTGTCGACGGTGAAAAAGATGGGAAAACAATAGAATTCCTCGATAAATATGATGATCACAATATAATAAGAATTATTTCTGAAAAGGGGAGGGGGGTACAGATGAACGCCGGAGCAGCTGCTGCAAAGGGATCTATCCTTCTCTTCCTGCATGCGGATTCTATCCTTCCTGATAATGCATTGAATAAAGTTCTTAACATTATCGGCATGGGTGCCGACTTCGGGGCCTTTTCATTGTCGATCGATTCACCGCATTTCTTTTTCAGGTTTCTTGAATGGGCTGCCGGAATACGATGCCGCATAAGCGGCATACCATACGGCGACCAGGCTTTTTTTATTAGAAAAGATGTATTCAACGAGTCCGGGGGTTACGCTTCGATTCCGATAATGGAGGATGTCGAATTTGTAAAAAGATTGAAAAAGTCACGGCGGAAAATAGCTATATTGAAAGAAAGGGTATTAACTTCAGCCAGAAGGTGGCATGAAGATGGCTATATTAAAACCCTGTTTATCAACAGGCTTGTCTCTTTATTATACTCATTCGGAGTATCAACTGAAAGGCTCGCTGTAATGAGAGCAGGACAGGGCAGAAATGGTGTAATAGTTTTTGTCAGATATCCTGAATCCGGCAGGGTCAAGACCAGGATCGGAAGAGTTCTGGGACATGAATTTACTCTCGGCCTTTATCGAGGTTTTGTGGATGACATAATAAAAAAATCTTTAAGGCAGAAAGCTGACCTTCTCATTTATTTTACACCTGACAGCAGTGCGCAAGGTATGAGGAACTGGCTTGGACTGGACATTTCCATTTTCCCGCAGATAGGTTATGACATTGGTGAAAGAATGAAAAATGCCTTTGCAGAGCAATTCAGCAGAGGATACAAGAGGCTTGTCTTGATAGGGAGCGATATTCCGCAAATACCTGCCGGCAGGCTTAGAAAATCCCTTGCCCTCCTCAGAAGAAACGGGGCGGTAATAGGTCCTTCGGAAGACGGGGGTTATTACCTTATAGGTTTTGACAGTGAAAAGTTTACTCCCGGCGTTTTCAGAAATATTCCCTGGAGCACTTCTTCGGTTCTTTCCCTGACTACAGGAATCCTTTCGAAAAAGGGCATAAAAACTGCCTTATTGAAAAAGATGAGTGATATAGATACTGCAGATGATCTGAAAAGGGTTTTAAATTCAGGGAGAATGCCTGCTACCAGGTCCTTTATAAACAGATGGACTGAGGACAGAGGAGGGAAAAATGCCTGGATTTGATTATGATATTATTGTTATAGGAGCAGGCGCTGCCGGTATTTCAGCAGCTAAAACTGCAGCGGGTCTTGGAAGAAAAACGGCGATTGTGGAAAAAAACAGGCTCGGCGGAGAATGTACCTGGAGCGGATGCATTCCCAGCAAGGCTTTTATTCATTTTGCAGGGCAATATTATAAGGCAGACGCTGCGGATCGGGGAAAGGCCGGAGAAGAGGCGATGAGCTTTGTCCGTAAGATTATAGAAAGAGTCTATTCAGATGAAAAACCGGGAAACCTTGAAAAAGATGGTATAGCAGTAATTATGGGGGAGGCGTCTTTCACTGGAAGAAATTCCATAATTGTCAATAATAAAGGATTGAGTGCCGGAAAATTCATTGTGGCATCCGGCTCAAGACCCCTGATACCACCTATAAATGGAATAGAAAAAGTAAAATATTTCACCAATGAAAATATATTTGAAATAAAATCTCTTCCGGATTCTCTTATAATACTTGGAGGAGGAGCGGTTGGAATCGAGCTTGCCCAGGCGTTCAGCCGGCTCGGTACTAGGGTTACTGTAGTAGAAGCTTTTGACAGGATCCTGATGAGAGAGGACAGGGAAATGTCAGATATAATATCAAAGCGGATAGTTTCAGAGGGTATAGAACTCCTTACAGGGTCAAAAGCTGTGAGGGCGGAAAATTCCGAGAGAAACATTGGTGTAAAACTGACAATAGAAAGTCAGCCTGGAGAGACAAGAATGATCAAAGCTTCAGCCCTCCTTGTGGCTGCTGGAAGAGTTCCTGTAACAGACGGTTTAGGACTTGATGAGGCAGGAATAAGATTTTCGAAGGATGGCATCATGGTAAACCACTTTCTTCAAACTAATATTCCAGGCATATACGCTTGCGGGGATATAGTCGGTCCCTATTTTTTCAGTCATGTTGCAGGATACCAGGGCATTACGGCAGGTATTAATGCATCTATTCCATTTAAGAGGAGGATGAACCTGAAGGATATCTTATGGACTACATATTCGGACCCGGAACTCGCCCATCTCGGCCTTACAGAAGAAGAGGCGCATCAGAAATATAAAAAAGGCTTTAGAATTTACAGGGTGCCGTACTCAAATTTGGACAGGGCGAAAACAGAGGACAGTGAAGAGGGCCTTGCAAAGTATATCGTAGACAGAAGTGGCCGCATCATAGGGGCACATATTGCAGGAAAGATAGCCGGCGAATTGATACATGAAGCACAGGTAGTTCGCTTTTTTAGAAAACCGCTGAAAAATCTGCAATTTGTCATGCATGCTTACCCTTCATATTCTGACATAATAAGACAGGCTGCAAGGGATGCATATATCGATGGAATACTCAGAAATCCGCTGGTCAGGCTGGCAAGAAGGATAACTGGAAAGGGGAGGGGTAACAGTCAATGAAACAATGGCTAAAACCTGCCATTTTTATATTACTGATCTCCGTTTTGGTCATAATCTTAAGTCTTACGGGGGCGGCAAAATTACTGACATTTCGAAACCTTGAGATCTACAGAGACACCGTAAAAAATTTCGTCACGGAAAATTACTCTATTTCTGTTCTGATATTCATTGCTGTTTACATAATCGTTACGGCAGTTTCTATCCCGGGTGCAACTGTATTGACTATTGCGGGAGGTTTTTTATTCGGTACACTGACCGGGGCTCTTTTCGTCAATGCAGGAGCCTCGATAGGCGCATCCTGCGCTTTTTTAGTCTCGCGTTATTTCATCGGCAGCGTGGTGCAGGAGAAATATGCTGAAAACCTGAAGAGTTTCAATTCAGAGATAAAGGTGAATGGTGTGAACTATTTGCTTCTGCTGCGGTTTATTCCAGTTTTTCCTTTTTTCCTCATCAACATTCTTGCTGGCATGACAAAAATCGGATTTTTAAATTTTTTATGGACGACTTCCGTCGGGATCATCCCTGGATCCATAATTTACGCTTATGCGGGTAGCAATCTGGGAGAATTAAAATCGGCTGAAGGAATACTCTCATGGCCCATCATATCGGCCTTTCTTCTGCTCGCGCTCTTTTCCATAGTACCGGTTTTAATAAGAAAGCTTCTGCCTGCACGCCGCTGATAATAGTAGTTCAGAACCTTACAAAATGACCCAGCCAGAAGATAAAGAGGATCATAACGATATGCAGGATCCACCAGCCTGGTTTGAAAAGCAATATATTACCCATTTTTTCCTCTTGAGATATCCTAATATATATCTGGATTATAGTCCAATAATTTTTTAAATTTTTGTCAGGAGGGTGGAATAATCATTTTCAATTTTCATTATATCGAGCATTGCCGAGATAGCTCCCCGGTGATGGGTTTCATGATTAAACATCTGCATTAGTGTTTTCCAAAGCTCCTTCTCGGTCTGTTCACCCCTGAAGTTTTTGTATTGAAATACAGAGTTCAAATTTTTATCGCTTAATTCATCAATAAAACGTAATACAGTTTCATCCATCTCTTTCCTGTAACGGAAGAGGTCTCCCCTGCTTATAATCCCGGGGTTTTTCAGCGATTTTTCATCGATAGATAAAAATCCGGCGTTGTTAAATGATTTAATGCCTGAGAAAGAGTTCTTATAGCGTTTTACCCAGTTCAGGTCGGATGAAAAAATATGAATGAGGGTACCGAAAATCGATGAATAATATGCTCCTGTTTTCTGATGCAGCTTTTCATCCGGCATTTTTTCAAGGATTGATATTAGTTCTTCATTTACTTTTTTATTGTATGCCGCAAATGAAGCAAATATCTTTTTCATAAAGCCCTCCCCTTTGATTTTTTTTAATTATAATAAAATCCATTGAGAAAAGCAATTGGCGGGCTGACTGAATTTTTAATTTCGGTTTTGCCTTTACCGATAAGAGTTACATAAGGGAAGGCATCTGCCTCGATGGCATAACGGGTGCTGAAGCTTCAGCATTTTTATTAAAAAATGGCCGCATCTATTGCTCTTATATGAGTTTGATATTATTTTTTAAACTGGATTATCTTCAGTACGTTTATTTCAAGACATGCCCGCTTTACCGGCATATATGGATCGAGGTGTTTTTCACCCTAGGTAGTCAGCAGTTATGTGTCAGACGGGTGAATTGAAACAGGCGTGGTTTTTGCAGTCCTCAGTCAGGCCTTAATAATATACAAAGAGAATTTTGATGAGAAAAATTTTATTGATTTTACTGGCACTGCCTGCGACTGTATTCTGCCATCAAATCAAGGGGAAGATATTGAGGTATGATACACGCTCAGAAATTCCCTTTGCCGCTGTCATTCTCAGTTCAGGAACAAATGTTTTAAAAAGCGTCCAGACCTCTGATAATGGTTCTTTTACAATTGAAACTGTCGACGGTATTTATTCTCTTACGGCAAGAGCTGCGGGATTTTACCAGGAATCAAAAGATATAACTGTAAAATCGGATGTTTACATAAATTTTTATCTGATAGCTCAAAGTACTCTTTATCTTTCGGAAGTAGTAGTTGAGGGAGAAAAATTAAAAGATACGGAATCCGGAAATATCATATCGAAAGAAATGCGTGATAAGGCGCCAGAATCAATTACAGGAGACCCTCTGCACTCAATGACCCTGATGCCCGGTGTAGAAGATCTGGGTGCCGGGGATTTTTCACAGAATACCAAACTTTCAGTCAGGGGCGGTACAGGCAATGAGAATGTTGCACTGCTTGATGAAGCTCTCGTACAAAATCCTTACCACCATTTTATCGGCGATTCTGTTTTTATTGACGACATAGTTGACAATGTTGATCTTTACAAGGGTGTTCTTCCAGCCCAGTATGGACAGGCAACTTCAAGCCTCCTTCAGGTCAATACTATTGAGGGTGAACCGGGTTTCCATGGTAAGGTCAACTTAGGACTGATAAACACATTTGTGACCTTGTCCGGGGCTTCAGAAGACCAGAAGTGGAACTTTGCCGGAGGCGTAAGGAGGACACAGTACGATCTTATCCTGCCCCTGTTTGCCCAGGGAGGAGAGAATTTTCATGCCCCTTATTACCTTGATTCTCATGGAAGGGTCCAGTATAAGGACGGCGGTGATACTATTTCTTTTGACTGGCTTTATTCTGAGGAACCAATGTCATACACTAATATGTCGATTTCGGGAAACAGCCTCACGAATATCTCATTTATAGGCAACGGTACCCCTAATTCAGGATTGGAGGATTATGCCGGGACAGTGCTGAACCTGGACTGGAAACACTCTTATTCAAAAGAATGGTCTATCGATCAGTCTCTGGGTGGAATGTGGAGCTATGAGGATCTGGAAATGGAAGAATCGGACAACTCATCACTCCTGAGGGATTCTTCTTATGACCTTAGATACAAGGGATTCGCTGTTTATTCGCCTTCAGAAGACATTTCATTTGATGCCGGCGGAGAGATAATTTATTATCCCAGCCTTTTATACACCAATTATGTGAACAGCCTGGTTACAAACCAGATTACAGGTCAGCCGAACTGGGTAGTTTTTGAGAACAGTTCGTACCAGGGGACTCTCGGAATATACTCGGCTTTTATTGAAAATGATTCTGATTTGTTCGATAAGTATGTTTATATAGAGGATGGCCTGAGGCTGAATTATGTCGATTATATAAATAAATACTCTCTTGATCCCCGCCTGACGGTGGGATACAGGATAACTCCCGGAGATAAAGTTTACGTTTGTGTCGGATACCTTTCGGAATTCCCTACGGACGCCTTCGATCTAGCATTTCTGGATACTAACGCGAATCTTAACATTCCCGGCTGCTGGCATTACATAGTCGGAACAGGGCTGGAATTTAACAGGGTTTACGAATTAACCATCGAGGGATATTTTAAAAATTATGAAAATTACATCTCTCAGGAGTCGAATATAGAATATCTACTTCAGACCACGGGAGAACAGCGGCAGATCTACGGGGTTGACATTCTCCTCACAAAGAAAAGAGATAATTTCCCTCTGTACGGATGGCTCTCATTAAGCAGTTATCTTGTGCGCGGTTACCGTACTTCGGGTTTTGATCCAAATTCTCTTTATGACATTAACCCTGGATTCCTGACAGGCGGTCCGGCGGTAACAGTTGCTGGCCAGTATCCTCTTCCACCCCTTTATGAGTGGTTCGATCCCGGATCGCTTCTCTACAAGATGGACCTTGTCGTTATATGGGAGGTAAGTAAAAATTGGTCCCTGACAGCCGAGTTCCAGTGGCAATCGGGAAACCAGTACACTCCACTTCAGTCTGTAATAACTAACAATACCGGCTCAAACATCATATATACACCGGTATGGAGCGTATACAATTCGGCATGGCTTCCCGATATACATTCCGTGAATCTGAAGCTTGAATATACAGGTATAATATGGGGTCTTCCAGGCGGGATCTATATTCAGGTTGACAATGTCTATAATTACAGGCCGGCAACTTCAGTAAGTTATAATAACAACTATAGTACCGAAGTTATGCAGCAAAGCCCGATCGGAATTTATCCGGAACTCGGTGTCTGGATAAAATGGTGACTGCTGCCAGGCCATTCAATTTGACATTTTTAAAGAAACCCCTTTTAATAATGCAAACTGGTGCGGAAGGGCTGGTATGAAATATTCCGGATTAAGAAAAGAGATCGTTAAATTTTCAGGTCTGATATATGAAAGGAATTATGTGAGCGCCCTTGAAGGAAATGTAAGCGTTAAAATTTCAGGGGACTGTTTTCTTATTACACCGGCAAAGGTTCTTAAGAAAAACTTGAAGCCCGAGGATATAGTTCTGATAG
Source organism: uncultured Brevinematales bacterium (assembly GCA_964413265.1). Lineage (GTDB taxonomy): Bacteria > Spirochaetota > Brevinematia > Brevinematales > JAOACQ01 > CAVYGN01. Next base: position 59,359 of record CAYPRX010000013.1, read on the forward strand.
ATGGCGAAGGGATGAAAATAAATGGCGCTTATGAAGCTTCCTCGGAATCAAGGAGCCATATTGAGATTTACAGAAATAATCCAGGAGTGAATGCGATAATCCACGCTCACCCTTTTTATACTATCCTGTGCACAGTAATTGGATTAAACCCCTTTGAGAAACCCTGCCTGCCTGAAGTCCCCTCATTCCTGAAAAACCCTATATTAGCGCCTTACGCAAGGCCTTCGTCACCTGAGAGTGCTTCTACAGCAGGGATTTATTCACGGGAAACACGGGTACTGGTAATAGACAGGCATGGCAGTTTCACATATGGCAAAGATCTCTTTGAGGCCTTTTACCTTCTTGAACTCCTTGAAAAGAACTGCCGTTTGTTTTATTACGCAAGCTTATCTGGAAGAAAAATCAGCTTTCTTGATGAATCGGAGGCGGTGGAGTTAAAAGATAGCCTGAAATAAGCCTCTACGTCTTAATTATTTGAATTTATATATTATTCAGTTAAAATAATAGACTATAATTTATTACGAAGGAATAAGTGATGGCTAATAATTCTGAAAACAAAGGCAAAACAGTAATGAGGGAAAAACTGAAGAAACTTGTGATTGTAGAATCGCCTTCCAAAGCTTCAACCATAAAAAAATACCTCGGCAGGGATTACGATGTTAAAGCTTCCGTGGGACATATCATAGATCTTCCGAGGTCAAGAATGGGCGTAAACCTTGACACTTTTGAACCTGATTACATCATAATACGTGACAAATATAAAATTTTAAAGGAATTAAGGGAATCAGCCAGATCAGCAAGCGAGGTTATCCTCGCTTCCGACCCTGACAGAGAGGGTGAGGCTATAGCCTGGCACATAAAAAACGATTTCGAAAAGAATGTTCTGCCGAAAATTAAAGACAGGCAGGTACCTATAAAGAGAGTAAAATTTAACGAGATCACTATTGAGGAGATTGAAGACAGAATCAAGCGTCCAGAAAACATTGACTCGAAACTTGTAGATTCACAGCAGGGAAGAAGGGTAATAGACCGTATTTTCGGCTATGAACTTTCTCCTCTCCTTTGGAAAAAGGTGAAATCAAAGCTTTCTGCCGGGAGAGTGCAGTCTGTAGCATTAAGATTGATCTGTGAAAGGGAGAGTGAAATAGAAAAATTCGTTAAGAGTGAATACTGGGATATAGATGTTGTTTACAAAAAGGATAAGGAAAAATTTAATGCCTCGCTGGTCAGGATAAACGGAAAAAAGGCTGAGATCAAAGACGAAGATACCGCGAAAAAGATAGAAAGAGAACTTCTGGAAAATGAGTCGGTAATTAAAGACATCAGGAAAAAAATGATCCTCCGTTCATCTTATCCGCCATTTATTACGAGTTCCCTCCAGCAGACGGCGAATAACCTTTTCGGTTTTACCTCGATGAAGACCATGCTGCTGGCACAGCAGTTATATGAGGGAATTGATATAGGTAAATCCAGGACAGGTCTGATAACTTATATGAGGACGGATTCGACAAGAATTTCACCTGTCGCGATAGCGCAGGTAAGAAAATATATTAAGGAGCAATTCGGGGACAATTATCTTCCTGAAAGACCGAATTATTTTTTAAATAAAAAGAGTTCCCAGGATGCGCATGAGGCAATAAGGCCCACGCATATATATAATCATCCTGAACGGATCAAGGAGTTTTTGAGTAATGACCAGTATAAACTTTATTCAATTATCTGGAAGAGATTCATGGCCAGTCAGATGAGCCCTTCCCGATCTGAACAGATTTCCGTGGAGATAGCTAACGGTAATAAAATACTGACCGCAGGCAGTATAAAGATCGTTTTTGACGGTTTTTTAAAAATCAGCGAGAGAATAACGAAGGAAAAGGAGCTTCCCCGTAATCTGGCTGTTAATGATCGTCTCATTATAGAGGAGATTAAAAGAGAGCAGAAATTTACAGAGCCGCCGCCGCGTTATTCTGAAGCCTCGATTGTTAAGGCCATGGAGGAATTGGGGATAGGCAGGCCGTCAACATATGCGCCTACAATATTTACTCTTACCAAGCGTTATTATATAAAAAAGGAGGGCAGGACCCTTATTCCTACAGTCCTTGGTTCGTCAGTCAACAAGCTCCTTGTCGATAACTTTCCAGAGCTTATTAATACTAGTTTTACCGCTGAAATGGAAGAAGAGCTGGACGATGTCGAGGATGGAAAAAAGTTATGGAAAAGCGTCGTTGGAGATTTTTACAGAACTTTCAGGCCGGTCCTTTCAAAGGCTTATGAGAACATAGACAGTATAAAGGGGTCTTTTGATGAAGAAACGGAATTCATCTGTGAAAAATGCGGCAGAAAAATGGTCAAGAAACTTGGAAAATTCGGTTTGTTCCTGGCCTGTTCAGGCTGGCCGGTATGTAAGAATGCCAAACCTCTGCCGCTTGGGAAATGTCCAAAATGCGGGGTTGGTCATATTGTGCAGAAAAAGGGGAAGAGAAAAAGAACCTTTTACGGATGTACTAATTACCCGTCCTGCGACTTTACAAGTTACTTAAAACCTGCGGAGGCTGAAGGCAAAATTTTGTCATGCCCGGTATGCACAAGCTTACTGTTCAGTCAGAAGGAAAAAGGCAGGCAGAAAATCGTATGTTTAAAAGAAGGTTGTTCTTATGAAAGCAAATTCATATAAACCGATTCTGCTCTTTATATTAATTTTTAGTTTCAGCCGCATTTTTGCCCTTCAGGCAACAGTCAATTCCCTGGATGCGCGTATGGAAATAGAAGATTCTAAAAAAAGGGGAGGTTTTTTAGTCCTTCCGCCAGGTACGGTTGTTCAAATCGACAGATCCGCGGTTGGTTTTTTCCATATTATTTATAACGGTATTTCTGGCTGGATCAGAAAAGATCACCTTGCTGTTTATGATGGAGTACTTTCAGATTTACAGCCGAAACCTTTTCTGTCGAAAAAAATTATCAGGGAAAATGGTAAGGATTACCTGTTCCTGTTTAAAAAGGGGAAACTGATCAAATACAATATAACAGACAGGATCGAGGAGGTTTCGCAGAACGTCCCTGACTTTCAGGAGATTTATCCATCATCAAGGGGCAATCTTTTCCTGCTGAGGGGAGTGTCGACTAATAGAGCTATTCTGAATAATCTAGAGCTGTACGATTTTTTATCCGGGAAATCAGCTTATGTCGGCAGTTTCAGGGACAGTACTTTTGAAATATCTGATATCAAATTTTCCGAGGATGCGAATTTTGTCGGTATACTTTTTATTATAAGCGGACATCACATAATTTGCATCTACAGGACTGATTCGGGAGCATTCTATACCTATTCCACGGATGCTTTACAATTCAACTGGAAAAACAGCCTCCTTGTTTTAAATGATAACAGGTACTTCTGGGCCTATGATTTATCTTCGCCTCTCAAGGAACTGAAAGTGAATTTTAACAAAGACAACCTTTTAATAAAAATAAGACCGGAATGGGGCCTGGGAAATTATTTAAAATCCGTGGTCAGGGATGATTCGCTTTATATTGCTACCCGCCAGGGCATTGTAGCCTTTGATCTTAACCTTAAGACACTGCGAAAGACGCCGTTTAAGGGTTTGATTTTCAATAACGATATGAATTTGAATTATTATTTTGAAAATGAAAGGGGACGTATGTACAATTTCAGGCTCCGCCATGACATCGGAATTTTCAGCGGTGCCCAGCCTGAAGCGGTTTTTGAAGCATTCACCGAATCCAATATAATCGGAAGGGCAAAATACGAAAAGATAGATACTCTCTTTCTTTATTCGGATAATGGCGATGCCGTTTACCGCTACAAGGCTGTAGATAATCCCATGGCGTTCGGTGATACTGGTATCACTGCTGAAATCAATACGGAAAAGGACCTGACCATTCTGTCTATAGAAGACCCTGATAAAGGAGAATTTTTTTATATTTTCGACAGGGGAGGCAAATAACACTAAATGAGAAATAATATTATACATCCCGGAGCAGATGAATTAACATATGAAATACGGGAAATTGTTGAATTAGGCAATAAAATTGAAAATACAGGTGTTAAGATCTACTGGGAAAATATCGGAGACCCTGTAGCCAAAGGGGAAGAAGTACCATCCTGGATCAGGGTTAAGATTGCCGATCTGGTCATGAATGATAATCTAAGTTATGGCTATTCTCCGACAAAGGGGCTGCTTGCCACCCGCGAATATATAGCACGCGAACGTAACCTGGAAGGGGGAGCGCAGATAAGCGCTGACGACATACTTTTTTTTAACGGACTGGGCGATGCTATATCCATTGTATACAACTACCTCAATAAGAATGCCCGTGTAATAGGACCCAATCCAGCTTATTCGACGCACTCCTCGGCAGAAGCAGCTCATGCAGGATCAAAACAAATTACCTATCATCTCGATCCTGATAACAGCTGGTATCCTGATATCGATGACCTGCGTTCGCAGATCATTAAACATCCTGAGGTCAGCGGTATCCTGATAGTTAATCCCGACAATCCGACGGGTATGGTTTATTCAAAGGATGTAATTCGTAATATTGTAGATATTGCAAAGGAGTTCGATCTTTTTATTATTTCCGATGAAATATATTCAAATCTTTTCTACGGAGGTTCCATACACAACAAGCTGGCTTCGGTGATAGATAAAGTTCCGGGTATTGCAATGCGGGGAATATCCAAGGAGTTTCCATGGCCCGGAGCGAGATGCGGCTGGGTTGAATTTTATAACCGGAATATGGATGTATCCTTTGCCCGGTATACCAAGACCATCATAGATGCCAAGATGCTGGAGGTCTGCGCTACTACCCTTCCGCAGAGAGTCCTGCCTGAAATCATGTCGGACCCCCGCTATTACCCCTACCTGGCTGAGCGTAATGCCCGTTACTGGGAGAAATCAAAACTGGCCTACGGCATTTTCTCGGCTGTACCGGGCCTCAAGATCAATAAAGCATACGGTGCTTTCTATATGACGGTTATTTTTCAGGAAGGATCCCTGAACAGGGGGCAATATCTTAAACCTGCCAATAAAGCTGCAGCTGAAATTATAAAGTCAGTTGAAGACACAACCGAACTGGATAAACGTTTTGTATATTATCTGCTGGCATCAAGGGGCATATGTGTAGTACCGCTGTCATCTGGTTTTAACTCGGATTTACATGGTTTCAGAATTACACTGCTTGAACCTGATATCGGCATATTCAAGTCTGTTATGCTTGAAATTGCAGATGCGGCAAGAGAGTATATGAATTCAAACTGAGCAATCCTTTCATTTGAAGCTGGATTTTGATTCAATTCAGGATGGTATGTTTTAAAGCCTCTTTATCAGTTTCATTCAGGTCAAGCCCTGCACGGTTAAAGGGGAAATACCTGAAAATGGGTCTGCCTATGATATTATCTTCAGGTATGAAACCGAAAAATCTGCTGTCAAGGCTTTCATCTCTGTTGTCGCCCATACCGAAATAATAATTCTGCATGGCTTTCCACTCGGTAATCTCCAGCCCATCTTTATAAAATCTGCCGTTATTGATAATAATATTGGAATCACCGGATTCCCTCTGTATCAATAGAAGAAGCAGTTGCTGGTAATATGGATTTTGCTTCAGGCTGATTATATCTCCTTTTTTAGGGACGTAAATTTCAGGAAATTGATAAATCAGGGGATAATGAGTAATGGATGGTTTACCTGGAAAATGCTGGATAACCCTCTTCTTTCCGAAGGAATTCTCATTATAGAGATCATAATCCCTGAAATATTTTATTTTGATACCAAAATTATATTGAATCTCGCTTGTTCTGGTTATATAATCCTGGGTAAGGGCCTTTCCGTTAATAGTTAATATCCTGTTCGTCATTGAAATCCTGTCACCGGGCAGTCCGACCAGTCTTTTTACAAGGTTTTTCGGGTTTTCAAAATTGTTATCAAGAGTTATGAGCGATAAAGATACAAGCGACAGGAGCTCCTCGAACCTGCCCTGATTTCTCCATTGTGGTGACAGAAAGGCGAAAATATCATTCCTCTCCGGTTTTAAAAAACCGGGGATCTTTATATTGATCACAGGCAGTCTTGGTCCAAGTGTAACCTTTTCAACCATCATTATATCTTTAACAAGAAGGCTCGGGACCATAGATTGAGAAGGTATCTGGTATGCTTCAATTAAAAACAATCTGATTACAAAGGCGATAGCGTACGCTGAAAAAAAAATTTTGATATTGTCGATCACCTTTTCCTTGAAGGACATTGTTTTATAGTCTTTTTTCTTCTTCAATCAATTCCCCTTGTATATGAAATACTCCTGATAAGGAAGAAAAAAATTTAATATTATTCTAACGATGGCTAAAATAAATTGGAAATTATAGTGATAAACAGAATGATGCTTCAGCTACTCTGACTCTGATCCGTATTCTAAATCTTGACAATCAATAATTTTTCTCATATGATTTAAAATCATTTGAATAAATTTTTTATTTTTAGTTTGTTTTCACAGAGGTTTTTGTGAGAAAGGATACAGATATTTTTTTAGAGAAGATAAATACTGATCCTTATCATCTCTCATTCCAGATATTTTCTGTTTCATGCCTTCTCATACATTTGGGCTATTTGATTTTATTCTTTTTTTTAAAATTAAACCTTCTCTTATTCTTTAATATTGGAAGTGTTCTGCTCTACAGTCTTATTCTTTATCTGGTAAATGAAAAAAGATACAAACTCTCTTTTTTTCTGGCATATCTAGAAATAGCCGCTCATTCTTTTCTGGCTGTTCTTTGCCTGGGCTGGAACAGCAATTTCGGCTTTTTCTTCATTGCAGCGGCTATGTTCATAATATTAATGGAGATTGTGAAAACATGGATGCTGTTTGCTTCTACATTAGTGATGCTTTCTCTGGGGCTGCTGAGCTTCTTGCTGTCAGAGATTAGGCAGCCTTTATTTATAATAAAAGAATCCATACTGCATGGTTTAGGTATCTTCAATCTTACTGTATGCTTCGTTATCTCTGTATTTTTTATTTACTATAATAACAACAGATATGCAATGCAGAGCATAAGATTAAAAGAGATGGCTGATAAAGACTGGTTGACCGGCGTATACAACAGGCGCTTCTTTAATGAATACATTGAAATTGAAAGAAGGAGGATGATGAATCAGATCCTCTATAATACAGATGAAAAAGCCGATTTCAGCATTGCAATGGTTGATATTGATAATTTCAAAAATATCAATGACATTTACGGCCATCCCGTAGGTGATTATGTTCTCAGGGAAATGGTCCATTTAATGGAGGAGTCTATTTTTACCAGGGATATACTCTACAGATACGGCGGGGATGAGTTCGTTATTCTTTTTACATCAAGCCCCCGCGAAGGTGCCCTGGCAGCTGTTGAAAGAATCAGGTCTAAAATCGAGAAACATCCGTTTTTCCTTTCATATAATAAACCTGACGGTCATATTACTGTCAGCATTGGTTTTGCCAGTTTTGAAGAAGAAAACGACATTTTCCTTTTGCTAAATATAGCTGACACAAGGCTCTATCATGCAAAAGCGGAGGGGAAAAACTGCGTCATCTGGAACTGAAATTTCAGAGGATTTTAAATTATTCCGTCATTAAAGCGACCGCGACTGCACCGATACCTGAGTTTAAACCTATAACCGGTGAAATGTTCATTATGTACGCTGCTTTTTTACCGATAATTGCCTCAATTTTAACACAATATTCAGCGGCTTTTTGTGCATTTCCCGCATGAAGTATGCAGAATTCCCAAACATTTCTATTCATTGTGAAATTCTTTATATGTAGCAGAATATTCTTCAAAATTCCTTTTTGGCTGAAAGCCTTATCAAAAACGAAGGCTTTCCCCTCACCGTTCACAGATACAATAGGTTTCAGGTTTAAAATTTTTGCAATAAATCCCTTTACAGGGCTTACCCTTCCGCCTTTTATAAAATAATCCATAGTTTTCACAGCTATAAATATCCTGGTATTTGCGATCCATGATCCAATTTGATCATTTATTTCATCCATAGTCATGCCGGCCTCGATCGACCTGGCAATTCTTAAAACGATAAGTCCCAGGGAACCTGACGCCTGTCGGGAATTGACAACTTTGATCTTTTTACCTGTCTCTTTTTCAATCTGCTCTGCAGCATGGAGGCTGTTTGAGAATGTCCCGCTGAATTCTTTTGATAAATGAACAGATATAATGGAATCATAATGGCTGGAAAGCTGAGAATATAAATTCTGGAAAGTTTTATAGTTAACCTGGGATGTTGTTGGAAAATAGGTACTTTCATCCAGCATACGGTAGAAATGTTCCGGTACAATAGTCAATTTATCCAGATAATGGTTTTCACCAAAGAATATATTCAGGGGGACCATCTGTATCTGGTAGCTGTCGATTAATTCAAGCGGGAGGTCGCAGCTGGAATCAGTCACAAGTGCAATTTTGAACTTCCTTTTGTAGGCCGTTTCATACTGTTTTTTCATATCATCGGCTTTTTGATAAACTATAGTGCCGCTGTTCCTGAGGGAATAAAATAGCTCAGCAGGCCTGTCGGTATGAATATGTATTCGCAGATTATCCTTGGAACCCGCGATTACAATCGAATCACCATAGTTGCCGAGTATATCATTTAATATAGCTTTATCCGGTCTGACATCCCTGAGTAAGGCTTCGGTACAGAAACGGTATTTTACATCTTCAAGAGAGATGTTTTCTTCTATGCCTTCTATTTCAATAGTTTCCTGCTTTGCCTTGATAATCTTCTTAAAATTCTTATTCTTGATAAAATCTATCATTCCCTCCAGAAAAAGGACTATACCCTTTCCTCCGGCATCTACAACGTTAGCCTTTTTCAGAATTGCAATCTGATTCGTTGTTTTTTTTAATGATTCCTGTGCAATGTCATAAGATTTTATTAATAAATGAGTAATACTTTTTGTTTTTTCATGCTCTTTATAGAGGTAATCTGCCCAATTTTTTATTACAGTGATCATAGTACCTTCGACAGGATTGGCTATTGCATCGTACATATATTTTACGGCGTTCTTAAGGCTTCTTGTCAGGTTTTTGATGTCGAAACGGTTCTCTTCCTCAGAGGCTTCAACGCTGAAGCCGTAAAGATATTGGGCAAGAATGACACCGGAATTTCCCCTTGCACCCTCAAGGGCAGCACAGGCTATAGCCTCTGCTGATTTTTTTATCGAACGGTGAGGAACTGTATTCTCAATAATCGACCGGATAGTTGACGCCAAATTTGAACCCGTATCGGCATCAGGTACTGGGAAGACATTTAATTTATTAAGTTCTTTCTGATGCTCAAGAATTTTCTGAGCGCCTGCAATAAAGTTGTAATAGAAACTTTTTCCATAAGCTTTAGATCTTTTTTCGGACATTAATCTCTCCGTCACTCATTTTGGCGGCTTGATTTTAAGAATTACTTTGAATATAGTCAATTCTTTACAAAGATAAGGTTTTTGACAGCCTCAGTTGATTTGCCGTTAAGGGTTACAGCTTTGAAATATATAAAGTATCCTCCTGATACAAGGTCACGGACAGGGCTTGTCTCCGGGTCCCAGATAACAGAATTTGTTCCCTCATTGAAAAATTTTTTTTTGCATACAGGTTCTACAATTTTGCCGTATTTATTAAAAATGAGTATATCAGTATAAGCAGGATAGTTTATGCTGAAGCTGATATTGAGCGTGTTTTCGCCGCTGAAGAGAATCGACGGGATTATATGCAAGTCATTCGTATTGATGAGTGAAAGCTGTTTTTTCGTAACTCCGAAGGAATATACATGTGTATCGGCTCCATGAATTTCAAGATAAATAGTGACATTCCTTAAAAATATATTATTCAATTCAAAGGAACCGCTTTTGTAAAAAACCTCCTGGTGCATATTTTCCGCATCTTCATAGTCAAAGACCTTGAGAGTAACGCTGGAATTACTGGAAATTCCGTTATCGTCAGCCACAGTGAAGTTCACGAAAGCACTTGAGAAAACGAAATCATCATCTACGGATATATCGGAACTTATCAGCCAGCAGTTCGAATCGGATGCTGATGTTATGTAGCCGTTAGTGATTTCGATATTGCTGTAGTCCAACAGGTCATTATAATTGGTTAGCCTGTCTGAGTTGAATTTAATTGTATTGTTTTCAGACCAGTTAATACTGAATAAAATCGAAGAGGAGAATAAGAAAAAAAGAATAATGCTGCTTCTCATTTTTTATCCTCTGATATTTTAATATAATTCTCAAGCCAGTCGAGATTTTTTTCGTTTTCCTCATTCATAATTAATTCTACATTCTTTTTCCTGTCCGAATTCTTTCCCTTCTTCCTTTCCTTGAGCCATGCTGTTATCAGGTGGTCTGAAACCAGTAATCCGGCTATGATTATTAAAAGTGCAAGTATTTTCAGGAAAAGCAGGAAAAAATCGCCCAGGGTTCTGCCGGGATAGATTACTCCGAGGGTTCCAATATAAGTTCCGTTTATATTGATCGGGAATGTCTCTATGATTTTACTTTCATAAGTGAATTTTTTCCCTGTTTTAATTTCTTTTAAAGAGTCCTTAATGAAATCGGTGTTGAAATTGGAGTTTTTATAAATTTTTTTTTCAGTCAAAAAAAATGTATTGAAATCGGCATCTTTAATTTTTTTTAAGATAATGTCTGTGTCGTAGACAGCATCGGCCTCTATTTCAAGATCGAGAGGATTATCGTATTTCACTCCTATTATTAAATAGTCGTTGGTATAATAAGCGTTTACAGGACTGTTAAAAACCCTGTAAAAAGGTACTATAGTATTGCTAGAATGCTTGTAAAGAATGTTATTATTTGAATCTATTATAAAGAAGTCTTTGAAAAAAGTTAAACCACTGAAATAACGGTCGGCCAATGCATCCATACCAGGCATCTTAGCTGATAATATATATAAATAAATATAGTCATAGAAACTCTTGCTTCCGGTCATTGCAGTAACATTAGTGACTGCTGATTTGAATATCCCGATAAAATCATCGCGGAAACTCTCGATTTTTACCCCTGTATCTATACTGTACGGGTCATACAAGATAAATCCCTTAACCGTTTCATACAAGTTTATGATGTTCGTAATATTGCCGGACTGATCATAATTAATGATGTCATTTTTTGTTGTTTCGTAAAAAAGGATTGAAAAAGATGCAGCAATAATGATGCCCAAAAGTATGATCTTTAAATATGAATAGATCAGCATCATTTTCTTCTTCTCCATTTCGTGAAGGAGTCTATTATAATTTCCGAGCAATTTTCAGGTGAAAGTGAACCTGTATCAACTGTCATATCAGCAGTTATTTCATACAGGGGCGCCCTTGTGCGTAGAACATTCTCAATCTCTGCGGAAAGCGACAGCCCGGTGAGTGGAGGGCGATTATCATCACCCTCAATTCTCGAGCTCAGAATTTTATTTCCGGCTTTAAGGTAAACACAGAACCCTGTCTTTTTAATCAATGCTCTGTTCGCCTCACTTAGAATAATACCACCTCCTGTGGCTACAACGGTTCTGTTTATAAAAGCGACCCTACGGAGGATTTCAGACTCTTTTTCCCTGAAATATTGTTCTCCTGAGGTCGCGAATATTTCCGGAATAGATCTCTTTTCATTTTGAACGATAAGTTCATCAGTATCGGAGAAAACGAATTTGAGAGACTTGGAAATTTTTTTCCCGATGGTGGTCTTACCGCTGCCCCTGTATCCTATAAGGTAGATATTCATCTAAACTGTCCTCCCGGCAAGATTGAAGCAGATGAGCATATCTCCTAGAAGTATGATAAATACGGAAAAGGCTGCTATAAAATAGATCCTGTAATATGTGAACACGCCGGAATCTTTGATGTCCGGTTCCATTTTATTCTTTTTTTCAAGGTATTTAAAGATAACCGTGTTTTCTGATTTTTTACCCTGTTTGGCCAGTGAACTTGCGTTGGGAACGGACTGAGATTCCAGGTTCTTCAAATTTGATTTTAATTCCCTGACGTCGTTTTCCGTTCTGGCTTTCTGTTCCTCCAGACGGTTTATCTGTTCGATCTTCTGTATATTCTGCTGGATCCCGCCACTGCCAAATATAAAAACCGCCAGTATATAAATACTTACGGCATTAAAAAAAAGAAGTGCAATATATTTCATATAATCAATATCCATTTAAAATTCAATCAAAACAGAGTATGCCCCTGTATATTTTTCGGAATAATCATATAAATCTGTAGAAAATGAAGTGGGCAGCGCCTATCTAGCTCCGGCTTTTCTCAGCAGATCGATGATTTCGGAGTACCCTTTTTGAGTGGCGTATTTCAGAGCCGTCCAATTGCCTTTGTCAATGTTGACATCAGCCCCGGCCTTGATCAGTGCTTTAACCGCTTCAGTTTGTCCTTTCAGGGCAGCGAATATAAGGGCCGTATTGCCTTCTTTATCAATATAGTTGACATCTGCCTTAGCTTTGATCAATTCATTAATTGTGTCAGTATTTCCGTTGTAAGAAGCGAACATCAAGGCCGTATCCCCGGCTTTCGTTACATAATTAACATCAGCCTTAGCATTAATCAATGCAATGACGATGTCGGTATGACCGCCATCTGCCGCTTTCATCAAGGATGTTTTGCCGTTTATATCCCGGATATTTATATCGACACCTGACGCAATCAATGCTTTAACCAGCCCCCCAATCCCCATCTCTGACGACCACATTAAAGCTGTACCACCATGATTTAAATTGATAAATACTGCTGAAAGGATCGTTACAAGAATTATGAATAAAACTCCTACCCCGATGTACCATTTTTTCATGCTGGAGAGAGCAGTACGTCTGAGGGTAAAAGTTTTAATAGAATTTACCGCCTTAAGGATTATAATGCCGTTGTATAAAAGGGATATACCTAACACTACGGCCATACCGGCAGCGAGTATTAAAATTATTTTGTATGGACTATCGTATGGGCTGACTGCGATTTCAAATAAGCCGCATATAATGCATATCGGGCCGGTTAGAACCTGTAATAGAGCAAAAGGCTCACTTTCCGACACATTTGCCGTATTGTTTCTATAAGCCAGCACTTTAAAGTTCCTGCCGCGATTACCGGCGACAACTAAATTATCGTTTTCCGAGATCGATACTGGTTTATTGGATTTAATTTTTATCTTTTTCCCCTTCAATTCGAAACTGCAATAATAAGATTTTCCGCCCATATAACTTTTTAGTTCATGTTTTTCAACTTTACAGGCTTTTCCTGTAATAATCTCCATTTTATAAGTCCTCCATTGCATCACTTTACAGATTGGTCATAATTTTACATGAAAAGAGCAGTAAATGTCAATCAAAAGCTCTGCGTATAAAATGGGCCGCGGAGTAGCCTTCCCTTTGAATAAATGAAGTATACTTGAGAACACCTGACCACTACTCTTGACTTTTGCAGCGAAAACAATATAATAATATATGAATGCTTAAGGAAATAATGAAATGTCTTTGCAGATAGATAGAAAAATACTTGAAGAAATAAGAGAATTAAAAAAAGAAAAGAATGCAGTTATTTTAGCCCATAACTATCAGTTACCGGAAATCCAGGATACTGCAGATTATATAGGTGATTCGCTCGGGCTTGCAAAGATGGCAAGGCAGGCTACAGGCGATACAATAGTAATGTGCGGCGTCTATTTTATGGCTGAGACCGCAGCTGTATTAAACCCCGGCAGGACAGTTATAATCCCGGATAAAGAAGCCCTCTGTCCATTGGCCTCTTTTGCGAATAAAAAGATGGTTCTCGAATGGAGGAAAAGATATCCTGAACATGCCTTTGTTGCTTATGTAAATACGACTGCGGAGGTTAAAGCTCTGGCCGATGTGTGCTGTACCTCTGCCAATGCCCTGGAAATAGTAAGAAGGCTTCCTCAATCAAAAATAGTGTTTTTACCGGACAAAAATCTGGGTTCATACGTTAAGGAAATAGTTAAAGAAAAAGAAATCGTCCTTTGGCCAGGCTTCTGTGTCGTGCATGAAAAGGCCGATCCTGAAGCTGTATCGAAAACAAAAGGGATCTACCCTAAGGCTGCCGTCCTGGTGCATCCGGAATGTCCGGCCGAGATAAGGAATTTGGGGGATGCCGTATTGAGTACAGGGCAGATGTTTGAATTTGTTGAAAAACATCCTGAAATTGATGATTATATAATTGTAACAGAGTGGGGAATCAACTACGGACTGAGCAGAAGGTTTAAGAAAAATTTTATTGAGCCACTGAAGCGTATGGAATGCAGGAATATGAAAAGAATAAACTCGCGGAAACTGCTTGAAAGTCTGAGAAGTATGGATTTTAAAATACAGGTTGATAGTGTTGTTGCAGGAAATTCAGCCAGGGCAATTGAAAAGATGCTGGATTTAATGCAATAAAAGACTGGAAAGTATATAATATCATTCAGGAGGATGTCATGCCTTTTAAAGTTACTCTTGATAATGCAATGAAAGGAATAAAATTTGCCTCAAAAGAGGAAGCTGTCGACGCTATGTGGGAATTTTACAAGGATAAAATGCAAAGAGAAGAATTTGAAAAATTTATTCAGGATCATATAGAGGAAGTATAATAAAAGGGGCAGCTTTGAGAGTATTAGCCGTTAGCGATGTAGTAAATCCTAACCTCTACAGCGCCCAGGTAAAAGACATGGCCGGCAATGTTGATGTAATAATCTCCTGCGGAGATTTGCCGGTTTACTATCTCGATTTCCTTGCTTCAAGCCTTTTAAAACCCCTCTATTTTGTCTGCGGTAATCATGATCATTATGAAGAGCAGGAAGAGTACTGCACCGAACCTTTGAAATTCGAAAATTTCGTCTTAAAAACCAGAGCGCAGAAAATGGATGTCTGCTTCGGCGGAACGGACCTGGACGAAAGGATTGAGAAAGTCGGCCATCTATTGATCGGCGGACTTGAGGGCTCTGTAGTTTATAATTGGGGAGAGCACCAATACACAGAAAACCAGATGCGAAGAAAAATATTGAAAATGATGCCGGCGATGTATTTAAACAGCCTGTTTTCAGGAAGATATCTGGATGTCCTTATAACTCATGCCCCGCCATTCGGCATTCATGATAAAAAAGATATTGCCCACCGCGGATTCAAGGCTTTGTTAAATTTCATAAAACGTTACCATCCGAAATATCTTCTTCATGGTCATACCCATATCTATGATATTTCTGAAAAAAGGATATTCGAATATGAGGGAACCAAGGTTGTAAATTGCTATGATTTTGTCATTCTTGATATCAAGGTTTAATGGGGTCAGCGGATGAATACCCGTAGCACTTCGCTTGATGTTCGGGCAAATGAAGCATATGATAAGGCTCGTAATAAAGCTTTCTTTAACGAGATTTTCAATAAGATATTAAGGAAAAGAAATGAATTGTTCAGGCTTGACGAAGTCAAATATATACTCTCACCAGAAGGAATGAGCTACAAGGGTCTGCAAACCATTCCGATTAATAAAATTATGGGCAGCGAAGGTCGGTATTCAGATTTCGATATAAATTTTCTGCCGATTAAAAATTATAACCGGTCTCGCTGGCTGAATGTAAAAGTGGCGAAACTTAAAGAAATGATTCTTCCCCCGATTCTTGTTTATAAAATTGATGATTATTATTTCGTTCGTGACGGGAATCATCGCGTCTCGGTCGCGAAGGAACTCGGCCAGGAATTTATCGATGCTGAAGTTGTAGAATTGTTTACGAGGGTGGAGCTTTCGGAATTAAGCGATAAGGAGCTTCTTCTTGCCGAAAGCCATAAGTATTTCCTTACAAAAACCAAATTCGACAAATATATTCCGCATGTCAGAATAAAATTGACAAACCCATGGGGTTATTATAGATTGATAGAACATATAAACACATATAAATATTATGAGAGTGAAGAAAAAAAGCATGAGGTGTGCTGGGAAGATTCAATTAAATTATGGTATAATAAGCTTTTTCTGCCCGTAACCAGATTAATAAAAAAGAGAAAAATTCTCAGAAAATTTCCGGGACGCGAGGCTGGTGATCTTTATATCTGGATTCTTGACCACTGGCATTTTCTTAAAGAAAAATACGGAAACGTTTCACTTGAGAAGGCTCTGGAAGACTATTCAGAAAGGTTTGGGAAGGGTTACTGGGGGCTTCTTAGGGTCAAATTAGGGATTTTCTTAAAGAAATTATTGAAATTGGGTTAATGTACATGACTGTAATAAAAAAAATACTGATCGTAGCCAATATAAAAAAAAGGAGGGTGGGAGCCATCGCCCGTGATCTTCAGGCCCTTCTAAAAAGTAAAAATATATACTCATTCATTACAAGCCCGATCCACTTCATGCTGAATAACGGCAATCTTCTGACAGATCTTAATTCAGGCTTCAAATTTACAAATTACGATCTTATAATAGCTCTCGGGGGTGATGGGACTTTCCTGTTCACTGCCAGAACATTTCATAATTTCAACCTTCCTATTCTCGGTATCAATATCGGCAGGATAGGTTTCCTTATGGAAGTAAATCCGTCCGATATGGAAACCGTTCTAAATAAGATCATCAGCGGTGAGATCAAGGTTTACAATAGGATCCTTATTGAAGCTACCGTGGTGAGGGACGGTAAAAAGATCTTTATCTGTCCTTTTTTAAACGATGCAGTAGTTTCAAAAGGCGTGCTTTCGAGAATGGTTGAACTTTCTGTCTGCTTAGGCAGCGAACCTCTCTCTCAATACCGTTCCGACGGACTGATCGTCTCTACACCGACAGGATCAACCGCTTACAGTCTGGCAGCTGGCGGACCCATACTAACCCAGGATCTGGAAGCCATGATAATAACTCCGATCTGTCCACATATATTAGGAGTCAGACCTATCGTGACTACAGTAAACAAGGAACTGAGCATCGTCCTTACGACTGGAGAAAAGGATACCACACTTACAATCGATGGACAGGAAAATTTTTATCTCTCTATCGGTGACATTCTGACATTCAAAAAAATCCCCAATGGTGTAAGTGTCTATGAACCAGGGGAAAAGAAATATTTCAGCATATTGAGGGGGAAATTGGGGTGGCATAAATGATAGAAAGGCTTTTTATAAAGAATTATGCTATCATAGATTCCCTTGAAATTGAGCTTGATGACGGTTTTAATGTTTTTACGGGGGAAACAGGTGCCGGTAAATCGATCATAATAGGCGCCCTGAGCCTTCTTATGGGTGAAAAAGGGGACATCACATCGATACGCACAGGAGAAGAAAAGGCCCTGATCGAGGCCACCATAAATGTGAAAAGCAGTGATGTGGCCAGTAAACTCAGGGATTTAAATATTGAAATTAATGGAAATTTAATTCTCCGGAGAGAAATCGCGACTGGAAATAAGGGCAGGGTTTTTGTCAATGGTCTGCAGGAATCTGTATCGAGACTGGAGGAATTAGGCGAATGGCTGCTGGATATCCATGGCCAGCATGACCACCAGCTTTTGCTAAGCCAGAAGGTTCATCTCGATATCCTGGATGGCTATGGAGTTCTTCACAATGAGCTTGATGAATTAAAGGCAACCTTTAACCTCATTCAGAAAAAATTCAGTGAAAAAAAAGAACTTGAACAGGACGAAGCAAAACTTCAGGAAGAAAAAATCTACTGGGAGCAGGCCGTTAAGGATATTGAAAAGTCAGGACTGCGATGTGAAGAGGAAGAAGAGCTGTCTATGGACCTTAAAAAGATGGAAAACTCCGAGAACCTTGATATTGCTTTTTCAAGTGCCAGAGGTTTTTTGTATGATGAGGAGATGTCAGTAACGGCAAGGCTTGCAAGGGCGATAATATCTCTGAGGGATATCTCCGGGCTTGATAAGCGCTACGGAGAACTAATGGAAATACTTGAGGATTCACAGGCTAAACTTAATGAAAGTGTAAATCTGATTTCAGAATTCAGGGGAGAGCTTGATTTTGACCAGAAGGTAATGGAAGATACTATCGACAGGATTGAATTGATAAAAGACATTAAAAGAAAATACCATAAAAATTCTATAACCGAGCTTCTTCAGTATATGAACGAATGCTCGGAGAAGCTGATAAAGTTCGAAAACAGGTCGGCTGAACTTGAAAGGCTAAACAAGGAAATTGATAAAATCAGGGATGAACTCATAGAAAAATCGGTAAACCTATCCAAGAAAAGGCAGGAAATTGCTAAAGAACTTTCAGACAAGGTGAAAGACGAGATGTCCTTCCTTGGAATGGAAAAAGCCGAATTCATAGTGGATATAAAATATATTAGAGAGGAAGGAAGCCCCTATATCATCAACGGTATACCTATTAAGATACAGGAAACAGGAATGGACAGGGTTGAATTTTTTATAAGCTCTAATCCCGGAGAAGAACCAAAGCCGCTTAAAAAAGTGGCATCGGGAGGAGAAATCTCAAGGATAATGCTCTCACTTAAATCCGTTTTTGCACAGAGCGATATGATTGAAACACTCATTTTCGATGAGATAGATGTAGGGATAGGAGGAGTAACGGCTAACCATGTCGCTGAGAAGATGCGTAAAATTGGGGAAGACAAGCAGGTTATCGTTATTACACACCTTCCGCAGATCGCATCGAAGGCGAAGAGTCACTACCAGATATCAAAATATGTTAAAGACGATAAAACTTTCACAAGAATCGAGAAACTTGAGGGCGAAAAAAGGGTAGAAGAGATAATAAGGATGCTGGGGGGAGAAACCGATAAAAGCAGGGCTCATGCTATAGAAATGCTTACAAATAATCAATAACTTCACTTTTTCACACAAAATTAATAACCGATTAACCTTTTCAAAACAAATGGTAATTAACATGTTAAAAAATTTACGGCGACCTTATAGAATTATGGAAGGAAATAAGGAAAAATGGTATTATATAGCATCATGTGTTGATTACGCATTCCAGCCTATTGTCAACACATATACGGGTAAGGTATTCGGTGTTGAGGCTCTTTTAAGGAATTATCAGAAGTGCGGGTTTGAAAAAATCTCTTCAATATTTGACCGGGCTTTGACAGATGAATATCTTGTTGAGCTTGATAGAATCCTCCTTGAAAAAGCTGCTTCTAAATTTTCTCTGATAAAAACAAATGAACATATAAAGCTCTTTTATAACATTGATAACAGGGTTGTCCAGCTTGATGGGTTCGACAGGGAATATGCAAGGTCTATTATGAAAAAATACCTGCTTGATCCCAACCAGCTGTGTTTTGAAATATCAGAGAGGCATAACTTTGATTCTTTTGAAAAAACCAAGGATCTTCTCGGGGGAATTAAAGAGAATTTTTTTAAAATAGCGATCGATGATTTTGGAACTGGATTTTCAGGTTTTGAGTTTCTGTATCATTTTGAGCCTGATTATATAAAAATAGACCGATTTTTTATTTCTAATATCCATTCCGATTCTAAGAAAAGGATGCTTCTTTCCTATCTTGTTAATATATCACATATGCTTGGAACCCTCGTCATAGCTGAAGGTATTGAAACTGAGAATGAGTACTATTTCTGTAAAAGCATAGGTTGCGACCTTATCCAGGGATTCCTGCTCGGAGAACCATACCTCGATCATATGTATTTCAGGAATAAAATAGAATATCTTGAGTTCCTGAATAATATAGACAAGAGACAAAAAACCATTGATGAAAACCTGATATTTAAAGAAATGGAATATATAGAGCCAGTTCTTATTGATATGGAGCTTTTTGAAATATTTGAAATTTTCAAGAAAAATAAGAAAAATTCATTCTTCCCGGTTATAAATAAAGAATATGAACCTCTTGGAATTATCAGCGAGGAAAGTCTGAAAGATTATATATATTCCCCTTATGGGAAGGAAGTTCTGAAAAATAAGACGCTTTCCGGTAATTCGGAACATTTTGTTGTGAAAAACCCGGTATCGGAAGTCAATACCAGGATTGAGAAAATACTAGAACTCTTCGCAATCGATGAGGATTCCGGCGGTATTATAATAACTGAAAATGGGAAGTACATAGGATTCCTCGGAGCGAAGGAGTTATTAAAGGCGATCCATGAAAAAAACCTCGAGTCAGCCATGAACCAGAATCCGCTAACAAAACTGCCCGGCAACAATTCCATATATCAATACCTCTCGGCTATCCTGGAAGAAACTGATTTCGAGCATTACCTTATCTACCTTGATATAAATAATTTCAAGGCCTTTAACGATAAATACGGGTTCAGGCAGGGTGACAGAGCCCTGCTTAAATTTACAGATATGCTGGTACGTATCTCCAGGGAATTTTTCATAGCCCATATCGGCGGGGATGATTTTTTTGCCGGATATAAGTCCAGGAATGAAAGGTTCGATTTTGTTTTTAAGATAATTAACAGGATACTGGATGAATTCGCAATGGAAATTGTCTCTCTCTATTCAGATGATGACAGGAGAAGGGGTTATATAACATCGATAGACCGTGAGGGCAAAAAAAGGCATTTTCCCCTTCTTTCAGCCTGTGCAGTGATGCTACAGATTCCTGTGGGACCTGTCCCATTCTCAATCGATGAGATCAGCAGCATGATAAGCGATATAAAAAAGGCGGCGAAAAGAGATAATGAAAAAATCCTCTGTGTTTCGCTGGTGAAAGAAGGGATTTTCAGGAGGGTCAGATTTGAAGCAGCTGATCCCGCTGCAGAGGCTGTTTAATAAGAGACCTTAGCCATGCTTTTGCTTGCCCTAACATCGATGCCAAGTTTAAAGATATCTTCAAGGATTATCTGATTGAAAGATACGGGAGCTTCAAGTTCAATCTCTCCGAGTAATTTAATAAGTTCAAAAATCTTATCCCTGGGAATGGGCTTAGTTGTCCAGACAGGTAAAAGGGGGTGAGGTCCGTTTTTAACCCTTACAGTAGTTGTTACGATCCTCCTCGGGTCAGTCAGTTCACTCCTTATATAATCGTCACCAAGCTTGCAGAAATGTCCTGTGATACTTGTAATCGCACCATGACCGTCGAGGGAAGTCTGGATTTCGCAGCCTCTGGGACACCTGATGCAGATCAATTTTTTTTTAAAATTGTTTGCCATAAACTGACACCTATTCCATTTCTATTAAGCGGATTTCTATTACTGATAACTCCTCAATACCCGGGCAAAACCATTCATTCGGTTTAATATTTTTTATGATCATTTCTGCAGGCCTGACATAATTCTCTTTATAAGATTTTATGACAGTGGGTCCCGCAAGGATTTCGATCAGCACATTTTTTTCCATCGGTGTCTGTGCCCTGAGGCCCAGTGTGAACCCTGTAGCAGATAACGTTTCTGGTGATACGTATTGGGGCACAACACTCCTGACATTATATCCGCAAGTAATTTTAATCATGTTCGGATGCCTGTATGCGATCATATTATTCTTAAGCTTTACGGCATAAATAGCAGCATTTTTCCCGGCCGTATAGCCGGCAAGACTGACATAATCGGCTACATCGTATATAGTGACTGCATTGCCGGCTGCAAAAATCCCGTCTACATTTGTTTCCATCTTATCATCGACAACCGGTCCGCCTGTGAGAGGATCCAATTCTATGCCGGCTTTAAGAGAAAGCTCGTTTTCAGGGATAAGTCCGATGGATAAGAGCAGGGTATCGCACTCTATAGTTTCTTCAGTTCCGGGCAACGGAAAGAATGATTCATCGACTTTAACTGTTTTAACAGCTTCAACCCTTTTATCACCGATTACGCCGATAACCGAACGTCCGAGATCAAGCTGGACGTCGAAATCCTGCAGACATTGTACATAGTTTCTCCTGAGTCCCGTCAAGTAAGGCATAGCCTCCACCACTCTCTCAACCCTTGCCCTTTCAAGTGTGAGCCTCCTGGCCATAATCATGCCAATATCGCCGCTTCCAAGTATCACAAAACGCTTACCGGGCATATAACCTTCGATATTGACCATCCGCTGGACCGTGCCGGCAGTATAAACTCCAGCCGGACGCATTCCTGGAATCCTTATCTGAGCCCTGGTCCTTTCACGGCAGCCCATCGCAAGAACAACAGCCCTCCCCTTCAATTCTATAAAACCGCTGATAATATTGTTGGCGTAAACATGCCTTGAGGGGGTCATATCGATAACAGCTGTATCGGTAAGGATGTTGATGCCGTATTTTTCAGCTTCATCAGTAAAATATTCTGCATAGGAAGGTCCTGGCATATCTTTATTGAACAGTACGGTTCCAAAGCCGTTATGTATGCACTGGGGGAGGATACCGCCTGCTTCACTGTTCCTCTCAAGGACCAGCACATCCATAGCTCCAGTCTTTTTTGCCTCTATAGCGGAGGCAAGGCCCGCAGGTCCGCTGCCGATGATGATTACATCGTATATGTCTTTCATACGGCCTCTTTTTCCTTGGTATGTCTTAAAACAAGCTCGGATCCGGCCCCCTTTTTTGTTATTTCAGTTACCGGGATGCCGAGTTCACGGCTCATGATTTCAATAACCCTCGGATAATCGAAACTTCCCTGGCAACGCCCGGTACCGAGCCATGTCCTGCGCTTTATACCATCGTATGTTCTCGCACCGGCGGGTGACTTTATAGCTTCTATTACCTCACCCTCAGTGACTTCCTCACAGCGGCAGACTATCCTTCCGTATGCAGGATTTTTTCTCACGAGTTCGGCTTTTTCCCTGTGAGACAGCTTGTGAAAACAAGGCGGAGCTACCCTTCTGGGATTATAATCTTTCCTCAATTCTAGATCCTCGCCTGCTTCTATCAGAAATTCCATGACCCTTTCGGCGATTGCCGGAGCGCTGGCAAACCCTGGAGAATCAATCCCTGCAAGATTAATCATACCTTTTATAACTTGAGGAATCTCTATGATGAAGTCCCTATGGTCACCGCCGGAAGCTCTGATTCCTGCAAACTCGGCAATAACGTCAGAGGTTTTAAGTGAAGGCACGAGCCTGGTTGCATTCTTCAATACCTCTGCCAGACCTTCTGAAGTTGTATCCGGCGAACCTGGCCAATCGATTTCCATAGAGTTCGGTCCGATCATAACATTGCCATGAACCGTTGTAGAAACCAGTGTTCCCTTCCCCTTGTCAGTAGGGACAGGGAACAGGACATTGTTGAGGCTTATCCTGGAAGCGTCGAATATCAGGTATTCCCCTCTGCGTGGTTTTATACTGAATTCAGGCCTTACACCGGCCATGTGCATAATCGAATCGGCCTGGACTCCGGCCGAGTTTATCAGCCATCTTGTATAAAAATCCCCGCGGTTTGTTTTTATTCCAGTAATTTTGTTGTCCTGCAAATTAAGACCCTTCAATTCCGTCCCAGTGAGAATTACCGCGGAATTAGTGACAGCATTTTCAGCAGCTGCCACAACAGCTGTGAATGGATCGATAACCCCCGCTGTCGGCGCATAGAGCGCCCCTCTTGCAAGATGGTTAATAAGAGGTTCCCTTGTTAAAAATTCATCCCTGGAGAGGATTCGAAGCCCGGGCACGCTGTTGGTGATACCCCTTCTGTAGAGCTCCTCAAGCATGGTAAACTCCGTCCCACCCATAGCAACAACATAACTCCCGGTTCTTTTAAAGGGTATCTCCAGCTCCGAGGCGGTTTCTTCCCAGAGTTTGTTTCCCCTGACATTAAGTTCGGCTTTCAGAGAGCCGGGTATCGGGTCGTAGCCGGCATGAATAATGGCACTGTTCGCGGAGCTTGCCCCCATTCCGATATCTGCTTCTTTATCTATAAGCAGAATCCTGTTTTTCGTTTTAGATAGTTCCCGCGCTATTATAACGCCAATAATCCCTGCACCTGCTATTATGAAATCGAATTTTTTTTCAGTGAGGTTTCCCATCTATATTAAGACCATCCGTATGATTTTTCGAGAGCCTTCTTCCAGAAACTGTAAAGCCTGCGTCTGGTATTTTCATCCATTGCAGGCTTCCATTCCCTGTCCAATTTCCAGTTTTTCCTGAGTTCGTCCAGACCTCCCCAGAAGGAAACTGCAAGGCCGGCCGCATAAGCGGCCCCCATTGAAGTGGATTCGGTAACGGTAGGCCTTAATACTTTTACATTCAAAATGTCAGCCTGAAACTGCATGAGAACGTCGCTGGCTGTCATACCGCCGTCAACCTTAAGCTCCTTAAGGGTTATAGCTGAATCTGCCGCCATCGCTTCGAAGACATCCCTGGTCTGATATGCAGTAGCTTCGAGTATCGCCCTGGCGAACTGTGCTTTTCCGGCGTAGTGAGTGAGCCCGGTAATAACCCCCCTTGCATCACTTCTCCAGTAAGGCGCAAAAAGCCCGGAAAAAGCCGGGACATAATAAACACCTCCGTTATCGGGAACGCTTGAGGCCAGTACATCTATCTCCGGCGCTGATTTTATTATTCCAAGTTTGTCCCTGGCCCACTGAACCAGGGAGCCTGCTATTGCAACCGAACCCTCCAGTGCATAGACGGTATTTCCATCACCCAGAGAGTACGCAATCGTTGTAAGTAATCCGTTCTTCGAGATCACCGGCTTGGCGCCGGTGTTCATAAGCAGAAAGCAGCCTGTGCCATATGTGTTTTTCGCTTCTCCTGCTCCGAAGCATGTCTGGCCGAATAACGCCGCCTGCTGATCACCCAGGAAACCGGAAAGGGGTATTTGTGCGCCGAACGGCCCGTCAACTTTGGTAAGCGGGCAATCCACAGAAGAGCTTGAAGGCCTGACATACGGCAGCATTGACTTGTTAATTCTCATGGAATCAAGAAGCCATTCATCCCAGGACAATTTATGAATGTTGAAGAGAAGAGTCCTGCTGGCATTAGTGGTGTCTGTGAAATGCCGTCCGGTAAGATTCCAGCACAGCCAGGAGTCAATATTTCCGAAAAGAGCCCTTCCATTTTTGGAGGCTTCTCTTAAGCCCTGGACATTATCGAGGAGCCAAATTAACTTTGGTCCTGAAAAATATGTCGCGAGCGGAAGACCTGTTTTCTCTCGGAAACGTTCCGATCCATCTGCCCTGCTTAATTCTTCGAGAATTTCTGTAGTTCTTGTATCCTGCCAGACAATAGCATTATAATAAGGCTTGCCCGTTTCTTTGTCCCAGACAACTGTTGTTTCCCTCTGGTTGGTAATTCCCACTGCTGCTATTTCAAGGGCGTTTATGCCGCTTTTTTCAAGTGTATCACGTATAACATGACATGTATTTTCCCATATTTCAATTGCATTATGCTCAACCCATCCAGGTCTGGGGTATATCTGTGAATGTTCCCTCATTGACGAGGCTTTAACCGTTCCGCTTGCATCATAAATTACGAAACGGGTACTGGAGGTTCCCTGGTCTATTGCGCCGACATATTTCTTATCCATTAAAACCCCGCTAGGTGCTGTGCTTTTTAATAAATTTAATTGTTTCTTCGGCTATTAAATCTTTATCATGATCCATCGTTGCAACATGGTAAGAGTTTTTCAGCCAGATAAGTTCTTTGTCTTCTGAGGGGATTTTCCTATAGGCCCATACTGTGTTTTTTGCTCTGAGCACATGATCTTCAGTAGATTTGAAAAAAAGGACTGGGACTTTGATTCTGCTTAAGTACAATCTTGTGATTTTCTGCAATTTGACCAATTCATTAACACCGTATATCGGTGTCCGGTTGTACGATATTTCCCTTACATTCTTGTCCTTGAGGTCGGATGAGATTGCATCCGCCGATTTTAAAAACACTTTAAGAACGGGTAAAAGTGGCGCCAGTTCGCAAGCGGCAAAAAGCGAGTGATTGACAGTAATAATACCCCTGATTTCGGGATGTATTTCAGCAAGTCTGAGGGCAAGGGTCCCTCCCATTGAAAGGCCTGCCGTGAAAATAATATCAGAATTTTTTTTCAATTTTACATAAGCATTTTCTACATCCGAAATCCAGTCAGTATATCTGACCCCGATTATATCTTCCCACCGTGTCCCATGACCTGAAAGCCTCGGTCCCTCAACATTAAAACCAGCTTCAGAGAGTTTTCGGCCCAGGTAAATGACGCTTGAAGTGCTTCCTGTAAAGCCCTGTGAAAGGAGGATTCCGATTTTGGATCCATTATCAAAAGAAAATGGTTCCCACCCCTTTTGAATTTCCATATCTGTCTCCTGGTACAATTATTTTACTCCAATTTTCATAATATGCAATATTTTTAATAAAGGAGACAGACAGAAAGTTGCATTTTGTCGTTATATTAATCAGCTCAGGAATTTTTCAATCGCCATAATCGCCATTTCGGGATTTTCATCGAAAGAGGCGTGACCAGCACCTGGTATAATAACAAGACTTGCATCCTTAAGGTCTTTCTCAAGCCTTCTGGCATTTGCAATCGGAAGCAATTTATCTTCTTCTCCCCAGATTATAAGCACAGGCTGTTTTACCTCAGGTATTATTGCCTCAATTTCCGAGGAGTCAGTAACGGCTCTCATAAGGCGATATGTAAATTCTCTCCTTGAGGGATTGTCGAAAAGTTTGTAGTTTTCAAATAGCTCATCCCGGTCGATTTTCGAGTTTTCTACATAGATATCTTTCATAAATAGAGATTTAAACATTTCCCATTTAAAGAGTTTTTTAAAAATAAATGATCCCAGAATGGGCGTTAACGCGAGCCTTGCCGATACCTTCGGTTTAATATTATATGATACTGAATCTATCAGAATAACCTTCGAGACTAATTCAGGGTACATAACTGCAGTCATGAGGGAGATTGCCCCGCCCATTGAATCCCCAGCGAGGACTATCCGCTTGATACCGAGTTCACTGCAAAAATTTCTGAGGAAAGTGGAATATTGCCTGAAGCCGGGTTTAAAATTTTTTGGATTTTCAGAAGCTCCATTGCCCGGCAAATCGGGAGCAAAACTTTTAAATTTGCCTGAAAGTCCGTTCATAAGCTTATCGAAACTCTGCCCACGGGATAAGAAACCATGAACAAACATTATATTTTGAAGACTGTCCTTCGATTCACGCGGCCCTTCTTCAAGGTAATAAGTTTTTATTCCGTCAACGATGGCATACCTGACATCCATTATCTTTTCCTCATTTTTTGAAGCAGTTCCTTCCGTGATTTTACTCTCAGTTTTGCGTTTTCATACCTCCGCCTGTCATCATCTGTCTGCAGTACCAGTTCAGGCACTTTCACCGGTTTTTTATTTTCATCAATGGCAACAAATGTCAGATAAGCACTTGTTGCTTTTGATACCTCTCCGGTCCTAGGGTTCTCCTTGGTAACCTGTACCCCGACCTCCAGTGATGTATTTCCGACATAGTTGACCCTTGATTTAATGATTACCTGTTCTCCAACATAAATAGGAGTGATAAAGGAAATGGAATCTATTCCTGCAGTAACTGTCAATGTGCCGCAGTGACGGGTCGCTGCCATTCCGGCAATCATATCAATCCAGGACATTATTGCACCGCCGAAAGCCGTTCCCATATGGTTGGCATTCTGCGGCATTAGTACGTATCTTGTTTCAACTGCACTGTCTGCAGGGCTTTTCGGTCTCAATCTGTCCATTAGTCTCCTCCTTTAGGTAAATTAATAATTTCAATATACAAATTGCAATCCTGGTAGTCAATAGCAATTTTTCTTTTCCGGCTCTGAAGCTTGACTTAAACATAAAATTAATTTAAATTTAATTAAAAATTAACAATGCGATGCGATAATCTTCTAATTTTTATACGTTTTTTTTATATCCAGGAGTGTTCTTTATGGCTAAGAAAAGGCTTGAAAAGATTGAAGCGGCCAAGGCTTTCCTGGCAAAGGCATCTTCTCAGGAGGGAAAACAGGGTTCTCCTGCCCTGGATAAAAAACTGATAGCGAACCTTGAAATAGCCGTTGATCTGACAGAAAACATCAATTCTGAGATAGTTGAACTCAAGTTAAAGCTCGAGAACAAAAAGAATGAACTGAGTGGCCATATCGAAAATATGTTGAAACTTTTAAAAGAGGCTCAAAAAAGCGTAAGAAAGAATTTTCCCAAGAAATCATGGAGAGGTTTTGGTATTACAGCAAAATAATATGAGGAATTGCTTATGATATCAATTGGTGTATACAATATTAAAGGTGGAGTCGGTAAGACCTCTGCAGCCGTCAACATGGCTTACCTGTCTTCGATTGATGGATACAAAACTCTTTTATGGGATATAGACCCCCAGGGATCTGCCACTTTTTATATGCATAAAAAGCAGGGGATGGATGTTAGACTCAAAAAGGTCATAAGCGGTAAGGAGGATATCTCAGAATATGTCAAGAAAACAGATTACGACAAACTCTCCCTTCTTCCATCGGATTTTTCACTGAGAAATCTGGATATTCTGCTTGATGATGTAAAAAAATCCAGAAGAAGGCTCTATGATGTCCTTAAAACACTTAAAGACAGCTTCGAAATCATTTTTTTGGACTGTCCCCCAAGTATTTCACTGCTTTCTGAAAATGTATTCCATGCTTCGGATATACTGCTTGTTCCAATGATCCCAACTCCTCTCTCGAAACGCACATATCTACAGATAGTTCAATTTTATAATGAAAATGGACTTGACGAATCTGTAATTGTTCCCTTCTTCTCAATGGTTGAAAAGCGTAAAAAGATTCACAATGAAAGCATGGAAGAACTGATTAAAACAATACCGAACATTTGTGAAAATTCAATACCCTATCTTTCTGAGATCGAAAAGATGGGTGTAATTAGAAAACCGGTAGCTGTCCGCTCCATGAATTCAAGAGGCTCTGCGGCTTTTCATTTATTATGGGATGAATTCAAAAAAAAGCATCTGCCAGGCAAATAAAAAAAACCCCGGCATCCTGAATGCACGGGGCAATTTTCTGTTTTGAAATAATCCTTAAACTATTTGACGACGATGTCAATATCTAATTTTGCTGAATCCTGGCTTACGACATCTTCATCTTTAATACTTTCCTGGGGTCCGTTCTTCTGGAAATCAGCATCAAGCTCTTCATCGGAGTGAGCATTATATACTTCGATTTCTGCCAATTCCCTCCGGGTGATTGCGCCCTTATTGGCCCTTATGGCAGCATAAGCTAGGCGTCTGGCACGTATAGTCTGATAGAAAGAGCGCTCGAATTCACCTGCTTTAAAAAGTGAGATCGCGAATCTCTGATGGCGGACTGCAAGCGCCAGGTCTCCGGTGAAAACCCTGCCCTGGTTGACGGCCCTGTGAGCTCTGATTATCACATATCGTGTAGCTGTAATTTCTCTCCTTGCATCAGCTCTATGAATATTAAACGCAAAAGCCGAACCTGCCGCAAGAAGCCATATAAGAGATACTAAGGCTAAAGGTTTGAATCTTGACATAGTTCCTCCAAAGATTTTGTAGTATAATATATATCCTGATTTACCTTTGAAAGTTACAGAATCAATTAATTTATTTTGATTTTCATACCTTAAATGCTGCCGCCAGAAAGAGCATTTAAAAAATAAGTCTATTGACTATAAAACTCGCCTTTACTATTTTAATACTGACGACAGTGTTTATTTTGAGCGAGGTTTTATGGCTGATTTGTATAAAACCATTCCTGAACTTTTTCATTTCATACGAGATAAAAGTGTGAGGCCTGATCTTCTTAATTACAGGAGGGATAATTCATGGGTAAATATATCAAGTGCTGAATTTGTCGAAGAAACCGAGAAACTTGCAGCAGGACTGTGTTTGCTTGGCGTTCAAAGTGGAGACCATATAGGGATTATAGCACCATCCTCTCCGTTCTGGGTAATGGCTGACATCGCCATAAGCCTTTCCGGCGGGATAACTGTCCCCATATTTAACAGGATCTCACCGGAGAATCTTGAATTTGAGATCAAAGATGCTGACATAAAAATAATGATTATCGGTGATGAAAAGGAATTCGAACCTGTCAGAGTAAACGGAAAAAAAATAGAAAAAATCATTACTATCGGTTTTAAGAAAGATGACCCTGCTGCAATGACTTTCGAAGACCTGCTCAAAACCGGTTATGCTTCCTTCTCACGTAAGTTTTTAAACCCCGGCCAGAATGATCTATTCACCATTATATATACAAGCGGAAGTATGGGGGTTCCAAAGGGGGTTATGCTTTCTCACTGTAATATAATCTCACAGGTCAGAGCAGCATCGGATGTCTTCAGCCTGGATTCAGAATGTGATAGAGCGATTTCGACCCTTCCACTTGCTCATATTTTCGAGAGGATGGTGATTTATTTTTACCTTTCAAAGGGTCTCCCTGTTTATTTTGCAGACGATCTCAATAAAATTGGTGAACTGATGAGGGAAGTAAAACCGACAGTGATGACTGTCGTGCCAAGACTCCTTGAAAGGGTATATGAAAAAATGAAAAATGCTGTCATTGAAAGCCGTGGATTGAAAAGGGTTATAGGCCTGGCGGCATTTGAAAGGGCCGAGACCAGAAATCCCGAAAAAAGTACTATTAACCTTCTGGATACAGTCTACAAAAAACTTGTATATTCAAAATTGTACGATGCGATGGGGGGAAGTTTCCGTTTTGTAATATCAGGGGCTGCGGCATTGCCCCTTGAGATAGGATGTTTTTTTAATAATATAGGCATTACCATATATGAGGGTTATGGACTGACCGAGGCCTCACCTGTAATAGCTGCAAACAGTCTGGAAAATCACAGGCTTGGGACAGTTGGCCTGCCGTTACCTTCAGTCAAAGTAAAAATCGCACAGGACGGGGAGATACTAGCTGGTGGACCGAATATAATGATGGGTTATCTTAATAACATTAAGGAAACAGAAGCGGCAATCGACGGAGATGGTTTTTTGCATACCGGCGACCTCGGTATGATCGACAATGACGGTTATTTAAAAATAACGGGGAGGAAAAAAGAGCTTTTCAAGAAATCAACGGGAGAATATGTTCCCCCCCTCCCTATAGAATCAGCCCTTAAGAAACTCAGCATTGTTGATACGGCTGTTGTAATCGCCGATAAAAGGAAATTTGTAAGCTGCCTTATCTTTCCGAATTTTAACAATGTTAATAAACTTAAGGATGAGAGCGGTTTTTCAGAGTTCTCGACTGACGCTTTTCTCGACAGCGATTTTGTCAGGGATATGATACAGAATTTCATTAGTAAGATGAATTCACATTTACATCATACTGAAGAAGTTCAGAAATTCACTATCATAAAAGCGTCCCTATCGATTGAAACCGGTGAGCTTACTCCTACGCTGAAAATAAGACGGGAAGCAATCGAGAAAAAATTTAAAAAGGAAATTGATGCAATGTATTCGGTTTAGGCAGGGAGTGTGAAAAATGGATCAGAGGATTGCAATAATAGATGGTGTGAGGACCCCCATGGAAAAAGCCGGAGGCAGGCTTAAAAATATTACAGCCGATGATCTGGCTGTAATGGCTGTTAAGGAAGTACTGTACAGGACGGGTATGGGACCTGAAGAAATAGACGAGGTGATCCTGGGAAATGTTGCCCAGCCTGCAACAGCAGCCAATATTTCGCGTGTGGTAGCATTAAAAGCCGGCTTGCCGGTAAGTATTCCGGCGTACACGGTACATAGGAATTGTGCCTCGGGTATGGAGTCAATAACAACAGCGGCGAATAAAATACTTGCCGGCGAAGCTTCAGTTATAATTGCCGGTGGAACTGAATCAATGAGTAATATCCCTTATCTTTTCAACAGCAGGATGGCCGGTTTCTTCGGCTCTCTGGCAAAGGCTAAAAGCATATACGAGAAACTCAGTATATTTATCAGTTTCCGGCCTTCGTTTCTGAAGCCTGACATAGGAGTGATCCAGGGCCTTACGGATCCGGTAAGCGGTCTGATAATGGGGTCAACAGCTGAAGTTCTTGCTAGAGAATTTCATATCACACGAACAGCCCAGGATGAATTTGCCCTTTTAAGTCACCATAGGGCCGTAAGTGCTATAAAAGCGGGAAAATTAAATAATGAGATCGTACCTCTTCCCATACCGCCGGATTACAGTACTGTATTAACGGCCGACGGAGGTCCGAGGGAAAACCAGACAATTGAGGCTCTCGCGAGGCTGAAGCCCTATTTCGACCGGCATAACGGAACAGTAACGGTCGGCAATTCATGCCAGTTGACCGATGGTGCTGCTGCAATTATTGTTATGAGCGAGAAAAATGCGAAAGACCGGGGCATCAAACCTCTTGGATATTTGCGAGAATACGCATACGCATCATTAGAGCCTGAGCGTATGGGACTCGGGCCTGCATATGCTGTTTCAAGGCTGATGGATAAGATACGCATAAATATGAGGGATTTCGATGTTATCGAGATAAACGAAGCCTTCGCTGCCCAGATAATTGCAAATGAGATAGCATTTTCTTCAAATGAATTTGCTGCTAAATTTCTAGGGCGTACCAAAGAGCTCGGTGAGTTGAGGCGCGATATTTTTAATGTTGACGGAGGAGCTATAGCTCTCGGACACCCGGTCGGAATGACCGGAACAAGACTTGTCATTCATGTCCTGAAGGAATTGAACAGGTTGAAAAAAAATACGGGCCTGGCCACCCTCTGTGTCGGCGGAGGGCAGGGAGCGGCGCTTCTACTGGAGGTCTCATAATGCGAAACGCTGTGAGTTACAGGTTAGGAAAAGATGGTATTGGCGAAATTATTTTTGACGACCCGACAGAAAAGGTTAATATTCTCACCAGTACTGTAATGGCTGAACTGGATGGAATAATATCCAGAATAGCATCATCTGCTGACATAAGGGCATTGTTATTTAAAAGCACTAAACAGGGTGTTTTCATAGCCGGAGCTGATATCAGGGAGATCGCTGGTATAAAATCCGAGGAAGAGGCTGGTGAAAAATCGAGGCTCGGCCAGGAAATAATGAATAAGATATCTGATCTGCATGTTCCCACCATCTGCGTAATCGGCGGCGCATGCCTCGGAGGTGGGTTAGAACTTGCTCTTGCTTGTGATTACCGTATAGTTTCTGACAGTCAATCTGTCAGAATGGGTTCCCCGGAAACAACTCTAGGCGTTATACCTGGATTCGGCGGCACATGGAGGCTGACCAGGCTGATCGGGCTGGCCAGAGGGGCTGGCATGATTTTGTCCGGAAATAGCGTGAACGCGAGGTCAGCAATGCGTTATGGCCTTGCAGATGCTCTTTATACAGAAGCTTTTATTGATGAGAAGACATCTGAATTTGTTGAAAAGATCCTTGATTTAAAAAGGAAATCAAAAAAGAATAGAATGGCCCGCAGGATCATCAGTGGCAGCTTCGCAGGACGGACAGTCATATACTTGAAAGCCAGGAAGGAACTTTTGAGAAGAACAAGGGGATTATACGAGGCTCCTCTCATTGCTCTTAAAACGATGATCAAAAATTACCCGAAAAAGCTGTCACGCGCACTTATAATCGAAAGAAAGGCGTTTTCAAAAGTGGCTGTATCGTCACAGGCAAAAAATCTCATAAGTGTCTACTTTTTAAACGAGGAACTGAAAAAAGCATATAAGGTCCCGGAAGGGCTGCAGGCTGGTCCTGAAGGGAGCGATATAAAACTTGCTGGTCTTCTTGGAGCCGGAAAGATGGGTGGAGGGATCGCATGGCTGTTTTCAAACTCTGATATCAGGGTGAGGATGAAGGACATATCATGGCAGTACGTTGCGGCGGGCCTCAAGGCTATCAGAGATATATACGGTGAGCTTGAAAAAAAACACAAAATTGAGGGCAGGGAGGCCGGATTGAAGATTCATAAGGTATCGGGGACCATAGATTACTCTGGGTTTCAAAACGCCGATGTCGTAATAGAAGCGATCACTGAGGACAGAGATGCGAAGATAAAGATGCTGAAGGAACTCGAAAATTATGTAAGGGCTGATTCAGTCATAGCTACCAACACTTCTTCTTTTTCAATCAGGGAATTATCGGGGGAATTGAGGCATCCGGAACGGTTTTTGGGATTCCATTTTTTTAATCCTGTGAACAGGATGCCTCTGATAGAGGTAATCCGGGGTGAAAAAACATCCGACCGATCTCTTTATAAAATGATCAACCTGGCGAGAATACTTAAAAAAATACCTGTAGTGGTCAATGATTCAAACGGTTTTCTAGTGAACAGGGTACTGATGTCTTACCTTACGGAAGCTGTTATTATGATGGAGGAGGGGGTCGATTTTACCAGGATAGATTCATCGATCTATAATTACGGCATGCCGATGGGGCCATTTGCCCTGATGGATGAAATCGTGCTAAAAACGGCGGTCAAGGTGGCAGCGATACTTGAAAAAGCTTACCCGGAAAGGTCAGTCAAAAGTAAATTAATGCCTGAATTTGTAAAGAACAGCAGCCTCACCGGAAGATCGGCCGGGACCGGTTTTTATATTTATAAAAAAAAGAGGAAATTCCCGAATCCCGCTGTAAGAATTATTCTCAAGAATAACGAAATTAAAAGGATCAATGTTAGCGATGATGAAATTACTGAAAGATGCATATTGCGGATGATTAATGAAGCTGCTTACTGCCTCGGTGAAAGAATAATTGAGAGTCCAGGGCATCTTGATATGGCCCTTATTCTGGGCACCGGATTTCCGCCTTTCAGGGGAGGGTTGCTGAGAAGTGCCGATGAAACCGGCATCGGAAGGATCTGCGAAAAACTCCGGGAATATGAAGCAAGATCCGGAATTCGTTATAAAACTGCACCACTGCTTCAGGAAATGAATGAAAAAAAAGGGAGGTTTTATAAATGAAATTTGATTCCTTTATTGAAAACCTTTATTTCGGTAAGCTCAAAGTTCCTTCAGAGTATCGGGAATCATCAGTGGATGATCCCGAGGTAAAAAACATAGTCGTCAAATACGTAGAGGCAAGTAAATCATTCTCTCCGGCAGGACTTGAAAATATGAGAAAGGTCCCGGCTGAGCTCCTTAAAAAATTATGTGAAATAGGATTTTTCGGTCTTACCATACCTTCAGAATATGGAGGGCTTGGACTTTCTCTCCGTCAATACCTTGCGCTTGTCAGGGAAATAGCAAA
The DNA here is from genome assembly GCA_964413265.1 of uncultured Brevinematales bacterium. Taxonomy (GTDB): domain Bacteria; phylum Spirochaetota; class Brevinematia; order Brevinematales; family JAOACQ01; genus CAVYGN01. The sequence goes on from CAYPRX010000013.1 coordinate 94,371, forward strand.
ACTGGATATGGCAGTGGGAATTGTATCGCTTGCCCATCTTTCGATCGGTATGAAGGCGATACAGCTTTTCGGTACCAGTGAACAGAAAAATAAATACCTTCCGGCGGCAGCTTCAGGAGATATGATATTCTGCTATGCTCTTACAGAACCCCTGATAGGTTCGGACGCTAAAAACATAAATACGGTTGCCGAGCTTTCGGAGGATGGGAAATATTATATAATGAACGGGACTAAAACCTATATTACAAATGCCAACTATTCAGGTGGACTGACAGTTTTTGCGCAGATGGATAAGAATAAAAAGGGAAAACTTGGAGCTTTTATAGTTGAAACTTCCTGGGCGGGCATCTCAATAGGGCCTGACATGGAAAAAATGGGTCTGAATGCCAGTTCAACAGCATCAATCTATTTTAAGGATGTAAGGATTCCGGCTGAAAACCTTATTGGAAAACCGGGAGACGGCTTTAGGATCGCCATGACAGTGCTCAATTATGGCAGACTTGCGCTCGGCGCATCCTCCTCGGGCGCACTCGAGGCATCATACAATGATATGCTGAAAAGGGCCATGTCAAGGGTCCAGTTTGAAAAGCCGATAATCGAATTCGAACTTATTCAGGAAAAGATCGTCAATTCCTTCATGGAAAATGAAGCGGTTTGGGCCATGACCAATTTCACAGCCTGCATCCTGGAAGCTGATCCGACTGCTTTTGCAGCAATCGAAAGCTCTCACTGCAAGCTTTACGGAACTAACAGGGCTTGGGAATCATTATACGATGCTATGCAGACTGCAGGAGGTTCGGGATATTTGAAGACCCAGCCATATGAAAAAAGGCTAAGGGACAGCAGAGTATCAACAATATTCGAGGGGACGACTGAGATACATTACATCTACCCCCCGATTTCCCTTTTGAGAAATATCGCCAGGCAGCATCCAGGCTTTTTCGGCCTGGCAAGGCTACGCTATGCTTTTACCAGATGGAAAACAGCCGATCCTGACCCGCTTGTAAGAAAAGCACTCAGAAGGGTCAAATCATATGCTCTTGCCTTCAGGAAGCTTTTTATGTCCGGAATGATGAAATACGGCAAAAAGATGATCGATATGGAATACCTGCTTCGAAGACTCACGAACATCAGTGTGATTTTGTACGCAATAGTTTCAATGTCATACAAGATCAAGGCTTTCAGAGAGAAGGGTTTCGATTGCGAAAAAGTGGTCAAGGCTCTTAATTATTTTCTGGCTAAAGCCGGAAAAACAGTCAGGGAAAACATGAGGCTACTGCCAGACAAAGTCGAATTGCAAAGTATTGAACTGATCGATTGGGCAAGAGAATTGCATAATAAGAATAAACGCCTTCCACTATAGTGTGTGAAAATCAGTCTTCATGCGGCGTTGTATATTCTCATCCTGTTCCATTCATGCTTGCGCAGCCACGAGTCGAAAGTGCTAAGCCTGGGATAGATCTTCCGCAGGGCGCCAATATCAGCCTTGAAACCGTTATCCAAATGCCACTGTACCATTTTATAATAGTCATCTCCCCTCATTTTTTTTATTTCTTCAGCCGGTATCCTTTCATAAGTAATTCTCTGTCCGAGTATCATTGAAAATGAATCTGCTACCTGGCTTAATGTCAATTCATCGCTGGCCAGTTCAATCTCTTTCCCGATGTAAGTATCCGGGTTTTCAAATGCGATGTTTACAAAAGCGCCAAGGTCTTCAAGGGCTACATACTGTTCCTTTTTGTGCTCAGGATAGGGAGATCTCAACACCCCTCCCAGTATGGAATTCCTCATGCCGGGTTCTTCGAAATTGATCATAAACGATACAGGCTTGAATATTGTATTCGGAAGTCCCGAATTCATAATGTAGAGTTCTATTTCCCTTTTATTTTCAAAAAAGGGAACACCTGTTTTTCTTTCTGAAGCTCCGACCGAGGAAAACACCAGATGCTTAACTCCTGCAGCTTTAGCTGCATCGGTCATCATTTTCCCCTTCTTTAATTCTGCGGAAATTCCCCCTTCGAACGGCGTGGTAACGAGAAACACTCCGTAAACTCCCTTCAAAGCGCCGTCAAGAGAAGATCTATCCTCCATATCCCCGATAACAACCCTTGCACCCAAACCCTTCAGGTCATTAACAGCCCTGTCTGAACGGCCCCTCGTAAAGGCATCTACAATCCAGCCGTTCTTCAAGAGACTATATACCACTTCCCTCCCCTGGTGACCGGTGGCTCCGGTGACTAAAATAACTTTATCCTCTTTGCCGATCATGTTGATCCTCCGTCTTTTTATTTAAGATCAATATATAAGAATATATAAATAATTTAATCATTCTGAGATAATAGTCAATAGCGGCGTGGAGGATTACCTCACATAATTGATCGTACCGCCTCTGCGGGGGGGAATCTCATCAATTTCGACGTTCTTGTATCCCAGAGCGACCGAATAGAGTGGCAGGAAATCCTCGGGAATTCCGAGATCTTTTTTGAAATATTCCCCTGCTTCACTGTTGATCATTCTTACCGGCATGTTTATCCAGCATGAACCAAGGCCTATGGATTCTGCGGCTATGAGGATGTTCTCGGCGGCTGCGGCGCATGAAGCATGGGGAGACATGGCATTTTTATCCCCTGATATCAGCACAACAGTTGGAGCGTGATAAAAAAAGTCGAAATCGGAGTCCTGAAGTATTCTCTGAAGGAAAACCAGATCTGTGTTGCACAATGCCTCTTTCGCAAATTTAGTGAGCTGATCGAGTAAAGCCCTGTTCTGGATAACGGTAAAATGCCATGGCTGTTCATTCCTTGCGCTTGGAGCATACAAACCCGCCTCAAGAACTATCTTCAGGTCTTTTTCATCAATCTGATCTTTTTTAAAGTTTCTTATGCTTCTCCTGTGCTTGATGACGCTCAGGGTATCAATGTACATTAATATTCCTCCAATCTCGGAATACTTTAATATTTCCTTGACAGATCGATAAGGTTAGGCGGTGTTTTTCCGTCCCGGAATAAGGCAAGGCCCTTCAAAAAAATTTCTGCCGCTCTGTCCATATAATAAGGGGTGATCCCCGAATTATGGGGGGTAATTATAACATTTTCCATTTCCCATAAAGGACTGTCTGCAGGAAGAGGCTCTGTATGAAAAACGTCCAGTCCGGCACCGGCTATCGCCTTAGTTCTGAGGGCCTCTATAAGTGCCGTTTCATCAACTGTATCACCCCTCGAGATATTTATGAAATAAGCCTCTTTTTTCATAGAACTGAACTCCTTCTTTCCCATCAGATGAAATGTTTCATCGGTTAAAGGAGTTATCAATACAACATAATCAGCTTCTTTAAGGTTCTTATGCAGGTTTTCAATACCCTCAACCGACTCGAAATTATCGAGATTGGAAGGATTTTTCTTGATTCCGGTGATATGCATGTCGAAGGCTGCCGCTTTCCTTGCGATCTCAGTACCTATACTGCCGGCTCCTATGATAAGGAGTTTTTTACCGGTAAGCTCATCTACAGGCAGTGCCTGGGACCATCTCTTCCTGAACTGATAGTCCCTTGCCAATGCAAGCCGGCGCGAGAAAGATATCATCATTCCGATCACCTGCTCCGAGATTTGAGGTCCATGAATTCCCCTTGTGTTGGTTAAAATAATTTCTCTACGCTTCAGTTCTTCAAATGGTGTATTTTCAACGCCTGCGCTCAAACTGAAAACCCATTTTAAAGCCGGGTAGTCGGCTAAATTAATTCCCCGCCATCCGAAGATAATAAGTATATCGACATTTTCAATTTCATTTTTACCGGCCAGTCTTCCATCCTCTGATAATGTAAGAACTTTCTCCCCTCCAAGGTTTTCTAACCGGTCAAGATAAACCCTCGGTAAAATCCCCTCCGGTATATTGGTCAGAATCATACTTCCCTCGCAATGTTGAAACGGCTGGATTAATATAAAATATTAAATTTGCCCTTTAACGTCAAAAAGATTTGAAATATTTTTTTCTATCGTCTTGTTAAGAAAATTTTGCAAATTGGAGCTGAAAAACCTCAAGATCATATATTGAAAAGGATATTTATAACGTCTCCATCTTTTACAATATAATCTTTGCCCTCTAATCTGAGCTTGCCGTTTTTTTTCGCTTCCTGAAGACTGCCGCAGGCGGCCAGGTCATCAAAAGATACGACCTCTGCCCTTATAAAGCCCTTTTCAAGGTCGGTATGGATCCTCCCTGCGGCCTTCTGAACGTTAAATCCGCCGGGAATGCTCCATGCCCTGACTTCATCAGATCCGACTGTAAGGAAAGAAATAAGATTCAATGTTTTATATATGTATTGAAGGAATCTGTTCATAGCAGGTTCAGAAAGGCCCATATCCAGCAGGAAATCCCCCTGGTCTTCCATAGGAAGCTGGGATATTTCCATTTCTAGATCTCCTCTGAGTGGAAAAACAGTTATCTTATAAACTTCAGCCAAATGTACAAGGCCTGAGGTATCAGTGTTTGATTCACCGCTATTAATAATGACAATGATGGGTTTTGCAGTTATAAAGCTGAATCCCGCGAAAAGTTTTAAATCTTCCTCAGTTAAAAAATCAACGCCAATTAGAGAACCGGATAAGAGTTTTTCCGACATCCTGTCAAGAAGCTGGTATTCCCGTGTTGTTTTTTTCGCCTCCCGGTTTAATCTTTCCTTGCGCTTTTCAATCATTTCATAATCGCTGTAAATGAGAGAATCCATGACCTTTTTCAGATCAGCTTCCGGGTCTACTTTATCAAGGGGGTGGGGGACAGATTCATTATTAAATGCCCTTACGATAATAACTACAGCATTGAGGTTCCTGATATCAGCCATGGATGAAGGGGTGATGCCTCCGTCCTGTGAAATCTCTACCTGAAGGTCCTCGAAAGTTACTGTCGCAAATATTGTCTTTCCCGGTTTAAACATTTCTGTCAGTATATCGACCCTCTTATCCGGTACCTTGACCTCTGCTATATTCTTTTCTTTCTTACCTCCGGAGTATGTAGAAAGAGATGCGTTTTTTCCGGTCAGGGAATTGAAGATCGTTGTTTTTCCGGAAAGGGGCAAACCTATAAGTCCTGTTTCCATTATCCTTCCTCATTTAAGGAAATCCTCTTGGCCTGGATAAATTTTAACATGGCGTGTGAAAAATGAAAAGATTATCAAACCCTGGGGGGAACTTTAATCTCGTTAAAACGGATGGTACATTTTACTCCGCCATGGGATTCAAAGATAACACTTCCGAGAAGCTGCTGTTCCCCGATCCAGAAGATGCTCTGCAGGCCCATCCTGTTGTTTTTCCTGAAATCGAATCCGTCGCTGACTCCTATGCCGTTATCAGAAACCATCAGCTCAATTACTCCGTCTGTACTTTTATGCAATGAGATTCTGATCTCCCCCTCCCTTTCCTTCGGAAAGGCGTGCTTGTAGGCGTTCGATAAAAGTTCATTGAGAATCAGCCCGAACGGGACTGCCGAATCAATCTGAAGAGGAAGATTTTCAATATCAAGAAGAAGTTTGACCCTGCTGGAAATATTCCTGTACACCGATTTGAGACGGCTTATAAGATCGTTGATATATTCTTTTATATAAATGTTGGTTAAATCTTTGGATTGGTATAATTTATGATGTACGAGGGCCATGGAATGAATACGGTTTTCCATATCCTCGAAAATATTTTTAAGATTCGCATCATTTGAGAAACTGGTTTCAAGGTTCAAAAGGCTGTTTATGACCTGCATATTGTTCTGAGTCCGGTGATAAAGCTCCCTTAAAAGAGCTTCTTTTTCTTCAAGCGCTTTTTTTCTTCCTGTGATGTTCACAACGATACCGATCAGCATATGGCCTTTATCAGTCGCAATGGAGAATAATCTTGATTCAAGTACCATCTTGGATACACCCTTTATCAGGACTTTCTCTTCATATACCCTCTCTGTCAAAGCCGAATTTCCGGTTTCCAGTGTTTCCATAAGGCTTTTTTTCACGTCTTCCGGTAGGTTGGGGGTAATTTTTATATTTTTCAATGATAAAATTATGTCCCATATGTTTTGGCCGATCGCGTCTATGGTTTTTATACCTGAAAATTTCTCCATGGTCCTGTTCCAGGAGATAATCCTGCCAGTCTCATCGGTAACCATGATGCCCTCGAAGGATTCGTCAATAACCCTCCTGTACTTTTCCTCGCTGTCCTTGAGGGCCTGCTGGGCTGTTTTTCTGTTTACGATATTGATAAAAAGAAAGATAATAAGCAGGCTTTCCATAAGGACAATAGCTGTAACGGTGATGATTGCAGGAAAATACTTTTCCAGGAAGGAGTGTTCCCTGAACATAACGATGCTTCCGGGAGGAAGTTTTGCTGTGGATATTCCCCAGCGCTTTAATTCACGCCAATCAAAGAGCAGTGCGTATTTCGGTTTATCCTGGATCTTTATTTCTGATATTTTTTCACCTCTGAGCATGTGCAGGGCTGCTTCCCCTGCAACGTTTCCCATATGTTCATAACTTATCATCACTCCGCCCGTTGTACCGGTTCCTATGGTAACATCGGAGGTTGTGAAGAACGGCACATGGCTTCTTGAATGGATGAGATTCAATATGTTGAAAGGATCACTGCGGGAAAAAGTTGACATCAGTATAAATGAGTCTGGAGGAAGTTTTACCACCTTATCTAAAAGTACCTCACTTGAAAGATTTGTAAGCCATATAATATCAATATTTTTATCCAGTCCTTTTAAATCCTCTCCTATGTTTTGAGAATATTCAATTTCAAGGGGATTGTTGCCTGCAATTACGGCAATATGCCTTGTTCCCGGCAGGAGTTTAAGGGCCGTTTCAACCGTACCCTTGAAATCGATTTTTTCAAAAACTATAAAGATATCATTAGTCCTCTTTTGGATATAACTGCTCGTGCAGCAAATATAAGGACCGCTCAGCCCGATATAATTTCCGTATTTCCTGATTAAATCAATGGCAGGCTTGAAAAAGGCAATCACTAAATCCGCTTTACTCGAATGATATTTGGATCTCAAAATATCCGCCTGATACTTTTCAAATGCGAGGCTTGTATATTTATCCATGTCCAAATATTCATAAAGAAAATCAATTTTAAAGTCTCTTGAATCCATCATTTTATCCGTCAGGCCTTTTTTAAATAGCTCCTGGAAACGTATGCCGTAATGGTCCGAAAACAATACAAGCACCCTTTTTGATTTAACATAAGCAGCACACGAATTCGAAAATAAAACACATGTCAAAACTTCGCAGATGATTGCGAGCGCGATAATACATTTCATATTAAACCTTAGATGAATTATAGACTAATTGAAGCTTAAATTCAATGATGAAATGTTAATTTATTTTCATTTTGAAATACTTTTTAATTGCTCTTCTTGGGAGTATAAATTCAACTGCAGAAGGTACACATTCGATCTCTACAGGAAGGTTGCCCGATAATTCACCGTCGAGCTGGGTATGAACATAACGGCTCGAAGATATTCTGACGCTTCTAGCCTGATAAACTGCTGCCCTCTTCATAAAAATCGGGAATAAGCTCAACGCATTAAAATGAAAAAAAGTGAATGCAACCCGGAATATAAGCCCCAGCATAGCCAGATAACCGCTTTTCTTGTATATAAAGACATCCAGCAGCCCATCAAACGGGTTGGCACGGGGGCTGATAGTAAAATATACCCCGTAACGGCTTGTGTTTGATACAAGGGCGAAAGTTCCCCTCTCCCTGATCTTTTTATCGATTTCAACCTCGATCGGTGGATAGCTGTATTTTGTGATTGCTTTCAGGGCTCCTAAAAAAAAGACAACCTGTCCCAGTCTTTTTTTTAAACCCAGGCTCTGGATCTGCTTTATCATGTATGCATCAAAACCTGCTCCGCACATTAAAAGAAAATACCTGTTATTGCTTCTGGCAACATCTATTCTGAGGCTTCTTCCTTTCCGTATCATTTTGCATATCTTTCGTAAACTTCTCGGAAAAGACATTTCCTTAGCGAAAACATTGCCGGTTCCCCAGGGAATGATCCCCATTTTCTTTGATGAGCCGATAATGCCGTTAAGTACCTCGTTTATTGTTCCATCGCCCCCGCCTCCAATAATACAGTCATAATCAGACTCGCAGGCTTTTTTCGTTATTTTTTCAGCATGTCCGGCGTATTCTGTGTAAATTACAGACAGCTCGAGGCCATGTCTTTCAAAATAAGATATAACATACTCAATATTATTTTGCTGAGCGCGTGACCCTGAAGTCGGGTTTACAATAAGCAGATATTTCATAACATTATTCCAGGATAATTTATTTGAGAAATGTGGTTACGGGCATTCCCTGCTTTCCTGCCAGGAGGGGAAAATTACCCCTCATCAGCCTGTATAGGGTTAAAAGCAATCCGGTAGTAAGAGAATTGTACAACAACCGGTCAAGTAATCTATAACGCGGCTTTTTCCGGATAAAAATACCTAAAATAAATTTGAAAGAAGGAGAATAATAAGACTTCCTGAAATTGATGTAAAAATGATAGCCTTCTGGATAGTCAGATCTGTAGTTTTTCAATAGCTTTTTAATTTTTTTCATGGCTTTATCCATATCCTTATCGTAAATAACTTTACGACAAAGATAAAGAAGTCTGAAAGTCCTGTAATGGAATTTATAGTCATAAGGAAGCCTCAGCCTGGAATTCAGAGCTCCCATCCTTTTTATTGATAGAAGCGCCAGCTTTCCCTTTTCCAGAGACAATTTCCAATTCGCAGTGCATGAACGGTAAGCCATTACCACAAGGCTTGTCAAAGTAACCTGATCCCAGAGTATGTGAAGAAGAGGTGATATCCTGATCTTGTTGAAATAATACTCTTTTTTACAGAATTCCGGGTCATAGTAAAGATTTTTAACGACTTTGTCCGAAAGGAGGAGGAATTCATAAAAATCCAGAAAAGAATTTTTCCTTTTTTCTCCGTTTAAGTAGAAGTTAAAATAGAGCCTGGCTGCTTCCCTGGAAGACAGACCTTCGCAGAATATTTTAATGGTCACGAATGTATTTATCTCGTTCCAGATAGAACTCTTTTTCATAAAGGTAAAATTTCTGAAAGCGGACCAGCCTCCTGTCTGGCACCATACGTATATTCCGAGTATATCTTCACGGTCTTTCAGCTGATCAAAATATCCACTATAATCCTCGCCAATATAAGATGGGAACTCACCGAAACCCTCATACTCCCTCCTGGCCTGGAGTTCTATGATTTTTCTCTGGCCGTCTTTAAAAAAAAGAGGGTTCAGCCTCAAGTACCTGAAAAAATCGGCACTTCCATATTTTAAAGATAAAATGAAAAAGGGACTGTTTATTCCGGAGGTTAATTTTGCCAGTGTTTTTTCATTCCACATAATGTCTCCGATAGAATATCCTCCTGTTGTCCATGTACGGAAAATAAATAGTTTTTTTCTTTTTTCGAAAGAGGGAAGAAGAAATTTCAAAAAAGAATTTGCATATTCTGGCGTCCTGATTACAGGGGAACTCATAAAATCGCCCTCTACATCCACACCGTCGGATTCCCCGAACCTGAAAATAACCCCGGAAACATCAGGGTATTCGTCAAATAAAAGCTCAAGATAGGATTTAAGGATCCTCTTAAGACCAATTCTGTTTATTTTCATATAAGTTCTGATAAATTCGTTGAAAAACATTATATCGGTATTGATAAATACCTTGAGCCCTGAATGTATGGATTCCCTGATAAGGGTTTTAAATTCCACGGCATATTTTTTTATTTTTTTCCTCAAAAAATCCCCGTAAAACGGCTGGCTCACCATGTGGGCCATATCATCGAGAGCAATGGCGTTATAACCCATAACTGATACTTTTCCGATATAATCATTAAAAAGTTCCTGTATATCCTTATGTTTTTTTTTATTATACTCACCGTTTTTTTCGAGCCTCTCAAAAGGAATTTTCGACCAATTTATGCTCTTGCGGGGGTGCATGGTAAAAAAAGGGCTGGAAGAGTCAATGATGAATAATTCTCTCACCCGATAATTCTCCTTTTAATCAGATACTCCTAGCGTTATTGCCGAAGGCAGAGACGGGATCCCTTTTTTGTAATATCCGTACCATTTGACAAAGCAGTCGCAAACGATGATCACGACTAGAAAAAGCATAATTCCAGACAAAACTGCATTGAGATAACCGTTAAAGGTCCTTTTCGGCAGGTAATTGATGAATATATTCATCACTGAGGCTGTTACCGTAGTTACGAACATGAAAAGCATGGGTAGGAAGGTGATCAGCGCATAGGAAGACTTTTTATTATTTCTCAGGATAATTGAAGTGCCTATTGCTAGAGCAGCGGTTGCAAGAAGCTGGTTAGCTACCCCGAACATCGGCCAGATCGTAGCGATGTCGCCGTTGTAAACGAGATATCCCCAGGCGAAAACGACAAAGCCGCTGGTTATAAGCACTCCCGGGTACCATTTTCTGTTCCCTATGGGCTTGAAGACCTTGCCTGCTATGTCCTGGGTAATATACCTGGCTACCCTTGTTCCGGCATCAACAGTTGTGAGTATAAACAGGGCTTCGAACATAATTATGAAATGATAGAAAAAACCCATAAGCTGCTTGAATCCGGGAATGTTTGAAAAGATCTGAGCCATTCCGACTGCAAGGGATACCGCGCCTCCGGGCCTGGCTGTTATATTTTCCTGGACCATCTGAGACAGTTCGTTGAGGTTTACTGGATTCATCATAAGTGCAGCGAAAGAATTCTTCGAGCAGTTAATTGCGAAGTAATCCTGAGGGAATAATGAGGTAGCGGCGATAAGCGCCATTACAGAGACGAACCCTTCGATAAGCATAGCACCGTAACCGATCATGGGCATATCTTTCTCGTTAGTAAGCATCTTGGGTGTAGTGCCTGAGGAGATGAGAGAATGGAAACCTGAAATCGCTCCGCAGGCTATCGTGATGCAGACGTACGGCCAGACCTTTCCCGGGAAAACCGGACCGCTGCCGTCGATGAATTTTGTGACCGCCGGCATCTTTATCACAGGCATTACCAGAAAAATTCCGACCGCAAGGAGTATAACCGTTCCGATTTTCAGGTAAGAGCTGATATAATCCCTTGGGGTTAGAAGCAGCCATACCGGCAGCACGGATGCGCAGAAACCGTATGCAGCGATAATGACCGAAAGCTGTTTCGCATCGAACATAAAAATATTAGCCAGGGCTGATTTCTGTACATAATATCCTAAAAATACGCCGACAATAAGAAGAACAACACCTATCAGAGAGGCTTCAAAGATCCTTTCTTTTCTGATGACATTCATGTAAAGCCCTACCAGAAGAGCGGTAGGAATGGTCATGGCAATCGTGAAGGTCCCCCATGCACTCTTATTCAGAGCATTGACCACAACTATCGATAATCCGGCAAGAGCGGTAATAATGATGAAAAGAATTGCCGCAGCGGTAGCCCCGCCTGTCAATTTACCGACGTAAGTTCGGGCGATCTTATGGAGAGATTCACCATTATGCCTGACCGAGGCGAAAAGAATGACGTAATCATGTACAGCCCCTGCTAAAACTGAGCCTATCAGTATCCAGATCAGGCCGGGAAGAAAACCGAACTGAGCAGCAAGGACAGGTCCTACGAGGGGGCCTGCTCCAGCAATAGCCGCAAAATGGTGCCCGAACAGGACGTATTTGTTCGTCGGATGATAATCCTGCCCGTCTTTAAACCTGTAAGCCGGAGTAATATTCGCCGGATTGACCCGAAGCACTTTGGTAGCAATAAAAGCGGAATAGAACCGGTATGCTATAACAAAAACAAGTATGGCTGTTATCAGGATAACAATTGAATTCATATAAATCTCCTTGACTTGCTTATTTTTCTATCTCGATATCAGTCTGGTATGTGTACCCGAAGACCTCAGGGTTATACATCTCCTCCGATTTTATCTGTGGAACCTTGAAATGACCAGGTGTAACCGCCCTTACGAGGTACTGGATTGTATGCTTTCCCGGACTCAGGTGCATGGCGCTGAATATAACCCTGTCTCTGTATTGTTCCCTGTGTTCGAATGTTCCCCACCACCAGTACCAGTTTTGGCCGTTGTCAGTTTCTCCCTCCTGGAAATTTTTCTCGTTTTTCTCTGTAGCAAAATTTAGATTAATCGGCTCGAATCCTGCCGGAAGCTGGTCATCGAGAACTACGAAATTTCTCTCCAGAGGCGTGATCAATTCTATTTTTACGATATAACGGTTGCCGCGGATAAAAGAACCTTTTTCCACAGGTTTCCCTGTCTCATAATCATAATAACTTTTGCTTATTGAAAACCCTGAATTTCTGGTCAGAGGGTATTTCTTAAGCAGGTATTTGTATTTAAGGAAATAATAGAGGGTCCCTGTACCCTGTTTATGCAGCTCAATATTGATGCTGTTTTTTATACTGCTGTTAATGTAATATTCACCGCTGACACTGTTGTCAGTTCTGTTCCTGAAAAATGTATTTATTATCTCTTTGTTCTCAACTGCTGCTACTGCCCTGAAATCCGGCTTTTCCTTTTCATACTTTTCAAGATAAGAGCTGAAAGCCCAGAAAACCATCGCATTTTCATGGGTAAATAGCCAGTTTTCACCCTTTCTTTCCTGGATAAGCCAGTTTATGACCTTATAGGAGTCTTTAAAGGGAACGTTAGCCTCGATCAAAGCCTGGAGAACCACTGCCGTGGAGATGACATCATCATAATAAAACCAGCCCCAATCTTTATATGAATTGAAGTAAGCTACCGATGCCGTGATCCTTTCCCTCTCAAACAGACTTTTTGTAATGGCTGATGTCATATCACCCCTTTCTTTGAAATAGGGGGCAAGAACAAGTGCTTTTAACAGGAAACCGGCAGACGGCAGGTCATCCAACAGGTTTTCCGTATACCCAAGGTAAGCTTCTTTTATATCGGCCGGTTCGATATACCCGTTCATAGCCGAGACATAAATCGCGAAACAACGGACAAGGGATTTATAGTAAATGGAAACCCATTTTTCTATTAATCCCCGACCGGCAGAATATTCCTTTGTCCATTCGACAGCCTTTCTGTAGAGTTCGGCGGGGATATTGTAACCGTTTTTCTTAGCCATTGTCAGTACAAAAGTCGCATATACGGTCAGGTAGGCATTGGGTTCATAATCTGAATCGGTCCAGTATTTAAATCCATTTTTTCCGACATAATCCTGGAATTCGGAAATCACTTTTGTAACTATATTTCTAAGGTCATCCCTTGTTTTGAATTTGAGCAGCCCTGTTTTTATAATGATGTCTTCCCCGAGTATAAGGGGGAGGATTGATGATGCTTTCTGCTCAAGACAGCCGTAAGGATAATCCACTAGATAATCCACGCTTCCTTTCAGCTCCGTAAAAGCAGAGGGGGATAGCGAAAATTCAACCTTACCTGATCCAGGGAGGACATTATCCGTTATGAGGATTTTCTGACGTTTAACTTCCCGGGTTTTTTCATAAAATGCCATGGTTTCATAATTTTGATTGATTTTAACAGGAATAGTTTCGACAAAACCATCGCTAAAAGGCCCGGAACTCACCAAAATTGTGAATTTGGCATCACGTATCTCTCCCTGCCTTACCGAGAAACGGAACAGCACTTCTTTTGATGAATTCATGGGAATAAAGATGTTTGTGTTCTGCCCTGAGGCAAAATCTATCGGTCCGTCTGCCTTAATGGCAACTGCCATGTTAGCGTCTTTTCCGGTGTAATTATAGATCATAGCTCCGGATTCAAGCGAATCGTTAAATCGCAGGAATCTCGGAAGCGTGGAGAGAACCATAAGGGGTTTGCTGGCTGTTATTACGGCGCTTCCGCTGCCGAAAGACGAATCCTTTGTCTGGGCTACAGCCATTATTTTCCAGCTGGTAAGGTTGTCAGGGACCTTGAAGGTAAATACTGCAGGCGCACCATTGGAGATCATGAGCTTGTCATTAAAATATGCTGATGATTTAAACTCAAGCCTGGGATTAATGCCCATACCCGCGATCTTTGCCCGGTTAGATCCGTCACCCCCGACAATTTCCCCCTTTTCAAAAAGGTAACGCTGACCGAATATATACTCTCTCATTTCACTGGTGAATACTGCCAGTTCCCTGGCTCCGTAAAAGTTGAATATGGGGTCAGGCAGCTCATAGTTTTCAAGATTCAAAATACCCTTGTCGGCGATGGAAACTGTTATCTCCGCTTTATCAGCCATTGAACCGTCCGGCTCCTTCACTTCTATAGTTACCCTGGCAGTATCGCCAGGGCGGTAATTGGTTGAATCGGTCATAACCATCACTTTAAGCTTCTTACCCTCGGGAATGACATTGAGATTGATATAGCCGATCCTGTAATTAGGCCTCGCAAGGTCTTCATCATTTTTTACCTGGTTTGTTCCGCTTCTGCCAGTGAACAGCATAACAGAAACATATGCATTGGGAACAAGATCTTTTGTTATTTTTATGGGAATTACTGCCGCACTGTCTGTAATAACGGCCTGTTCAACCGAATGTATCTTTTCTCTTTCCACTGTTATCAGGGCTGATGCTTTTTTAAAAGGGTTTTTGACAAGGATTAATGCTGTATCTCCAGTATGATATTCTTTTTTATCAGATGTCAGATCGATCTCATAGTTGTTCGGCACTTTCCATCCGACTTCTCCTTTTCCAAAGACATAAAAATCTGTTTCGCTTATTCCCTCATGACCCCTTACAAAGGTTTTTGCCCTGGCCACGTAATACCCCGGTTCATTGAGACTAAGTGCTACTTCAGTTTTTCCCAGGACTAGCTTTTGCTCGAACACGTTGGTTTTGATCATTTCCCATTCCCATTCGAGCCGTCCGTTAACCCCGGCTTTCTGATATGAATACCAATCCCTTTTCTCAACCTGTATTGTCACATGCTGTCCCTGTTCAATATCCTCTTTTTCATTAAGGGCTATCAGACCGATGTTAAAGCTATGTCCTGCCTCGATTAAATAATCCCTGAGGTGGATGCCGACATGCACGGGGTTATAAAGGTCAATTCCGCTTTTTGTTCCAAAGACAGTGCTGTTATCGTCGAGCTTTGTATCGGCAGAGATCATCAGCTCTGCATCTCCCTTGAAATCATCCTTGACAATGCTCTTTTCGATGTGGATCTTTCCGCTTTTATCAGGAAAGCCTACTCCTGAGACAAGTGAAAAGGGATTATCGCGCCTGTCGTTATTCTCATCCCAGAGAGCCCCAAAACTGTAATCGGGGTATTTGAAGCTGTAGTAAGTGACAGGAGTAGCGCTTACTGAATAATGTATGGGTTTCATTACAGGGGCCCCGAAAAGATACCAGCCAATTATATCCGACTTGAAAATATCACCCCACTTATATGTTTCTTTCGGAGTTATAATCCTCATTTCAGCCCTGGCCGGTTTAAAATCCTCTACGCTTATGTCGATCCCGGAATACTCCCCCCAGTAAATCCTGTAGTAGCCTGTTGGCGAATTGTCAGGAATTTTAATATTGAAATGGAACGATCCCCAATCATCAGGTACCTGCGAGAGATTCGTCAGTTCCTCGTCCCTGCTGTTATTGACCGTTATTTTCAGCCTGGCTGGCTTTCCGCTGAGCGGAAGATTGCTCCAGTCATCATTTATCCTGAAACGCACAATTCCCTTTACATCAACATTTTCTCCCGGTTTGTATAAAAACCTGTCAGAAAATAAAAGGGCATTGGTTTCATTATTATAGTACTGGGAGCCGCGGTTAACAATATTTGCCCAGCTCTTTATTCTTTCATTGTATTCCTGTTCTTCCCCGTAATTTTCTTCTCCGTAATTAAGAGTAATGTTGCCGTCTTTTTCAGCAATGACCATTGGGTAGGGATAACTCCCCCTGAATGACAGAATACCTTTGGAATCGGTTTTCCCTCTGAGGGTTAATTTGCCGCCGCCGGCACTTTCCTGTTCGTATATTGAAGCCCCTTCAACCGGGCTGTCGTCTTTAAGGTTCCTGACGAAAACCATGTTGGAATCCGGCCCGCTCTTGACGCTTATGCCGAGGTCTGTGAAGAGGATGATGCCGGAACGTTCCAGTTCGCTGTCTTCTCTTGGTTTTTCAGCTTTTGGGTATAAGCTGTATAACAGGATCCCTGATTTTTTTTTCATCATTGCCGAAAGGTCAAGGCGGTAGTTAAAAAAACGGTCCCATACCCACTTGATATTATGGTTTTTCGATATCCTGTTCTTTTCAAAAAAAATCTTCCTTTCATCTTTCTTCAGGTTCAAATAATCAGATATAGATATTTTATCCGGCAGAAAAAGAAATGATGTTTTAAATGAACTTACATTTCTTATCTTCATTGGAAGGATTGGAGGCAGGTAATTCTCCATTATCAGGTACCCTGAAGGAGCAGCGAATATTGATATTCCATGGGAAAATTCCACTGTCTTTACAATGTTTTTATTCAATTTCTGTGAATATATATCCGTTACTTCCGGATTTATGTTAAAACTGTATTTTTTGCCGCCGATAAAATTTCCGCTCAAATAGATAAAATTGTCTCCTATCGATATTATTTCGTTCTCAACAGGCGGATTGATAGTTACATATTTGTTAGTATCTTTACGGCTGTCCAGAACGTTGTTGAATTCCAGGATAATCGTGTCATCCGGGTAGAAATTCGTCGAGGTACTGCTAAGAAACTTAAACTGCAGCGGTTTATAGGTCTCAAAATCATGGATAAAATCTATTGAAAGCCCTGTATTACCGTCTGAAGCATTCAAGCCGCTTTTTACTGTAAGGCGGTAGTCGGAAGCTTTCACAAGTCCATGAGGCTTTATAATAAAAGACCTGTCGCTGGTCCTGACAATATTCATCTGGACATCATTGGATTCGAAGGAGTTGGTTGAAACAGAGTAAAATGTTGAGTAATTAAGCAATTTGCCGTTGTGTTTGTCCTCTATTCTGAGCTTGTTCGTGAGTTCTGCAATAATTACAGGGGCATTAAAAGAAAGTGCGATTATGAGATCGGGCAGTTTGCTGCTGAAATCACAATCTGAAATTTCTATCCTGCGGGTCATGAAAACGTATTTTCCGTTTATTGCTTTCTCTCCGTTAACTGAAATTGAAACGTTTTTTTTCATTTTTTCAGCAAGTTTTTTTTCATCAATAGCTACTTTATAAACCGTGGAATGCCTCAGCCTCTCTAAAAATACAAAAGCTGCCTCACTTGGTCCTACAGGCTGCCAACGTCCACTGACCGGAGGGTCTATCGTCAGGGATATTTTATTCATAATATCGTTTGTCATGGAATCGAAATCTGACATTTCAAAGATGCTGTCGGAAAAGGACATGTTAAGCTGGCCGTAATCGCCGTAACTGTTATTGTCATAAGCTCCGGGGTTGTCGTAGTTGGCTTCCTCCGCTGTCCCGCTTTCTGCGTTAATTACGGTGATGCTGTGCTTTCCTCCC
Organism: uncultured Brevinematales bacterium; assembly: GCA_964413265.1. Taxonomy (GTDB): domain Bacteria; phylum Spirochaetota; class Brevinematia; order Brevinematales; family JAOACQ01; genus CAVYGN01. The sequence continues at coordinate 111,853 of CAYPRX010000013.1, forward strand.
TGTGAACAAGATATTAATGGAATCAATGGCAGGATAATAAAAATCAAAAATGACGCCTTTTTCATTGCCGCCCTCCTCTGAATTGATGCAAGAAAGCCTGAAGTAATAAAAATACTAAAAAGGTTTGAAAGATTTTAATTAAATGATTGAAAAACAGCAAAAAATAAAATAACAATATTTATTCGATCACTGTTATTTTTATACTGTCCGCCGAAGTAATAGATTTGGCCTCTATAATGTAAACCCCGGGCTTTAGTTCCCATAACAGTTCCCTTCCGCTACCAGCATTTACGCCGTTAACAAACCATATAACCCTGTTGTCAGGGCTCAGGGCCTTGAAAGGTATCTTCTGCCTGCCGCGAATGATGAGGCTGTCTATTTTAAAAATGTCACCGTCCGAGGGGGTTATTATCTTGATGGATTCCGGGTCAGCTGTTAATGAAGAACGCAGGTTGATACGCGCCCAGGATTTGTAAAGTTCAGGCAACACAAGTCCACCGTTTTGATGCCAGCTGCAGAATGTATCAGGCTCTGTTCCACGGATAAAATACTCTAAAATGCCTCCGCATTGACTGTTCGCAAGCATGCCTGAAAGGGGGCAAATCTTTGCCATTGTTATATTAAGTCCTTCAGGAGAAATTGGGGAAAAATGGCAGCCTGACTGATAAAGGCAAGATACTATATCGCGGAGGAGAATTCCGCAGCCGTTGACTGATGGCATATCACGCATAGGTTCGCCTGTAATATTACCGGTCCATATCCCTATGGAGAGTTCCGAATCAAAAGCCTCAAGAAAATTATCCCTGAAATCTTTCGAGGTCCCTGTTTTTACTGCAAGAGGGAATGGGAAATGGATTGGGGAATTCGCTCCAAAACCCGGGATTTTATAGTCAAAATCAGATAATATTCTCCATATTAAAAATGACGACTCGGCTGAAAGGATCCTCACTGCTTTTTGCTCAGGGGGATAGATCACCATGCCGTCCGTTGTTTTTACTGATAAAATACCACTTAGCTGTCTGAATGTCCCGTCCGCGGGAAAAACAGCATAGGCTCTTGTCAGCTCAAAGAGAGTTACGTCTGCATTCCCAAGGGTAAGACCCAATCCGTAAAATGAAGGGGGACGGTTAATTGAAGTAAAGCCTGCGCTTTTTAAAAATTCATAATATGGGGAAAGGCCGATCCTAGAGAGCAGGTAGACAGCAGGGATATTGTAAGAACTCCCCAGTGCCACTGCTGCCCGGACAGGACCGTGATAAAGGCTGTTATAATTCCTTGGAATGAACTTTCCTACACTCGATTCAAATTCAGTGTAGACATCAGGGAGGATCGAAGCCGGGGTTATGATCTTTTTATCAAAGGCCAGTGCATAGGTAAATGCCTTCATAGTTGATGCCGCCTGTCTGGGTACAAGTGTCCCGTTTACCTGTCCTGCCTCGCCAAAATATGATATCCCGCCGAGCATCACCAGGATTTCCCTCCTGGAATTGTCAAGTATTAAAAGGCCTGCGTCATGGACATTGTTATCTCTCAGGAAGCCGATTCTATTTTTAAGGATTTCAAGACATCTTTTGTACAGGTTCAGATCAAGAGTGGTCTTTATTTCACTTATTTCACCATGATTCTTAACGAGCTTTTTCGCCTCTTCAAGGGCCCAGAAGCAGAAATGCGGAGCACTGAAATCCATTTCAAAGGGGTAGACCATGAGCTTCTTATCTACAGACATAGAATATTCGAATTTGTCGATGTAACCCGAATCCATCGCCTTTTTCAGGAGAATTTTAGCCTTCGATTCCACATAAGAAGTCTTCGTCAGGATGTTCAGTGCTGATGGCGACTGTAAAACGGCGCACAATGATGCCGCTTCGATAAGAGAGATATCCCGTGGCATTTTATGAAAATAAACTTCAGACGCTTTCTTCAGTCCGTATATTCTGTTTCCAAGGTAAATGTTATTGACGTAAGCGAGTAATATTTCCTTTTTCCCGAAATGAAGTTCAAGCTTGACTGCCCTGAAAATCTCCAGAAATTTCGTGAACAGGTTATTTTTATTAACACCGTATTTCATCTTGACAAGCTGTTGAGAAATCGTAGAACCACCTGATGAAACGGTAAACCTGCTGAGGTCCCTGACGGCTGCCCTCAAGATAGCATGGGGATCTATACCAACATGAGAATAAAAGTTCTTGTCTTCTGAAAAAAGCAGTAATTTTAGAAAATTATCAGGGATTTCACTGTATTCAATATTTTCTGAAAAACCATCTCTGGGGCCCAGTTCCATTAAAAGGGAGCCTTCACGGTCGAATATTCTCACAGAACGGGATGATGTAGAGAGGAAATTCCCCGGGTATGGAATTATGAAATATGCCGTAATAGCAAGTACAATAAAGATTAATAACAGCAATGCTTTTTTCATTACTTATTTTTCCAGTATAAGGAATTCAGTCCGGCGGTTTTTGCTCCTTCCCTCTTCAGTACTGTTGTCCTCAACCGGCTGCGATGCTCCGAATCCTATTGAACGAAGTCTTTCAGGACTGATGCCGTTTTTTATCAGGTATTCCATAACAGCATCGGCGCGTTTTTCAGATAGTGTCTGATTATAGGCTGGTGTGCCTATATTATCTGTATGCCCCCTTATTTCGAGTTTAATACCCGGATTTTTTCTAAGCTGGTCAGCTATATCGTCAAGAATCTTTTTGGATTCGGGCCTCAGATAAGCCTTGTCGAATTCAAAATATATATTATGAACCGTAACAGTACCGCCGACATTTTCTTTTTCAAGGTCGACAGGTTTTTCCGATGAAGAACTGCTGGAGGACTTAGATATGTTGTCCGGACTGCCGGTGTTAGCATCGTTGCCAAACACTATGGGCCGCTCATAATAGGTTCCTATCGCGTAGAGATAATTGCCTGCGGGAAGAAACAGGGTGCCACTATCTGCCGCAGGCTGTGAAGCCGAACCTGGAAATGGGGGAAGGAATTCCCAGATTGGAGTGCTTTCACCGAAGGTGTAAGCTCTTACGGAAGTGAAGGTTATGTCCTTGCCCCCCACGGTTTTAAGATAGTTAAAAGCAACATAAAGCTGGTCGTTTACTGTCACAAAAACGGGGTCGGACTTCTCGCCGAAGTCAAGTGAGTAAATCACCTGGCCTCTATCGGGAGATAATACTGCAATCTTCCTGTTTCCGATAGACAGGAGGATTTCCCTGTCTGTGAAACTCGGGCTTGAGGTTATATAATCATCATATTCTTTATCCCATAATTTTGAGCCGTTTGATATGGACAGGCAAATGAGCTTTTTTCCGGATGGGATGAACAAAAGCGACCGGTATATTACAGGAGGAAAAATTATCAGGGGAATATCGATTGATGCACTCCATGAAGTCTTTCCTGTATATTGATCCAGACAGAAGATCTTGAAGGTATTATGAAGATAGTCCCTCGATGCAGCGAAGATTTTATCATCGTAATATGCCGGAAAGCCGCTGTAGCTCTCTATACTGTTATTCGACCATTCGACATGGCCGTTATATAATTCCCGGGCTATGAAATTTTTCCTCGTGCCGTAATAAATTGTGTCCCCGGAGATTATAGGATCTGCATAAATACCGTCTATGACAGCTGTTTTTAGATCACTTTCCTGAAGACCTGCCCTGGCCCATATTATTTTTCCACTACTTTTATCAAGGCAGTAAATTGCCGTCGCATCAGAAATAAAAATAAAATTTCTCCTTATGACGGGAAAATTGACTTTCCCTGCAACTGCTGAAGCTGAGGCAAAATGGCTTGAGATGGATTTCAGATCGGATTTCCAGGCCAATTTACCTTCATCTTCAGTCACGCAGTATATAACTTTGTCCAGGTCTGAAAAATATATCCTCCCATCGGATATTGCAGGATAGAAAATATAATTTGAAGCCATGTAAAGCCATTTCAGGCTGTTATTTTTTACGATTATTTCATCGTTATTTCCCGTGAAATAAAGGTTGCCCTTATAAGTCGGCCAGTCAGAAGCATGCCCCCAAAAATAAAGAAAAAGGACAATGCATAGAATCAGGCTGCCACTTAATTTCATTTTACAGGTGACTTCCACAACAGATTACCGCCTTTCGCGATTTTTTAGTCTGTAATCATTTTGATGATTATAATATATCAGCAGAAGGTAGCTGTCAAGGAGTCTGTTTATTCGAAAAGCAAGGCTCCATTGATTTCTGTAAAGTCCCTGATGACTAGATCAATTCTTAAAGAATATTTTTTAAGATCTGTTACCTTTGAGGCATTTAAAGCTATGATCATTCCAATTCCAGCGTTGTCGGCAGACTTAAGCCCGGCCGGAGAATCCTCAAATACTACACATTCACCGGGAGACAGTCCCAGTCTCTTAGAGGCGGTCAGGTAAAAGTCCGGGGCGGGTTTGCCTTGAAATGAAAAATCATCATACACAATTTTATCAGAAGTAAACCATCTCCGGAGGTCAAGCTGGTCGACATAAAATTCAACATTTACAATGTCTGAGGCAGTTGCTATAGCGCATGGAATTTCCCTGGATTTCAGATAATCAAGAAATTCCTCGGCTCCCGCGATGAGCCTGAACTTGTCGGGGTTTGCAATGCACAGCTCCCTGTATATCTTTTCCTTTTTTATAGCTATGTCAGCTGAATTTTCCTTTGTGATGTGCCAATCAGCCAGATAATTTATAATAGAAGAGTTGCTGATACCGTGGATTTTTGTCTGAAATTCTTCTTCCGTAAAGAGCTTTCCACGAAGTTCCATAGAAATTAAGTTCCAGGCTCTGTCATGAAATTCCGAATCGTTGACGAGAGTACCGTTGAAATCAAAAATAGCACCTCTTAATTTAATACGGTCCTCCCTACAATTTCCCTATGTAAACTTTAGTATCATATTCTAGGCAGACCCGGCCGTTTTCCTTGTATTTACTGAACAATAATTCAAGCTCGATTATCATTTCCACATTGCCGGGTTCACCGGCCGCCGGCAGATAAGATGTCGACATAACCCTTTTTTTTAAGCCTTCCAGGTCCAGGAACTGGCTGTTTTTTAAGCTGTTGAAATGATAACCTTCATCGCCGAAAAATTCATCAAAAATATTGTCGCCGGTTTCCCAGTGCCTTATACCGGTATAATCAAGGGCATATTTCAAAATAAGATTTTCATAATCTATATAAAAAGGCCGCCCTGTTCTTTTTCTTTCATTCCAGACCAGCACGGCATAACCTCCACTTTTTAATATCCTTTTAAACTCAATCTTAGCCTTATCCCTGTCGAACCAGTGAAAGGCCTGTGCCGCCAATACAATATCGACTGAGCTTCTGTCAAGACCTGTGCTCTCAGCCCTGCCTTCCAGACTTCTGAAATTGGGGTATGATTTGAATGCTGTTTCGGCAACGGTTCTCATTTCTTTATTAGGTTCAATGCAGAATACAGTATTTCCATTTTTTAAAAATATTTCAGCGGAAATTCCCGTACCGGAACCGATATCTGCTATTACAGAGTCTTTTGAAAAGCAGGTTTCGCTTTTCAGGAGATCAAGCAGAACGGCCGGATAGCCTGGCCTGGATGCGGCGTAATCGATTGCCCGCTTAGAGAAACGCTGGGTATTATCCTGCATTTTGAGTCCGGTGTTATTTCGGCAGGAATGGCTTGATTTCTGCCTCGTACTGATCAAAATTCATCATGCCGACATATTTTTTAACAAGATTGCCGTTAGTGTCGACAAGAAAAGAGGTTGGTATAGCCTCTATTCCGCCGTAATTATGAATTATTGTTTTGTCGGCCATAATGACGGGGTAGGTGATGCCATGTTTTTTGGAAAAATCCCTGACCCCGTCGATGCCGTTCTGGTCGACGGATATTCCAATTACTGTGAATTTTCCCTTATAAGTATTATGCAGCTTAATCAGATCGGGAATCTCGAGCCTGCATGGAGGACACCATGTTGCCCAGAAATTAATGAGGACGACTTTACCAAGGAACTGCTTGAGTGAAACATCAGCTGTCCCGTTTATACTTTTTCCTTCGATTGCAGGGGCTCCGCCGTTTCCTGAAGTATTGGTTTTACCTGATGCGCAGGCGAAGAAAAGGGATATTAACAAACCTACATAAAATACTCTTATGATATTTTTCATAAAACCTCTTTGATCATGTTTAAAACAGATTCATTGAAGCAAATTATATAGGGTGCAAAACTAGTTGTCAATAATAGAATATCTAAGTGTTTTTTTGGATTCAAAATTAGATTGAGCCAGCAATATATGATGGAAAATTGCGAATAAAAAACAAATACTTTAATCTAAATACTGACCTGACGATGGACGCGAGGTACAATATGAAAAGGCTGTCTTACATTGAATTAAAAGATTATAAGAGAAGCATGAATGAAATTCCTCAGAAATATTTTGATGCAGTTTCTGAGATAATCCGAAATGTCAGGGAAAAAGGGGATATAGCCCTTATTGATTACGCTTCGAAATTCGACGGAACGGATGCTAGCAGCTATTCAATAAGTGCTACAGGCGAGGAAATTGAGCTGGCCGTAAAAGAAACAAGGGAAAAATATGCCGGAATCTTTTCATATTTTATGAATGCAGCGGCTAATATCCGGGAATTCCATAAAAAGGAGAGAGATGCCGGATTTTCTTACATAAAAAATGGCTCTCTCTACGGTCAGAAAGTCAGCCCTATAGACAGAGCAGGTCTTTATGTGCCGGGAGGAAGAGCTTTCTATCCTTCGACTGTACTGATGAATGTAATCCCTGCGAAGATAGCTGGAGTGCCTGAAATCTTCATTGCGACACCCCCGGGAAGAGACGGACGCATTAAAAATGCTCTGGCTGTGGCTTTAGCAGCTGAACTTGGTGTGACAGGAATATTTAAAACAGGGGGGGCGCAGGCCATTGCGGCCTTGGCATATGGAACACAGACCATTCCATCTGTGTCGAAAATAGTGGGGCCTGGGAATATCTATGTGGCAGCCGCAAAGCTACTCGTCGCAGGCAATGTCGGCATAGATTCGATCGCCGGACCAACTGAGGTCGTTATTTTTGCGGATGAAACTGCCAATCCAAAGTGGGCTGCAGTCGATATGTGCGCCCAGGCTGAACATACCGGGGATAATACTGTGATTCTCATTTCAGATTCTGAAAAGTTTATCAATGAAGCTGAAAGGGCTCTTGATAAAATTCTGCCATCGCTTAAAAGGAGGGATATGATTGAGAAATCACTTGAAAGCAGAGCTTTTGCAGTAGCGGTACAGAATTATAAGGAAGGTTTTGAAATTATAAATCGCATTGCCCCCGAACATGTTGAAGTTATGATCAGGATGGATGCAAAAGAAATTATCTCAAATATCCGGAATGCCGGTGCTTTATTTATAGGTAACTGGACCCCTGTTTCTTCGGGGGATTACTATGCGGGTCCCAACCATGTCATCCCGACCAACGGTACAGCGGTTTTCTCTTCACCTCTAGGGGTTTATGATTTTGTAAAGAGGACGAGCTATCTTTCTCTCACAAGGGAATATATCATGGCAAACGGCAAGGAAATAAGCTCGATGGCCCAGTTCGAGGAACTTGATGCCCATGCGGCGTCGATCAATACGAGAATAGAATCCGAATAGATTATTCCTGTCAAATTATATAACAATAATAAATTGACAAGCATCGTTTTTCATTTTAAAATTAGAGCCTATGCTCGTTAATCCGGTATATGATACATAAGGAGGAATTATGTTTAGGAAGATTACCGGTTTTGCAAAATCATGCGAGGAGGCTTTGCTTGAAAAGGAGTACTTGGCTTTAAGGCATGAAGTTCTCAAATATACCGATCCGTTAACACTTGACAGGCTTATATTGGAAAAGTTCAAAGAAGTATATAAATCTATAACTAATGGCAAGATAATTAAGGATAAAAAAAAACAAATTAAATAGGCGCATTCAGTTTTTTCTGAACATCGTTTCCAGCTGTCAAAATTGCATTTTACCCGCTTTATTATTAAAATAGGAAATAACCTTTTTCTTCAGAGGTATTTATGAATTATAAGCATATCAAGCTCCCCGCAGGCGGGCAAAAGATATCAATACAGAACGGATCTTTATACATACCGGACAATCCAATAATTCCATTTATTGAGGGTGACGGTACCGGACCGGATATCTGGAGAGCATCACGTGATGTTTTTGACGGTGCTGTCAGAAAGGCATACAAGGGAAAGAGAGAGATTTTCTGGATGGAGATTTTCGCAGGAGAAAAGGCGGAATTACTTTATGGTAATCATCTTCCGGATGAGACACTGGAAGCCATAAAAGAATATTTTATCGCAATCAAGGGGCCGCTTACTACACCTGTAGGCGGAGGGTTCAGGAGCCTTAACGTGACTCTCAGGCAGCTCCTCGATCTTTATGCATGCATCAGGCCAGTCAAATTTTATAGAGGCACCCCCTCACCGGTTAAAAATCCCGGAGAGGTAGACATGATAATTTTCAGGGAAAATACCGAAGACGTTTACAGCGGCATCGAGTGGCAGATGGGATCGGCTGAGGCCGCGGCCGTAATTGACTTTTTAAAAAATACAATGAAAAAGGAGGTCAGGGAAGATTCAGGAGTAGGAGTAAAAACGATCAGCGAATTCTGCAGCAAGCGTATTGCAAGAAAAGCGCTGGAGTATGCGGTCAGGAACAGGAGAAAAAGCGTAACAATAGTCCACAAGGGAAATATTATGAAATATACAGAGGGAGCTTTCAAAAATTGGGTTTATGAAGTTGCAATCGGGGAATTCAGGAACAATGTTATACTCGAATCGGAAATATCAGGCCGGAACGGCAAAGATAAAATTATTGTGAAGGACAGGATAGCCGACAGTATGTTTCAGCAGGTTCTTTTAAGACCTTTGGAGTATGATGTGATTGTAACAACGAATCTGAACGGCGATTATCTTTCCGACTCGATCGCAGCTCAGGTCGGAGGTCTGGGAATGGCCCCTGGATCGAATATCGGTGAATACCATGCAGTTTTTGAGGCTACACATGGTACAGCACCCAAGTACGCAAACCTGGATAAGGTCAACCCCAGTTCTGTTATCCTTTCAGGTGCTATGATGCTTGAATATATGGGATGGAATGAAGCAGGAGGGCTTATAAAAAATGCAATTGAAAAGACAATTATGGCAGGAACTGTAACTTTCGATTTGGCCAGGCAGATAGAAGGTTCGAGGGGGTTAAAAACCAGCGAATTCGCGAAAGAGATCCTGAAAAACATGTAAGTTTGATATTAAAAGCCATCTTAAATAATATAAAACTATGATAGCGAATCTTTTTTTTAACAAAAACTTCAGCACAGCGGGACATAAAATTATTTCGAACATACCTCCCGGCAATATTGATCATGCGATTAGGATTTTCTGTAAACAGGATTCAATAGACAGCGGCGCAACGCTAAGACTGACAAGCAGTTCTGTTGTAAACCTTGAATCACTGCAAGTACTCCTGACGGGGGAAATTGAAAACTATAAGATTCTGACACTTATCAGCGGTAAAAAGGTTTTCCTTCAGTTGAAACCGTCATCTTCCGGCGAAGCAGGCAATAAGTTCCTCGATCTTCAGTTTGAATATTTAAGACAGGTATCATTTTCCGGTTCACTTTATCTGTCTGAAAAGAATTTAAAGCATGTGTTCAAAATACTTGGACATCCCATAGATGATCTTGATGATTTTATTGATGAAAACCATATCCAAGCTCTTGAAAAGATCATCTACAGGAAAATCTCCGGGCCTCCTCCAAATTTCTCTGATTCGATCTTACTTGTGCCGGACAGGGACCTTCAGATGCTGCTGAACAATATCCTGCATAAGAACATTGCTTCAGCCGATATGCTCGCCTCATATATATATGGCCTGGGAGACGGAGGTCAGATACTATTGGACAATCTTTCTAAGTCTGTAAGAGCTTATGTTATGGGAAAAATAAAATTAGCCCGTTTAAAGTCTACATACCGCTGGGCAGAAGAAGTCAAGTATATTATTCATAGAAATTTATACACCGCCGCAAAGGAGCTTGAAATCAGCATAAAAGGGCTGGAAGCTCTGGATTTTATATCAAGGAGCTTCGAGATAAATGTTGCAAAACACCTGCTTCAGGTAAAAAGCGTCTCGGAATGGCTATCAGATTTTGACAGGGAATCCCGTATTCAAACAATACTTTCGGAAATAAGAAGAAAAGTCCTCACAGAGGCGCTGACGTTCGAAGAATGGGAGAATGTTTCAGGCATCTTTAAAAAATATATTTCTAAGGAAGGGGTGGAACTTTTAAGAGAGGACGTTGAGTTCTCAAGGTCAGTTCCTCAGGAAAAAAGGTTCCTTTCACTGGCGAAATTTTACAGAAAAGTTAAAGATATAACATATACACCACTTGTCGGAGAGATGGATTTCGAGAAAGAAGTAATGGGGAAAATATCCGGAGGGGGTGAAGTTGATCTCATTGTAGATGAAATCGGTTTTGCGAAAGCGGTTTTTGCTCTGAAAAATATGCCGCCTGGATGGGTAAACTCAATATTGTCGGGTCCTCTTCTGAACATTTATGAGGATGTACTGGAGAGAAAGATGAAAATAAATAAATATGAGGATTACCGTATAGCAGAATGCAGGAGGGAATTTCTCAAGACCCTCCTCATCCTCTGTGATGAGGATAAAATCTGAAGAAAAATTTCCGTACCCCGTAACACTTGACGTTTTTTGTTTTTTTTATTAAATTATTCTTTAAAATAAAAAAAATTGGAGGAAATAATGAAAGTTAAACCTTTGAGTAACAAAGTATTGATCAGGGTAAAAGAAAGCGAAGAAATAACAAAAGGCGGAATTTATATCCCCCAAACAGCTCAGGAAAAGACACAGGCCGGAATCGTAGAAGCGGTAGGACCGGGAAAGACAAACGATAAGGGCGAATTGATACCCGTAGGGGTTAAGCCCAAGGATGAAATTATTTTCGATAAGTATGCAGGAACCCAGATAAAGATCGATGGTTCCGATTTTCTTATTATATCATCTGATGACATACTTGCAGTGGTAACAGAAAAATAAGAAGTTTGAAAAACCTTATACGCCCCGTTCATTAATTGAACGGGGTTTTTTATGCATTTTACAATTTATCGAAAAGGCTTGAGAGAAAACTTACTCCATAGAGGATCTGCAGATAGACGAGGTATATGAAACCCTTAGGTCCATCTATGAAACCAAAAAATAATATCCTTGAGAAAAGCATAAAAAAATAGTATAAGATCAAGGGTACAGCGAAAAGGATATTGTGAAAATAAACCGGGATGACAATTTCAGCCGATATGAATAGAAGTAATATAATGGATAGGATATAAAAATTGTCTCTGATTCCAGTAAGCCCCAGGGTCCGGTTTTTTCTGAACTGATGGGCCCTTTTGCGGGAACTTACCCTTATATAATCTATCAGTTCTCCAGGATTCTCGGGAAATTTTTTGTAGAGTATTATATCAGGGCTGTATGTGATCTTTCTGCCATAACTCCTGACCTGGCTTCCTAGGCTGTATTCTAATTTTGTTCCGGGATCGCCGCCCAATTTCTCAACACTCAGGCACTCTTTTTTAATGAAAAGGCCGTTAAGCTGTAGTTCGACTACTTCCTTATAATTCAATGGTTTATAGCGATATGTAAGGTTAAGGTTAAGAAAAAAGCTTGACAGTACGGAAAAGGAAAATATTTCAAACATAGTATGATCAGGTCTGGGAGTTACATAGCCGCCCGTGCTTCCGACATCAGGCAGTGACAGTATCCTGCCGGCAGAAAAAAGAAATCTCTCATCGGGAAAACATTCCAGTGTTGAAAATATTATGATATCATCCCTGATCAAATCCTTGTCGTATGCAGTTTTCAGGCGCAAATTGAAATCTTCTTCCGTTGAACGGCAGAAGATGAGGCGGGGGTTTTTTACACCCATATCGCTCTTCCCTATCAACACTATCCTGAAATCTTCGTACATTATCTTTAAAAAATGCTCCAGGCATTTTTTTTCATATTGATCGTATTTTTCAGGGAAAAGAACAATCGTATACGAATATTTCCTGTTTTCACCCATTGGCCTGTCATAAAAGTTCAGGAAAAAGTTTCTGAAAAATATAGAAAGGGTATCAACAAGAGTTTTTAGCGCGGTTTCAAGCCCTATATTGCCGAAGCTTTTACGGCTGTACCTTAATTCTATTGGAGCCGGAACTATCTTTTTCTTTCTTTTAATTAAAATTATCAGAAGTTCAATATCGAAAGCGAATTTTTTTACAAGTACTTTTGGCAAAGACAATTCCAGCGCTTCTCTCTTAAACAGCTTTATTCCAGTTTGAGAGTCCATAATGGGCAGACCGAATAAAAATTTGATAATAAAATAGTAGGTTAAACTGATGATTTTCCTTGATAGAGGATAGTCAATCACAGAGTCGGGATGAAGTTTACTTCCTATTACGGCATCGGCGTTCTTCTTTACCATTTCATTAAAAAAATTCGGTACATGCCATGGCGAAAGCTCGAGGTCTGAGTCAAGGAAAAGAACATAATCCCCTGTTGAATATTCATAACCTGTTTTAAGAGCCCAGCCTTTTCCGAAATTACTCATATTCCGGACTATACGAACCCTGATGTTTCCGGTAAACTCACCTGCCAATAGTCCGTAAGAATTATCCTTAGAGCCGTCATCGATCAGGATGATCTCAAATTCCAGTCCCATATCCTCAAGATCCTTAATTACCTGATAGGTGTTTTTGACGATTATTTTTTCCTCGTTAAGAAAAGGGATGAGGACTGACATTTTTTTGTTTTTAACTTCTTCAGGAACAGGACGTCTTTCCAATGGATGCATAAAAACTCCGTCTTCCCGACATTATAATTTTAGGCAGAGTGGAAGTCAAATGGAAATATATGGGCCAGAGTTGAATAAATTTGTAAAGTTGTCTTGACAACTTTACAAATTTCATTTATAATCTTTCATACTATTCCGGAGGTTTTACATGGTTGACCATAATTCGCCGATTCCGCTTTATTTTCAGCTGGCCCGCGACATCCAGGAAATGATAGATTCAGGTGAATTGAAAAGGGGGGAGCGGGTCCCTTCCGAGATATCCCTTTCCGGGAGTTACAGGGTCGGGCGTCCGACTGTCAGACAGGCTCTCGATCTGCTGCAGAGAAAGGGACTTATATTAAAAAGAAAGGGTTCAGGAACATTTGTCAGGGAAGTCCCCAAGGCAGTGAGTCTGTTTTCACTTGCTGGTACCAGTGCCGCTTTCATGAAAGAAGGCATAAAGGTAATCAGGAACATGATAAGGGAACTGGAATTGATTGTTCCTGAAGATATTTCAAATCCGCTCAAAGGATTAAAAGTTTTTCATCTGTCAAGGCTGAATACTGTTGAAGGTACACCGGTACTTCTTGAGGAAATATTCATGAATTCTGATATTTTCAAGGGCATTGAAAAATTCGATCTCGGAAAAAATTCTCTTTCAGCCGTGATAGAAAATGAATTTTACATGAAACCTGAGGGAGGAAGACAGAGTTTTGGTGTCAAACTATGCAGATCGGGAGAGGCCCTTCTTCTTGGACTTGGAAGGAACAAGCCAGTTCTTTCGGTAAAAAGGGAACTTTATTTTAGACAGAACAGAAAGGCATTTTATTCAGAAATTTTATGCAGAACTGACAAATTTGTTTTTTATCAGGATCTTGGAGTACAGGGAGAAATTTATGAGTAGAAAGGGTTATTATGGAGAGTTCGGAGGGTCTTTTTTGCCTGAAATACTGATACCGACAATCAATGATCTCACAAATGCTTTTGAAAAAGCCAGAGCGGACAGATCTTTCTGGAAAAAGTACGAGGAGATCATGTCGGAGTATTCCTGCAGACCGACACCCCTGACTTACGCGGAGAACCTCACTGATTATCTGGGCGGAGCGAAGATATATATAAAAAGAGAAGACCTGAATCATACAGGTGCACACAAGGCTAATAATGTGATGGGACAGGGTCTGCTTGTAAAAAGGATGGGCAAGACCAGGGTGATCGCAGAAACAGGGGCCGGTCAGCATGGAGTAGCTGCCGCCACAATGGCTGCGAAGTTCGGATTTTCATGCACTGTCTATATGGGTGAGATCGATGTCGAGCGGGCCAGGCCGAATGTATTCTGGATGGAAAGGCTGGGAGCAGAAGTTGTGCCAGTTACGGCTGGCTCAAGGATTTTAAAAGACGCTATAAATGAAGCGCTCAGGGACTGGGTTACAAATATGGATTCGACTCATTACCTGCTGGGAACGGCTTGCGGACCGCATCCTTTTCCTGAAATGGTTATGTATTTCCAGTCGATAATCGGCAGAGAGGCCAGAAAGCAAATTCTTAAGAGGGAAAATAAGCTTCCTGCCAGGGTCTACGCCTGTGTAGGAGGAGGTTCTAATGCCCTTGGAATATTTTCAGCATTTCTGAATGATAAAGTCGGTCTTGTAGGAGTTGAAGCCGGGGGAGAGGGTCTGAATACTAAAAGGCATGCCTCAAGGCTTGCCTCAAGCGACTCATCAATCGGGGTAGCTCAGGGTTATAAAACATATTTCTTGCAGAACAGCGACGGACAGATGCTGGAAACCCATAGTGTGGCGGCTGGACTGGACTATATAGGAGTTTCACCGATACTTGCAGATTTAAAAGAAAACGGAAGGGTAAGGTTTGAAGCAGCAACCGACCGTGAGACAATTGAGGCTATGGCACTTGCTATAAAAAAGGAAGGAATAGTTCCGGCTCTCGAAAGTTCCCATGCCTTTGCCCAGGCATTTAAAGAAGCACCTTCTCTGTCTAAAGACGACTGCATTATCATAAACCAGTCCGGAAGGGGAGATAAGGATATATTTACAGTTGCAGACGCATTCGGAGATCCGAAATGGAAGGATTTTATTATTAAAAAAGCGGAAGAATACAGAGGAGGCGCTGATGCTTGAGGAATATATCAAAAAAGTCAGAAATTCAAAGGAAATTTTACTGATGACTCACATAGTAATCGGCTACCCGTCGCTTGAAACATCATACAAACTGGTCGAATCAATGGTAAATGCAGGGGCTGATCTTATTGAACTGCAGATACCTTTTTCAGAACCGATCGCTGACGGCCCTGTAATTCTGAAGGCAAACCACTTGTCTCTCGAACATGGCATTACAGTAGCTGAATGTCTTGATTTTGCGGAAAGGGTAGCCATTGATTTTCATATTCCCTTCCTGATCATGAGTTATTACAATATTCTTTTCCGCTATGGTGTGGAGAAATTTGCAAGTGAGATGGCCAGGAGAGAGATAAAGGGCTCCATTGTGCCGGATCTGCCGCCCGAGGAGGGTTCGGTTTATATTAAATCATTGAAGGATAACGAGCTTTCCCCGATTTTTATCTTCTCACCTACTACGGGACTGGAAAGGATGAAGTACATATCTAGATATGCTTCCGGGTTCATTTATTGCGTAGCGAGGAAGGGTGTGACTGGAAGATCAACGGAATTCAGTCTGGAAGTTACCAGATATCTGGAGAGGTGCAGGGAAGCCGTAAATCTGCCCCTTGCCCTTGGATTCGGAGTGAAGGATAAAAACGATATTGATTTTTTAAAGGGAAAAGCTGATATAGCAGTCATCGGGACACAGACGATCATAGTGGCAGACGAAAGAGGAGTAAATGCGGCAGGGGATTTTATCCGCAGTTTATATTCCTAACCTGTTTATGGCACTGACAATGGCATTCAATGAGGCGGTGGTTATATTCTGATCAATGCCAACACCGTATTTCCTGTCGCCGGACAGGTTCTCAAGACAGATATATGCAACAGCCCTCGAATCCGAACCCTCGCTCAGGGCATGTTCGTCATAAGAAATAAAATGGTATTTAGGAACGCCGATTTCCTGCATAGCATGGAAAAAAGCATCTATAGGGCCGTTACCCTGGCCTGTGATTTCGATTTCTTTACTCTTTAATGAAATTGTACCTCTCATACGGACAATATTCTCCTTCTCTGCAAGGTTCTGGTCTTCTTCTATCTTATATTTAAGAAGCTGCAGAGGCTTATGGTTTTCGAGATACTCCTTTTTGAATAATTCGAATATTCTTTCGGGAACGAGTTCATCACCTGTCCGGTCAGTTTCCCTCTGTATGATACTGGCAAACTCAGGGTGCATATCCTTAGGAAGCTTATATCCGAAATTATGCTCCATAACAAAAGCCACTCCGCCCTTGCCGGACTGGCTGTTTATCCTGATTATCGCTTCATACTCGCGACCAACATCCGAGGGATCTATAGGGAGATATGGGACCTCCCAGTATTCCGGCTTATCACGCTCATAAATATTGAGGCCCTTTCTTATTGCGTCCTGGTGAGAACCTGAAAATGCAGTATAAACCAGCTCACCGGCATACGGATGCCTTGGAGGGACCATCATCCTTGTGCATTTTTCATATGTATTGATAACTCTATTAATATCGCTGAAATCAAGTCCGGGATCTATCCCCTGACTAAAGAGGTTTAATGCAATTGTCATGATGTCTGAATTGCCGGTCCTTTCCCCGTTTCCAAAAAGGGTTCCTTCGACTCTTTCAGCACCTGCGAGCAAACCCAGTTCAGAAGCTGCAACGCTGGTTCCCCTGTCGTTATGGGTATGAAGGCTGATAATGCATGAGTCCCTATTCTTGATATGAGTATTGAAAAACTCGATCTGGTCGGCGTAAATATTTGGCATTGCCATTTCAACGGTAGCCGGCAGATTGAGTATTATCTTTTTATCGGGGGCCGCTTTCCATACATCCATTACGGCTTCACAGACCTCAATTGCATAATCGGGTTCAGTACCTGTAAAGCTTTCCGGGGAGTATTCCTTTAGAATCATCTTTATGTCCGAAGTCCCTGAAAGTTCCTCAATTATATGCGCCCCTTCAAGGGCAATATCCTTAATGGCTGATTTATCCTTGTTGAAAACGACCCTCCTCTGGAGTTCTGAGGTTGAATTGTAAAGGTGAACAATAGCCCTTTTCACTCCCGCCAGGGATTCGAAAGACCTTTCGATCAGATGTTTCCTCGACTGGGTAAGCACCTGGATTGTTACATCATCCGGGATCAATCGTTTTTCGATGAGCTCGCGAAGAAAACGGTATTCCACCTCAGATGCCGAAGGAAAACCTATCTCGATTTCCTTGAAACCGAGATCTGTTAACAGTTTGAAGAATTCCATCTTTTCCGCGACATTCATTGGTATGGGAAGTGCCTGGTTCCCGTCTCGCAGATCCACGCTGCACCATATCGGCGCTTTTACGATTGATCTTGACGGCCACTTTCTGTCTCTAATATCGAGCGGCTGAAAAAGCTTGTACTTTTTAAAATTCTTCATCTACTTTGCCCTCTTAAAATATTATCATTTTATATTTTAATACAAGTAGCCGATTAGTACAAGGGTTTGTTACAGTGACTTGCATTGATCTGTTTTTCAAAACAAGAAAATAAAATTCACCTGCTGGTGGATTTAAAATTAAATAGATGATATATTACATACGAGAATTTTTGGAGGGTAGAAATGTCAAAGGTCAAGTTATTAACTATATCTTCTCTTACACTAATTATCTTCGCAAGCTGCGGCGGAGTCAGAAGAGATGACAGGGTAATTGCCAGGAGGGAAATTAATACCACTGCCGGAGTGATTTCCAGGGCTGAGAGGGCAGTTAGAATAGGGAGGAATTATACAGGAGACCTGGCGTTTTCTGTGCGTCACCAGAGGTACGCTGTTTATCTATTTTATAATGGAAGGTTCGTAAGGGCAGAGAATCAGACTTTATATGCAAGACGACTTGCTTACAGGGCCATAATTGCAAATAATGGCATGTTATCTGCTCAGGAATATGCATTTGCCAATAATAATAACGGGCCTTCTGAAGCCGAGCTGAACGCTGATTTACAGAATAACGGACAGCCGTATAATTTGAAAGACGAGGATATAGTTATGCAGGATACCGGCAAACCGCCAGTTTCCGCAAATACAGCCAATACACAAGATACCAATAAAGCACAGGAAGATATGGATATCCAGGTCAGATAGATTACCTGAAACATATTCCCCGTTTGTCAGATAAAAGAGTGTCAGCCTCTCTAAAAGAAGAATTAATCAGGAAATATTTATTGACATAAGAGTTATTTTATGTTAAACTTAACATTGTAAATAATATTTTCAATGTTAATAAAGGAGTTTCAGTGGGCATTAAAGAAAGAAGGAATAAGGAAAAGGAAGCGATAAGAAAACTTATACTCAATGCGGCAGGAGAAATTTTTGCCAGTGAAGGTCTCGAAAATGCATCTATTCGTAAAATTGCGGCAAAAATAGATTATTCACCCACCACTATATATCTTTACTTTAAAGATAAAAAAGACCTGTTCGATTGTCTGATAGAAGATGCTTTTCAAAAGCTATTGCAGATGAGCAGGATTATTATGTATGATGGTGATGATCTTCTTGAAACACTTAAAAAAGCCTTGAGGATTTATGTGGATTTCGGTATGCAATATCCTAATCATTACAGGGTGGCATTTATGACTGAAATCAAAGCTCCCGCAGAAGCATATTTTAAAAATGAAAAGACGTCTGACAGAGTTTTTAACAATTTAAGGGATATTGTCAGAGAGTGTGTTAAAAAAAACTTCTTTCGATTAAACAATGTAGAACTCATCTCTCAGATTTTCTGGGCGATTGATCATGGAATAACATCACTCATTATTACCAACCCTAACTGTCCCTGGGCGGACAGGGAAAAGCTGATAGACGAGACTATTGAAGCTGTAATAACAGGATTGATGAGATGAATGGAAGGTCAAAGAATATATCAATGATGATTCTTTTATTGGCCGCCGGGATTATGATTGCAATAGCCTCCGGACTCCATGAATTAAAGCTGGCAGCAGGAATGCCGCTTCCGGAGATAGAACATGGGCACGGCTCGGTTGTTATAACCGATCATAATATTGTTACCTCAGTTAAAACTAATGAATTTGTGAAGGCAGTTATTTTATTCATTTTTGTCACCCTTTTTTTGATAATGCTTTATAGAATTTACAGAACTGTGGGGCGGGTTAATCTGTTAAATTTAATTTTAAGATTATTATTAATAATTCTGGGCATTATTGTTGTAAGCGGAATTGTCGTTGCGATTTTAGTATTAATTCCCCATACATTTAATACTCTTGAAATTGAAAATTATCTGCCGCCTCATCCGGTATTAAGGTCTCCTCTTGGACATTCTCCTCTTGTTCTTCTATGGTCTGTGATTATGATCACTGCATGCTCGGCTGTCATTCTGGGAATGAAAATCCTGTTCGTGAAAAACAAAAAGAGTTCATCGATCGATATTATAAGATTGGAGGCTCAGAAGGCCATTGATGGCATAATTAAAGGCCTTGATTTTAAAGATTTAATAAGGAATTGTTACAGTCGGATGGTTTGCGCGCTTAAGTCTGAATTCGGGATTGAAAAAGAGGAATCGATGACTGCGGGGGAATTTGAAAATTTTCTAATTTCAGAGGGGGCTCCTGAGACAAGCGTCAGGGATTTGACCGGACTTTTTGAAGCAGTAAGATACGGGACTTTTAATCCAGGACCATTGGATGAACAAAAAGCTGTCAGAAGTCTGAAAGATATCATTTATTATTTCAGGAGTAACGGAGGTTCTTGAAGTGATCAAAAAATATAACCGGTTTATTTTTATAATTCTTTCAGCAGGGATTATTTTTTCCCTTTGCTTTATATTCCGGCAAGTACTGACTGAGAATATATTTAAACCATTTTCATTAATGTTGTGGCTTTTTTTGCGTATTTTTGTGCTAAGTATAGATCAGAATGTGCTCTGGTGGGGCATGATCTTAGCAGTAATAATTTTTAAGATATTAAATAACATGCGGATTTATTCAAAAATTGAAATTGAAAAATTTCCAGTTCATAACACATATATGCAAAATATTGAATTCTGGCGTTCGTATTTATCTGCAAAACCCGGTAATCTATCGGAAATAAAAATTTTAAAGCGGAAAATGGCGTGGATGCTTGTATCTATTTATGCATCGGGAAAAAGGATAGAGGCCGATTTTAAGGTCTACGAGGCATTTGAAAACCGCGATATACCCCTGCCTGACTATGTTTATCTATTCCTTTTTTCTGTTTCTCAAAAAAACAAATGGTATGAATTCGGAAAATGGATTAAAAAGATAAATGGGAAAGATGCGTCTGAACATTATCAAGATATAGAAAAAAACTTAAAATTTCTGGAAAATTTTTTGGAGGCTAAAGATGAAAGCAACCACGAAAATATCAATTGAACAAATGTCTGAATTATCAAGCAGGATTATTGAAGAAGTGGAAAAAGCCGTCATAGGAAAACGTGAAGTTCTTCAGTTTTTAATGGCCGCATTTCTCTGTCAGGGCGGACACATACTGATCGAAGATTATCCTGGCCTGGCAAAAACCCTCATAGCCAATAGTTTTTCACGCGTTCTTGGAATGAACTTTAAGAGGGTACAGTTCACCCCTGATCTTTTGCCTGGCGATATTACGGGCGGGTATGTTTTTGACGGTAATCAAAACAGATTTACACTACGGAAAGGGCCAATTTTTACTCATATCTTACTGGCAGATGAAATCAACAGGGCTTCTCCAAAAACCCAATCTGCACTGCTTGAAGCTATGCAGGAAAACCAGGTGACGCTTGAGGGAGACACCATGATGCTGCCCGATCCATTTATTGTCATCGCCACTCAAAATCCCATTGAGTACGAGGGGACTTTTCCGCTTCCTGAGGCCCAGATTGACCGTTTCATCATTAAACTTTCAGTAGGGTACCCTTTACCCGATGAAGAGAACGAAATATTGAGGCGGAGGGCAGAACGTAAACAGGACCGGGTCAATTTGAATGCCGTCATATCGCCTGAGACCCTTGTAGCCATGCGTAAAACTGCCGAAGAGGTTTATATTGACTCAGACGTACGGGGATATATTGTTAATCTTGCTGTAGAATCAAGGAAACATCCGAGGGTCGTTGTCGGAGCAAGCCCGCGCGGATCGATTGCATTGATGAAACTGGCTAAAGCCTGGGCGGCAATATCGGGAAGGAATTATATTGTGCCGGATGACGTGAAGAAATTTTCCCAACCGGCCCTTGCCCACCGGATCATAATTGATCCGGGCCTTTGGGATATTACTCATTCAGGAGACAACATTATCAGGGAGATTACGAAATCGGTTGCAGTACCTGTATTACAGGCTGAAAATGAGTAGTAAAATCCTGCTTGTTGGAGCGATTATTTTCGGATTATTTGTTACCTCTCTGATTTTCAGAAATGGGGACTTAATGTGGATGGCAATAATTTTTATAGTTTATATGGGAACTGGAATAGCTCTCTCCCCAACAGAAAAAGATATCTGCTTGCAGACAAGGCGTTATGTGAAGAAAACCGGGAAAAGTGGCGCTTTTTTTGTTGAGATGACCTTGGAGATTTGTAACAAAGGAAGGAAGGGAATTTGTCTGAGACTCTCCGATCCACTCCTGGAAGGAATGAAAATCATTGACGGCAGTCTGAAAATGTGCGTATATCTAAGGCCGGGTAAAAAGGCTGAATTGAACTATACTTTCAACGCGGTCCGGGGAAGGTTTGCCTGGCATAAATCTTTGATTATGGCAGGCGATCCTTTCGGACTGGCAGAATCAGGTGTAGAATTAAACGACATGATAGAGATATTTATCCAGCCACAGTTTAAGAAATTCAAACCGGTTTTTTTTCGCCCATGGAAGACTCTTTCTTCTATAGGTTTGGTTCCGTCTAGAGCGGGCGGATTCGGAACTGATTTCTGGGGTATAAGGGATTACCATCCGGGCGATCCTTTAAAACTGCTTGACTGGCGTCTGGCGGCGCGTCATCCTCATAAATATTATATAAAAGAATTTGTTCAGGAAAAAACAGCTGAAATTGCTATCTTACTCGACGGGCGTGAAAAAATGAATCTTGTTATAAACAAAGAGAGCATCTATGATATTGAAGTAAAGGCAGCGGCGTCCCTTGCTGAGATGTTCATAAGGCAGGGGCATCGTGTAAGCCTTTTTGCAATAGGAGAAATTCTGAGGTATGTACTGCCGGCTTATGGAAAAATACAGTTAAACCGTATACTGAATTGCCTGTCCGGGGTCCGGTCAGGAAGCGGTTCGCTAGAAAATATCCCTGTAGAACATATCTCGAATAAATCTATTATAATGGTCCTGAGTCCTGTTGACTTTAATGACATATATTTTTACAAACGATTAAAATCAAATGGATTTGATGTAATACTGATCAGTCCGGATGTTTATGATTTTTCGGAGATAGATAACGGAAATGATAAAATTGGCGATTTGGCATTTCGTGCCTCCTGTCTGGAGCGCAGGATCAATTTAAACCTTATTTCCCGGTTATCGGTATCGGTAGTCGACTGGCATGTAAAAGAGCCTTTACCTCCTCTTATACAAAAAACCTTTATCCGTAACCAGAGATTAAGAAGAATATGAGGAACGAATGAATTTCAGTAAAATATTGTTTTATATCTGCCTCTCACTTTCAACAGTGCTGTCTATTATGGGATATAGCCGTTCTTCTTTATGGCAGGGGGGGGTCATATCACTGATCATTACAGCAGGGTGGCTCTTAGCCGGAGCAAAATTTGCCTCTGCCTGCCTGACCGGCTCCGTTTGTTTAGCAGCAGCCGGCATTCTTCTGAAGGCTCCGCCTATGTTTATGTTTTTATATGTAAGTTTATCTCTGGCTTCCTGGGATATTACTATGATGGAATTATCCATAGGCAGTAATACTAAAGAAAAAAAAGTTGATCTTTACAGGTATATCAGGTATCTGGTCCTCACTATGGTTCTTTGCATGGGATTATCTGCGGTCATTATCGGGAGGCATCTGAGTTTGAAAATCCCCTTCCTAGCCATGGTCATACTCGTTGTTCTTTTTATAGCAGGTTTTGACCGTATAATATATTATTTAAGGAAAAAGTTGTAGTATATTGATCCTACCTGACCTGAATTACAACGCCTGAAGCGTTTACAAGGCCCTCAGTGGACACCGAAACTGGTTTATTATACGGAATTGATGATATTCCCTTCTTTAACATCACATGCAGATAGTAAAACCCGGGCTTATCAAATTTAAGGGGTATTTTGAACCTTTGCGAATCACTGTCGAAATCTATGTTCCATGGCCATAACTGCCTGTAGACATTGGAGGTGTAATCAGGATATGTGCTGATGGCGCTGATTTCTGAAGGCGACATTTTGCGGGGAAAATTTTCAAAGAAGACAATAACCGCAAAAACACCCGCGTCTTTTGCGTTGACCCTTCCTGAAATTAAAAACTTATTGTCTGTTCCGCAGGTCAATGGGAAATCATCCCATTCTATATAGCGGTCTATATATTCCTCATAGTAACGAATCTGATTTGTTCCGCCTATATTTGTACAAAAATATCCGATGCCCACATAATTATGATAGACATTAATGACATTTTCATAATGACCGCCTCCAGGTCCTTCTGACATAAACTCTTTAAGGCCTGTTTTCATATAATCCAGCGCCCTGTCAGTGTCTTCCATTACCGGGGCTGCCATGCCTATTTCATATTGACCGCTTGCGTTTTCAGATACATGGTCTTTCCCTCCGGCCAGTGAATATCTGATGTACGGTTTAAAACCGTTCATGTCCCAGTGGCCCATATAACCGTTTACAGCCGCGTTATAGCACTGCATATTAGCTACCCTGCTGGCCAGTATATCAAATTTTACAGGCCTTTTATTAAGGTGGGACCTGTAAAAGTTAATGTTTTCAACCTCTTTCAGCTTGGCATTGATCATTTCCGGGGAGTCCTTGAACTGTTCAAGAGTTTTTAAATCCTCATTCTGCTTTAAATAATAGGCTGAATCATTTTCTTCAGCCTGCAAACTCAGGCACATCATCATGAATATGGAAAAATAGAATATAATCTTCATTTGCGCCCAGGAGGAGTTGAACCTCCGGCCCCCAGATCCGCAATCTGATGCTCTATCCAACTGAGCTATGAGCGCGTAATAATATTATATTTTATAATAACTTCAGGATGAAGTCTATTAAATACTCAGGCAAATTTATTTTGCGCATTAATTACCACTTCGCCATGACCGCAGCAAACGATAGCAGGTTCAAGCAAAGCCTGTTTCTTGAAGGATTCGGCAGCGCTGTGTGCGTCCCAGGTAAATACAGGATTGGAAGAATAAAGCTTATCATCTATCGATATTATGGAATCACCTGCAAATAAAACTTTTAACGATTTTAAGTAATAGGAGAAATGTCCCGGTGTGTGGCCTATTGTATCCACAGCCTGAAGTCCGCCGAGGACAGGTATCTCATCTCCATCCTTAAGACATTTATCAACCTCAGCCGGCTTAATTTTAAAGAACTTTGACATAATGGATACTATGAATTTCCTTAAACCCTTGAATTCCACCATTCTGGTAGGCTGTCCGAGCTTAATTCCCTCAGCCTCAATTTCGGAGGAATAAACAATTGCTCCGCTTAAATGTTTAAGATGAGCAAGGGCTCCGATGTGATCAGCATCGCAGTGAGTAATAATTATTCTTTTTAAGTCTTTAATCGATCTACCTATGTTTTTAATATAGTTAGTGATTTTTTTCCCACTCAGAGGGATGCCACAGTCAATAAGAGTAAGATAATCAGATTCTTCGATCAGATAGGAGTTTACAAACCCGAGTTTAATGACGTGAATGCCGGGAATAATGATCATAATAGCCACCCTCTCTGAAACTAAAATAGTATAGAACAATTTTGACAAATCATCGATTTCTGCTTAGAATATTTCTTCTATATTTTAAGCCGTGTAAAATCGGTCGGGTACCCGAGTGGCCAAAGGGGGCAGACTGTAAATCTGCTGGCATTCGCCTTCGGTGGTTCAAATCCACCCCCGACCAAATCCACAAAAGCCTTTATTGCTTATTTATTGAAAAAGGAAATAAAAGCTTCTGATTTTCCTCGTCAAACATATTCTCCAAGGTAATTAGACTTGAACCGGTGTCTATTAAAGAACTTATTTTTTTCCCCTTTAAATAATCAATCGAAGTTTTAACAGCTATATATCCCATATTAAACGGCTTCTGAACGACAAGGGCCTTTATTGCGCCGTTCTGAAGGTCATCTATTTCTTCTATATTGCTGTCAAACCCTACCAGGTATACCTTTTTTTCCACTCCAAGCTTTTTTAATGCGCGGGAAGCCCCTATAGTTGTTGTCTCGTTTAGCGCGACAATCCCGCGGAGATCAGGCCTTGTTTTAAGAAGATTTAAAGTGATAAAATAGGCCCTGTCTATAAAGTTATCCGTGTTGAATACATCTGTAACCTGAACTTTACCTATTTTTCCTATGGCGTTCCTTACGCCTTTTTCCCTGTCTATGGCAGATGTTGTATCCTTAATATGGCTTAAAATTACTACCGAATCACCTGTTGAAAGCAGTTCTGAAATTTTATAACCGGCTTTTTCTCCGGCTTTCACATTGTCGGTCGCAATAAAACTTGCCGGAATTGAGGAATTAATTCCTGAATCCATGGTGATAAGAGGAACCCCCATTGAGTGAAGTTTTTTGACGGCAGGAACTAGTTTATCATAGTCACAGGCAGCAAGGATAACCAGGGAAGGTCTGTGAAACGCATAATATTCGATTGACCTGATCTGATTGCTTATGTCTATTTCATATATGGGCCCGGAAATCGTAAGATTAATCCCGTATTCTTCCTTTGCCGTACGGGCTCCGTCTATCGCAACCTGCCAGTATGTAAAATTTGTGTCTATAGATTTAACCAGAAAAACTATATTAATTTCCTGGCTGGCTAAAGCATTTTTTTTCAGGAAAGAGAATGAAAAAAATACAATTATTGTTAATGCCATTAAAACAGCAAAAATATAAAAATATTTTCTCTCAGGCTGCATTTTCATCCTCTCTGTCATGCATAATCTTTAATTATCCATGCTAGAATAAAAATAAATATTTTACAAAATTATATTATAGAATGAATTGAATCCTTTTATAATGGGAATTATTTCACCTTTTTTGGGACAATTTTCTATATTCTATTAATAAAGATAATATAAAATGTTATAAAAAAGCATGATCAGGATTTTTTTCAAAATGAGGAGGCAAAAAATGAATGATGGTTTGTTGTTCAAAAGAATTAAAGACATCGGGAATAGGGATGCTTCTCTGATAAAAAACAGTAAAATCAAGGTAATAATTACCGACAAGGCGGGGATGGTTCCAGAACTGAGCGCGGCAAAAGACAATTTCTGGATAAATGCACACTGGCTTCCGCATTTCAGGGGAAACACCGGAAAAAGGTACCAATATCCGGCCGATAGTTCATTCTGGCCTGTAGAATTATTGTATGAAATTGCCGGTAATTTCCCATGTCTTCCGAATTTCGGTCCGCCCTGCACTACCGAACTTGGAAACATGCCAGCTCATGGGCACACTGCACATGAAATCTGGAAAAATATTTCAGGAGGTGTACTTGATAACTCTGCATATTCCATCTCAGAATTGAAAGGAGATTTACTGTGCAATCTTGAATACATAAAATATGATATAGTTTTGTCAGAAGAACCGGTTCATTATACCGTTATTGATGTAAAGAACAATAACAGCCAGGATCGGAAGATTAACGCCGCCTGGCACAATACCGTCGGTTCCCCTTTCCTTGAAAGCGGCTGTAAAATAGATATGTCATCAGTCAGGTTTGCAGTACCTCCAAATGGCAGTGAATTTGAAAACACAGGATGCCTTGAGATCGGGGCAGAATTCGAAAATATTTCAAAAGCGCCCTTAAGAAAGGGAGGAACGGTGGATCTGCGAACTGTACCTTGCATGACTGGTTATACAGATCTGGTCGCCGGGGCTGTACCGAAAGATGCCGTCCTTGGATGGATAAGTGTAGTAAATCCGCGATATAAGATGATTTATATGCCCTTTTTCAAGGGGCCGGCGGCTATAAGAGACAATGAAATTCCTCTTTATTTCAATATCCTGTGGATGCAGTACGGCGGCAGGAAATACGTGCCATGGGCAAATACGGAGGGGGGTACAGATCTTGAGTACTGCCTTGGGGTTGAAAACGCAACTGGAGCTTTTGCAAACGGATTATCATACTCTATTGAGAATAAAGAATTGATGGGGAACCCGACCACAATAATAATAAAAGCCGGAGATACACAGCGGCTATATTACGGAACTGTATATTCTCGCTTGGAGGGAGATGATTTTTGTGAAGGGATTAAAGAAATAAGAAAAGACGGACAGACATTGCTCGTTGAATCTAAATATGGAGACTTAATTAAAAAAATACCTGCCGATCCGGATTTTCTCAAAATAAAAAGTATAGTATCAAAAATTTCTATTAACACTGGAAAAAATAAAGAAGGTATATAAGGCAAGTTAAAATGCCGAAATAGTTTTCCATTTCTCTTCAACGGAATTTATATATCTTACCTTTTCTGATTCAGGCATAAAGCATGCATTATAGCCGTTTATTATAATCTTTTTGATTTCTTCAAGAGAAAAATTCAGCCTGCTGTAAAGGTTCCAGTATTCGTCTATTGTATTGACATGGAAAAATGTCGGATCGTCAGTATTGATGGTGATGAATACTCCCTTGTCGAACAACTCCCTTACGGGGTGGTTTTCGATTTTCTTGACGATTTTTTTAGTGAATAAGTTGCTTGTTATGCAGATCTCTAGGGGTATTTTATGATCCCTCAGATATTCAATGACTTTTTCATCCTTAACCGCCGTTATGCCATGTCCAATTCTTTCGGCATGGAGAATAAGCAGTGAGTCCCATATGGATTCAGGGCCTTCATCCTCGCCGGCATGGGCCACAGTGTGCAGGCCCAAATTCCTGGCATCCTCAAATATTTTTTTGAAATTTTTTGCAGGGCCTTTAAGTTCATCTCCTCCGAGGCCAATGCCAATTATGTAACTGTTATTTAATGAAGCTACATGGGCCAGGTTGTTTGCAGCGTTATCAACACCGAATGTGCGCGATATATCAATTATGATCCTGATCGTAATTCCCCGCAACAGATTGATCTCATCTATTTTCCTTGTAATTACCGACATGATTTCATCAAATTTCATACCTTTCTTAAGGAACATAGAGGGCGCAAAGAATAATTCGCAGTAAACGATATTATTTGTCGAAAGGTAATTAGCTGCATCGTCAAAGAGTTTTTCAAAATCTTCCGGTTTTTCAAAGAGATTCTGTATGGCGAGGAAAGAACGGATAAAATCCTTTAAATTTTTGTAAGAAAAGAGTTTGTTGAGATTCCAGGCTCCCATCCCCGATTTTCCATTTCTGGTGATGAATTTATTCACTGTGTCAATGCTGATCATTCCTTCAGTGTGGAGATGGATTTCTGATTTTGGTATCGATTTTAAAAATGTGTAAAACCCCTCTTTTGTCATAAGTGGTTCTCCCGTAAAGATGATATTAGTTTCCGTTCCAGTATCATGTATATAATAATCGGAAAATATTGTTATGAAATAAAATAGATATTTTCTTACTCATAACTTTTTAAAGGAAAGATAGTTGATGTCCCGTAATGGGCTCATTTTTCTGTAAAACAGGGTCGGGAAATTTTCAAATATATTTGATTCAATCAGGTTATTGTAATTATTTTCAATCATAGGGAAATCGTTCAAAAGTTTTGCGGCATTTTCAGCATATTCTTTGACGTCTGTGACAAAATTAAATGTACCGCCTTTTTTCAATATCCTGATCGATTGTATTAAAAATGATGGCTTAAATATCCTGTTTTTCCATTGTCTTGTCCGAAGCCATGGATCTGGAAAATTCACATGAATTTCATTGACAGAATTCTCAGGGAACAGCAGTTTAAGTGCCAGTTCCCCGTCGCTCTCAACAACACGGTATTGGCTGATGTTCCTTTTAGCCAGCCTTTCAGAGGTTTTATAAGCTCTTTTTCTTGATATCTCTATGCCGATAAAGAAATATTCTTTATCTGCAGCGGTCCTCTCTATTATGAAATCCCCGTGGCCGCAGCCCATGTCGATAATAGTATAACGGCCGTCTATACAGCTATAAAAATCGCTGACAGATTTTTCATTAAAAAGGCAAATCTCATTTCTTATAACAGGAAAGGTGTTTTTCTCCACTCAGAAGGGCCTTAATACTCGATGATTTTCGGAACCACTATACTGCCCGACTCAAAACGAGGGGCTATTTTAGAAATATCCCCCACCGGCATCGAATCCTTAACGGCATCGTCCCTGACAGTGTTGCTTTTTTCGACTGCGTGGGTCATCGGGGGAACTTTTTCAGTATCAAGTTCGCTTATTTTCTCAACAAAATCAACGATCCTGGAAAATTGCTCTAGAAAACTGTCTTTTTCTTCGCCGGTAAATTCCAATTTGGCAAGGAGTGATGTCTTCTCAACTTCATCCAGAGTGATTTCAGGCATAAATTTACTCCACAGCAGCCTTATTTTACAGGACTGCCTGATTTTAGTCAAATAAAAAAGTCAATCAGCTGTGGTACAATGTGCTTAAGGCCTGTTTCCGGGATTCGGCCGGTGAAACGATGATCTCCACAAGTTTAACCGCTGCATCGAGAGAAGTACCGACCCCCTGTGATGTTATTATATTGCCGTCAATAACAACACGGTCTTCCAGCCTTTCGCCAGCCAATATTTCAGTGCCTGGAAAGCATGTAAATTTTTTACCTTTCAAAATACCTGCCCTGTCCAGGACCATTGGAGCAGCACAAATAGCATATATTAATTTATTTTCCTTATTGAATTCCCTGACGATAGTTAAAATCGCCTCGTTTTTAGCCAGACTGGAGGAGCCGGGACCGCCAGGGATAAGTATGCCTCTGTATTCCTTGACATCGATATCAGAAGCTTGATTCAAAATCCTGTCCGTATTGATAGTCAGCCCGCTCCTTCCCCGGATGGAAGAAGACCCGACACCGTATATATCTACGGTTACTCCGGCCCTTCGGAGGAGGTCCACAGCTGTCACAGCCTCTGTTTCTTCGAAATTTTCTCCCATTATCATACAGTATTTCATAAAACCCCCTTAAAAATAAATTAATTAAATGAATTAAAAAAGGCAAGCTAAAGAAAAGCGGCAAAAAAGGGACTTTTTGACATATTGACAGAATATTTAGAATTATTTCGTATCATAATGACGCACAAAATAAGAATAACAAAACGGCTAAAAAAATCTATTTCCTTATATTTCAACAGATATATCACACACTCACATGGCATATATGTTGCAAAATGATTATATAGTAAGGAGAGTGAATTATGAGTGGTAAGAATTTAATAATGAAAAAGTCTTCAAAACTTGATAACTGGTCAAGATATTTGAAGACCAACGCTGTATCGATGTATCTTCATGAGATCGATAAAATACCCCTGCTGAGCAGGACTGAGGAGATAGCGCTTTCAAAGCAGGTTGCGGCAGGAAATATCGAAGCAAAGGAGAAACTTATTATTTCAAACCTTCGCTTTGTTGTTTCTATTGCTAAAAAGTATCAGGGTTTCGGAATTCCGCTTTCCGATCTTATCAGTGAGGGTAATCTGGGACTTATGTCGGCAGTTGACAAATTTGATTATAAGAAGGGGTTTCATTTTATTTCCTATGCGATATGGTGGATAAGGCAGTCAATTATGAAGGCTTTATCAGAAAAATCAAGGCTTGTAAGGCTGCCTATGAACAGATCGAACGAATTGATGCATATATGGAAGTATATCGAGGAATATTCAAAAATTCATGGGAAGAGGCCGTCCGACGATTCAATAGCTGAGAACCTTTCTCTGAATAAAAGTGATATTATAAAGGTACTTGAGATTTCACAGGCTCATTCGTCTCTTGAGGATCTTTTCAGCGAAGATGAAAACGGCTCTGCTGAGGAAGTATTTGAGGATGTGGAGAGTGAAAGCAGACCGGATGATATGGCTATCAATTCTTCTCTCAAGGAAATGATAAAAAAAGTGCTGAACAAATTATCGGACAGGGAAAAAAGAATAATAGAATATCGTTTCGGTTTAAATGGAGAAGAGCCTCAATCACTTTCAAGCATTGGAGACAAACTTCATTTAACCAAAGAGAGGATCAGGCAGATTGAAAAAGCTGCTATAAACCAGATTCGTAATTACACGGAATGCCCTCAACTGTATGCTTTCCTTAGTTAAATAATGCCCCTTCCCGGCACCATTTAAAGTACGGGAAGGGCGCATCAATAATTTATCAATAATTTCCATTGCAAAAATTTAAATCTTCTTTATAATTAAATCTGTTCAAATGCATGGGGGCGTAGCTCAAATGGATAAGTTGGACAAAAGTCAGAGAATCGAGCTGTACGTTAATTTTCTATATCCCGGCATTATGTTAAAAGGGGATTCTTTTACATTAATGGGGGAAAAAATAAACGGGGCGTTAATACCATTTACAGCCGAAATGATCGAGGAATTAAAAATAAAGGGGATAAAGAGAATCTTCTACCAGCGCCCCGTACTGACTCCGAAATCGAGCATTTCAAAACCTGCTGTTGACCAGGAAAACATTAATGAAGCAGTTAATGTTGTCCAGGAACTTGAAAACTCTATAAAAACGAAGACTATTCTTCCGCAAAGGGAAATAGACAAGGTTGCTGGCGATTTTGTAGAGAATATCTCATCAAGAGATGATTCAGTCCTGAATCTTCTTGAACTGAAGGATTTAGACGATTATACCTATACTCATTCAATAAATGTCACGCTTATTGCGATCATGCTGGCCAAAAAGCTGGGTTATGGACAGGATGGCCTTAAAATACTGGCAACTGCCGGCCTTCTTCATGACATAGGAAAAACCTTGCTTCCAAAAGAGATAATAAGCAAGAAGGAAAGATATACGGATGAAGAGTACGAAATTGTAAAGAAACACCCTGTTTACGGTTATGAGATTATCAAATCCTATTCAGGCTACCCTTCTCTGATACAGAAGATAGTTTTGCTTCACCATGAAAAAGTATCCGGGAAGGGATATCCGTTTGGCTTAAGGGGGGAGCAGATGGGAGAAGGGGCTCAAATTATAAGTCTTGCAGATTCTTTCGATTCAATTACAAACCCGCGTAATGAGGTTTATTCTCATCCATACTGGTATACTCTGACCCAGATAAACAAGGAAAGCGGGACGAGTTTTTCACCAAGACTGGCAAAAACATTTACAAATGAAATGCCTTATCATATCACTGAGGGTGAAATATTCAAAAAAGGTTCTTTTGTTACACTGAACACAGGTGAAATCGCGGAGGTCATCGATTACGAGTATCCGCAGTCCCTTTCTCCGTATGTTGATATTTATATAAACTCAAAAAAGGAGATTGTGCGCCTTCCCATCCAGATCAATCTCGAATATGATGATTCAAGATATATAACACAGGTTATTGAGGATGAGAATGCTGTGAGTAAATTGCTAGAAATAAAGCATAAGATAGGCGGTAAAAGTATAAGCCAGAAAGAGACCATAGAAAAATCAAAAGAAGATAAAAAAAAGGCTGCGGTTGAAGAGAAAGTCGAAAGTCCCGGGGAAGAAAGCGGCAAGGAACTCCCAATAGATAAGATCCAGGCCAGCTCTGTGGACCCTTCTGTGCTGAAAACCGATGAAAGTGCCCTGAAAAAATAAAAAAATGTTAAATTTTTACCTAATAAATATAGCAATGTACAATTATTTATTGTATAATTAGTCTAAAATAAACGGGAGGAGTCTGTCTATGACAAAAGCGGATTTCATAGTGAAGTACTCTAACAAAACTGGCGAAAGTAAAAAACGCGCGGGAGAACTCGTGGATTCTTTCCTTCAGACAATCCAGGAAAATCTTGTGAAAGGCGAATCCGTTCAGTTCGTTGGATGGGGTACATTTCAGGTCCAGAAAAAACCCGAAAAGATCGGCAGAAACCCTAAAACAGGGGATAAAATAAAAATCCCTGCTAAAAAAGTGGTAAAATTTAAAGTTGGTAAAAAGCTGGCTGAAAAGGTAAAAAAATAATATTATTTCAATTTAAAAAGAACCATAATGGAGGGTCCGGATGGGATCGGGGATATTATCCGGAACCCTCCAGTATTTTATCTGTGTTTTCTTATAATATCTGGCAGTTCCCAATTATCAATTCATGTACTAAGTGTTTATATTATTTATAAACAATGGTGTTGCTGAAGGGGGGATGGGTGCCGAGAATATTAGTAATAGATGACGATGAGAATTCGATTACTTCGATCAAGGATCTTCTTGAATTCGAAGGGTTTGATGTCCTTATTTCCGGTTCATACAGGGATGCTGAAATAAGAATCTTTAACGAAACATTCGATACTGTGATTATAGATCTTTTTTCACAAGGATATGATGGTGTTGAGCTAATCAAACAGCTCAGAAAAATCAACAAGATTATTCCGATTATTGCTATTTCAGAAAAAATCAAAGAGGAAGATAAGGTCTTCAGTTTAAACCTGGGTGCAGACGATTTTATTACCAAACCTTTTTCAACAATGGAACTTCTCGCGAGAATAAGGGCTCATTTGAGAAAGATTAATGTTATAAAGTCAGGAGCGCTGGCCAGCATGGGCTCGTTATACGGCTATGAACCCGTTACCATCAAGATCGGGGATTCCCTGGTATATCTTGATAAAATGATATTGAAACATAACAGCACTGAGGAACCCCTGACGCCAAAAGAACTCGGCATCATAAGACTTCTCTTTAAAAACCGTGGAAAGGTTGTGCCAAGGGATGTGATGATGAAAGAAATCTGGGGCGAAGGTATTTTTGTAACAGAAAGGGTAATTGATACAAATGTAGTTTCAATAAGGAAAAAGATCGGAGACATTGGGAGAAAACCGAAATATATTAAAACAGTATTCGGGGTTGGTTATAAAATGGTGGAATATTAATTGATGAAAATAATTGTTGTAACTGTTTTGTTTGTATTGATATCTTTTATTCCATTATTCTCAGCCCCGTTAATGATAAATCCTGTGCCCCTCAATACAGGGGGAATACTGATATACTTAGCTTCCGATGTTTATATTTATTCCAACGATATCAACTCATTATTCACTGTGGGCGCGAGATACGGCCTTTCCGATGATATGGAAATCGGATTAAGATTACTAGCAACTGATTTCGAAGGCGTCATGGGTGATTTTAAAATAAGGGTTTTAAAGAACGATCCTTTCACTGTCACGGCAGACGCCGGCATAGGATTCACAGCTGCTTCTTATGTCTTTAATACAGCTTTTTATCTGGACACAATGATCGATGATAATTTTTCGATCTATATTGTCGCCAGAGGCACATATCCGGCAAGCGATATCATCGATCTTGCTTACTATCCGGCTCAGGGTTTTCAATTTTCACCCCGTGTCGGTATAGAACTTTTCCGCACCTTAAACTTTTCTCTCATTATGGAAGGAGGGGTAGTTATAACCTGGTATTCAAGGCTTCTGGATTATAATGCATCGGCCCTAGCCGGAATTAAACTCTGAAAGCAAGGTTAAAATAATGCTTAAATTGAATGGAATCCTTCCGATCAATAAGCCATCAGGTATCAGCTCCTTTGATGTGATAAGGATCCTGAAATCGCGCCTGCCTTTTGATTGGAAAAGGCAGAAAATCGGTCATGGAGGCACCCTTGATTCTTTGGCATCGGGGGTACTTCCAATTCTGTTTGGAGAGGCTTCAAAAGCCTTCGATTATCTGCTTTTATCAAAAAAAGAATACAGGGCTTTGATACAGTTCGGTGCCGTTAGTGATACCGATGACGCTGATGGTTCGATAATAGAAACATATGATAGGGAGATCGACAGGAAGGACATAGAGACAGCTCTGCCTAAATTCCGGGGTTTGATCATGCAGGTTCCTCCCTTTTATTCATCTCTTCGTACTAAAGGGCGGAGGAGTTACAAGCTGGCCCGGGATAATATTCTTCTCATTAAAGAGCCGAGAAAAGTGGAAATATCAGAAATTACAATCGAGGGCTATGACAGCGTCAAAAGGCAACTTTCAGTCCTTGTGGTTTGCTCATCCGGCACATATATCAGAAGCCTGGCGAGGGACCTCGGAAGAGAACTTTCATGCGGCGGTTACATACTGGAACTTCAAAGGCTCTCAAGCTCCGGAATAAAAATTACAGATTGTATTTCTCCGGAGCAGGTCGATATTTCGAATATAGAAAGGATCATTCTCCCTCTTAACGCGGCACTTCAGCTGCCCAGCCTCAATTTAAACCGGCAAAGAGATTATATTTTAAGCGGACGGAGACTAAGCGGAGAAGTATTCGAGAATCCTTGCGATAAGGACGGATTTTACAAGATCATCAGGGAAGGAGCAGTTCTGGCCATAGTTGAAAAGAAAGGCCCTAATTTCAATTATTTAAGAGTATTTAATGATTAAGAAGGGGGCTCTGCTGGTGAATCCCTTTATAGAGGATTTTGCAGCTTACGATCATTTTTCCAAACCGCTCGGGCTTCTTCAACTTGCCTCCTATCTTAAAGAACATTTTGATCTTTACTTTGTTAATGCCCTCTCGAGGCTGATTCCTTCATCCCGTATAATAAAATTCAAGGATAACGGGACAGGTCCTTTCCCTTTCAGCCATATTGAAGCGCCAGAAAAATTAAAAGACATTCCAAGACGCTTCAAGAGGTACGGGATTACAGCCGAGGCTTTTTACAGTGAATTAAAAAAGGTACCGTTTATTCCGGAATATATTTTTTTGACCTCGGGGATGACTTATTGGTACACGGGAACAGCTTATACTTCAGGAATACTCAGGGATTTTTTTCCGCACTCGAAAATTATTCTGGGGGGTACTTACGCATCTCTTTTACCGGAGCATGCAAAGAAAAGCATAAGTTGTGATTATATAATACCGCAGCGAGGGATTTTCGAAACTCTATCAGAAATAGAAAAGATAACAGGCCTGACTTTTTCAAAGAAAATAATACCACCGGCTTATGAGCTTCTGGGTGAATATTATTACGCACCGGTTTTAACTTCAACAGGATGCATATTTAACTGTGCTTACTGTGCCGTTAATTATCTTAACCCATTTTCTTTATACCCGTTTTATACAGCTGGAAACACTATAATCGATCTATGCATGACATACGGCGTGAGAAACATAGCATTCTACGATGATGCCCTGCTATATGATTCATTCAACCATCTCGATAGGATCCTTGAAATGGTTGTAGGATCCGGTGTAAAGGCCAGGTTTTTTACCCCGAACGGACTTCATATCAAATTTCTAACAGCATCTACGGCGGTATTGATGAAAAAGGCCGGCTTTGCCGACATAAGGCTTTCGCTGGAATCGCAGGACAGGAATTTCAACGAGGCCGAAGGGATGAAGGCTGATATCGCCGATTTCGCGGCAGCTTTGGAAATTCTAACGAATGCCGGTTTTGAAAAGAAGGACATAAAATGTTATGTTCTTGTAAATGTACCTGGTCAGGACAGCCTCTCGATTGAAAAGACGATGGATACGGTTTACGGCCTTGGCGCTCTTCCAATGCTTTCATATTTTTCACCTATTCCCCACACGCCTGATTTCGACAGAGCGGGAAAAATAACCTGCGTCGAGGAACCATTGTTTCAAAACAATAATGTTTACCTTTACCGCAGCGGTTTTGATATGGAATACCTCAGCTACCTGAAGTCTAAGGAACTTGCATATAGAAAGCTTGCGGTATGATTAAGTTTAAATAAGCTTAGCCTTGAGCCTTATCTTGGTCCCCGCCAGGGCAATTGAGACAGGGCAGGTCTTTTCGGCATTTTCGGCAAACTGCTGGAATTTCAGCAATTCTATTCCTGGCACTTCAGCTTCCGTGCTTAGTTCTATTTCTGAAATGACAAAAGCTCCATCCTTGCTTACTATATTAACTGCTGCTGAAGTCCTGATGCTTTTAGGTTTAAACCCTTCCTGGCCCAGTTTAGCTGCGAAAGCCATGGAAAAGCACCCCGCGTGCGCAGCACCTATAAGCTCTTCCGGGTTAGTTCCGGGGCCATTCTCAAAACGAGAGGAAAACGAATATCCTCCCTCAAAGGCCCCGCTGCCCAGCTTTACCGTGCCTTTTCCGGTCCTCAGGTCGCCTTCCCATAATGCACTTGCTGTCCTTACCGCCATAATAACCTCCACAATGCTTCTTTAACAATATTACAGAATCGGAGGTGTTTCGGCAAGGCTGCTATTGTCTGTGAAATACCTGCTCTTCCGAAGGGAAAATTCCGCTTTTCACTTCCCCGGCGTAATTAGAAACTGAAGATTTGATTATCCCGTAAAGATCGGCGTATTTCTTATTATGCTTAAAATTAACATCCTTATCAAGGCCGAGCATATCAGTTATTACAAGGACCTGCCCGTCTGTATAACGACCGGCGCCTATGCCGATGGCCGGGATTGAAATCTTTTCAGTAACCTCCCTTGCGGCTTCCTCAGTAGTCCCCTCTATCACAAAGGCGAAAGCGCCGGCTTTCTCAATAGCCCTGGCATCCTTTATAAGTTCTTCTGTCTCTGAATCATTTTTACCGGCAATAGAATGGCCGAAGCGGTGTATCGATTGAGGTTTGAGCCCTATATGCCCCATTACAGGAATACCGACGGATGCAATTGCTGAAATTACCTGCGAAAGCGCTGTTCCGCCTTCGAGCTTTACCGCATCTGCCTTAGCTTCTTTGAGAAACCTTCCCGCATTTCTAACGCTTTCCTCTATGGAAGTTCCGTAACTAAGGAAGGGCATATCGCCTATTATAAAGGAACCAGGTGCACCCCTTCTTACAGCTCTGGCATGATATATCATTTCATCCATGGTTATCGGCAATGTATTTTTATATCCGGCATATACCATACCGGCCGTATCCCCTACAAGGATTATATCTATTTTAAGTTCATCAAGTATTTTTGCAGTCAGGTAATCATAAGCGGTAAGCATCACTATCTTTTCCCTGTTTTTTAAAGACATTATTTTTGCAACAGTCATTTTCCCTCCTTAAATCTTAAATATCATACTTATCATCAAGTTTTAAAATAAGCCTGTTAATCGGAGCAAATATGTTATCATCGGATGGGTCGATGCAGATCCCGACAAGATTATCAACCGCGAGGATGATATCGGCAGCCTCCTGTGAAACCTTGTTGACAGCCCTGTCTATGGCTATTAAAACATCATCCCCGGTCATTGCAGCCGATTACAATGAAAGCATTCAGTGAGATTGCACTTAAAAAGCGTAACCTTGTCATATTATTTTATTGATGAAATATTGTCGACTATGTGGAAAAATTCATTGAGTCTGAAAGTGAAGAACAGGTCCTTGATATCCTTATTAAGTCCGACTATGTAAAGTTTTCCGTTCATATCCGAGAGCCTTTTATATGCAAGCAGAAGCTTGCCTATGCCGCTTGAACCGATGAATACCATGTCTGAAAAATCGATTATGATCTCTCTTTTGCCATCGTCTATAAGCGTTGTTAGAATCTCTTTAAATTCTCTTGCATCCGGATCAGTAACCAGGTTTTCATTGATCTTCAACAGGGTTTTATCCCTGAAATCCGAAATTTCATATTTCATATCGGCCAGCCTTTCTGTTATTAATAAATGCCTAATATCATATGATATATTTTAAATAATAGCAAGTTTATCAATGCCTGAAATGCCGTATTCCGGTAAAAACCATCGAAATGCCATGCTCGTCTGCCGCATTGATTGATTCAGCGTCTCTTATCGATCCTCCAGGCTGGATTATTGCACTGATCCCGCTTGAAGCGGCGCTGTCGATGCTGTCTCTGAAAGGGAAATAAGCGTCAGATGCCATTACAGCTCCCTTTGCATCGAAACCGGCATCCCCTGCCTTTATCAAAGCCAGACGAGCCGAGTCTATCCTGGACATCTGGCCAGCTCCGATGCCGATCGTCTGCCAATCTTTAACGTAAACAATTGCGTTTGATTTAACATATTTACAGATTTTAAATGCGAACTGAAGATTGGATAATTCACTATCAGACGGTTTTTTTTTCGTGACGGTCTCCCATTTTTCCTCTCTGACATTAAAACCATCCCATTCCTGGACAAGCATACCGCCTTCAATACGGCGCAGAGACATTCCCATTTTATTCCAGTCATGACCGTTTAGCTTCAATATGCGCAGATTCTTTTTCTCCTTGAGTATACTTTCGGCCTTTTCATCATAATCCGGTGCAATAACTATCTCATAGAACCTTTCCGCAATCTTTGAGGCTGTTTCCTCATCCATTTTTTTATTAACCCCGATAATTCCCCCGTAAGCGGAAGCGGGATCGCATGCAAGGGCTCTCTCGTATGCCCCGGGAAGACTGTCAGATAAAGCCGAGCCGCATGGATTCGTATGCTTGATAATAACGGCGAAATACCTGTCGCTGGCAAATTCCCTTAATAAGTCTATGCAGGCATCCGCATCAAGGAAATTATTATAAGACATTTCCTTACCCCAGATAATGGCCGCATTGACTGCGGATATGTTATTATCTACATAACTCCTGTATAGGCGTGCCTCCTGATGTGGATTTTCTCCGTACCTGAGGTGCTGTTTTATTTTTAGAGGAAATCCGAATTCTTCAGGAAAATTCCTGTGAGCCAGCCTGTTGAAATAAGTGGAAATAAAAGAGTCATAATAAGCCGTATGGCTGAATGCCTTTGCAGCCAGTTCGAGCCGGGTTTCAACAGAAATTGAACCCTTCTCGACAGTCTCTTTTATTATTCTCTCGAAATCGCCATTATCCACTATGACAGTGACATCCTGGAAATTTTTAGCTGCGGCCCGAAGCAGAGCAACACCGCCGATATCGATCTGTTCGACAATTTCTTCGAAAGAGGAATTGGCATCTTGAACAGTCACTTCGAATGGATAGAGATTCACCACGACATAATCAATGAAAGCTATATTATATTTTTTCAGTTCTGCGGAATGAGAGGGTTTTGAGCGGATTGCGAGAATCCCGGCATGTATTAGAGGATGAAGGGTTTTCACCCTGCCGTCGAGTATCTCAGGAAATCCGGTGGCTGAGGATACCTCAGTTACATTAACACCTTTCTCCCTGAGATATTTGAAGGTACCGCCGGTGGAGAGGATCTCGCAGTCATTTTCCTGAAGAAAAAGAGCGAGTTTTTCCGATCCCTCTTTTTGGTATAAACTGAAAAGAGCCCTTTTCATATCATCTCCCCGCTTGATTATTGCACTGTCATTATAACATCATATGAAAAAATTTTAAATATAAACAATCCCAAGTTGAATTTAATTATGCTTTCAACTTATCCAGGATTTTTCAATTAAAATTTGTGCCGAAAAAAATTCTTTATTATATTTAATATAGGACAATAAGCAGTTTTGAGGGATATAATGAAAACTAAAATTGACCCTGCTGTCAGGAAGGCTATGGGAGTTATCATCCTTTTCGGAATAGTCAGCCTTTTCGGTGATATAGTCTACGAAGGTGCGAGAAGTGTTAATGGTCCATTCCTGAAAACCCTGGGCGCAAATGCCGTTGCTGTCGGTTTCATAGCCGGCCTCGGTGAATTTGTCGGATATGGCATCCGGCTGGCTTCAGGATATTTCGCAGACAGAACTAGGGCATACTGGATATTTACATTTATCGGCTACGGGCTTCTGGTTTCAGTTCCTATGCTGTCGTTAGCTGATTTCTGGCAGTTTGCGGCGGTCCTGATAGTAATTGAAAGGCTTGGAAAAGCCTTAAGGGCTCCGGCAAAGGATACTATAATGTCTCAGGCTGCTAGCCGTGTAGGAAGAGGGTTCGGTTTCGGTCTCCAGCAAGCCATGGACCAGATAGGCGCTATTATAGGTCCGCTGATCTTTACCCTGGTTTTCTCCCTGAAGGGCAGTTATAAAACCGGATATTCTATTTTATGGTTACCATTCATTCTTGTTATGTTTTCTGTTTTCCTCGCCTTTCTTTCTATACCTGAACCGGGCAGACTCGAGGATGCTGACAGTCAATCAAAAAATCCGGAAAAATTCACAAGGGTTTTCTGGCTGTATAATCTTTTTGCATTTTTAACGGTACTGGGCTTCGTTAATTTCACCCTGCTTGGTTATCACTATAAATCATCAGGGATTCTTCCCGACAGCTATATACCGCTGTTTTACTCTGCTGCCATGGGTGTCGAAGCGCTTATCTCTCTCATAATCGGGAGATTATATGACAGGAAAGGACTCATTACCCTTGTTGCTATTCCCATAGCACTCACGGCGGTCCCTGCGTTCGGGTTTTCAGGAAGCGTACCGCTTGCAATCGCAGGAGCGGTACTCTGGGGAGCGGCTATGGGAATACATGAAACAATAATGAAAGCAGCAATAGCAGACCTTACCCATATCCGTAAGAGGGGCACGGGATACGGTATCTTTAACATGGGCAGTGGCCTGGCCTTTTTCCTGGGCAGTACCGCTATGGGCTTTCTTTACAATTTTAACATACTGTGGGTGATCATATTCTGCGCTGTATTGGAGGTACTGTCAATACCAGTATTTTTACTAATGAGGAAGGAATTTGAACGGCAGAAAACTTAAACCACCGTACTATTTGTTTAATTAACATTTAAATCTTTATTTTTTTCAGCAAGTATTTTAAAATTAAATATAATAGTTTTGTTAAAAAGGCAAAGGTGATCTGGTTTTTATGTCAGAATTGCGTTGGAACCCTCTTCTCAGGACATGGACAATGGTTGCTACCGAGAGGCAGTCAAGACCCCTTATGCCGAAGGACTGGTGCCCGTTCTGTCCTGGTTCCGGCAGGGTTCCTGATGATTACGACGTTTTCAAATACGATAATGATTTTCCGGTGCTGAGCCCTAATCCTGTCAAGATTGAAGCCCTTGATTCCAGCATCTATCAGAATGAGGAAGCGGATGGTAAATGCGAGGTCATATTATATTCCCCCGAACACCATAAGCACCTTTACCAGCTTCCCGTTGAGCATATACGAAAGCTTGTCGATTTATGGATTGAAAGAATAGAAGAGATATCGAAGGACCGGAAAGTTCAGTATGTCTTTCCGTTTGAAAATAAGGGAGAGGAAGTGGGCGTAACGATGCCTCATCCTCATGGCCAGATATATGGATATCCCTTTATTCCGCTGAAAATAAAAACAGAACTCGACAGTGCGAAGGACTATTTTGAAAAAAGGAATAAATGCCTTTTATGCGAAATGAATGAAGAAGAAACCGAGGAAAGAAAAAGGATTGTTTTTGAGAACAGTGATTTTATAGCTTATATACCTCATTTTACAGATTATCCTTTCGGCGTCTTTATTGTAAGCAAGCTTCACAAAGGCTCACTTACCGACCTTGATGATAAGGAAAAAAATTCTCTTGCCCAGACCCTTAAGGTAGTTACCGGAAGTTTCGATATGATTTTCAACAGGCCCTTCCCTTATATGATGGTGTTTCATCAGGTCCCGGTCAATTCGAAAGAATATAAAGACAGTGAAAATTACTACCATTTCCATATTGAGTTTTATACACCGCTTTACACGAAAGACCGGATCAAATACTACGCTTCTTCGGAAATGGGCGCATGGGCGGCAGCCAATATTGTAAGCGTGGTGGAAACTGCCAGGCAGATGAGAACTGCAAAATTAAAATTTCTTTCGAAGGGGTATAATACTCTTCTGAGAAAGGAACTTATCAGGGAATTCATAGAACTTTACGGAGGCAGGGAAAGTGATGTATTCGTTTTCACTGCTCCGGCAAGGGTCAATCTTATAGGCGAACATATTGATTATAACGGCGGTTTAGTATTTCCAATCGATCTGGATATGTACATGACAATGGCAATCAGGAAGAGAAGGGACGGAAGGGTAATATTCCGTGATCTGAACTTTTCCGAGATAGCTGAGGCGAGCATCTTCGAAGCGATCATAAAAAATAAGGAAATCCAATGGGCAAATTATCCCTTCGGAGTCCTCAAGGTATTGCTGGAAAAAGGCTATAGAATAGACACAGGTTTCGAGGTTCTTTTTTTCAGTGAGATACCGCCGGGTGCAGGAATGTCATCCTCAGCTGCTTTCGAGCTGGTCTTTGCCTACGGGATCTCTGAGATCTACCAGCTTGGCATAAGCAAGAAAAATCTTGCAATTCTCTGTCAGAAGGTTGAAAATGAATTTGTAGGAGTGAATTGCGGTATAATGGATCAGTTCAGTATAGCCCTCGGTGAAAAAGACAAAGCAATGCTTCTGAATTGTGAGACACTCGAGTACAAATATATACCGCTGTCTCTAGGAAATTACAAAATGGTTTTAACAAATACAAACAAGCCGCATAAACTTGAGAACTCAAAGTATAACGAGAGATATGCTGAATGCAGAGAGGGCCTGGCAGATATAAGGAAAGTGATGGATATTGAAAACCTCTGCAAGCTTGATTCAGAACAGTTTAAGAAGGTCAAGGACGCTATCACAAGCCAGACTGTAAGGAAAAGAGTGCGGCATGTTGTTACTGAGA
The DNA here is from genome assembly GCA_964413265.1 of uncultured Brevinematales bacterium. Classification (GTDB taxonomy): domain Bacteria; phylum Spirochaetota; class Brevinematia; order Brevinematales; family JAOACQ01; genus CAVYGN01. Next base: position 155,540 of record CAYPRX010000013.1, read on the forward strand.
ATGAAAGGGTGCGGCAGGCCGCAGAAGCCATTGAAAAAGGCGATCTTATTACATTCGGAAAACTTATGGAAAAATCCCACTCATCCCTCAGGGATGATTATGAGGTTACGGGGATTGAACTTGATACACTTTTTGAAAAAGCCAGGAAATTTAACGGATGTATAGGGACGAGGATGACGGGCGGCGGCTTCGGCGGATGTACGATAAGCCTTGTACACAGGGACAAAATCGATGAGTTTATGGATGTTGTCAGCAAGGGTTACATTGAAGAGAGGGGTATAACCCCTTTATTTTATATCTGCGAATCCGGTGATGGAGTAAAAAGGGTAGATTGAAAACAGCATAATAATAAGGAGGTAACCTTATGGACCTCATAGTAAAAAGCGCTGCTTTCGAAGAAGGCCGGATGATTCCCGCAAGATATTCATGCCACGGTGAAAATATTTCACCGCCCTTGGAATGGGGGAATATTCCCGCTGGAACAGCCAGTTTTGCTGTGATCTGTGATGATCCGGATGCTCCGATGGGAACATGGGTGCACTGGGTAATATATAACATTCCCCCGTCGATCGTAAAACTTAATTCAGGAATTCCACTGAAAGCGGATCTTCCCGACGGATCAAAACAGGGATTTAATAGTTCACATCAGATCGGCTACAGTGGACCTTGCCCTCCGGGTGGAACACACAGATATTATTACAAGGTATATGCACTTGATACTATGCTTACTGCAAATCCCGGCATGAATAAGGAAACGCTTCTGCGTTTAATGGATAAGCATATCATTTCAAAGGGACAGCTGATGGGAAAATTCTCAAGTTAGCTTCGTATCCTCGCCAAGATTGAAGTATATGGATGAATAACCTCTGTTAAGGGCGACGGTTATTGGAAGCTGTTTTGAGACAGGGCCCCATATCTGCCTTGGACCTGGACTTGAAAAGTGATCGTATTCTGCCCAAATCGGTCTCCGCTCCTCGAAAAACCTGAATGCAGGAGATTCTATTTCTACAAGACCTTTCCTTATGACAAACTCGCTTTTGCCCTGCCTTCTTTCTATTGCCAGAAGCCCTGTTAGAGGGATAGCGATTATCCTTCCTCCGCTGTCGAGATCGATAACTGAAACAATATAGCCAGTTTTTCCATCAAGGATAAGGGAGCCTGCGGCGAGTCCCAGATTGAAGGTGTAAGCAGCGTCGAACAATGTAGGAGCTCCGCAGCGTCCCTCATAACCAAAGAAATGACTGTTTGTCGCAAATTTGGAGTCAGCGAATTTTTTATATTGGGCTTCAGTCATATTGAGGTGTTTGACCTCGTCAGGATGCCTTTTCATCTCTTTCAGTTTTTCTTCCACCATCTGGATCAAAAGCCTTTCTGTCGGTATTTGGGAAACAAGGAGGTTTCCATGGGAATCCCTTTCCTGAAGAAGCATCTTTTCAATTTCCTCCGGTAGCGAGCCCAAAAGCTTCGCTGAATCAGGAGTCAATTTTTTATATATAAATTCAATTTTTTCATTGAAATCCTCAAATTTTTCCATATCTACGCTGAATTTTCCAATTATTTCGTTTAATTCGGCTATAAGTATTTTCATTTCCGGAATAAATTCAATCAGGCCTTCAGGAACGATTACTGCTCCGTGATTTATTCCTGTGGAAGCTCTTTTTGCCACAATATCACAGATCTGGTTGACTATTTCAGAAAGGTGCATCTTCTTGGCTTCAACTTCCTCGGAAATCAGAGCTATTGCCGGCTTTGTCTGAAGAGCGACTTCAAGGGCAACATGACTGGCAGAACGGCCCATCAGCTTTATAAAATGCCAGTATTTATGGGATGACGGTGTATCCTGAAGGATATTGCCCACCATTTCAGAGTAGATCTTGGTTGCGGTATCGAAACCGAATGATATTGGAATGGTGCCTTCTACCTGGAGGTCTCCATCTATGGTTTTCGGAACTCCAATAACCTGAACACCGTCGTCATATAGGAACTCTGCAAGCATAGCTGCATTTGTGTTGGAATCATCTCCCCCCACAATCACAATTCCGTTTAATCTGTTGTCGAATGCTGTTTTTTTTACTCCTGCCATCTGTTCAGAGGTTTTGATCTTTGTCCTGTCAGTACCCAGAAAATCGAACCCTCCGGTATTTATTATTTTCGGAATATCCTCTTCCTTTATTTCGAAAACAGTACCTTCGATCAGGCCTTTGGGTCCGTTTTTTACCCCGATAAGGGTGTTATTTCTTCCAATGACCATCTTGAGGCCAGCGATTACATTATGGCCTCCTGCTGCAGGACCGCCTGAGAAGAGGACAGCAATCCGCTTACCTGCGACGCATATATTGGATTTTTCACCTATGAGAACCCTGTTTTCAGTTTGCTTAACGGTCTTTGGATATTCTATGTTGACCCTGGCAGCATCGTTTGTACCGATGACCTGGTCTGTTTTTTTGAAAGCAGCAGGCATTATATGCCCCTTATTCAGGAATATTGACGATACCGGCACATTGATTTTCCGTATTTCATTTTCAAATAGAGAGCTATGGTCTTCAAATCCTTTTAATATTTCGCTCAGTTCGGGCATATGATGACCTCCGCATACTGGTTTGAGCTTGATAATTCAGAATTATTTTAAGTGAAAAAAAATGAATTTTCAAATAAATTCCGCAAAATGCAGATCAGTTTGAATCCTGCCGGGTGTACAATCTTCTTATATCTTAACCCAGCCTCCGTTTTTACCTGAAGAGAACAGGGCGTCAAGGACCTTCATATTGGCAATGGCATCGGAAACGGGAGTAGGGACCTCGGTATTCTCTAAAATAGATCTGGCAAAACCTTCGAATTGAAGCCTGTACTGGTCGACCGCCTCCGTTTCTATCACTTTTACGCCCTTCTCATTAGTAAGTATAAGCTTCATAGGCAAATCGGGAATCGCATTAAATGGGATGTCAATGATCAATACCCCAGTATCTCCATGTATTTCGACTTTCTGCCAGGGGAAGGTAAGAGTTGATGTCGTGAATACTGTTCGGGTATCTCCGAAATCAAGGATCCCGGAAGAACAATAATCGGTTCCGAATTTACTGTCGAATGAATTCAGCGCTATCACCCTTACGGGTTCTGCGTTAAAGAGGAACCTGGATGAAGAAACGGCGTAACACCCTATGTCCAGTATTGCTCCCCCTCCGTATGCTTTAATATTTCTTATATTGTCCGGGTCATTGTTATAAAAACCGAAAAATGTGTGAATGGCCTGTATCTTTCCAATACTTCCATCCCCGACAATTTTTTTTGCAGTAGTCCATTGAGGGTGGAACCTGTACATGAACGCTTCCATAAGTTTAACCTTTTTTTTCTCAGCGTATCTTGCAGCAGATACGGCCTCCTCAGCGTTCATTGCAAGAGGTTTTTCACAGATAATATGTTTGCCGGCATCCGCCGATTTTTTAATCCATTCAGCATGCATATGATTGGGAAGGGGTATAAAAATCATGTCTATAGAACTGTCATTAAGCATTTCCTCATATGAAGGGTAGTAAACAGGTATTTTATACTTTTCGGAAGCTTCTCTGGCTTTGTCCCCGGATCTTGAGGCTATGGCGTAAATTTCAACTAGATCGGATTTTTTTACAGGGGAAAGTACTCTTAATATGAAATGTGCAGAAACCCCGAGAACCCCCATCTTGAGCTTTTTCATATGGAACTCCCTGAACAACTCAAACAAGCTTAAATTTAAGCAGAAGAACTACAAAGCACGAACTGATCACAGTCAATATTATTGAATATATAAACGCCGGGCCGATCACTTTATTTTCCTCACCCAGCTTGTCTATAGAAGCTGCCGCATTCTGAAGCTTTGCGGGTGAGATAACGCTCGCCAGGCCGCTTCCGAAAGCCAGTCCTGCAGTTATAATGATGATCCCCTCAAGACCCAGCTTGAGGTTCTGGGCTGTTGTCATTGTATATTTTGCGAACATTGCAATCGAAGACGCCTCGCTTCCGGTTATAAAGCCGCCGAAGAGGCCTATAAATGACACAAAGTAGCCGTACAGGTTATGGAAAAAGTGGGCTGAATAGTCAGCGAGCACTCTTACCATGCTCGGTACAGCGAATTTATGCAGATGAATACTGTATCCGGCCATGTTCATTACTTCTCCGATAGCGAAAAATATGGCAGCAGAAAAAACAGGCCTTGGGGCCCGCTTGAGCCATATTGTTAAGGTTTCTTTCAACTGCGCTCCTGTTGGTTTTAAAAATGGAATTGAAAGTATGATGCTTACGAAAATCCAGGTGTAAGCCTGCCAGAGTGCCCTTGTATCGAGGGCCGAACCATCGGCTGTAAGACCAAGTATGGGGATTTTAAGAGTTCTGTAAAGGTAATTGAACATGCTTTTGGGAATGTTCAATATGAGAATAAGCACGATGAGAATAAGCCATGGAGTCAGAGCTTTCCAGAGTGGATAAGACTTTTCAAAAGCGAGTTCTTCTTTTGTAAGACGGCTTTTATCAATAACCTTTTTACCCGTAACAAGAAGATAAACCCACATCACGAAGATAACAGCAATTCCGCATAGAACTCCTGTCAAAACGACCAGATTATCATAACGGTTGGTAAAGTATGCAACAACTCCGATTACAAGACCGGTTACAAGGCAGGGGAGAAGGCCTTTTTTAAGCTGCTGCCATCCGCCGGCGATCCAGAGCATGCAGAATCCTATCATCATGGAAATGAAAGGCAGGAATATGTAAAACACAGATCCGGCCTGAGAAAGTGTTATTTCGTGTCCCTTTCCCAGGAAGCCGTTCGCCATGTCGACAAAAACGACGATAGGTGCACCTAGAAGGGCATAAGTGCAAAGGGAATCATACCCGATAGCAGGCAGAGCGATTGCCACGAATGTAGAATAACCCATTGCGATCAATATAGGCGGGAGAAGCGACACGGGAGTTGCCCCGACGGCGACCATAAGAGTACCGAACCCTATATTTATCATCATAATCTGGACAGCTTTGTTTTCACAGCAGATCGTTTTTATGAATATTATGATCCTTTTCAGGGCTCCGGTCTTTTCCATCAAGGCCATCTGTAATAATGATGTCGCAACTATCAGGGATACCGAGAAAGACCTTATAAAACCAGCGACGGTAGATCGAAGAATGACCTCGATAGTAGTGCTGAAAGCAAGTATTGCAACAGCCGATATTGCAAACCATCCGATTATACCGCTGATGTCAGCCGGCTGTTTCCATACAATAAGAAGAAATAATATGACAGCTATGGGGAGCAGGGTGAGCAAAAGCATTTCAATTGACATAATAGACTCCTTTAAATTAAAATTTTCAACGCATATTATAATTAATATGAAGAAAATTTCAAAATAAAATTTTCATTATTTTTTAAATAAAAATACCCGCCCCTCCTTGAGCGGGTATTTTTATATCTATACAATGGTATTTTCAGCTTCTCTTCGGAATCCTCATAGCATAGAAAGACCTCCTCACAAAGATCAGCGCAATTATAAGGAAGACAACTCCTACAACAGGAGCAGTCTTCACAAAGGTCGGTGAGATTGCGATTTCCATTGCAAGCAGGCCGAAGAGGGTGGTGAATTTAATGATCGGGTTCAGGGACACCGCTGAAGTGTCTTTAAACGGATCGCCTACAGTATCGCCAATGACAGTAGCCGCATGCAGCGGGGTTCCTTTTTCGTTGAGGTCTACCTCGACGATTTTCTTGGCGTTGTCCCAGCATCCTCCGGTATTGGCCATAAAGATAGCCTGGAAAAGCCCGAAAGCGGCGATGGAAACAAGATAGCTTATGAAAAAGGAAGCTGTATTAGGATGAGCCTTGTCAGCAGAGGAGAGAAACGCGAAGGCGAGCGCGAAAGAAAAAATAGTCAGGAATATGTTATACATACCCTGCTGGGCGTATTGCGTGCAGATTTTTACAACCTCTTTCGAATTGGAAAGAGCGGCACTCTTGATGCCGCTATTGAGATTGATATTTTTCTTTATGTATTCGACAGCCCTGTAAGAACCAGTTGTAACTGCCTGTATTGAGGCGCCTGTGAACCAGAATACTACCATACCGCCGCAGATGAACCCGATGAGCGTGAAGGGATTCAACAGGTTCAGGATCAGTGCAGGATCTATTCCGAGCACATTCCTCAAAACCAGAACTATTGAGAATATCATTGTTGTCGCCCCTATTACTGCAGTGCCGATCAAAACAGGCTTAGCAGTTGCCTTGAAGGTATTGCCGGCTCCATCATTGGCCTCGAGGTATCGCTTAGCCTTCTCGAAATCCGGTTTGAAATTGAAATCCTTTTCTATTTCCCTGCCTATGCCCGGGATACTCTCGATCAGCGATAATTCGTAAATAGACTGCGCATTGTCTGTAACTGGACCATAGCTGTCGACAGCAATAGTAACCGGACCCATGCCAAGCAGTCCGAAAGCGACCAGGCCGAAGGCGAACACTGATGAATATACCATTACTTCCCTGGGTATATTCAGGCTGGTTATATATGCTATGACCATCAGCATGGCCATTATACCGCCGATCCAGAAAGAACTGAAGTCGCCGGATACAAGACCGGATAGTATGGTGAGGGAAGCGCCGCCTTCTCTTGATGCAGTCACTACTTCTTTGACATGCTTTGATTTCGGGCTTGTGAAGATCTTCGTGAATTCGGGAATAAGGGCCGCTCCCAGAGTACCGCAGCTTATGATGATCGAAAGGGCCAGCCAGAGATTTCCACCTAACGGTGACAGCTGCCAGTAGCTGATGGAAAAGGTCACTATCATGGACAGTATCGATGTGATCCATACAAGTGATGTCAGAGGACGTTCGAAATCGATTTCATCCTTTTTTTTATAAATTATGCTGCTGACGTATTTGTTTATCCAATAGGCAACAACCGATGTAATGATCATAAGGATACGCATCATGAATATCCAGATCAGAAGTGTCACCTGATTTGCAGGAGCTACAGCAAGCACTATGAAAGTTATAAGGGCAACGCCTGTAACTCCATAGGTCTCGAAACCATCAGCGGTAGGACCGACACTGTCCCCGGCATTGTCACCGGTACAGTCTGCGATAACACCGGGGTTTCTAGGATCATCTTCCTTTATATTAAACACTATTTTCATGAGATCCGAGCCTATATCAGCTATTTTTGTAAAGATGCCGCCGCAGATCCTTAAAGCGCTAGCTCCGAGAGATTCGCCTATAGCGAACCCGATAAAACAGGCGCCAGCGTAAACCCTGGGGATAAAGAGCAGGATGGTAAGCATCATGATAAGTTCAACGGAAACCAGCAGAACACCGATGCTCATTCCCGATTGAAGAGGTATGTTCAGCAGCTTAATAGGTTTTCTTTCAAGCGATGCAAAGGCCATTCTGCTGTTGGCAAAGGTATTGATCCTGATGCCGAACCATGCAACACCGTATGAACCGAGAATTCCTACCACTGACCAGCCTAGAATAATCAGAACGCCTGTAAATGGCGTCTGCTGAAGGAAACCATAGTAAAATCCTATGCAGGCTGCGATAAAGATCTCAAGTATTATTAGAAACTTCCCCTGCTGGATCAGGTAGGTTTTTGCTGTCTCGAATATAGTCGCAGCGACATCGAGCATGGATTTGTGCGCTTTAATTGCTCTTACACGGAGATACTGGTACAGGCCGAATACGAGGCCCAGAAAGCAGACTACTAATCCGCATATCAATAAATTATACATAGGGTTCGTACTTAGATCGGGAATTTTCAGGGTTGATTCGCTTGCCATCAAAGGCGAAGCGAAAATTAATAGAAGCAGTGACAGCAGAAATATCCCCGCCCAACTCTTCATTTTAATCATTCTATCCTCCAAAACTTATTACGATTTCTATTTTTATTTTTTGATATAAGTGTAATGGATATGCCAGGACCGGACAGCATATAATTTATTTTATAAAAACAGGTCATATATGTCAAGGAAACGGTTTGGGCCATTTGTTGTTTGAGCGATTCGATGGGAATTTGACAAAAATGATGACACCCTGTAACCTCTTATCTTAGTTTTTTTATGCCGGTTCTTTATTTGACCGCTATTACATCATTTATTGCATTATAACGAAGGGGAAATTGGAGCGATGAACAGTCAGGTGTATATGCTTTTAGTGGTGCTGGTACCCTTTTTCGGATCGCTGGCGCTGCCACTGATAGGACATTTTTCGATACGCTTGAGGAATTACCTCTCCCTGGTCATGGTTTTATGTTCACTTATTTTTTCCGCCTTGCTTCTTCCAGTTGTACTTTCAAATCAAACCGTGTCATTCTCGCCGGGCTTGGACATGGGTTTCCTGGGCAAGGATTCAATCATATTCAGGGCGGACTCTCTCGCTGTATTTATGGGCATGGTTTCATCCCTGATAGGTTCAATCATTGTTTTTTATTCCTTCGGTTATATCAGCCATTATGATAATCAAAATGAATATTACCTGATGGTTGTGCTTTTCCTTGGATCAATGATGGGTCTGGTTTTTTCTTCCAATCTTATCTTTCTATACCTGTTCTGGGAAGTATCAGCGATCTGCAGCTGGAGACTAATCGGTTTCTTCAGGGAAAAGGACCACGTGATAAAAGCGGATAAGGCCCTCCTTGTGACTTTCGGTGGAGCTCTTTTCATGCTTATAGGTTTCATTATGATATATATGCAGTACGGCACTTTCGATATGACCCGCATAAAACATGGAGCTTCAATTTCTAATGAGGCTGTACTGCTCATCATGTGCGGGATTCTCTCTAAATCTTCAACCCTGCCTTTCCATACATGGCTGCCTGATGCAGGTGTCGCTCCTTCACCGGTTACATCCCTTCTCCATGCGGCCATTCTGGTTAAAATAGGGGTTTATGTATTCGCGAGACTATTTTTTGTGACATTCAGTCTTGAATCAGTCTGGCACCATGTGATCCCTGTCATAGCTGCTGTGAGCGCCCTTGTTTCCGCCGGGGCTGCAATCATTGAAACAGACATCAAAAGGATCATTGCTTATTCGACGATAAGCCAGATAGGCTTTATATTTCTTGGATTATCGTGCGGCAGTTCTCTTGGTGTTGCTGGAGGCCTCCTGTATATACTGATGCATGGCCTTGCAAAGGGAGGACTATTCTTGTGCGCCGGTATTGTGGAGCAGAACACTAAAACGAAAGATATCACCAAACTCGGCGGCCTGATCACAGCCATGCCGGTAACAGCTATCACATTCATTGCTTGTTCTTTTTCAATTATGGGTATCCCGCCGTTCGGAGGATTTTTCTGCAAGTATATGGTGATCGGTGGCACGGTTGAAGCCGGCCAGACATGGATGGCTTTCGTTTTCATTCTCGGAGCCATCATGACTATGATCTATCTTTTACGCCTTTTTATAAGCGTTTTTATGGGAAATGTAAAAACGCAGCCCTCGAAAGAGGGTTCAAGCACGATGCTCATAAGCGTCTCAACTCTTGCTTTTCTGTCTCTGGCCGCGGGGTTATTAGTCTATTATCCTTCCGCTTTGATCCAGAACATTTTAAAGGGGGTTACTGGCTAAAATGAATGGTTCGATTCTTCTAGTACCTGTTTTTCTCCCTCTCATTGTATCCCTGGCGGTATTTTTAATTAATAGGCGAGACAGATGGCTGAAGGAAGCTCTTACCCTTACCGTTGTCACATTAAATCTGGCTGCGTGTATTTTCTTCTTCGGAAAAGAAGCGAATTTCGCTATTCCATGGTTTTCAGCCGGCAATTTCAAAGTCGATTTCCTCCTGAGGCTTTATCATTTCAGTGCGTTCATTATACTGGCTACTGCAGGCTTCGCTTTTCTTATCGCCCTTTATTCAGTCGTTTTTATGAAGGGCAAAGAGCATTTGAGACAGTATTATGCTTTTCTTTTATTAACCCTGGGTTTCGTTAACGGGGCCGTTCTTGCTGACCATTTCATCGTTATGCTCTTTTTCTGGGAGGGTATTCTGATCACTGTCTTTGCAATGATAATGTCTGGAGGCAAAAACGCTTATCCTGCAGCCGTTAAATCATTCGTTCTTAACGGAGTTGCTGACTTCTGCATGATACTGGGAATAATTGTATTAGGATTTATTACGGGGGGAAACCTGGCAATGGGTTACCTCAAAACATCTCCTGTAAGCCTTGCAGATTTCCCGGGGATTTTCTCATTTGTTCTTATAATGATAGGCGCAGTAGCCAAAGCCGGCTCGATGCCATTTCATTCATGGATACCGGATGCGGCGATGGAGGCTCCGCTGCCTTTCATGGCGTACCTTCCGGCCTCCCTGGAGAAGCTGCTCGGAATTTACCTGCTGGCGCGCATCACGCTTGACTTTTTTGATTTCAAATCGGGAACTGTTATAAGCATAGTTGTAATGACTATCGGAGCGATAACAATCCTTCTGGCTGTGATGATGGCTCTTATACAGAAGGATTTCAAAAGACTTCTGTCCTATCATGCAATCAGCCAGGTGGGATATATGATACTCGGCATCGGTACGGCGATTCCTGTCGGTATAATAGGCGGGCTCTTCCATATGATCAATCATGCCATGTATAAAAGCTGTCTTTTTTTGACGGGGGGATCTGTCGAGAAACAGGCGGGGACAACCGATCTGGCTTCCCTTGGGGGACTTGGCAGGAAAATGCCCTTTACTTTTGCGAGTTTTATTATAGCGGCATGCGCGATTTCGGGAGTTCCGCCTTTAAATGGTTTTTTTTCAAAGGAACTAGTTTTTGACGGTGCGCTTGAAACCGGGATGCCTGTATTCTATTATGCTGCAATCCTCGGGGCCTTTTTTACAGCCGCATCCTTCCTGAAACTCGGCCATTCTGCATTTCTCGGTAGACCGGCAGGGGACTGGAAAGATGTCAGGGACCCTTCATGGGCGATGGTTCTGCCAATGGTTACAATAGCTCTCGGATGTATAATCTTCGGAGTGTATAATGTTCTTCCACTTCAAAATCTTATTGAGCCAATACTTGGTGCCAGGCTCGAACATAGTTTTGCCGGTCTCCCCGGAAACTGGACACTGGCGTGCATTTCAGTCACGGTCCTTGCCTTAGCTTACCTGAATCATCTCTATGGGGTAAGCAGAGCGAAAAGTGCACTGGGTGCAGCCGATCATATCCACAACGCGCCTGTCCTTTCGACCATTTATGATCTCGCCGAAAAAAGATTTTTTGACCCTTATGATGCAGGCATGGTCATTGTGAACGGATTCGCAAGATTTTTCTGGTGGATAGACAGGGGCATTGACTTGATTTACAATAAGTTTATAGTCGGCTTAACCCTTGCAGCATCCTGGATCATAAGAAAAGCCCATTCCGGAAATTATGCCTTATATATTGCCTGGTCGCTGGCAGGGATGCTTGTTATCATATTTATTTTTATATTTCAAAGACATTAGGAGGATTTGATTGCAGGCCCTTTTTATAATTATTCCCCTCCTCGCGGTATTGATACTGAACCTTCCTTTCAGGAAGTCTTATAGAAGGATCGCATTTTACTTAGCTATCGTCGTAACTTTTTTCCAGATAGCAATGACATTGACATCAGGTTTCATGCTATGGATAAATATTACCGATTTATTTAAATTCAATTTCATAACACAGCTCAGTATTGATCTTTTCACACTGGTGGTCCTCTTTACTATCGGTCTTATTGCCTTCGTATCCCTCATGGTCTGCAGGTTTTCATATAAAAAAGATCCTTTTAATTTCATAAATCTCATTTTAATAGCTATGATGGGGATGAACGGAATAGTTATGACCAGGGATATTTTCACTCTGTATGTTTTCCTTGAAATCACAGCAGCAGCTTCTTTTATTCTTATAGCGATGGACAAAGGTATAGAAGCATTTGAAGGGGCCCTAAAATACCTTATTTTATCGGCTGTTGCTACGATCTTCATCCTTACCGCGATCGCATTAACGTACTTTTCAATTCAAAGCTTGAATTTCGGCGATATCGGTTCTTATTTAAAGGGGCTTAACGGGAGATATCCCCCCAATATCACTGCAGCTGTAATTCTATTTTTAACCGGCCTGTCCATTAAGGCCGGAGTCGTTCCCTTTCACGGCTGGCTTCCTGATGCGTACATGTCCGCCCCTGCCCCTGTATCAGTTTTTTTAGCCGGCATAGTTACCAAAGTAGCCGGCGTTTATACCCTGATGAGGCTCACCGGGGAAGTCTTCAATAATATTCCTTTTATCAGCTCCGTTTTAATGGCATTCGGTGCTCTTTCCATAGTTATAGGCGCGCTGGCGGCCATCGGGCAGAGCGATTTTAAAAGAATACTTGCCTACTCGAGCATATCACAGATTGGGTATATTATTCTCGCTGCCGGAATAGGGACTCCGCTTGCATTCGCAGGAGCCCTTATACATTTTTTCAACCATGCCTCCTTCAAATCGCTTCTTTTCGTTAATTCAGCGGCAGTTGAATTGCAGACCGGCACAAGGGACATCAATAAACTGGGCGGGCTCGCCGGACGAATGCCTGTAACGGGCGGGACATCAATTGTCGGTTTTTTCTCAACCATGGGTATGCCTCCGCTTGCAGGATTCTGGAGCAAACTGATAATAATAGTTGCTGCATGGGCATCGGGCTATTATATTTACTCCATCATAGCTCTTTTAGCGAGCGTGTTGACGCTTGCATATTTTCTCATACTGCAGAGGAAGGTTTTTTTCGGGAAGATCGCGGAGGGTTTGGAGAATATAAAAGAAGCGAATTTCGGTCTTTCGTTTCCGGCAATTCTCCTTGCCGCGATATCTGTTCTCCTGGGTCTGGTTTTCCCGTTTATTATTTATTATTTTCAAGCAAACTGGCTTTTGAAGCTGGTCTTATAAGCTGAATTTTTGGAGTTGCTGGAATGAAAGACATTCTTATAATGATTATACTCAGCGGGCTTGTTTTATTCGCAGTTATTTCAGTTATGATAAGAAGCCTTGTCAAGGCGGCCATTGCTCTTGCCATTGCCAGCGCATTCCTGGCTGTAATGATATTCATACTGGGAGCATGGATCGCTGCAGTGATAGAACTGTCGGTTTGCGCCGGTATGATTACAGTCGTATTTATAAGCTCTATAAGCCTTACCATACCTTTATCAAAGGAAGAGGTCGCAGTAGAAGCGAAGCAGAGGATGAGCCGCTTTATATATCTTCCTTTTATTCTTGTTCTGACACTGGCCGCAGCGATAATACTCTGGAACAGCCGTCTCATTAATTTTGATTTCATTTCCGCACTTAAAGGCACACAGGTTAATCTTGATTTTTCAGCTCAGGGCTCCGCGATCTGGGACAAAAGATCTATAGATATCCTGGGCCAGGTTATCGTCTTACTTTCCGGAGCTTTCGGTGTAGTTGTTTTATTTAAGGAGCGTAATCAAAAATGATTTTAGATCTTAATTTCCTGATATTCGCGGCTTTTCTGCTTTTGATAGTGACGGGCATTTACTGCCTCATTGCTACTTTGAATCTTATAAGACTTCTGATCGGACTGGAGATACTTACAAAGGCCGTAACACTTCTTCTCATAACATCAGGTTTTATAACAGGCAGTATTGCAATAGCGCAATCAATGACAATAACACTGATTGTTATTGAAGTGGTCGTCATAGTCGTGGCATGCGGGATAGTGATCGGTGTTTGCAATCATAACAAGAATCTTGATCTTAAGAACCTGCGGAAACTTAAAGGATAGAGGTAAGTGACATGATTAATATATTGACACCTCCGGCGGCTTTTATTATAATTTTAATAGCGTTTTTCCTTTTTTCAGGCATTTCGAGTTTTTTTTCAATGAAGGGAAAAGAAACAGCCGGTAAGACAAAGGCGTATTCATGCGGAGAAGAGTTAGCGTCAAATAAGGCCCAGCCTGACTACAGCCAGTTCTTCCCTTTCGCTTTCTTTTTTACAATTATGCATGTTTTAGTTTTGATTATCGCGACCGCGCCAAAGGGAATTGTCGGTCTCCCTCTTGCCTATGTGGGGGCCGGAGTTATCGCTCTATTTATTCTTTTCAGGAGGTAGTATGGCGCTTTTTAAGAAGATTATGACATGGGCACGCGTTAAATCACCCTGGATCATACACTTTAATACGGGCGCATGCAATGCTTGCGATATAGAAATACTGGCTTCGCTGACACCTAGATACGATCTTGAACGCTTCGGAATACTGCTAAAGGGAACTCCGAGACATGCCGACGTACTTGTATGCTCGGGACCGGTTACGCTTCAGACAAAAGACAGACTTATAAGGATTTATGAGCAGATGGCAGAACCTAAATTTGTAGTGGCTGTCGGAACTTGTGCATGCTCCGGCGGCGCTTTCCAGGGATGCTATTGTGTCAGGGGAGGCATCGATAGTGTTATTCCCGTATCTGCTTATATACCGGGATGCCCGGTGAGACCTGAGGCCATCATAGACGGCGTCGTAAAGCTGCTTGGTTCTTTAAAAAGCTGAGAAAGGGGATGCAGATAATGGAAAGAACGGAAATTATTTTAAATGATTTATGCAAAGCCTTTAGTTTCCTGGAAGGTCATGCTAATATACAGAGACAAAGAAGGATATTCGCAGAGATACCGGATGAAAAGAGAGCTTCCATCAAAGAGATCCTTCGCTATCTCAGGGACAATATGAAATTCACTTTTCTTTGCACTATAACGGGCCTTGATATTGGTGATAATTTTCAGGTTATTTATCACCTGGCCGATGACGGAGGCATTCTCATTAATTTAAAGATATTGACGCCCAGATCAAAGCCGGTTATTGAATCAGTCACCTCTGTTTTTGAGGGCGCTGTTTTTTATGAAAGAGAGTTAAAAGATCTCCTTGGCATTGAAGTCAATGGACTGCCCCCCGGCAGGAGATATCCCCTGCCTGACGGATGGCCGGAAGGCCAGTATCCCCTGAGAAAGGATTGGCACCAGGCAGAGGAAGAAGGGGCGGAGAAAAAATCTTAGGAGGAAAGGGCAGATGGCAAAGGTTGTAGTACCTATAGGTCCTCAGCATCCGGCATTGAAAGAACCGGCAAGTTTTACACTTTTTCTTGAGGGAGAAAGGGTAGCCGCGGCAAATGTTGCACTCGGGTATAATCACCGCGGCGTGGAGAAGGCATGCGAGCAAAGGACATATATTCAGGATATCTATCTCATAGAAAGGGTATGCGGAATTTGCTCCCATTCACACTCCACTGCCTTCATACAGGCTGTTGAGGAGATTGCGGCTCTTGAAATACCCAAACGGGCGGCTTACATCAGATCGGTAATAGGAGAACTTGAAAGGATACACAGCCATCTATTATGGCTTGGGGTAGCCGGCCATGAACTTGGTTTCGATACTCTTTTCATGTACAGCTGGCGCGACAGGGAAATTGTAATGGATCTGCTCGCAATGCTGACCGGGAACAGGGTCAATTACGGTATTAATACTATCGGAGGAGTAAGAAGGGATATTGTCAAGGAGCAGGCGGATGAGACACTCAAGGCTGTCGATGTTCTCGAGGAAAGAACAAAATACTA
>CAYPRX010000014.1:0-2344 GCA_964413265.1 uncultured Brevinematales bacterium
ATAAGAAGTATAAGAGCCAATATATGCATAAAATGTAATGATATAATTTTGCAAACCCCCATTATTCCAAGTATTTTGTACTGACCATATTGCTGATTCTTGAACTGTACTTGAAGTAGATCCAGATGATGAAAATGTGGATGAAGCCCCTCCATTACTTTCACTACCTGGAGATGAGCTACAATCAAAAAGAACACAAAGCGAAACAATCATTAATAAATAAATGAGTAATTTCAAAAATTCCTCCTACATTTATCATTTTCTAATATATCTCCTTAATAATTTATAAAACAATAATATATTCTCTACTTTATTATAGTATAATACTCCTTATATTTTCTTTCCGGCCGTTCAAGTTTCAGATTTTCCGGCTTGTATCCGAGTGAGACACCGTAGCATGGTTCGTAGCCGTCTGGGATTGGCACCTTGCTGAGATTTTCTATGTCGTTGAAAAAGTATTTTGCGAAGCCGATCCAGCATGATCCTATATTCAGGCTCTCTGCCGCTATCAGCATGTTCTCGATGGCGATGCAAACATCGGCAAAAGGTGAGACCGCGTCTTTTCTCCCTGAAACGATTATGACAGTAGGCGCATTGTAAAAAATATGTAATTTTTCATTTTTGCCTGCTTTTACGACCCAGTCGATATCCGACAAGCTCATTTCTATTTTGCTCCCCCTGTTGATTTCGTCTATCAGGGCTTTGTCCTGGATTATTGTAAAATAACAGGATTGATCGTTGTGGGCAGTTGGGGCCTGAAGTCCTGCCTCAACGATCGACATCAATTCGCTGTCTTTTATCTGCTCTCTACTGAATTTTCGTACGCTTCTCCTCGCGGCTATTGTTTTAAGGACTTCATTCATAACTCCTCCTGATAAACCGGTTCTCCTCTATGAAAGCCGGTTTCCTTAAATATAATTAAATATTGCTGATAAAAGAAACAATTGGATTTAATAAAAAAATTATTGAACTGAAAATCTCTGCTTCACTTTACCTCTGCGTCTCCCAGTGAAACCTGCCGCCCCTTACGGGCAAAATCTCTATTTATTCTGACCGGGACATTGGTTTTGAACTTAGTATTAGCAGGTTCCGTCTGAATTATATATTATAACAATAAAATATTGTTTTATTCCCATTTATCATGCAGTATTTTCTTGCCTAATTCTTCTCCATATTTTTTCATAAAATCCATCTTTGACGGATCATCCATCTCAATATTCTGAATATCGATCTGAAAACGGCGGAAATCAAGACCAGGAAAGTTGTCCTTAACTATTTTTACCTGTTCGTCGTTCGCGCAATCAAGAAAAGTATCCAGCATGGGTTTAATCCAGCCAAAGGATATAAATTTATTTGCCTGATAAGGATTTAGTTTGTCAGAAGTTCTTCCTGAACCGATACTTATCAGAGTAGTTTTACTAAGATCCCATTTCAAACAATTTTTAATTTCGTAAGCAGCAATATAAACAGGATTTGAATATGAACCGAACCCTCCATCGACGTAACGTCCTTCAAAAACGGGAAAGTATGTCGGGACTGTACAGCTTGAGGTAACAACTTTCCAGATTTTCCAGGCTGAATATTTTTTTTTATAATTTTTTATGAATCGTGATCGATTTTCGACCAGGTCTCTGATTACTATGACTAGATTCTTCTTCATTAATGGATTAGAAAATTTTGCCTCATTGAAATTAAGTTTCAGCTCTTTTATTAAATTTTTATTTGAATAACGGTAAGTAAAAATAGGCCATAAAATTGATCGTAGTGATTTTGGAAAAATAATTTTACCCATTTTTATATATAAATTATAGATAGTTTCTGCTGTAAAATTCATATACAAGGCTGTTGAAATTATACTGCCAGTTGATGTCCCTACAAAAAGAGTGCAGATATCACAAAATTTTTTTCCTAGAAAAGATTCGACATCTGTTAGTGCCTTTGCTATTATTGCACCTCGAAGGCCTCCGCCGTCAATAGAGATCGCTACATTTGCTTTAAATTTCTTCATACTGATACTCCCCTTAAAATCTTTAATTATTTAATAAATAAAGTGATAGAATTGCTCATCACTAATTATTTTAAAATATGATATTTAACAATTGTATATTAATAATATTTATTTTTCAACACAATTTTCTAATTTAATTATTTTTAAATCTAATCAGGATGTTAAAATATATTATTAATTTTATTTGATAAAGGTGAAATTTTGCTGCGTAAAATATAGAATTTTTAACTGCGCCCCATTTTTTTGGACAGAAAATCGAATAAATTAAGGTGAAATTTTGTTAACATATTTACCAATTTTTATTATATATAATTTGCCGCTTTTTTGCCTTTTCAT
>CAYPRX010000015.1:0-5777 GCA_964413265.1 uncultured Brevinematales bacterium
TCAAGTGAGTAAGCAAGATAATGCTATATAATGTAATAAAATACTAACTAATAAAGCAAATTGTTAAATTTAATAAATGATAATTGTTGTGTGTCATTTTCCCAAGTTGAGCCCTCCCCATTCTTTGGTCCACTTTTTAAGTTAGTCTAGGATGCTTTGAATCCCACCAGAACGGCTTCAGGTGCTGGTGGTTTATAACCTAAAGAACTATGGGACCTGATCGTATTATACTCCTTCCTCCATCTCTCAGTCAAAATTTTTGCTTCAAGCAAGGTATCAAAATATTCCATGTTAAGAAATTCATCCCTGAATTTCCCATTAAACGATTCTATATATCCGTTTTCCCAGGGGCATCCTGGTTCAATATACAATGTCTTAACCTTAATCCTGGAGAGCCATTTCCTTAATGCTTTTGCTGTAAATTCAGAACCGTTATCGCTGCGTATATACTCAGGAATCCCATGTTCAATAAAAAGCTCTGAGAGCCTGTCCAGAACAAAAGTATGCTTAATGTTCCTTTTAACCTCTATAGCAAGAGCTTCCCTTGTGAATTCATCTATGATATTCAGAAATCTCAAAGGCCTTCCGTCGCTTGTCCTGTCACTAACAAAATCATAACTCCAGACATGATTGGGATGATCCGCCCTGAGGCGAACACAAGAACCATCATTAAGCCATAGTCTTTTCCTTTTTGGCTGTCTTGATGGCACTTTCAAGCCTTCTTGCCGCCATATTCGTAATACTCTTTTATGGTTTACTCGCCAGCCTTCCTCTTTAAGCATTGCAGTAATCCTGATATAACCGTAACGACCATAATTCGTGGCGAGACGCACGATATCTTTCGAAAGTTCTTCCTCATCACAAGCCTTGGTATGTTGATATCTCAGAGTGTTTCTGTTAAGGTCAAATACTTCGCAAGCCCGACGTTGAGAAACAATCAGATTGCCGCATATTTCGTCTATCATTGTTTTTCTCTTTATCGGGCTAATGAGTTTTTTGATTCTATCCTGAATGCTTCCTTGAGAATTTGTATATCAAGTTCTTTGTCAGCTACAATCTTTTTAAGACGATTGTTTTCATTTTCAAGCTCTTTAAGCCTTTTGGCCTGATCTGTTCTCATGCCCCCGTATTCCTTCCGCCAGCGATAGAATGTTGGTTCAGTAACACCGATTTGACGTATGCATTCGGCCATTGACACACCTTTTGACTGATTAACATCAACTTCCCGTAATTTCTGGATGATTTGCTCTGTAGAAAACCCTTTCTTTGCCATTTTTATATCCTCCTGATATATTATAAAATAACATATCATGTGGACTAAATTTTGGAATTTTGGGGAGGGGGTAAGTATCATCAACGATCATAATAACAGGGGGGTTATGATCTGGAGAATTCGTCTTCATGTTCAGACTCCTTTTTTGTCCATCATTAGGTTCGATATTTCCCTGAATTCTTCCAGTACTTTACTGAAAGCCTCTATCACCGATGGATCAAACCTTTTCTCCGTATCCTCAATAATTATTCGGCTGCTCTCATTATGAGTTAATGACGGTTTATAGCACCTCTTTGTGCGGAGTGCGTCATAAACATCTGCTACAGACATGATCCTTGCACTGAGAGGAATATTTTCTCCGGAAAGCCCATCCGGATATCCGCCGCCGTCCCATTTTTCGTGATGGAAACGTGCAATTTCAATTCCCATATTAATGAATGAGTTATTAGGGTATTTATCATGAACCTGTTTAAGGGTTTCCGCTCCGTATACGGCATGTTTTTTCATAACCTCAAATTCTTCCGGCGTAAGCTTTCCTTCTTTCAGTAGGATTTTATCTGGAATTGCCACTTTCCCTATATCATGAAGAGGACTGGCATGGAATATTTCAACAGTAAAAGCATGGCCGATGGAATTTGAATACCGGTTCTGTTTTGCCATTTGTCCGCATAATACTTTGCAGTATGACTGTACGCGTTCCTGGTGCCTGCCGGTTTCATCATCGCGGGATTCTGCGAGTTTTGCAAGTGCAAAAATAGTTGCCATCTGAGATTCCGATATTGCCCTTACTTGTTCCAAAACCAGTTCCTCAAGTTTTTGATTATACTTTTCAAGCTCCAGCTGAAAAAAATGAAGCTTCAAGTGGGTTTCGACCCTAGCCAGAACCTCTTCAATGTGAAAAGGCTTGGTAACATAATCAACAGCCCCTGCGGAAAATGCTTTAACTTTATCCATTGTTTCATTAAGGGCACTGATAAAAATAACAGGTATTTCTTTCAGATTTTCAGACGCCTTAAGTTTCTCACAGACTTCATAACCGTTCATATCCGGCATATTAATATCCAGGAGAATCAGGTCAGGCGGCTCCATTTGAGCTCCCTGCAGCGCCTGTTTTCCTCCTGAGGCGGGACGGACTTTATATTTTTTATTCTTTAATATAGTTGCCAATACCTGCAGATTGGCCGGCTCGTCGTCGACAATCATGATATCAGGAACATTCTTTGAAAAAATAAATTCATTCATAACTTCCTGCCTTTTTTTAATAGTCTTATTAAATCGTCATATTGGAAGTTTTTAGCCATAGTTCTCAAACTTGGACCGGCTGACGGTATAATTTTATCTGCTTTATCAATCAGTTCAAGAAGCTGATCCAAGTCAACCCTCTGAGCAGCCGAAACCATATTTTTTACTAGGCTTTCAGGCATTTTTAATAGATCTTTATCATTAAATTTTTGTGTTTCATTTCTTTCCCTCGCTTTTTCTTCTTTATAAATATATTTAACGCCTAAAAACGCCTGCAGAGCATCAAAAATCTCCTTTAACTTGTATGGCTTGCGTATATATCCGTCTGCTCCTACTTTTAATGTCGCCTTTTTATTTTCGTCAAAAGCTGACGCTGTTACTGCAATGATCGGAACATGTCGGTCCTTCTCCATAGTTTTAAGCTTCCTTATTACTTCATAACCGTTCATAACCGGCATGCTGATATCCAGAAAGATCAGGTCCGGAGGACTGTTTCTGCAGCTGACAATTACTTCCTGTCCGTTTGCAGCTTCCTCTGCTTTAAAGCCGGTTTTTAATAAAAGTTCCATAATAAGCCGGCGGTTTGCCGGTTCATCATCAGCAACAAGAATACGGAAGGTCTTTTGACCTTTTTCAATTCCGGCGACTTCCTTTCCCTTTCCCGGCTTTTTTAAAACCAGTTTCGAAATTCTTTTGATATTCAGCTCAATATAAAAAGTGCTTCCTTTCCCGAGTCTACTTTTTACTGTTATGTCCCCGCCCATTAATCTGGCAAACTGCCGGCTGATGGAAAGGCCGAGTCCGGTTCCTCCTTTGCTTATGCTTAAGGCGGTCTGGGAAAATGTTTCGAATACTTTCTTCATATCCTCTGATGAAATTCCAGGTCCCGTGTCGGATATTTCAGCGGCAAGCCTGAGCTGACTGTCTATTCTTTTTGTAAAGATGTGGATTGTAATTTCTCCTTCTTCCGTAAATTTTACCGCGTTGCCGATAACATTGATGAATATCTGCCGTATTTTATTTCCATCGACTTCAATATAGCGGGGCAAATTTTTATCCTGTTCGATTTTCAATTTAACATTTTTTGTTTCAAGTCTGTTTCTGAACATTTTTGCCAACTCGTCTATGAAAGCTCTGAGGTCAAAAATGTCAGGACTTAGGGTAACCCTGCCGGACTCTATCCTGGATATTTCCAGGATATCGTTTATGAGAGCCAGAAGGTGTTCACCGGAATGATTGATCGTTAAAAGCCATTCGTTCTGCTGAGGTGACAAGGTCGCATCCCGAAGCAGGAGCTGCGAAAAACCCAGTACCGCATTCAGTGGAGTACGTATTTCATGTGACATGCTGGAAAGAAAGACGGTTTTAGCCTTATTTGCCCTTTCAGCCTGCTCTTTGGCAAGCCGTAGACCTGCTTCAGATCTGCTGAGCTCTTTAGTCCTTTCCTTAACCAGATCTTCAAGATGTTCTTGGTACTGCTTTAATTCTTCTTCGGTCAGTTTCTGTTTCGTGATATTCCGGTAAAAAGATGCCAATCGGTATCCCTTGCTTGTTTTGATTGGGAATAATGTCTGCTGAATATAAAGTGTTTTTCCGTTTTGCTTCATTACAACTTCAGTTGGGCTGTTGAACATAGGCGACAGACCCGTGGAAAGAGCTTCAGACAAAGTATTTTTAATTTTTTCCAGATATCCGTGTGTTCTTCTTTCCGGAGATATGATATTGACTAATAATTCCCACAAGGGCCTCCCGAGGGCTTTTCTGCGGGGTATACCGGATAGTTTCGCCATCTTAGAGTTCCATTCGATGATAATACAGTTCTCGTCAGTCAGGCTTATGCCCTCAGAACTCTGTTCAATAATCAGGCGAAACTTTTCCTCGCTTGCCGTTAAAGCTTTTTCTGCCGTCTTTCGTTCTGTGATATCACGCCCGATGGTTGATACAGCAGTAATCTTTCCTTCCGAGTCCCGGATCGGCGAAACAGTGAGAGACATATAGATCTCTCTGCCGTTTTTTTTGCGCCGCACGGCTTCATAGTGCTCAATCACTTCACCGGATTTTATTTTATCCAGAATCTGGCGTATTTCCTCTTCACGTCCCGGTACGGACAGGATTTCGATTGATTTGCCGATCATTTCCTTTTCTGAGTAACCGTATATTTTTTCAGCTCCCCGGTTCCAGCTCGTAATAATGCCGTCCGGGGTTTTACTGATAATTGCATCCTCTGAAGAGTGGACGATTTCAGCAAGATGTTTTGCCTTTTCCTCCATAAGCTTGCGTCCGGTTATGTCCCGGATAATCATACTGGTCCGTTCTTGGTCTTTTTTATTTCTGAAGACAACCGAAGTAATTTCCCCCTGAAACTTTGAACCGTCTTTCCGAAGCAGCGTAAGTTCGCCATGGAATTCTCCCGTTTGCGTCCGTTTCGCCAATGCGGGTCCCAGATGCGGATCGGAGATATCTATTACTCCGCTTCTGCCGGCTGATAAAAGTTCTTCCTCAGTTCTTCCAAACATTCTGCAGGCTGCAGGATTGGCGGAAAAAATCCGCCCGTCAGTAGAGGTTAAAAGTATTGCATCGATGCTGGAATTAAAAAGGAGTTCGTATTGCTCCTGTGTTTCCCTTAACGCTGCTTCAGTCTTCTTATGTTCAGTTATCTCTTTTTCCAGCTGGATCAATTTCTTTTCCAGCTTCCGGAACAGAACTTTATTATATTGCCGGTTTAATTCCATATCATCCTGCTGAGAAGATTTAATCGATAAAGGTTTCTTTTTTTTCTCCTCCAATACTTCGTCTACCTGCTGTTTAAGCATATCAGGTATTTGTGGCTTTATAATAAACCGGTCGGCACCGAGATTCAGGGCAAACTTTTCATCCTGAGGTTCTGTATAAGTGGCTGTATAAAAAATAAATGGGATTTGCTTCAGTTTATTGTCTGCTTTCCATTGCCTGCAGAGCTCAAATCCATCCATAACCGGCATCAAAATATCTGATAAAATAATATCTGGCGGTTTCTCCTTTGCTATCTTCAGTGCATCCCTGCCGTTCCGGGCAGATGATACCAGGTATCCGTAGCCGGTCAGTAATTTTTCTAGAAGGTAAAGATTTTGAATATTATCATCTACAATAATAACTCTTATCATGCGGAATCCCCGATTTCAGCTAGATATTCATTGATCTGCGAAATAAAAATTTGCGGGTTTATGGGTTTTTCTATATAACCGGTACATCCTGCTTTGAGAGCCTTTTCTCGGTCGCCGGT
>CAYPRX010000016.1:0-1681 GCA_964413265.1 uncultured Brevinematales bacterium
TTTAATTACTTGAGTAATATCCTTTGCAGCCACTCCAATCAAACCAGCAAAATCATATATCATAACTCATTTCTATATAAGAAGTTATATAAGGTTCGGAGGAGGGGGATACATATAGAACATAACTCTCAACCCCGTATAGAATAACAAGACTTCGTAAATTTTTTACTGGCGCCTGGCTGGCGAGTCAAAAAATCGATATTTTTAAAATTTATTAAAATGATGGGTGGCAATTCGCTAAAATTGACATCAATTCTCCAAAGCATTATAATAATTATATGAAAGAGATACCTTTATCAAAAACAAACCCCTACCTTAAAAATATCGAACAATATGAAAGGTTGATTATTACTAATGTTATATCATCTTCCGCCATTGAGATTGGTACTGTAAGTGCTGGCATTATTAAAAAATTAAATGAAAAGAATTCACCTAAAGTTATCTGCCTTCCCGATTACTGACAGTCTGTTGGAAAACCTCTCTAAAGATCGATTCCATAGGTAAATAATTTCTATCAAGCCCCAGATTGACCGCTTTGAAATATTCCTCCTTTTTTTCATTTTTAATAAAGCTAAAGTCTAAAGGGGGATATCCAGCCTGAAGCGCCATCAATGTAGATAATAACCTGGCCACTCTTCCGTTCCCTTCCCTGAAAGGGTGAATAAGTATCAATTCCACATGAACTATAGAAATTGCATTTATTACTTTATCAATATTAATGAAATTACAAGGAGTAAATTTGAATAAGTATTCGTCTTCGAATTTATCCATTAAATGAGGAATTTGGGCTGCCGCCGCAAAATTAAATTCTCCCTTGCTGAGATTTACCTTCCTGAATTTCCCCGCCCAAGGATAAATATTACCCAGCCATATTTTATGAATTTTACAAATGTCACTCGTGTTAAAACGATGATTAGCTCCATATGTATTTATTATTTCTTCTTCGGCCTGCTTTAAAGCCAAGGCTTCCATGCTGTCCATTTCGATTTTCTTTTTAATACCCGGCAGGTTTTTTAAAACACGGTTTCTTGAGCCAGGCTCATATTGCGCTTCAACCAATCCGGACGTAGCATATTTTTTATTCTGTTTCAATTGAATCTCCTATTCTTCCATTTACCTCATATCCTATTGCTCTATAGCCTCTCAGCCTTTTGTCGAACATCCTTTTCAGCATTGGCTCATTAATGTCCGCATAATCATAAACTATCAACTCCTTTTTTGATTGATGGTTTCTATGAAGTCTTCCTACATATTGCTCCAGAGTCCCTCTCCATGATACCGGCATTGCCAGAAAAAGCGTATCAAGTCTGGCATCATCAAATCCTTCACCTATATATTTCCCCGTAGATATAATAATTCTCGATTCATCGTCGCTTAAATTCAGAAGCATATTCATTTTTTCTTCCAGTTTCTTTTTACTCATCCCGGCACGCAGCACTATTAAATTTTTAACAAGGGGGCTTAACTCCTTTTCAAAATAATCGACATGTTCTTTTCTCTCAGTGAGAAGGAGGGGAATTCTATTATTTTCCAGCGCATCGATTACATCCTTGAGAATACTTTGATTTCTATTCTGATCCTGAATCAACTCTGAATAAATATCCTGAATGCTTTTTTCATTTGAATTACTAAAAAATCCTGAAGAGGAATAAAAATCAGTATATTTAGGTATGACAGTATG
>CAYPRX010000017.1:0-3077 GCA_964413265.1 uncultured Brevinematales bacterium
AAAAGAGTCATTTTTATCAATTGAAAATAGTGACAGGGCTATTATGCATGAATATTGAAAAGTTCCTATCATTGCGGGGCCAGCGGGTATGCTTACTCCGAATGAATTAATAACCATTAAAGCAACAGCGGCAAAAAATGGAAGCCGTAACCCTGAAAGCTGAAAGATAAAATATATTGAAACCGATGAGGAAAGCCAGACAATAAATGAGATTAAAAACAGATATATCACCAGATAAGGATTTTTTATAATCTTCAGGCTTTGCTTGAATCTCTTTAATATATTGAGCAGTCTTAAATTAATTTTTCCAGGTAGAATTTTTTGAATAATTTGTTTTATTATAGGGGAATTAAAATAACAGAACGCGAAGAATAATATTGTCCCGATTATTATTAGGGCAAACATCAAACCGGATCTTAAAAGCCAGTTGGGCAGAAGTATATTAAGAAAAACAAATAATAAAATGCATAACAGAGTGATAAAATCTATCATTCTTTCTATAAATATGACTGCTATGGAAGAGGATATTGAAAGAGAAGTATCTTTTTTGATCAGGGTCGGGATTATCAATTCTCCCAGACGGAGCGGCAACAGATAAATAAACATATATCCTATGCAGTTATATGAAATTGTCTGCCTGTAACTTAATTTCTGGATAGGAGAAAAAATAACTTTGAGGCGATATGCCCGGATCAGCATTACCAAAAACAAACTTAATATAACAGGGATCAGATAAAGGTAATTAAACCTTATATCGTTAAAAAATTCCTTATCGAATTTTATATTCCTGAAACAAAGATATAGAAGGATTCCGCTTATAGCCAGACCTGTAAATAAACGTAATGATGTTTTAATCTTTTTTGACAAAATCTGCCTCTTTTTTAACAATAGTTTTAAACATATTTCCGAAAATTATAGTCCGGAAAAGCATGAAAAACATTGACAGCAAAATCTGACCAGGTTTCCCTAATATATATTTACCTGATCTCTTAATAATCTGTCCGCTTCCAAGCAGTCTTTCCAGCCTTGAGGCTAATATACTGCCTGCATTGTAAATCCTGAGAATCTGCCTCTCTGAAAGACCGGGAACGGATCCGCTGATTTCATCTAGGATTCTGATCCTCACTGAAGCGTTTACTACATTAACCGTATTTATATAACAGTAATCCGCGCAAATCAGAATAATCAGGTTAGCCGCAAAAACAGGCATAAAATAGTTAAAAGAGAGTGATTTCAGATACATGTAAACGGCATTTGAAGAAACAAATAAAAAAACAGAAATAAAAAATGCTGTAAAATACGTCGATATAAGGGATTTTCTTGGAAATGCCCTTTTTAAAACAATGTGAAGAATGACCATTAATATGAAACAGGAAACAGTTATGATAAATGTTTGAATCGATATGTCACCCTTTAAATGATTCAAGATTATATACCTTTTTGATGAATTTAAATATTGCCAGTAATTTCATTCCTTTTACTGTAATCAGATATTTGCCTTCTTTTTTTTTGATTTGATCATCTCTTAAAAGACACGATATCCTTTCCTTTGTTAATAATTCATCGGTAACAATCCGTCTTAACTGACTTTCCGATTTTCCTTCCCTGCCAGCTTCTTCTATGCTTAATAAAATAATCCCCGAAGGACTTTCGGATTCTATGGCTGGATAGCTCAATAGATAAGCACAGAACAACGCCGAAGCTAAAATATAAGAATGTATTATAGAGAATAGGTTATTTAAAAAAATATCCGATTTAAGGACAAAGCCGTATAAAAATATTGCAAGTATTAAAGCATATATAATTCCGAATACTATCACGACATTCGCAGGCGATTTTTTAATATTAGTACATCTCCATAATATAATATGAATTATAAATGAAATTAAGAATATAGATAATCCGGAGATCAAAATTTTCATCGATCCACTCCTTAACTAAAAATACCATCAATGATTTCGATCATCTTTTCATATTGAAGATTAGAATCGATAAAAACCCCTCCGATATTTTTCGCTAATGCACTGTCGTCAATCTTATCGCCGAAAACAATAATTATATCAAATTCATTGATATCCCTTTTTATCTCATTTAAACCGTTAAAAATCATATCTGTACCGGGTTTACGACATGTCTTTTCCTTAACGAAATTTTTATCAGGCTCGAATTTATCCCTGTTTTTTTCAGCATATTCCCTATCGATATCCGGGCAGTACTGCCAGCTATCAATTTTAATTCCTTTTTCAGATAATAAATTGCCTATAAACCTATTTACTTCTTCCACACGTCTGCAGTCGAAATATTTCCTGGCGACCCCTGACTGGTTTGAAATAACTAATTTCGTCGTCAGATATTTTGTCTGCAGATAGAACAGAGCATTTACTACATTATTCTTCAGAATAATATCCTCTGCCCAGACGTCATTTCTTCCAAGGAAATCCCTGTCTTCAATTAAAGTTCCGTCTCTGTCGAGGCAGATCAGTATTTTTTTCTTATCAATATTTTCTTTAATATAACGGATAATATCTGTCGAGCTTAACTTAATATCCTCCGTATAAAGAATATCACCGCCTGTATTTCTGATCGCAGCTCTTTCGGCATTGATACCCGGAGTTGTTTTACTGATAAAATCCGGACCCTTTATATAAAATGAGGGTTTGATGATATTGAGGACTTCAACGGCAGATTTATAATCGGATATAATAACAAAATCGACGGAACTGATATTCGCGGCCATGTAAGCCCTCAGATAATCTGGAAAGACCGGTCTTCCACCCCCCTTTCTCATGGTTACAAAAAAGTCCGATGTTATGCTTACAAATAACACATCACAAAATTTTTTTGCAGAGATAAAATGTCTGACATGACCAGGATGCAGCATATCAAAACCGCCATGACAGAGCCCTATTTTTTTATTTTCTTTTTTTAACTCTTCAATCTTTTTGACTGCATCTTCCATAGTAAGAATATTATCTTTTGCAAATTCATATTTTTCAGCTGAAATCGGCATTTAAGCTTACCTTTTACCTGTTTATTTCAGTGATAATTTCATCCCGTGATAACTGAGTATTCCCTAT